>NZ_AOLW01000036.1 GCF_000336615.1 Haloarcula amylolytica JCM 13557
CGATGACCGAGGCGTTGATGACCTCATGGAAGAGATCGATCATCTCTTTGTTCACTCAACTGCTGAAGCTAACGTGCAAAGCTGAGTCAATGAGTGCGGGCATCGCGGACCTCCTGCTGGGACAGATCGAGGACTCGCCCGCCGAGCAAGTCGTCGCGCCCGGCGCGTCCTGCCGGTCCCAGATCGACGACTTCGGCGACGGTTCCGCGGAACCGCCACATCCTATCGAGATGGTCGCGGCGGCGCTACAGTAGGTCAGCTCGCGTTGCTGGGGCCACGAGGCACGGCATCAGATTCCGATGCCGTCCCGCTGTTGTACCGTCACGTCGTGTCCGTCGACTGTCGACCGAAGCGCCTGCGTGAAGGGCTCAGCGTCGAACTGGCCGTGGACTCTGACCGTTGTCGAACCGCCTGTCAGCGGCTGGGCCGTGATTTTCGGCCGACCGACCCGGCCGCCAGTGTGGATCTCGATTCTGTCGAGCGTGTCGTAGGACTGTGTCTCCACCTGTTCCGCGGTTTCGAGGGCTGCAGGGACGCCCTCCTCGGATACCTGTGACGCGAACGCCGCGGCCCGCTGGTCCGGCGACCCGAACAGCAGGTCGACTGGCGTCAGATAGTCGTACTCGACGAAGTAGGCCCGCTCCGTACAGAACAACACGTCGACCAGCCGGAGCGGGTACGACCCCCGCATCGTGTAATGCAAGTGAACGCGGAGTTCGTCAGTCACGAGAACCACCCTTGCGCGGTGGCGGCGTCAGTGACCGTTCCGTCCGCCGCGACCTTCGCACGCCCCACCCGATACATCGTATACGCCTGGACGAGCAGGCAGATCGCCCAGAGGGCGTACCCTCCCAGTGCGCTGCCGAGCACCGTCGTCTTGACGGCAAACGCCTGCAACCCCAGCCGCGTCGCCAGCCCCGTTCCGACCAGGAGGACACTGAAGTAGCCGAAAAACGCCGCGGCGACCCACATCGCGACGACGCGGCCCCAGCCCGGCATCGTGTGCTCCGGGAGTCGGACCGTGTTGACGAGCTGGACGATGACGATGTACGGCCACATCAACAGCCCGGACATCGCCGCGCCGACGACCAGGAGCCCGAAGGGATCGGATATTGATATCGGGAGGGTGAGGATGAAGATGCCCCAGCCACAGAAGACGGTCAGCAGTCCCCAGAACAGCCGCGGCAGGCTCCAGCCCGCCTCCCGACCGTACAGCTCGTAGATGATGTCGGAGCTGTTCCGGACGAACGACTCGATTATCGCGTATTCGGTCGTGAACAGGGCGAGAAACAGCGTGACGTAGATGACGCTCGTCGTGAACCCGCCGACCGACGGCGCGATCTCGATGAGCCACATATCGACCGCGTCGCTCGTCGCTCCCGGGGCCTGTGACACCGCGATGACGACCAGGATCGTCGTGACGAGGAGGAGGCCCAGCAGGAAGGTCAACAGGTGTTCGAGCTGTGTCACGCGCCACCACCCTCGCCAGCGTTTGAGGTTCTGCATGTCCGGGGTGAACGTGAACCCGTCCTCGTGGACCGTCTCGGGGTCGTCGCCGGCGAAGGGGTTCTTGATCCGGCCCTGATACCGCCCCATCCCGTAGCCCTTTTCGCGTATCCAGAGGCTCTGTGAGAGGTTGAGGTAGCCGCCCGCGCCGGCATAGGCCAGTGCCCCGACCAGCACGGCGATGGTTCCGACCGGCGAGTAGTCGCCGACCTCCGTCAGGCTCCCCGGAACACCGACCAGCACATCGACCGACCCGATGAGAACGAACAGCAGCAGCGTGAACGCAATAGACAGCGCCACCAGAACGAGCTGGAGGCTCTCGACGACGTTGTACATCAGCGGCGTCACCTGGTAGGTCACCCAGATGAACACCATGAGCGCGATGCCGAACAGTCGCCAGCCGACGATGTCGACGCCAGCGACGTCGTACGTGCCGAGTCCGAGGCCCTGCGCGCCAATCTGCGCGGCGCTCGCGGCCCACCCCGGCCAGCCGAGGCTGATGAACCCGCCGACCAGCATGGCCAGCGGGAGGACCGGATGGACCCGTTCGAACGCCCGGAACACGCTCTCACCGGTCGCCAGTGTCCACCGCTGTATCTCCGTGTTGATGACAAAGTGGAGACAGACAGCCGCGAGGAACAGCCAGTACAGTCCCCACCCGTAGCTGGCGACCAGATGCGGCCAGAACAGCGTCTCACCGCTGCCGAGCGACGCCCCCAGCATGATCGCGCTGGGACCGACGACGTGGCGGAGTTTCGGCACTTTCGGCAACGAGAGTTCTCTGAACCGCCCGCCCGTCCCCGTGTCCGGATGGGCCTCGCTCTCCGGTGCCGCCTCGAGGTTGTCGTACGCGACTGGGGTGTACGACGAGATGGGATACCGCTGCTCTTTGCGAGAGGCGTACACTTCCGATGTCTCTGACTCCGCGTCTTCCGCTACGTCCGACTGTTCCGTCGGCTTTTCCTCTGGCATCGGTGAACTCACCCACCGACGTAGTGCCAGACGTGCTCGTGGTCGGCAGCCAGGTCGACCTGCGGGAGGTCTTCGAGCGCGGGTCCGATAGCGTCCCACCACTCGTCAGCGGTCTTGTAGCCCGCCGGATGCTCCTGAAACACCTCGGTAATAAGCTTCCCGGCATCCGTGTCGGGGTTTTCACGGAGGTAGTCGTACGCGGCCCTCAGCGCCGCACGTCGATCGTCGAGTACCTCCCCCGTCCCCGGCAGGTCCGCGTCGGCGATACTGTGCTCGACCGGCGGCTCTCGCTCCTGTTGTGATTGCGTGCCCGAGCCGACGAGCTGGGAGAACGGGATCCACCAGACCCGACTCCGTGCACCGACCTTCCGTGTTTCCAGCTCACCCCGTTCGACGAGTACTTCGAGCTTGTTGTGTGCCGTCTTCCGGGAACAGCCGAGTGCGTCCATCACATCGGTTGCCGTCAACGGCTTTGCCTGGTCCGCTCGGTCCCGAAACACCGAGAGCACTCGCTCCGGTGTGAACTCTGCCGTGGACGGTGGCGACCCGTCGGCCCGACCATCGTCCGCGGTATTGCTCATACGTAGCCATTACAGTCGTATGTAATAGACTTTTCTGCAGCGAACTCCGTTTCGGGAGCAAACGACCTCCTTCCGTCTGACGCTCGATGGGTCTCAATTTCACACGAAGGTAGGCATCACTTCCCCGTCGACGCACCGACTATGGCTGTTGCAGATATCCCAAATCCGGTCCACTTCCGACGGCAGCCACGTTCCCGTCGGACCGGCCCACCCCTTACTCGGCCGGTTCCCGCGGCGGCACCGACTGCTCAGTTTCCACGACCGCACGGTCGGGGAGTTCGGGGTTGGGTGTCCGACCGACCGTCAGCAGGCGTTCGGTGAGTGTCAGCTCCTCCGGACTGGGGCTCGGTTTCTGGACTTCCTCGTAGTCGACGACCACCTGCCCGTCTTCGGCCGTAATGCGCACCGCACAGAGCTGGTAGGAGGGGTAAAACACCGGGGGAAGGAGCCCGATGATGCCGTCCCGACGGTGGAGGCGTTTGAGCCAGGTCCCGCTGTTGACGACCAGCCCGCCGTCGACCGACTGCACGCTCGGCCGGTGCGTGTGACCGTAGCAGAAGACGACCGCATCTTCCTTTTCGTCGAACACTTCCCGGGCGGCTTCCTTGTACGGCGTCTGGGTATCGACCGTGAGATCGGTCTCGAAGACCCCGAATCGGTTGATCGTCTTCTTGATGTCCTGGCGCAGAAGATACAACGGGATGCCCACGAGCAACAGCAGCCCGGCCAGCGACGCGTTCACGACAAGCAGCAGCCAAATGGCGGTGCCGACCGTGCCGAACTGGCCCAGAAACGACGTCGTCGTTTCGACCGGCGCGGACCAGACGCCCAGCAGGTTCAGCGCCGCCAGAATCGCCAGGATGGCGCTGATGTTGAACAGCAACAGGAACGGGACCAGCGCGTACCGCAGCAGCGGGTTCATCTCCCGGTAGAAGTACTTCGAGAGCATCCACACTGGAACCCGCTCGGTCGGCGTTACGGCCTGTACGTCCTTGAGCCAGTTGTACCGGCCCCGGTCCGAAAGCTGGCCGGCCCGACTCGTCACGAGTGTGTTGTAGTAGTAGCCAAGCGGCGTCACGTTGGTATCCCCCCAGTCTTCGATGCGGTTGTTGGGGTCCTGCTGATTGCCGTGTTCGAGGTGGATGGCCTGGTCCCCCACCGGACGGGTAATCGACTTCGACTGGACAAGGTCCACGTTGTACGCCGCGAACCGCTCCACGTACTCGTCGTAGGCCGCGAGTTCGTGGTCGTGGTTGCCCGGTATCAGCGTGATCTGGATGTTCTCGCCGGTCTTTCGCAACTGCTCGAACAGCGACGGATAGGTCCCTTCGAGGACGTCGAACTTCTCCAGTCCCGACATACCGGTGAACTCCCACAGCCCGAACGCGTCGCCGTTGATGAGTAGCTCGGCGTCCTCGTCGGTGGTCTCTAACCGCGCCAGAAAATCGAGCAGTTCGTCGAGAAATTCCACGTCCTCTAGCTGCTCGTCGCCGCCGATGTGGAGGTCGCTGATGACGTAGTAAACGCGGTCGTCGGCGGTGCCGTCCATTGAATACGGGTTCTTGACCCACAGACAAAGGCGTTGCTCTCCGGGAAATCACGACGGAAGATTGTGGTCTCAGCTGGGACTGTGGCTTATAGACGCGCTTCCACCGATATCGAGACCTGCTCGATTACAGTTCCAGCACGGCCCGGAACCGCGCTTCGTTGTCGATCATCCGCCCGTATGCTTCGTTGACGTCTTCGAGCGGGTAGGTCTCTATCTCCGGCGCGATGTCGCGGAGCGAACTGAACTCCAGCGTGTCCTGTGAGTCGCGCGCGTGCCCGGAGGCCCAGCCCTCGACGCCGCCCCGGCTCTGGACGAGCTGCTGTGCGCTCACTTCCACTGGCTCGCCGGGGACGCCGACGACTACGACTGAGCCATCGACGCCGATTCCGCTGACGATAGAACTGATAGCGTCACTCGACGGTGCCGTCGCCAGCACGACGTCGGCCCCACCGAGTTCCTGCAGTCGCTGGCCGGCATCCACCTCCGCCGCGTTGATGAAGTGGTCGGCGCCCAGTTCTTTCGCCAGCGATTCCTTCTCCGGCGTTCGGGAAATGGCGGCCGTCTCGAAGCCAGCCGCGTGAGCGTACTGGACCCCGAGGTGACCGAGTCCGCCGACGCCCTGCACAGCGACTAGATCCCCGACGTTCGCATCGCTGTTCCGAAGCGCGTTGAACGTCGTCACGCCCGCACAGAGCAACGGCGCTGCGGCCGCCGCGTCCAGCGCCTCCGGAATCTTGGCGAGCGCTTCCGACGGTGCGGTCATGTACTCGGCGTAGCCGCCATCGTAGCTCAGCCCAGTGATTTCGCCGTTCTCACACTGGAGGAAGTTCCCCTGTCGACACTGCTCACACGTCGAACAGTGGCCGCCGTGCCAGCCGACGCCGACCCTGTCGCCCACGTCCCAGGCATCGACAGCGTCGCCGACGGCATCGACGTGTCCAGCCACCTCGTGGCCGGGAACCCGCGGATAGGAGACGACCGGGTTGGTCCCCTCTTTCGTGAACACGTCGCTGTGACAGATGCCACAGGCATCGACCGAGACCCGTACCTCGCCGGGGTCCGGTTCGGGCACGTCCCGTTCGACGACCTCGAAGTCTGCCCCTGCCTCAGGCACGACCGCCGCTCGCATTGTGTCTGACATAGCGATACTTCCGGCTCGACGCGGATAAGCGGCCAGTTACCAGAGAGCTGTACGGGCGCGCTTGCTTCGATACAGCCGTGCCGACCGGGTCGGTCCGCCTCCCGATTCATACTGCCGGCTGTACGTCCGTGAAGACTCTCGCCACCTCGGGGTGGCAAATCTCTTGAAATAGTTACAGCCGGCAGTATCAGGACCGGAGCCGCTGAATCCGCTTCTCCGTCGGGGGGTGGGTCGAGAACAGTTTCTCGAACAGCCCCTTGTCGGCGTTGAAGATACAGAGGGCGTTCATGCTATCCTCGACTTTCGATTCGCGTCCTTCAGCACCGCGAGAGATTTTTTCGAGCGCACGGGCCAGCGGCTCGCCGGTGCCGATGGCGCGGCGCGCGTCCGCGTCTGCGACGTACTCCCGATACCGTGAGATAGCCAGCACGAACACCATGACCAGCGCGTTCGCGAGCGAGGAGGCGATCATCGCCATGATCCAGGAGCCGACGTTTCGCTCGCCGCCGAACAGCACCGCGAAGTAGGCGACGTAGCCGACGAGCATCCCGATGGATTGGCCGACGACCATCGTGATGACGTCCCGGTTCTTGATGTGGGCCAGTTCGTGTGCGATCACGCCCTCCAGTTCGTCGTCGTCGAGGAGTTGCATCAGTTCGCTCGACACGACGACGACACCCGCACCTTTCCGTCCGACCGCGAAGGCGTTGGGCACGCCCATGTCCATCACCATCAGCCGGGGCTCCTCGATATTCATATCTCTGCAGAGCCGCCGGACCATCTGGTGGACGTAGCCGAACCGCTGGTCGTCCGGCATATCCTCCGCGCCACGGAGTGCCAGCCACTTCCCGAGTTTGTACTGGATCGCCGGCACCACGAGGATTCCGACGAGGAGCACCGGGACGAGCGGCAGGCCCAACAGCACCGACAGTGCCGTGCCGGCGAAAACGTAGAACGCGAACAGAATCGCACCGACGACGAGCATCCGCACCTGTAATCCAAAGTCTGCCATACAGGGTCAAGTCCGTCCGGCCGTATAAACCGTCTGGCCGACGATGCCGCTCGTGTCACTGGGTTTCGCCGCAGATGTGGTGACGACTCCGAGGAAATTCGCCGGCTTAGTCGGTACAGCGGACGGTCCTTACTCCCTGGAGAGCGCGTAACTCCGACGGTCGTGCGTTTCGAGCGTGAGAGACGCCAGCCGCCAGTCGGTCTCCGCACAGAACTGGTGGACGGCAGGGATGACGCCGTTCACGATTTTGTAGTCGTCGCCCGCGATGTAGCCGCCCGCTGTGACGGCCCGCTGGCTCTCTCTGAGTTCGGCCAGCGTCGCCTCGTACTCGTGGGAGCTGTTGATATACACCCAGTCGAGCGAGTCGGTGTCGGCATCACGAAGCACGGTGATCGGTTCGGCGTCCCGCAAGTGAACGGTGCCCTGATGCTCGCTGAATCGCCGCTTGACAGCCTGGCGCTCCCCGTCACTTGCCCACTGATCGACCAGATAGAGGGTCTCCGGCTGCGTGATCCGGACGATTGATTCGGCGAAGGAACCGTCTCCGGGCCCGAACTCGGCGGCGGTCGCGCTGGTCGGCATGTGTTCGAGGAGGGCCGTCCGGTGGGGGAGGAGTTGCACGTTTTCAAGCTCTGCTGCCGGGAGCGACTCCGGGACGGCTGCCTCTCGGTCCAGAACGGTTGCCGCTGCGGCTCCCCCGGACGTGTCGGGTGGGAACGCGGTCTGGTAAAGTCCGGCGACCACCGGGTAGCGGCGGTCCGGACAGGACTCAGTGATAGCGCGTTTCACCCGCGATAGTGATATTATGATGTCACGATACCGCAACGGAGCCTAAAAGCATGCCGACTCCGACTCTCACTGGAGAGCCGAAAACCTATGCGCTTGGGTTCGAAACGACCCTGGCATGTCTCTATCCCGTTTTGTCGGGCGGTTCCGGCCTTACTCCGTCCCGATCTGTCTGTTTGCCGTGGTGGCTATCGCTGTGCTGTTCGTCCCGACCCTAGTTCTCGGGGGCGCGACCGGACGCACGTATGCCCTGACCATGGCAGTTCTCATCGTCGCGATCTCGTCGGTCCTTCCGTATGCCGTCGCCGTCGGTGTGCTGACCGTCCCGTTCCTCTACACTGGAATCGGTAGTTACGCGGCCCCGGAGGTGTTGCCGACCGATGCAGAGCCGTTCGGGCTGGCTGCAGCACTCCGGCACGTCATCGCTGGCATCTCGTATGTCGTCGCGGCCACCGCCGTCGGCGCTGTCGGCATCGGTCTCGATTTCGCGGCTTCGAGTGGTTCGGACCCGTTTCCGGCGGTCGGTTTCCCGCCGTTTCCGGCACTCGGGTTTCCGCCGTTTTTGCTGCTCGGCGGGGTGGTCATCGCCGGTGTCTACGTTGCGGTCCAACTGTGGCGGTACGAGCGACCGGTTCGGGGCCTGGGGTGGGATACGGTTCTCGGGACAGGCGTCCTCGGCGCGTTCCTCGCCGCATCGCCCCTCGTCGCGCTCTGGATTTTCGGGTCGTACGGCTTCTGAACGCCCCTGTGCTACCTGTGATAGCCGGCTTCTCCGTATACTACCGATAGTCGGCGCTACCCGCCGGCTTCCAAACGGCTTAAAGTCGCAAGCTCCGGTATCCGATAATGACTCAGCAACAGTCACCGACAGACGGCGGTCCACGAGCGAGCGGCATGCCGATGCTCGGGCTCGGAACGTGGCAGAACGACGACGCAGAACAGTGTGCGGAAAGCGTCCGGACGGCGCTGGAGGCCGGCTACCGACATATCGACACCGCACAGATATACGACAACGAAAGCGCCGTCGGTGACGGTATCGCCGCGGCCGACGTGGACCGCGACGATATCTTCCTGGCGACCAAGGTCTGGATCTCGAACCTCTCGCACGACGACGTGATCGAGACGACCGAGGAAAGCCTCGACAAACTCGGCGTCGATTCGGTAGACCTGCTGTACGTCCACTGGGCGGCGGGCGAGTACGAGCCCGAGGAGACGCTCCCGGCGTTCGACGAACTCGTCGACCGCGGCCTGATTGACAACGTCGGTGTCTCGAACTTCGAACCACACCACGTCGAGACGGCGATGGACGTGCTCGATGCTCCGGTGTTCGCAAACCAGGTCGAGACGCATCCGTTCCTCCAGCAGTCGGAACTCCGCGAGCACGCGGCGGAACAGGACTACGAACTGGTCGCGTACTCCCCGCTGGCACGCGGTGAAGTGTTCGGCCACGATGTCATCGAACCCATCGCCGACGACCACGACGCGAGCGAAGCGCAGGTCAGCCTCGCGTGGCTCCGCGAGAAGGGCGTGACGGCGATTCCGAAAGCCACGAGCGAAGCCCATATCACGGACAATCTGGCGAGTCTCGACCTATCGCTGACAGACGACGAAATCAACCGTATCGACAGTATTGAGACAGTCGACCGACGCGTCGATCCGGACTGGTCGCCCGCCGCCTGGGACTGAATCGATTTCGAGCGTTCCCGGTGGGAGTTGCCGATACGACTGTCGGCCCGTGACACCACGTCTCCCACAGCCCTCTTCACATTTCGACCCGTTACACAGGTTATGAGATATCTTCGCTCTAACGGGTGGTCCAACTGACCTGGCCTATGTTGCGGTCCACGTTTTCCGATCGGCCCTCACTCCCGGCCCGCTATCGTGACAGCGCGTTGTTCGTCCTACTCGCGGTATTGTTCGGCGGCTCGTTCGTCGCGATCAAGACCGGGCTCCGTGAGCTTCCGCCGGTGCTGTTTGCCGGCCTCCGATTCGACCTGGCAGCGGTGACGCTGCTTGGCTACATCGTCGTTACCCGGCCCCGGTCGACGTGGCTCCCGCGGACTCGCGAGGACTTCGTTGGAATCGGGATGGCGGCGCTGTTCCTGATCGCGCTCAACAACGGGCTGTTGTTCCTCGGTCAGGGAACGACGACGCCCGCAGCGGCGTCCGTGATGTACGGCCTGAACCCGATACTCGCCCCCGTGTTCGCCTGGTGGCTGCTGGGCGACCGCCTCTCCTGGATCGGTGCACTCGGTATCGGTATCGCGCTGAGCGGCGTTATCCTCATCGTGCAGCCGTCGCCGTCGACGTTCACCGATGCGAGCGCTATCGGGCAACTTCTGGTCCTCGGCGCGGCCGCGGCCGTCGCACTTGGCAGCGTGCTCCTCCAGCGTGTCGGCCCCCAGATGGACAGTACACCGCTGACTGCGTGGGCGATGGCTGTCGGTGCGGTGCTCCTCCACGTCGCGAGCCTGCTGGTCGGGGAGTCGCCCACGGCCGTCATCGGCATCGGCCCCGAAACGATTGCGAGCATTGTGGCTGTGGGCATCCCCTCGACGGCAGTCGCGTACGCCATCTACTTCGGCCTCATCAAGCGCATCGGCCCGGTCCGTGCGAACTTGGTCGCGTACGTCGTGCCGATTTTCGCCGCGCTCATGGGCTGGGTACTGCTGGGCTCGCCGGTGTCACTGTGGACGCTCGTCGGCTTCTTAGTCGTCGTTGCGGGCTTCGCTCTCATCGAGCGTGTGACCATCCGCATGGAACTGCGCCGGCTCTATCACCGCTTCGAGGAGACATCCTCGTCGAAACAGACGCCGCCGTGTGACGACTGACGTCAGCGGTTGCAGTAGAGCGATCACGATCTGGATTTGACGAAACGGGCCCAGCCAATCATGTACTGGCAGCCCCAAGCCACGATATGGACTCTTCCGACGTGGAGACGGTGTTCGTCGCCGGAGCCAGCGGCGGGACCGGGCGCGCGACGCTCCGACTGCTCAGTTCGCGCGTGCCGACGGTCCGAGCACTGACCAGCACGCCGTCGAAAACAGACGACCTGCAAGCGGCCGGCGCTGACGAGGTTGTCGTCGACGACTTGCTGAACCCGGCTGCGTTGGCCGAGGCGCTGTCGGACGTTGATGTCGTCCTGAGCGCCGTCGGCTCGAACATCACGGACGTCTGGTCCCGGGACGAGTACGTCGACGGTGCGGGGACGATCAATCTCCTCGATGCGGCCGTCGACGCTGGCGTCGATGCGTTCGTCATGGAATCCGCTATCGGCGTGGGCGACGAGCCGGCCAGTCCGCTCGCGACGGCCTTCGACGTCGTCATCCAACCGATACAACGTGCGAAAGCGGAGGCCGAGGCCGCGATTCGCGACGCTCCGGTTCGACACACGATCCTCCGCCCGGGCGTGCTCACGAACGGACCGCGAACTGACACCGTCTCCGTCGCCGAGCCCGGGGCGAAGCTCTGGGGCAGCGTTTCGCGGGCCGACGTGGCCCGACTGATGATCGCATCACCTGTCACACCGGCGGCCGAAGACCGGACGCTGGAAGTCGTTGCCAGGCCGTCGTTCCCGAACCGCGCGCTGGACATCGAGTGGCGGCTTCCCCGGAGTGGGGGGTCGGAGACCGTGACAGTCGATACCCCGGATGACGACCCGTAGTGGGCAATCCACCCGTGTGCAAATACGCCTCCAGCGTGAAAGGCGGCTGATGACTGACGTGGACCACGCGAACGCTGGCTATCGGCGGCTGTTCGGGGGGGACGGCCTCTCGTTCGGCCTCGGGTTCCCGCTCACGGGCGAAACGGAGTCGACGCCGGATATCGACGCGGAACTCCGGCTCGCAAGCCACGCCGAAACAGTCGGCTTCGACGCGCTCTGGGCGCGAGACGTGCCGACGTACTGGCCGCGTTTCGGGGACGCCGGCGGGGCCTTCGACCCGTGGTCGCTGCTGTCCCACGTCGCCGCACACACCGAGTCGGTGGCGCTTGGCACCGCGAGTATCGTTCTCCCGCTGCGCCATCCCATCCATGTGGCGAAATCGGCCGCAACCGTCGACCGGCTCTCCGACGGCCGTCTCGTGCTGGGCGTCGCCTCGGGCGACCGCGACCCGGAGTATCCGGCGTTCGGCGTCGACCCCGAGAACCGGGGCCAACTCGTCCGTGAAAGCGTCGACGCGCTTCGCGCGCTCTGGCGCGAGGAATACCCGACGCTCGATGGCTCCTGGGGCCACCTCGACGGAGAACTCGATGTCCTCCCGAAGCCGACGACGGACACGCTCCCGCTCTTCCCGACTGGTAACGCCAGACAGTCCACGGAGTGGATCGCCGAGAACGGCGACGGCTGGATATTCTATCACCTCCCCGAGTCGACGCTTGAGTCGTACCTCGATACGTGGCGGAGCCACGCGTCAGAGAAGCCGTTCACGATTGCCGTTCAGGTCGAGTTCGCTGCTGATCCGACGGCGGAGCCCGAACCGCTCCACCTGGGCTATCGGGCCGGTGTCGAGTGGTTCCGGGAGTACTTCAGACGGCTCGAAGAGTACGGCCTTGACCACGTTATCGTCGGACTTCGTGCGGCGGAACCAGAGGCGGCGATGACGACCTTCGCCAGCGAAATCATCGACGAACTGTGACTCCAGCCGTCGATACCGTTCCTGCGAAACTCGCGGCGGATGACGCTGCCGTCGTTCCAACTGACTGCCTGCCGTATTCCGGTCTGGACTTCCCAGCAACAGCCCTCTGAGCTGGGCTTACGGATCGAACTCGTTCTGCTTGAGCCCTTTCCGGACCGGTTCGTGTTCGGCGTCGGTCGGCGGCGGTGCCGTCACCAGTAACGCCTCCAGTCGACTCTCCTCGTCCGCTTTGACACCGCGGTCGGTGTCGGCCTCGACGACCACCACGTCGCCCGGTTCGACCGCCCGCTCCGTGTCACCGTCACGGACGATACCGGTCCCGGACTGGACGTGTATCGCGACATCGCTCGCGGGCGCGTGTACCGGAATAAACTGGCCGGGTTCGAAGTAGCCACAGACGACTTTCATCCGGTCGCTGCGGAACACTTCGACAGCCGAGAACTGGTCGTCGTCGTATTCCCGGACGGCGTCGAAATCGGTCGCTGTCATCGCGCGTCCTCCCGATAATTGTACTCTCGAAGAACTACAGGGCCGAAGTCGCGGCCGGTCGATGCGGACTGGCTCGAACGTCGGCAGGTGCGTGAACTCGCTCGCTGTTGGTTTCGGTGCTGTGGGTGCATCGCGAGGAGTTCCGACCGCACGACGGAAAGCCTCGGTCCCGAACCGCTTCGTCTGTAGTCGCGCCGCTTCGTACTCTGGATGCATATAAACCGTCTCCGAACATCTTCCCGATAAGAACCACGGGCAGTCCGTATAAAGACCCTCCAAATGGTGTCTGTAGGCGCATTGGCGACGACAGTACTGATGGCGGTACTGCTCGTCGGTATCGCTGGGATACTCGTACGGATCGAAGACTGGCGGTCGTATACGATTGCGATCGGTGGCGGCCACGGGACGCACGAACGCACCCACGCGGAGAAGCCGAGCGGGATTCTCCGGTGGCTGACGACGGTCGACCACAAAGACATCGGGATTCTCTACGGCGTGTTCGCCGTCGTCGCGTTCGCCTGGGGCGGTATCGCCGTGGTTCTGATGCGGTTCGAACTGCTGTACCCCGCTGAGGACTTCCTCAGTGCCAGTGCCTACAACGGCCTCCTGACGACCCACGGCATCACGATGCTGTTCCTGTTTGGGACGCCAATGCTTGCGGCGTTCTCGAACTACCTGATCCCGCTACTCATCGGGGCCGACGACATGGCCTTTCCGCGAATCAACGCCATCGCGTTCTGGTTGTTGCCGCCGGCGGCGCTGCTCATCTGGGGTGGCGTCCTCGGCGGGCCGTTCCTCGAAAACATCGAACCGGCACAGACCGCCTGGACGATGTACACACCGCTGTCGATCGAACAGCAGAACCCCGGCGTGGACCTGATGCTGCTCGGCCTCCACCTCTCGGGCGTCGCGGCGACGATGGGGGCGATCAACTTCATCGCGACAATATTCACCGAACGGAGCGAGGACGTGACATGGGCCACCCTCGATATCTTCTCCTGGACTGTCCTGGTGCAGTCCGCACAGATCCTGTTTGCCTTCCCGCTGCTGGGCAGTGCGCTGGTCATGCTCCTGCTCGACCGCAATCTCGGGACGACGTTCTTCACGCTGGACGGCGGCGGCCCGCTGCTGTGGCAGCACCTGTTCTGGTTCTTCGGGCACCCCGAGGTGTACATCCTCGTCCTCCCGCCGATGGGACTGGTGAGCTACATCCTGCCGAAATTCTGCGGGCGGAAGCTGTTCGGCTTCAAGTTCGTCGTCTACTCCACGCTGGCGCTCGGAGTCCTCTCCTTCGGCGTCTGGGCCCATCACATGTTCGCGACCGGCATGGACCCTCGACTACGGGCCTCGTTCATGGCGGTCTCTATCGCCATCGCCATCCCGAGCGCGGTGAAGACGTTCAACTGGATGGCGACGATGTGGAACGGCGCGTTACGGACGACCGCGCCGTTCCTCTTCTGTGTCGGGTTCGTCGGGAACTTCATCATCGGCGGCGTTACCGGCGTGTTCGAGGCCGCCATCCCCGTCGACCTCATTCTCCACGACACCTACCACGTCGTCGCGCACTTCCACTACGTCATCATGGGCGGCATCGCCTTCGCCGTCTTCGCTGGCATCTACTACTGGTTCCCGCTGTACACCGGTCGGTGGTATCAGCGGTCGCTGGCGAAGTGGCACTTCTGGCTGACGCTTGTCGGCACGAACGTTACGTTCTTCCCGATGGTCCTGCTCGGCTACGCCGGGATGCCCCGCCGGTACGCCACGTACGCTCTGACCGCTGGCCCGGTGGACCTGTTTACGCTCCTGCACCAACTGGCGACGCTTGGCGTCGTTCTGCTGGTCATCGGCCAACTCATCTTCGTCTGGAACCTCGTGACCTCGTGGCTGGAGGGACCACTGGTCAGGGACGGCGACCCCTGGGACCTGGCGGCGACGGACCAGTTCCCCCGGGAGTTCGCCTGGTTCGAGCGCGAGCGGCTCCCGGCGCTGGCCGACGGCGGCGAAGAACCGACCGGGGATTGATCTCCGAGTTCTTCTGGTTTCCCGTTCGCGGTACCCTTCTTGGTTGTTCTACGGCCACCTCTAGAGTGGTATAGAACCGTTATCACACCCAGTTTGAAACGGTCAATACAACTCAAGCAGTAAATGAGCTTGAGAATTGGTCGGACTGGACGACTCAATATGGGCGGGAAATCTACTATATTTACGGGAATATTTTTATTCTTTCCCACACTAAGGCTGAATACGTCATGTCGAAGACGACAGACGAACGAGGACGGATCTACCTCCCGAAGGATGTCCGCGACCGGTTCGGTGACCAGTATCGTATCGTTGAACTCCCGAGCCACGTCGCACTCTTCCCAGTTGACGAGGACCCGCTAGAGGGGCTCCGAGCGGCCGTTGGCGATGCCTTTGCAGAGACAGAGGCCGACAAGCTGAAAACTGAATCGCGGAAGGCGATCTCACGAGAGGTTCAAGAGGAAGCGGAAGATCGGACACAGGATGGCGAGGCGTAAGTCGTGTACGTTGAAACTGACTTTCTCACCGCACTGTTGAAGGACGACGACTGGCTTCAGGACGCCGCAGTCCGCGCCCTCGAAGAACACGATGACATACATACCTCGATACTCGCGTACGCCGAGGTTCTGGTGCTGTTCTACGACCGTGAGGCGGCCGAGTACGAGATCGATGCGCCGCGGGCAATTACCAACCTGCTCGAACTGGTTCCAATCGTGCCGGAAGAGCACGAGGACGCGGTTCTGGCCGCCGCGGCGTTCCTCGACGAGTACGATCTCACCCCGTTCGATGCACTCCACGCTGGACTCGTCACAACCGGCGAAGAGCGAGTCCTTTCGACCGAGCAGGACTACGACACTGTCGGCCTCGACCGCACATCGTTGGAACCTGCGCCCTCTGAGTGAAGATGGTAGATACGCAGACCGACTGTGCAGCTTGTTCAGTCTACACTGCCTGAAATCAATAGCCTGTGACGAGTTGTCTGACACCCTGTCTCCGTCTGCTACCCTACTCCGAGATGTCCGGATACGACTGCCGACCGCCCTGTGACTTCCTGGCGACCAGTTGGGCGGTGGCTGCGGTCGTCCCGTCCCTCGTCGCGGTGCGTTCGTCGTAGTGCAACACCGTCAGGTCGAGTCCGGCCCTGAGCAGTTCGTTCGAGGCGAACCGGTACCGGTCCCCGGAGGGGCCGCCGTCCACGTCGTCGGTCGTCCGGAGGTGGTGCTGGATGAACAGACAGCCGCCGTCGGCCAGCGCCTCGATAATGTCGGGGAGGCGGTCGACGGGGCGATAGAAGCTAATGGTGATGAGGTCGTACCTCGACGCCGGATACGCGAACGAGTCGAGGTCCGCCTGTATCCACTCGATATCGTCTTCGACGCCCGCTTCGCGTGCATTTTCACGGGCAATGTGCAGCCCCGCACGCGATTGGTCGACCGCATCGACGCGGTACCCGGCCGCTGCGGCCGGAAGCGCGTTCCGCCCCGTCCCGGTTGCGATATCAAGCGCTCGTCCCGGTGGAAAGGTCGGCAGGTATCGTTCTAACACCGGATGTGGGTCCGGGCGCTGTGGGTACGTACCCGCTCGGTATCGCTCGTCCCAGGTCGTCATGGCTCCGTCAACCGCCCGCCGAACCATGAAGCCTGTGGGCTGTGACACAGCTCTTGCGTTGCTTCCCGTTTCCGGACGCGACAATCTCAACTGACTTATCGGCACACCTGTACCTATCCACAAGCTGTAGCCATGGACAGTCAAACGGGTGTGACCAGACGGCGCCTGCTCATCGCTCTCGGAAGCGGACTCGGTCTGCTCGGGGGCGGCGGTGCCTACGTGTACTGGTCGCTACAGGGCGACTCGGGCGGGTACACTGCACCGGACTCACAGCCGGTCGTCACTACGCGCGGGCTCCTCGACGCGGCGGAGGGGCCAGCCTTCGAGACTGGTGGCATGTGGTCGTTCGACGACGCGTCGGAGGTGTTCCTGTTCGTCCACGGATTCAGTACCGACGCCGAGAGGGCGCGCGACAATGCCTATACGGCGCAGGTAGCGCTCGACGGAACACGGCCCACACCGGTTATCGCGTACAGTTGGGATTCCGATGTCGAGTGGGTGCAGGCGAAGGACAACGCCGAGGCGAACAGTACCCACCTCGCTCAGTGGCTGGTCGAGTGGGCCGAAACCGACGGCCGGCCGGTCCATTTGCTCGCTCACTCACTTGGTGCGCGGGTGACCGGTGAGACCCTCCGGGAGCTAGCCAAGCGAGGGGTGCCAGACGCGCTTGCTTCGGTGTCACTGCTCGGCGGCGCTATCCCCTACGATAGCGTAACTACAGACGGTCGTTACGGCGACGCCATAGCGGCCGTTGACGCTCCGGTGTCGAACTTCTACAGCCACAACGACAAGGTCCTCTCGTGGGTGTACCGAGCGTCGGACCGGACACACGCTGTGGGCCACGCTGGAACCCGCGATGCGGGGCCGCCTCCCGACGGCTATCAGGACGTGGATGTCACTGATCTCGTAGCCGATCACTACTCGTACTTCGAACCGGATGCGGGCTGTTTGCCGCGGGTCGTCGCCGAACTCGGGTAGGCTGTCGAGGGGAACTCAGCGACCAAATTCGTGTTCCCTGCCGCTCCGGTCACACAGCGAACAGTCGCTATATATCCAGTTTGACCGTCCCGGAGACACTTACCCGTCTACCGAGAGAACAAGGTATGGACCGACGACAGTATCTCGCTTCTGCTGTGGGACTCGGAGCCGGCAGTCTCGCCGGGTGTAACGGCTACTTCGCGGGCGAAACCGGCACCGCCGGGGACGACAATGGCTCGCCCGCACCCCCAAACGCGCTTTCGGCTGGTTCGTATACCGTCACGCTGGCCGACCCACGGGTCCGTGCGTCGATACGTGACGCCGGAGTCCACGTCGATGTCCGTGCTGAGCATGGGAGCCAGTTTCTCGTGCTGGATGCCGAGACAGGTGATGCCAGAGTCGAAGAGATCCCAGTGAGGGTTGTCGCGGACGGGGAGCCGATAACTGACCGGCTGTCACTCGTCGGCCGCCCCGAGCGGAAAACTGCGGGTGTCATCGGGTTCCCCGTTCCAGTGTCGGACTACCGAACCGTTGCGCTGGAGCTCGAATCAGCGGGGGAGACCGCCCGCTGGCGGGTCCCCGATGCCACTGTCGAGATGCTTTCCAGAGCTCCCGAGTTCACCGTAGACGGTATCGAGGCTCCCGACAGCGTGGACGTCGGCGAGTCTTTCGACGCGTCGTTCACCGTCGCCAACGACGGCGACCGCGACGCCCGCTTTCTCGCGGAGTTCGGGCACACGCTCCTCTCCGACACTGGGGCAGTAGAAGTCGCCGTGCCGGCCGGCGAGCGTCGCACGCACACCACCACTATCGACCCGTTCTACGACGAGAGTCCCGCCGAAATCCCGGTGATACTCGATTGGGGTCTTCAGGCTCACCATGCGACCGTTACCGTGAAGCGGGAGACGGCAACGGCCGACCTTCCACCGCGTTCAGATGCGCTCAGCATCGAATCGAGCTATCCCATCGACGGCACGATGGTCAACGTCGGTGTGGGCGGGACGGCCCGCAATACCAGCACGAGGGCGCTTACGAACTGTGTCATCGTGGCCTCGGGCGATGTCGGTGACCAGGGTTTCAGCGCGGCCACACGCCGTGACCGCCTCGAATCGGACCAGCCATGGGACTGGGAGGTCGCGTTCGGTGACGAAGCCGACGCACAGCGTGAGCCTGTCAGAAACATCACTATCGAGACCCGGGCAGAACCGTCCGGATGACAACGACTATACGGCCCTCCATGTCGGTACTGCGTTCGGTCATTGTCGTCATCTGTGGGAAGAAGGCATGAGTTAGCGGTCTGCAGTGACGCCACCAGCATAGCGGCCACAGGTGTCTAACTGTTCATCGTCGGTAATGGTAGCACCGGTGCGCCACTCTGTACTGCGAGGGTCACTGGCTTCGATATTTTCTCCTCTGGGGACACATCGGCTGCCCCCGTTGCGTCTGCGTCTCCGGACGAAGCGCCTGCCGCGGACAACTAACTTTTATTTACTGCCCTTTTCGACCCCCTCGTTCGGGGTTCGACGTGGCTACGTTTCGGGAACCATCGATAGACGAGTCCGGGTACGAGCTCGTGAAGTTCGGTAAGTACGACGATAGCCCCGGCGTATGCGACGGCGACGTATCGGCCGAATAATGACTACCTCTTGTCACACCGCTGCTACAGATGCATCACATATAAACCGGGAGGCAGTTCCGTCTCGCCTACGGTCTGTGGCAGTCAGCGCAGGCTCGGTCTCTAGCGGTGGGTTCGACATCAGTTGGGGTGATACGTTCGCTCTCATACACCTATATAGGGCTCATATAAAACGCCTATAGCAGATTCACCGACGTACCGTCAACGGCTCCACATCGATGGTCTCACCACCGACGTTTCATCCGGACCTCGGCGCATCACACCAGCGAATCCACGGCGATGACTGGGAGGAGATCTATGTCGTCGGCGACGTCCACGGCTGTCGCCCGACGCTCGAACGGCTCCTGACTCGGCTGGACCCCACAGCGGACGAACTGGTCGTTTTCGTCGGTGATCTCGTCCGCAAAGGGCCCGACAGCGCCGGTGTCGTCGATATCGTTCGACAGCATCCGAACTTCATCACCGTCCGGGGCAACAACGAACAGAAGATCATCGACGGCCGCAAATCCCTTCCCTCGCTGACCGACGACGACCTGTCGTGGATCGCGTCGCTCCCGGTGGCGATATCGTGGGACGATTCGCTGGTCGTCCACGGCGGCGTCGACCACCGAAAGCCTCTCGCGGAACACGAACTGACTGAACTGCTGAATATGCGCTCGCTCGTTCCGGACGGGAGCTACGACCGCCCGTACTGGTTCGAGACGCGCCGCGACGACCCGCGTATCTTCTTCGGCCACACGGTGCTTTCCGAGCCATTCGAGACGCCTACTGCGGTTGGCCTCGACACGGGGTGTGTGTACGGCGGGCAACTGACGGCGTACCAGTGCTCGACGGGTGAGTTCGTCACAGTCGCCCCAGAGACGACCCACGAAGACCGATCGTCCGATAGCATCGTCGACCCAGAGCGCGCACCGCCCACCTCATCGTAATCCGATGAATCAACCCTCAGAACCGGATATCCCCGCATACGAGCCGGAGGATGTCGACCTGAATGACCCGTCGCTGTATCTCAACCGTGAACTGAGTGCGCTCGCCTTCCAGCGGCGCGTACTCCACGAGGCACTGGACGAACGAAACCCGCTGCTGGAACGGGTTCGGTTCCTCGCTATCGTCACCCGCAATCTGGACGAGTTCACAATGAAACGCATCGGCGGCCTCAAACAGCAGATCGAGGCCGACGTGACCGAGACGGCCCCCGACGGTCGAACGCCAGAGGAGCAACTGGAAGCGGTCCACGAGACTTTGCGGCCGATGTTAGCGACGCAGGCCCGTTGCTACCGCGACGCGATTCGGCCCGCGCTTGCTGCAGAGGGTATCGAGATTCTCGACTACGACGATGCTTCCACCACAGAGCAGTCTGAGCTACGAACCTATTTTGAGGAATCCGTGTTACCGACGCTGACGCCGCTTTCGTTCGACCCGGCACATCCCTTCCCGTTCATTTCCAATCGATCGCTCTCGCTCGCTGTCCTCACTCGGCATCCGAACGCCGAGGACCCGACGTTCACCCGCATCAAGATTCCGCCGAACAGGCCCCGTCTGGTCCAGCTCGGGAACGAAACACGGTACGTACTGCTCGAAGAGGTCATCCGTGCGAACCTCGATCTGCTGTTGCCGAACGTCGAGATCGTCGACACGGCCCTGTTCAGACTGACCCGCAACGCGGAGGTCCGGCGGAATCAGGAGATAGCCGAGGACCTCATCGACATGGTCGAGGACGTGCTCGAACAGCGGCGCTTCGCGTCGGTCGTCAGAATGGAACTCGCTCCCGATGCAGACCCCCGTATTAGATCGACACTCGCGACACAGCTCGGTCTCGACGAGCGTGAAATATACGACCTCGCGGGACCGCTGGACTACCGAGACTTTGCGGAGCTGACCGATCTCGACCGGCCCGATCTCTCGCTTGACGAGTGGACGCCACAGCCGCATCCTCGTCTCAACGGTCGCCGACAACAGTCGTTCGGGACGCCGGATACGACGGACCCGAGCGTGTTCCGGCGTATCCAGGATGGCGACATATTGCTCCATCACCCGTACCACGACTTTACCGACACTGTCCAGCGATTCCTCTCCGCGGCAGCCGAAGATCCCGATGTACTGGCGGTGAAAGCAGCGATCTACCGGACTGCAAGCGACTCACAGATCATCCAGTCGCTGATAACGGCTGCGGAAAACGGGAAGCAAGTCGCGGTGATGGTCGAACTGAAGGCCCGCTTCGACGAGCAGAACAACCTCGAATGGGTACGTAAGCTGGAGGAAAACGGTATCCACGTCGCCTACGGAACGGTTGGACTGAAGACCCACACGAAGACGGCACTGGTCGTTCGGGAGGAAGACGACGGCGTCGAACTGTACTCACATATCGGGACCGGGAACTACCACTCAGAGACGGCGAAGGGGTACGTCGACCTCGGGCTGTTGACCGCTGACCGCGACATCGGCCGCGACCTGACGAAGGTGTTCAATTTCTTCACCGGGCCGTCGCTGGATGAGGAGTTCCGCGAACTCCTCATCGCACCGGTGACGATGCGCCAGAAGTTCACCCGGTGTATCCGTCGGGAAGCCCAGCACGCACAGGCCGGCCGTCCCGCACGTATCGTCGCGAAGGTTAACGGACTCGAAGACCCCGCTATCGTTGCCGAACTGTACCGCGCCTCGATGGCGGGTGTCGACATCGACCTCATCGTCCGTGACATCTGTCGCCTCCGGCCCGGACTGGACGGCATCAGCGAAAACATCTCGGTGTACTCGCTCGTCGGACGCTTTCTGGAACACTCCCGCATCTTCTACTTCGAGAACGGCGCACGGGCCGAACCCACTGCTGAAGACGACTGGGGCGAGCCCGAGTATTACATCGGCAGCGCCGACTGGATGACACGCAATCTCGATTACCGGGTCGAAGCAGTCGCGCCCGTGACCAGCCCCGAGATCCAGCGCCAACTCCGCTTCAATCTCGAACTCGTCCTCTCGGACAACCGCAAGCTCTGGGAGATGGACAGCGACGGCGAGTACCACCAGCGGTACCCGGATGACGGCGAGCGCGTGATCAGCGCACAGGACATTCTGATGCGTGAAGCGCTGAAAGCCGGTCGTTCGGACGACCTCGCCGCAGGAATCCCTGGTGACTATCCGCTAGCTGCTGAGCTCTGTGTCGTAGGCGACGGTGAGCACCAGCCAACTGCGTCAGCTACCCAGTCGGAATCTGCAACCGACACAGGCGGTGCAACTGCGGCCGATCGAGCGTCCTCCGATCCCGATGCCACTGACGGCGAACCATCTGAAGTCACGGACGGTGGAAACCCCGAGGAAATACTGTCTACATACAGCGACCAGTGGTATGTCCCCGACAGTGTCGTGTACAACTACACTGTTCGGACGCCCGACGGGGAGCGGCGCTACCGCAAAACCAAAGCCGGCGTCACTGATCTCCTCGAACGCTTATATAGCGATACGGAATAGCTATTCGACTATACTATTCCTCAGTTCCTTTTCGGCTCAGTAACTGCGTTGCTCCATCAATATGAGACCACTTCACACAAAATGCGTTTTAATCCTTCAAGAAGTCTATGAGCCTGGCCTGTCCAGTGTCTCGATGTAGCTATGGATTTACAGGAATTCGTCCGCTCCAACGCCCCCGTAGACGGCGGCGATGGGTTCCAGAAGGAGAACAACAGACTGCTCGACATCCCGCTCGACGGAACGGTGATGGTCAAAGCCGGGTCGATGGTCGCGTACACTGGCGAGGTGACGTTCACCGGCAAGTCCTCGGCGGAAGGCGGCATCACGGGCATCGTCAAGGAGGCCGTGAGCGGCGAAGGGACGCCGGTCATGGAGGCCGAAGGAAACGGCCACCTCTACGTGGCCGAGAACGGCAAGAAAGTGCAGGTGCTGGCCCTCGGTGACGGGGAGTCGATATCGGTCAACGGCACCGACGTGCTCGCGTTCGAATCAAGCGTTGACTACGAAATCAACACCGTCGGCAGTCTCTCCAGTATGGCCGCCGGCGGCCTGACGAACGTCTTCCTCACCGGCCCCGGCGAAGTCGCGCTGACAACGCACGGCGATCCGCTGGTGATGACGCCGCCGGTCTTCACCGACCCGGATGCGACCGTTGCGTGGAGTTCGAACCTCTCGCCGTCTATCGAGATGAACAAGACGTTCGAAATCGGCCAGACCTCCGGGGAATCGATACAGATGGAGTTCACTGGCGACGACGGGTTCGTCGTCATTCAACCGAACGAGGAAGGGTCTGTCACACAGAGCCAGAGCTAATCGCCGCCGAGTTATCGCGTCGGCGACGTGGCTCGCTTGCGGAGCCGTCCCCGAACGAACGGACGGATCGGCGTCACGCCGAGATTGAGCCGCCCGATTTCGACCACGTCGAACGACCGGTCAGCGACGAGTCGCGACCCTGTCTGCCGGGTGAGGTGGCAACCGCCGGCGAGCCGCCTCCAGAGCGGTGCGAGGGCCGACTGAATCTCAGCGCGCCACCCGTCGTCGATGACGTGCTCGAAGAACCGCAGTTCGCCGCCGGGTTTGAGTACGCGGGTGATTTCACTCATTGCGGACTCGATATCCGGAATCGTACAGAACACCATCGAGGCGATGACGACGTCGAAGGTGGCGTCGTCGTACGGGAGGGTTTCCGCCGGTGCTGACTCGATACGAATCGGCGTGGCCTGCGCGTTCGCCTTCTCTGTTGCCTGTCGCCGCATATGTGGGTCCGGCTCGGTAGCGTGAAACTCCGTCGCCGCGTTCGCAACGCTATCGAAATACGGAAACATCGCGCCGGTTCCGGCGCCGAGGTCCAGCACTGTGCCATCCAGATTCGCTACCAGATACTCACGATGTGGCCGTAAGAGCGTCCGCTCAACGAGCGCTGTGGCCGGATCGTAAATAGCTGCAAACAGCGGCGACGAGGGATCCTGACTGGCGTTCGGTTCTGTGGGCATGGCAGTAGTAACGGCGGCTCGCCTGAAAGTATTGGTTCACTTGCGGGGTGTCACTCGCTCGCCACCCACCGCTGTCAGTCTCCGTCAGCCGACATCTCGACGCCCGCTTCGTCAATATCGACTTTGGCTTCGGTGAGGTTGCTGTCTCGCCACGTCCCGCGTCGATACCAGCCGTAGGCGATGAGCGCCCCTGCGACGTTCGAGACGGCGAACGACAGCCAGATGCCGGATTCACCCATCGGGCCCGCGGCGAACCACGCAATCGGGAAGCGGATGATTCCGAGCATCAACACCGAGATTGCCGCGGCGGTGAGCGTCTTCCCGGCACCGCGGAAGCTCCCGGTGTAAGCCCGCATAATCCCGATAAACCCGAAGGAAAGCGCGACGTAGCGGAGGAACTGCGTCGTGATTTCGACGACTTCGGGGTCCGTCGTGAACAGGTCGGCTATCGGTGCGGCAATGAACCAGACGAGAACACCAGCCAGGGTGAGCACGCCGAACAGCACCGTCGCCGCGAGGCCGGCCGCTTTCGCTGCCCGGTCCGGTTTGTCGGCCCCCATGTTCTGGCCGGTCATCGTCTCGACGCCGCGAGCGACCGCGATAGCCGGCAGGAAGACGACCGAGAACACGCGCGTTCCGATGCCGTAGGCGGCGACGACCGTGTCCGGGAACATCGCGACGATGACCAACAGCAGGTTCATCGACAGCGCACGCCCCGTCCCCTCGACGGAGGCGGGTAGGCCGATGCGAACGAGACGGCGGAGATACGAGAGGTCCGGGGCCATATCGCGGAGGTGAATCTGGACGCCGCGGTTCCCCCGGAACATGATCGCCAGCCCGACGACCAGCGCCAGCGCCCGGGAAAAGACGGTCGCGATGGCGGCCCCTTCGATCCCGAGCTCGGGGAACGAAATCGTCCCGACGAGCGGCGCGTTCTCGACGACCGTCCAGCCGAATATCAGGAACGGGTCGATGATGATGTTGAGCACGACCGAGCCGAACATGACGAGCATCGGCGTTATCGTGTCGCCGTAGCCCCGCATGAGCGCGACGAAGACGAAGAAGCCGAACATGAACAGCAGGCCGAGCGAGATGACCTCCATGTAGCTGGTCGCCATGGGCAGGACGTCTTCGGACGCGCCCATCAGGCTCAGAAACGTATCGACGCCGAAATAGCCCGCGATGCCGAGAACGAACGAGACGATGACGGCGAACGTGACCGTCTGTGAGGCGGCGTACTCGGCGTCGCGCTCCTCGCCCGCGCCGGTGAACTGCGCGACGAGGACGCTGCCGGCGACGGATATCCCCATCCCGAGCGAGATGAGGAGGAACACCATCGGGAACGCGAAGCTGATTGCCGCCAGGGCGTCCGTGCTGTACTGGCCGAGCCAGAACGTGTCCGCGAGGTTGTACGCGGTCTGGAAGAGATTCGTGATGACGATCGGCATCGAGAGGAAGAACAGCGGCTTCCCGATGCCACCAGACGTGAGGTCGAACTCCTCGGGCCCCTTGAACAGCGCACTAACGCGACTTCGAATCCCCATCAGCGGGTCGCCTCCGCTGGCGTGTCCGTCAGGAGATGTGTCTCAGCGTATCGCGTAATCGTCTCTTTGAATCTGTCTATCGAACGGTCTGTGGCGACGTGTCGGGTATGGGCACCTGTAATCGCCGTCACGAGAAACTCAGCTGCGACGGCCGGCTCGACCCTGCTATCGAACTCCCCGGTTTCGACGCCGGCCGCGATGATTTCCCGCAGCCGGTCGAAGAGCACGGCATCGAACCTGGCCAGTTGTGTCCGGAAGGCGTCGTTGTACGGGGCCTGTGCCTTTATTTCGAGTATTGCCGTTCTGAACTCCTGACCGGGCGTCTGTCGCCCATCAGTGAGAACGGTGTCCAACAGCAAATCGAGTTCTTCCCGTGGTGTACTCCCGTCGACCCCCGTAATCTTTGCAGTGTATCGTTCGTACAAGAAGTCCAGAAACTCCGTAAAGAGGTTCTCTTTGCTGTCGTAGTAGTAGTGAATAGACGCTTTGCTCCGGTCTGCCTCGGCAGCGATGTCCTTGACCGTGAGCGCGGCGTACCCGTGCTGGCAGAGGGCGCGGTACGTCGCCTCGAGAATTTCGGTAGCTGTCTCGTCATCCATAGCGGCTGTGACTGTACTTACTAACTAGTTAGTCAAAAACGCTTTGAACTCCACAAAGTGAGTTATAAACGATAATTTAGACCGTTCAACACTCAGAGAACTAACTAACCGATAATTCAACTGCACAATAGTAGGTGGGTCACAACGGTTATCCAACCGTGGGTGAAACCGGTACACAATGGCTGGACCATCGGACCGCACCTTCTCGGACCAGACCGAGGAGATAATGCAGGCGACCTACCGGGCGCTGCGCGAGCACGGGTACGCCGACCTCACGATAAAACGGATCGCGGACGAGTACGGTAAATCGACGGCTGCAGTGCATTACTACTACGACACGAAAGACGACCTTCTTGCGGCCTTTCTCGATTATCTGCTGGAGCGGTTCGTCGATTCGATTCACGACGTCGAGACGACGGACCCCGAAGCCAGACTGGAAATCTTGCTCGATGAACTGCTCGTCAAACCCCAGGAAAACCCCGATCTCTCGGTCGCCCTGTTAGAGATGCGGAGTCAAGCACCGTACAAGGAGGCGTTCAGCGACCGGTTCCGACAGAACGACGAGTACATTCGGTATATGCTCAAGGCGGTCATCAATCACGGGATCGACGAGGGTGTGTTCAGCGACGTCGACGCGGATCACGTTACCCGTTCGCTGCTGACGATCATCGACGGTGCCCGGACCCGCGCCGTGATGCTGGACGACACCGAGGAACTCGAAACAGCCCGACAGACGGCGAGTGAGTACGCCGACGCGATGTTACGGTAACCAGCCACCTTATACCGCCACCGCTCAGCCGCCGTGTATCTGCATCACAGGGTCCTGACGACACCGGCTATCGTTAGCTCGAAGCCTCGGGGCCACAGACGTCACAGCCTATCGACCAGAGGGCGATCAGTGCGATAACGGCCGGCACATGCGCGAGGACTAGCAACGGGACGACGAGTCGACCGAGGCCGAGGGAACTTCCCAGGGTGCGGACACCAGTTCCGAATATCGGGAGCGAGAGCAACGCTCCGAGTGTTATCACGCCTCGTATAGACAGCGACTGTTCGTCGATGACGTGACGGAACTGCCGAATATGGTCACGTATCACGAACACTGCACCTCCTATGTGACGGCTGAGGGAGGGTTCTGGGCTGTGTCTGGCCTCTAGTTTTAGGCTTACCTAAACACATTCAAGCCTGACTGCGACCAGATACAGGAAAATGATTTGCACGAACGTGTTCGACACCTCAAAGATATTGGTTGACAAATCTTGGGTGGAGAGGAGCAGTACTGTAAAGGCTGTCAATCGGCCTTTTGACCGTCAGACTTGGCCCGCGAGCTGTGATTCCACCTGCGGGAACAGGACGTTGTTCTCCTTGTGGACGTGCATATGTGTGTCCTGCTCCAGTGTTTCGAGTCGTTCGAGCAGACTCTCATAGCTCGGACAGGCGTCGTCCGGAACTGCGTACCCGTCGCTCAGCTCCGCAATCCGTTCGAGGTGCTCGGCCGTCGCTTCGTGGTCCGATTCGAGGTCCGCGAGCGCCTCGTCCAGACGCGCTCTTTCCTCGCCTGTGAGTTTGTCTCCGCTGTCGAGCTTCTCGATGACGGGGAACACGTCCTGTTCCTCATCTGTCGTGTGCTGATGCATCTCTTCAGCCAGTTCGAGGACTTCCCGCTCGATGTCCGCCAGCTCTGGGTGCTCTTCCGCGTGGACGCTCCGAACTTTCTCAGCGAGCTGCTTTAGCGCGGGCAGCTCCTCGCGGAGGTACTGGTGATGGGTGTCGACGACGTGTTCGATGAGTGTAGTCATCGAGTCCCATTCGTCCTCGCCGTTTTCGCTTTGTCGGCGCGCCTCGTCCAGTTGCTCCCGGACGGCATCGAGATCGAGGTCCGCTTCGGTACAGGCTGTCCGGAGCATCTGGTCACCGCCACAGCAGAAATCAAGCCCGACTGCTTCGAAGACACGAGCGAACGCCGGGTTCTCTCTGACGAGTGCGCCGAGCGGTCGGTCCGGATCGATTGGTTCAGTCATTGGTAGCTGTTACTTACGTTCGTTGTAGGGAGCGCTCTGTTCCCCGCTCTCGAAGTTTGGGTCGGTAGTCCATGGTCAGAACGGGACCTCCGTCTCTTCGTCGGCTGACTCGTCGACGGTCGGCTCGGCCTTTCCGATCAGGACTCTGAACTCACCGGGGTCCTGCTGGCGGTAGGTCCAGCGGAACTCCGGGCCCGCCTCGGCCTCGAACTGGTGGTACAGCGGCTTGGGGTCGTGGTCGTTCACCAGCACGAACCCGCTCCCGGTGTCCAGTTCGGCGTACGCCTCGAAGATCTGCTCGTGTCGCTGTGCCGGCGGGAGATCTCTGACATCGAGTTCGTCGGTAATCTCGACTGACTCGTCGTCAGATGGGGCTGCCGAAACGTCATCGGCAGCGGTATCCGATTCACCGGACTCCCCCGTACTCTCAGTTTTCGTGATCTGGACGCGACAGCGGCCTGGCTCAGATTCGACGACCTCCCAGGCGAACGCGTCGCCGTACTGCTGTCTGAACTCCCGTTGCAGGGGCCGCGGCTCGTGTGGGGCGATGAGTTCCATCGTCCCGCCCTCGGGTATCATTCCGTATCGGTGATGGATCGTCGGATGCCGCTCCTGTTTGGGGATTTCGCGGACGTCGTACCGCGTAACGATGTCTTCATCGGTGGCCTCGGAATCGCCGGTCTTGACGATCTCGACCCGCCATTCGCCCCCGCCCTGACTCGCGTAGTCCCACTCGATTACGTCCCCATGCATCGATTTGAGCTCGTGGTACAGCGGCTTGGGATCGTGGTCGTTGACGAGGACGAACCCGTCACCCGCCGCCAGACCATCGAAGATATCCAGAAGCGCCTCGTGTCGCCGTTGTGGCTTCAGGTCACGGACGTCGATTGTGGGGAGCGACTCGTCCCCGAGCGGCTCGCCGACGGTCACCTGCAGCTCTCGCGGCTCTGCGTCGGGATGTGCGTATTCCCACTCCAGCGACCGGTCCTGTTCCAGCTGGTAGCGCACCAGCTGGGGGTCGATATCCCTGTCGGCCACGACTTCGATGGTATCACCGACCTCGGCTCCCGACAGTACGTCGAAGAGCTGTTCCCGGCGTTGTCCTTCCGACTGGTCTCGCAACTGAATCTCTCTTGGCATCTCTATACTGGATGGTACACGAGTGGACTGATGTCACCTGTCCCGAAGGGGTTCGGCAGCATTCCGATCCCTCTACCGATTGGACGGCAACCAGCCGGGTATCCTGTCACTGTCGTACCCGGTTCGAGACTGAGAACGGGCCGCGGATCCGCTCGCTAATAAGTTCGCCGTCACGGTCTTCCGCTGACTTGTTTGACGACGTGGAACGGGCGGTTCCGAACCGGCGAGAGATTCGATAGCGGGTGCTGACGACACTCCCCGTCTATGGAACGCACTGCTCGCCGTCGCCGTCTCCCTCTGGACAGAGGCCCAGACACGCTCCATCCACCTGGCTTCGGAGACGAAACACACCGTTTTTCGGGAGGAGGAAGCCGATATCGAACGCCGTCTCTTCGTCGAGGGTCGTATCTAACACCGATTCGAAGAAGGTGGAAACGACGCAGAAACGCCACCCAACCTCCGTCGCGAGAGCGTCCCCGCGATCCGTGAGCGTCACTCCCTGATATTTTTCGTAGTCCACCAGTCCCCGCTCGTCGAGTTTCGACACCATCTCCGTGACGCTGGCCGGGGTCACGTTCAAGAACTCCTGCAGTTCCCCGGTTGAAACCCGCTACGTGGGAGATTCCGAGAGGACAGAGACGGCGAAGAGATATCGGCCTGCGCTCCGCTCGATATCGGAAACCGACGGCGTGAGCGACGAAGCGGACCCTGTTTGCGATTCTGAGGACATATCTCTTGGTCTCTCAGCTATTGCGGAAAGTGTAGTCCCGAACCCCTTCGCTCTGTCTCGGGTACGAAACCGACCGAACATCTCCGGCCCCAGGGTTTTGATTAGGCGCACCTAAAACTGGTTTGCTCATGGGTACGGGAGAAGGTGAAAACAGGGCGATCTCGTTGCTCGGCCGTACTGTTCCGGTACAGGTACTCAAGCCGCGGCTCGTTTTGGCACTGTTACTGACCGGGTCGCTGGCTGGCATCTGGGTCGCAAATCTGGCTGCCCCGGTGCTGGTTCGGGGTATCAGGTGGGTTACCCTCGCCACGCTCGGTGCCCTTGTCGGTGGGCTCTATTGGCGACTCGCTCTCTTCGACCGGTCCGAGTTCGCCGATGACGACACGTACCGGACCGTCACGCACCGGTGGCAACGGATCGAAACACTCGCTGTCGTCGGATTCGTCCTCTCCGGGACTGTCCATCTCGGCCTCGGTGTCCGCGATGGCCAGTTCGGAACCGGCCGTGTGGCTCTCGGTCTCGGCGTCATCTCTGCCCCGGTTCTCTGGGTCGGTATCAGACGTATTGCTGACGGCTCGCCGACTCGCCGGGCGGTGTCGGTTCGGTCCACGCTGCTCCTCGCCAGCCTCGTTTCGCTTGCTGGATTCGCTTGGGTGGAAACGGGGACGACACTCGTGGACTGGGGGGTCCGGCTTGCTCACGTCGGCGCGTTCTCGCTGTGGCTCGGCGGCGCGATCTGGCACAACTTCGTCGTCTTGCCGACAGTACGGTCCCGACCCGACGCTGGCGAGGCGCTGAAACCACAGGCACACGCGTTCCGCCGCCACCTCCCCGTCGTTCTTCCGGTCGTGTTCGTGACCGGCGTTTACCAGACTGCCGGGCTCATCGGGCTGTCCGCTCCAGCGCTACTCGCTTCACCGATTGGGCACCTCGTCGCCGTCAAACTGCTCGTTCTCGCCGTCTTGACCGCAATAGTTGCCGCCAGCTTCAAGCGAAACGGGTAGTCGGCTTTACGGACCGCCACCACGGCCGAGTCGGCATCTCGCGCCGACTGTCTTCGGGTCACGAGGTCCGTCTGCCGGTAACAGTCCAGAGCGTACTCTGTATCGATTTGCCCACAAAGTACCCGATAAGGCCCCATAGAACGCTACTTTCGACGCCTTGCAACACGGCTCCGACACCAGCACAGAGGACACCGAGGACAACGCCGGGATAGTTCTGTGCAGGCGATAGTACTTCCATAGACCCTTTCAGCTATTTGTAAAAAAGAGCATTCGTCCGAACCTGTTCGTGTCTGCGTTGACAGACCGCTACCGAATTGTAGTAACAATTGACACGATTTCCACACTGATCGTACTGCCGTCGTGCGATCAGGTGTGCATTGATTTCCAACGGCTACTATAGCTGTGGCTGGTCGGGGATACCCTCTTGACCGTGATTCGGGTCCCGCCGACTGGGGCGGAGCCCTCGTATTGTCGACTGACGCCGACGGAAGCACGCTTTTGAACTACAGAACGGGCGTTCTAAACTCGCAAAATGCACCTTGTAACCGTCGCCGCTCGTCCCCATCAGCCAGCGACAATCGAATACATTCAACTACCAACCACATTCGTTTCGGCCCGTTTGAACAGCCGACGGGTCGCCTACGAGTCCACAGTATCGCCGCCGGCGACACTTTGTTCTGTCGGCGGCTGAATGGTCAGGTGATCTCGCTTCGATTCGATGAGGGACGCCGGCAATCGAATGTCGCCGTCGGAATCCCGCTCAACGCCGAATATCTCCTGCACCTCGCTGTTGATGACAATCGTCTGAAGTTCTCCCGTAGCTGTATCGAGCGTAATGTTTTGCAGTGTGCCGACTTCGCGGCCATCGGTACTCACGACCCGGACGTTGGAGAGCTGGTTTGCGAGGACCGTTCGCATACTAGTCACTCATCCCGAAATTACCATAAAAATACTGATCTCTCCCAACTTCCCACGCCCTGTCGTCTCTTACTGCAAAACGACTGCATATGTTGATGGTATGAACATCGTCGACGCCGAAACGGCATAACAGAGAGGACCGTTTGCAGCAGAGCGGCCTCACCGGCTCTCCAAGCTGATTAGTACTGCCGAGTTCAACGTGGTTTTAAGCTATCGCAGACGGTTTTTCAGTCCCACTGCAACTGCCAGTCGTATGCAAGCGAATTGCCCTCCACCTGCAAACCGGTACTGTCTGCAGCATCGCCCTCGAATACATGCACAGTTGCCTGCTCTGCGGGAGGTGGTTCTGTGAGGGTTCGGTCGGTGGCGCTGGCCGCGGTGCTTATCGCCGCAACGGCGACGGCTCCGGGGCTGGCCGCTGCTGAGCAACAGGCCACGGTCTCAGAGGACAGTCTTCCACTGCACTCAGACGAACAGCAGGTGATCACCGGAGAGACCACGCTGGAATCCGGGACTGAGATGACGGTCAGAATCCAGTCAGCTGATGCGTCGAACCCATTCCTTCAGCAAAGACAGGTCAGCGTGCAGCCCAACGGGACGTTCGTCGCCCAGTTCGACATGTCTGGGGTGCCGGCGAACACGTCCTACGAACTGTCCGCTCACGTCGACGGTGACACGCTGTTTGAACGTACTGGAACCGTCGCTGAGTGCGACAGCAACTGTACTGACCCGGTACCGGATATCCAGACTCCGACAGAGACTGACGAGGACGAAAACGTCGTCACGGTCTCTCAGGGAGAAACCGCTGAAATTCCGGTCTCGATGACTGATGGCGGGAACAAAACGCTCTCCGTCGGCAGCGAGGCAGTCAATTATCAGATCAACGCGACTGTCAGCGACGACGACGATGACGGTGAGGTGCTGGTCCTCTTCGACACCGCGGCTGCCGGCACCGACGCGGAGACCCTCAGTGTCGCGGACGACGGCGACTCGCTCACCGTGACTGCGACAGAGCCGGAACTCCCGTCGACGCTTGCCCCCGCCGCGTACACCTACCGCGTGTTCGACGGCACGACCGACGATTCGCCGACTGTCGGGACGCTCGTCATCGAAGCAAACGAGACGGCAAACGAGGAGTTCGAGGTCGAGGAGACTGCCGAATTCGGCTTCGAGGAGTCGGTGACCCGGGCTCAACAGGGCGACACTGGTCGGATTCCAATCGTCCTCGCAACCGCTGACGCGGCCACTGTCTCTATCGGGAGCCCGGCCACCAACTACGAGATCAATGCGACCGTCCGCGACGGGAACGGCGATGATCGTGTCGTGCTCCTGTTCGACACCACGGCGGCCGGCCACGACGAACCCACCCTCGAAACCGCGGCGGACGCCGACGCCGTCGCAGTCGAGTCCGGTTCGGAGGTTGCCCTCGATTCGCAACTCGCCGCGGCGAGCTATGAATTGTCGCTGTTTCGCGGGACCGAGGCGGCCGACGAACCCGATGCGGTCGGCACACTACTGATCACTGATGGCACCAACTCCACTGCGGACGCGTCGTCCGATGGCGTCGATTCAGTTACCGGCGAAACGCCGGCCCCAGGGCAGTCACAGGACGCTGGCTTGGGAATCGGTACTGGCGCTCTCGCCGTCGGCGCAATCCTCGCCATTGCCGGCGTGGGGATATGCTTGCGGTCTATCATGAACTGACGCTGTGACGGGCATCTAACCGTCCGTTTTTTGAAACCACGTCTGGACTGTTCGAGGCGGCTTTTCTGGTCAGACACCCGCTCCCACCGATATAATTACAACTACAACGCCGGGAGCTGGCTCGGTGAGCTATTCGGCCCTGCGCGCTGACCGTCTACAACGGCCGTCTCGTTCTCGGAGCATAGTCTGTGCAACGTCAGTCCTCAGTCAGCAGCGCAGCCATACCGAGAACGGTGAGACAGAGACAGAAAAACAGCACCCCCGGCTCGACGACTTCGAAAACGAACCACGCGAGTGTGCTGGTTCCACTGACCGGTCCTGCCTGCGGACTTGCTGGGGCTAGAACGCCACTACTCCCGGCTGAGTCCGCCAGTTTCTCCGCGCCCCACTGGACGAAGAGGCTCGCGAAGCCGATGAGTCCCAGCCCAGTGACGACATCAGCCATCGACTGCTGGAGACGCGGCTCCAGGTCGCGGTCGCCGACGAGCACAATCGGATCGCTTGCGGGACCGTACACGGTCATCTCGTTGCCCTTCGAGGAGTAGACCGTCTCGACCGGTTCGATGAGCTCTGCGTCTTCGAGATTCGAGACGTGGTAGTGGACGTTCTGGACCGACGTGTCACACCGGTCCGCTATCTCGGACGGCGTTCCAGGCTTGTCGTACAGCGTGCGGAACAGCGACCGGCTGGTGTCCGATGCGAGCGCGTCGAGGACGTCGTCGGTTTCGTTCTCCGCAACACCGAGTACCCGCGGTGATTCGTCTGCTGTCCCGGTCCGCTCCTGTAACGTTTCGATAGGGCTCGACATGGGTCACTGTCGGATATATGATACGGCACTCCCCAAAGGTCTGTGGCTGGGTTAAAACGAGTTTTAACCATCAGTACGGTTCTGTGCTGCCCGCACCGCGCGGACTGGCTCGACCGCCCCGTGGCCGGTTCCGTTGTCGAGTCCCGGTCGTCCCACGTCTCTCGTGGTCTGTTCCAGCAGGTGTTCGGTTTCGCGGGGGGACAGCGACCCGTTTGCGTCCAGTAGCAAGGCTGCGGTGCCACCGACGTAGGGGACTGCGGCCGAAGAGCCGACGAAGCCGTCAGGTGCTGCGGCGGCGAACTGTCTATCCGGGGCCACGACGTCGACGCCGACTCGGCTATCGACTGTCGGGCCTCGTGAACTGAACGGTTCGAGCTGGTCGATACGGCTGTTGTACGCCCCGACAGTGACGGCTTTCCGGGCCGTGCCCGGAGCCACAATGCTGTTCCGAGTCGTCGTGTGCTGGAGGTCGTGCGTCGGTGACACGAGCCGGAGCCGCGCGCCAGTCGGCGATGCTGGCCCTCGAACGACGAGATAGTAGTCGCCGGGTCTGACGTCGGCAACGATACGCTCGTTTGGTACATCGTCACCGCGGTAGGGCTGTGAGCGGGCGACGAGACGGGAGTCGGTTCCGTTCGTCCGATACAGTTCGACTGTGTACTCCTCGTCTGCGTGGCCTCGGTCCCACGAGAGCCAGACCGTGATTTCGGTCCCGCCTCGAACGTAATTCTCCCGACTCCCGTTGGTAAACGCGACTGTCCGATTCTGGACGGCCTCGGACGTGTACTGCCCCGACCAGTGGGACTGCGCGAGATTACCGGCTGGGGCGATGAACACTGACCCACTCTCCGTCGCTCGCGTCGCACTCCGGGCGACCGGTCCGGTTCCATCGCCTGGCTGCCCGTAGAACGAAACGGGTGCGACAATCACGTCGACGTCCGCTTGAACGAGCCAGTTGACTGCCTGTCGGTAACTGTCGACGCTATCGACCCGGGCGAGATAGAGGTCGGCGTCCGGTGCGGTCCGCGACACGACGGCGGCCGTCGCGGTTCCGTGTGCCTCCCGTGTGTCGTCTACGGACCCACCGCCGAAGCTCCGTGTTTCGGTGACCTGTCCGGCAATCGGTTCCGACTCCGTGTCGAATCCGGTCGGATCGACGATGCCGACCGAGACGTTCGAACCTGTGACCCCGGCCGTGTGGAGACGTGCGAACCGGCCGGCTGCTCCGTCCGACACCGATACTGATGCGGCATCGGCCCTGTCCGGGCGGGAGTCTGTTGGCCCTGTCACTGCGAGCATTGCGATGCTACCAGTGAGTGATACGATTGCGACGACGGCCAGTAGCAGAACAGTCCGATCACGCACTGCTGACCACCTGCCGCGATACGCCCGTCGGAATGTGGGGCGCCGGCCTCTCAGCGAACACTGCCCGGGAATCGAGTGCCGTACCGAGATGTCCGGCTACTCGGTGATACATATCGTAGAACACGTCGCCTCTAAAAAACGACGCGCGTACATTCACATAGCAACAGTATAACCGGCATACACGTCGTTTCATGGTTACTTTCGGTCTGTGGTGTGGGTCTCAACTGTAGTGCCAACGCACTGTTAATTGAGCAGTCGACAACGGGGAGGGCGGGGTGTGCCCGTTGCCGTGTGGACACCCGGACTGGGATGGATTCCGATTCGTGGAAACCGGCGGCATACGGGGAGGGCGCTGGCAGCCGGGAACCGTCTCAGGCGGTCGCCGGCGTTTGACCCGTCGGTCGGGAGCATACTAAAGCTACCAGAGACTAAAAACTGGTTTTAAACGTCGAGAGCTGTGGGTTGTAGACAACCCACACACCTTGGTACTCGCCGTCGACGGATTTGCACCGGACTGCGAGATGGAAGACAATTTTGGGTCGCCCATCGGATTCCGACTGGATGTTGCGTCCTGATATTGGCCTGCCGAGATTCAGGTGGGGCCGTTGGTTCTCGTTGTAACGTACCTCCTGGTAATTGTCGTCCTCTCCGGACTGGTGATCATCTCCCCCGGCGTATCGCCGCCGCCCGTCTTGGGAATGCTCTGAGGTGTCTTCCTCGTCGCACTCACGGTTGGTGCGCTCAGAATTGAGACCGTCTCACCGCGCTCTCTGCTCCCGCCTGTTCGCACACTGATTCCCGTGATCGGGGTGGTCATCGCGTTCTGGGGACTGTACAACCTCTGGCTCGTCGCCCTGTTCCATGCATCGATGAATCAGCCGCCGGTCGTCGTATCGATGAACATCCCGTCCGAGCTACATTTGGTCGCCAGTGTGATCGAGTATGCCGCCATCGTCTCGCTTGTCTACCTGACTGCTCGCGTGGTAGAACCTGCCGGGACACCGCTGATCTGGTCACGGCGGAACAACCCTGCCTCGACCGGGGACTGATACTGCCGGCTGTACGTCTGTGAAGAATCTCGCCACCTCGGGGTGGCGAATCTCTTGAAATAGGTGCAGCCGGCAGTATGAGCAGTCGCTCCGCAGTTGAGGTGTGGTCCGGGCCGTACGTGTTCCATTTTGTGTAGATGGCAACCAACCGTAACAGGCGGAGAGAGACTGGGCTTTATTTCCGCTTCGTACAGAGACGTGACCATGGATCTACAGACGGAAACCTGGACTGATATGGCGGCTGTCGAGACGAGCCTGGCGCTGCTTCCCGTCGGGAGCACGGAGCAACACGGGCCACACGCGCCGCTCGGGACGGACACGCTCGACGCCGAGGCGGTCGCCGAACGCGGTGCCGAGCGGTACGACGACCCCGTCGTTGTCGCTCCGGCAGTCCCTGTCGGCGTCGCCGAGGAGCATCGGGCGTTCACCGGCACGCTGTGGACCTCCGAGTCGACGTTTCGGTCGTACGTCCGGGACATCGTCCAGAGCCTCGCGAGCCACGGCTGGGACCATGTGGTGCTGGTCAACGGCCACGGCGGCAACATCGACGCGTTGCGGGAAGTGTCCGGCACGATAACCCGCCACGACGAGGCCTTCGCCGTCCCGTTCACATGGTTCAACGCGGTCGGCGACCACAGCACCGATATGGGCCACGGTGGGCCGCTGGAAACCTCACTCCTCCAGCACACGAATACCGAAACAGTCCACGAGGACCGACTGGACGAGGCGGCGGCCGGTGGTAGCGACGGCTGGGGGGAGTGGCAAAGCGGCGTCAACCTCGCGTTCGATGCAGACGAGTTCACCGAAAACGGCGTCGTCGGTGACCCGCGCGAGGGGAGCGCCGAACGCGGGGAGACGCTGCTGGAGTTGGCGACCGATTCTCTCGTCGACCTCCTCGATGAGATCGCGGACCGACCGGCCGGACCGCGTGAGTGAGGACTGACAGCGACATCGGTAGCGCAGGCGTGGATAGACTAACTGTGAATATATCTGGACATTTCAAATCTATCTGTCGGACAAGTGTGCGTCAATCGGTTTAGTATGGAGAAGGAAATACGCAGAACTGACGTTTGGAACTAAATCAGACTTAAATATAGCCATATGTGTGAGAGCGGTCAGAATTTGTCCGGCACCATTGACGTTCCCGCGTATTGGACGGAAGTGGATGCCCCGGTTCAGTCGTCGCCTGCCCCTCGCTTCCGGATCTGTTTCCCGCCGGCGTCTGGCGTCCGAAGCACCGCTTCGTCCGTTTCCGGACCCAGCACCTCCACGCGGACGCTCGACACTTTGTACTCGGGGATGCCGGCGGTCGGGTCGAACGTCTCGCCGGTGAGCTTGTTGACCGCGCCAGCTGCGAAGTGCATCGGGATGAACAGCGTCCCCGGGCCGACGCGCTCGGTCACCTGCGCCTTGACGACGATGTCGCCCCGGCGGGACTCGACGCGGACGTACTCGCCGTCACTGATGCCGAGTTTCTCGGCCGTCTCGGGATGCACCTCGACGAAGCTCTCGCCGACGTGGCTCATCAGCCCCTCGACGCGGCGGGTGATCTGGCCCGTGTGCCAGTGATACAGCACGCGCCCGGACGTGAGCGTGAGCGGGTACTCCTCGTCGGGAATTTCGCCGGGGTGCCCGCCGTCGGCCGGAACGAAGCGGGCTTTGCCGTCCTCGAAATTGAAATTGCCGTCCTCGTAATCATAGAGATACGGCGTGCCCTCGTGGCCCTCGTCCCAGCAGGGCCACTGCAGGCCGTGTTCCTCGCCCGATTCGAGCCGGTCGTACGTGACGCCGCCGTAGATGGGCGCGAGCGAGTTGATTTCGTCCATGACCTCCCGCGGGTGGTCGTAGTCCCAGTCGTAGCCCAGCCGACGGGCCAGCGCCTGCGTGATTTCCCAGTCCTGGCGGGCCTTGCCCGGCGGCTCGGACGTGGGGCGGACCCGCTGGATGCGTCGCTCGGTGTTGGTGAACGTACCGTGTTTCTCCGGCGAGGTGGCCGCCGGCAGCACCACGTCGGCGTAGTCCGCCGTTTCGGTCATGAAGATGTCCTGGACGACGAGGAACTCCAGGTCTTCCAGGGCCTCGGCGGCGTGCTGGATGTCGGGCTCTGAGAGCGCCGGGTTCTCGCCGACGACGTACATGCCGCGGAGGTTCCCTGCGTGGGCCTCGGCGAGCATCTCTGGTACTTTGAGTCCGGGCTCCTTGGGCGGGCGCTCGCCCCACGCGTCGGCGAACTTCTCGCCGACCTCGTCGTCGGCTGGGTTCTGATAGCCCGGGAGACTCCCCGGCAGCGTCCCCATGTCGCCACCGCCGCCCTGCACGTTGTTCTGGCCGCGGAACGGCGAGAGGCCGGCTCCCGGCTTGCCGACCTGCCCGAGGACGAGCGCGAGGTCGGCCATCGCGATGAGGTTCTCCGTGCCGTGGCTCTGTTGGGTCATCCCCATCGCCCAGCCGAAGACGACGCTGTCGGCGTCGGCGAGTGTCTCGGCCGCCGAGGCGAGTTCCTCGGGTGACACGCCCGCCAGTTCCTCGACTTTTTCGGGCGTGAACGCCTGGACTTTCTCCTTGACTTCCTCGAAGTTCTTCGTGTTGCTCTCGATGAACTCCTCGTCGTGGAGGTCGTGTTCGATGATGTACCGCATCAGGCCGTTGAGCCAGGCCACGTCGTAGCCGGGGTTCGTGCGAGTGTACTGGTCGGCGTGTTCGGCGATGCCGATCTTCCGCGGGTCGAACACGACGAGGTCGGCCCCTTCCCGGACGTTCTGCTTGATGCGAGTGGCGAGCACCGGATGTGACTCCGTGGTGTTGGAACCGCTGATGAGGTAGGCGTCAGCCTCGCCGATGTCCTCGTTGATACGGTTGGTCATCGCGCCGTAGCCAAGCGTTTGCTGGAGCGCTGCGACCGTCGAGGAGTGGCATAGCCGGGCGCAGTTGTCGATGTTCTTCGTGCCCAGCACCTGCCGGGCGAACTTCTGGACGAGGTACGCTTCCTCGTTGCTGCCCTTCGAGGAAGCGAGACAGCCCAGCGAGTCGATGCCGTGCTGGTCCTGAATCTCGGAGAAGCGCTCGGCCACATAATCGAGCGCCTCGTCCCAACTCGTTGGTTCGAGTTCGCCGTCGTCGTTGCGGATGAGCGGCTCGGTGACCCGCTGTTTGCTGTTGGCGAACTCGTGGCCGAACTTCCCCTTGACGCAGGTCGAGAAGTTGTTCGCGGGCGCGTCGTCGGGGTCATCGACCGGGACGACGCCGAGTGAGTCGCCGTCCTTGCCCCACATCTCGAAGCGACAGCCGACGGCACAGAACCCGCAGGTCGTCTCCTGCTTGTCGATTTTCGAGAGGCGGTAGTCGCTGACCACGCTGGCGATGTCGAACAGCCGGCCCTCGGGCATCGTGTTCGCTGCGATACTCTCGGCGGTGTGTTCGCCGGCGAGGAACGCTTTCTTGCCGTAGTCCTTGGCGATGTCACCGGCCCGCCGTTTCGCCGCAGACGCGAACTTGGCCAGGCCCTTCTTCCCCTTCGGCGCTCTCGGGTCGCCGGGCTCGAACCCGCGGTTCGGAGCGGTGGTGTCGTCGATGGTCTCGACGTCCTCGTGCTCGATGACTTTCCCGATTGAGTTCCGTTGGGTAAAGCCCGGAAGCGGAAGCGTCGCCGCACCGCCGATCCCCTTCTCTGTCAGCGAGCCGGTGGGGCACACTGTCGCGCAGTGGCCACACGAGACACACTCCGAGTCGTGCATGGTTTCGGCGTCGGACTGGAAGCCGATACGGGTGTCCTCGCCGTGGCCCTCGATACGGAGGACACCCTCGACCTGAACGTCGTTGCAGGCGTCGACACAGCGGTTACAGAGGATGCACTTGTTGCGGTCTATCTGGATGAACGAGGAGGTGTCGTCGATGGGTTCGTACTGGTCGCGCTCGTCGAAGACGCCGTAGCGGGGGTGGTCGACGTCTTCGCTGATAGCGGCGTCTTGCAACTCACAGCGGCCGTTCCCGTTGCAGGTGGTACACCGGAGATTGTGGTTCGAGAGCACGAGGTCGAGATTGACGCTACGGGCCTCCTCGGCGTCGGGGGAGCCCGTCGAGACGGTGAGGCCGTCTTCGGCGGGGAACGAACACGACGGGACGAGGCCGTGTTCAGCCGTCTCGACCATGCAGGTGCGACACTCGCTGCGCGGGCCGATCTCGTCGCTGCAGTCACCACCGCGGTCGTAGTAACACAGCGCCGGCACGTCGGCGTCGTCTTCGACGCCGTCCGCGCCGGGGTCGACGCTGACGACGTCGTCATCGAGGTCCTGTAGGGCGTCGATGATGGTCGACCCCGGACCGACGGTGACGGAGTGGCCGTCGACGGTGAGCGTCGTCGGGTCGTCCGTGTCGGTCCCCACGTCGGGGTCGTTGGCAGTTCCGGTCTCGAACTCGCGGGTGACTGCTGTCTCGGGCTGTGGGTCGTGTAGGTCTGGAACTCGTGGAATCGATTTGTCTGTGCTCATAGTTTCTCCGTGCAGGTGCCGCTGGGACAGTGGCCGTCCGTGTGGGCGCGGAACTCCGGCTCGAACTCGTCGATGGCGGTGGTCACCGGCCGCGGCGCGTGCGCACCGATCTGGCAGTTGCTGGACTGGCGCATCACACGGCCCAGTTCGCGTATCTTGTCGCTCTCGAACGAACCCTGGTAGATGTCGCGAAGGAGTTCAGCGAGCTGTTTTGTCCCCTCACGACCGGGGACACACCGGCCGCTGTTTTCCATCGACGCGAACCGGGCCCGTTTCCCGACCGTCTCGACGGCACAGCGGTCGGTGTCGAACAGTTCGACGACGCCGTCGGTCCCGAGGCCAGCGGCTCGAAGCGACTGGGCGGTCGGTGCCATGTCGAGGTTTCGAGTGATGCCACCGAGGACGCCGCCGACACAGGCCATCTTGCACGAGCCGTCCATCTCGACCGCCTCGCGGGCCGCCGTGAGGCTGCCGCTCGATCCGAGTTCGACCGTCGCCGGGTCCGGAACGTCGCCGGTGACGGTTACGATTCGCGTCCCCGGGTCCGCGGCGTCAGCATCGATGCTTTCTGGCTCGGCGACGGCCCGCTGGACCTGTGCGAACGTCCGCGGCGTGTGGATGACTGTTGGGCGACCGTACAGGCCGTGCTTGGCCGGTGAAGGCGGCTGGAGCCGCGGTTCGACGCGGTCAGCCCCCTCCAGTGCTTCGAGCGCCGCCGTGGGTTCGCCGGCGCGGAACTCGTCCGGACCGGCCACCAGTTGCGGCACGACGGGGAGCGTGTCGGCGGCCGCGTCGATTGCCTCTCGGAGGTGCGCCTGTAAACCCGTCTGTGATTCGTTGATGTAGATGACAGCGTCCTCGGCGTCCACGTACCCGGCGACCGCCGCAATCCCGTCGAGGACTGCCATCGGTGCTCCGGACAGGAGTGTTTCGTCGCCTGTCGGGAGGGTGCTGGCGTCGTTGGCGTTGCAGACGACCACCGGGTCGCCGTCGGTCGCTCTGACCGTTTCCCACACGTCGGTGATTGGCTCGTCGGCGGCCGCGTCCCCGCGGCCCCGACCCAGCAGCCCGGCTTCCGCCGCAACGTCGGCGGTCCGCTCAGTCGAGACAAACGACCAGTCGGCCGCGTCCAGCGGGGCGACCCAGCCACAGGGACCCAGCACCGACCGTCGGCCGACCGAGAGCGGGCCGCGCTCCGGGACGGGAAGCGACGCCGTCTCAGGGTCGTGCTCGACGACGGCGTCCGCGTCGGCTGTCAGTACTGTCCCCGCTTCGAGTTCGTCGACGAGGTCACGAACGGTCCCCGGTGACGGGTCGCCGTAGAACGCTGTCCGTCCGCCACTCGTGACCATTACCAGCGGCGTGGCCGCTGTGATGCCCGTCGGCCCCGTCCTGACGACCGGGACCGAGTCCGCCGCTGTCCGTGCCGCGGAGCGGACCCGGTCCCCGCTCTGTGACCCGCCATCCGTCGACACGCGGACGACGGTCGTATGAGCGAAGGCCGTGGTTTCCTGTGTCATACTCTGTGCGTCGTGCTGAACGATTAAAAACCCCGGCCGAGCGGTCCCGGTCGCAGTGGAGCCATCTATCCCCACAACATATCACTTGCGTATACACTGATCGGACAGCGCTGGCCGGGTCGTTCCGTCGAAACAATGAGGCAGCGGGACCTTACCCCAATCGAAACGATGAATCCACGATTCGAGGAAGTCAAAACGGAGGCGTCAGCCGCGATAACCGAATCCGACCTGCGCTCGGTGTACACTGGCATCATCCACGAGGACGGCCGCCACGAGTACTACTTCGGTAACGACACCGAAGAGGCGGCCGAACTCCGCGAGGCAGCGGCGATACAGCTCGGGATGTTGCTTCGCGTCCTCGCGGACCGCTCGGACAGTAGCGTCGGGGAACTGACGACCCTCGCCGCTGAGCGAGCCGAACAGATGGAACTGCGGTAGAGAACGGAGCGGCCGCACTCGCTATAGTAACAATTGAAACGATTTACACACTGATCGCACTGCAGTCGTGCGATCAGGTGTGCATTGATTTTCAATGGCTACTATAGNTGCTATAGTAACAATTGAAACGATTTACACACTGATCGCACTGCAGTCGTGCGATCAGGTGTGCATTGATTTTCAATGGCTACTATAGTCGGCGGTGGCGATGGCTTCGATTTCGACCGCTGCGCCCTTCGGCACCGCACCCACGCCAACGGCGCTCCGTGCCGGCGGGTCCGACTCGAAGAACTCGCTGTAGGCCTCGTTGAACACGTCGAAGTCGTCGATGTCGTCGAGATAGACCGTCGTCTTGAGCACGTCATCCAGCGAAAGGTCCTCTGCCGCAAGAATCGCCTCGACGTTACGGAGACACTGCCGCGTCTGGTCGGCGACTGGCTCGTCGTCGAGGAGTTCGCCGTCTGTCGTTAGCGGAAGCTGCCCGGCAGTGATGAGGAGGTCGCCGTTCGACGCTGCCTGACTGTACGCGCCGACCGCGGCCGGTGCCTCGTCGGTGCTGATTACGCGCTTCATACCCAACCCTACCTGACCTCGTTGCATAAATCCCGCCCGTGTCGGGTCGCACTCGCACAACGTTCTCGGGAGCTTACCAGTTGTGTCCAGTCATTGATTGATGACGACAATCGCGGTCAGCGCCAGTCCGATGCCCGCGGCTTTCGTCAGCGTCATCGACTCCCCGAACGCGATGACGCCGATGACTGCGGCGGTGATGAAGTACATCCCACCGATGGTGGAGACCACCGACGTCGACCCGACGGTTACGCCGACGAACGTCGAAACCACGCCGACGGCTGCCGCGACGCCGGCCGCGCCCGCGAACAGCAAGCCTCGGTTCGTGACGACCAGTGACGCGTCGGAGACAGCGACGTACATGCCGGTGACGACAGTTGCGGCCGCATACGACACGAACGCCGCAGTCTCCGGGTCCATCGTACTCGACGCGACGTTGCCGAACGCTATCCAGAACCCCCAGGCTATCATCGTCCCCAGTCCGAACAGGACGGCGGCGTTCATCTGTCCGGCCTCCGCGTGAGTCGGTTCCAACTCCCTCCAAGCGCTCCTGGCGAACAGCGACATCTGTACTCGTGCAATCGACGCATTGATAAGATCGTACGGGGCCCGCTGTCTTGAGTGCGGTGTCCGCTCGCCGCGTGTTTTTTATATCGACTCCGACAACAGTGTGTCAATGGCTAACGTCCCGGAAGACTCCTCGGACCGGACACTGGAGGACGTGTTCTATCCGGCCGACAGGGTTCCGTTCGTGGAGTGGGACGAGCTATCCGGCGCGAAGCCGACGGTCGTTCTGACCGGTGTGGTAACGCTCCTGGCGTTCGTGACCGGACTTTCGAATCTCAGTCAGGCGTCGCTTGCGCTCAATGGCCCGCTGACCGCAGTCGTCGACCTTCCGTTACCCTTCGTCAGGTTCGGTGGGGTGTTGTTCGCGTTCATCCTCGGCGTCGTGACGGTCGGGCTCCAGCGACGCAAGCGACTCGCCTGGCGCGTCGCGGCTGTCGTGTTTCTCGGTCTGGTGCTCTTGCCGCTTGCCACGTTTCAGCCCACGGACATCCCCCTACTGGTGATGACGCTGGGCACGTACCCGTTGGTGGTCCGGAACCGCCACCGCTTCGACCAGTCGCTCGACCTCTCGCCGATTCAGATCGCGTCGCTGTCGGCGATTTTCGGGGTTATTCTCTACGGGACTGTGGGCGCGTACGGACTTCGCGCCCAGTTTCTCGAACTCGACAGTTGGAGCGATGCCGTCTACTACGTCGTGGTCACCATCGCGACGGTCGGCTACGGCGATATCACACCCGTGACAGCGGAAGCACGGTGGTTTTCGCTCTCGATCATCCTGTTCGGGACCGGTGCGTTCACCGTCGCCGTGGGCGCGCTCATCGGGCCGGCTATCGAGTCCAGAATGGCGACAGCGTTCGGAGTCATGACAGCATCAGAACTCACACTTCTCGAGGACCATATCGTGGTTCTGGGGTACGGAGACGTTACGGCATCGCTGCTCGATGAACTAGGCGACGAGACGGAAGTCGTCGTCGTCACGCCCGACGAAGAAACGGTGGCGTCGCTGCAGGGCGAGGGCGTGAATCTGCTCACCGGTGACCCCACCGACGAGGATGTCCTCAGGGACGCACGCGTCGGGTCGGCAAGCGGCGTTGTAGTGGGGAGTAACGACGACGCACGGGACGTGCTCGCGGTCATCGCGACGAAAAACGTCAATCCGGACATCAGGACAGTCGCAGCGGCGACCGCCGAGAAACACGTCGAGAAGTTCCGCGCTGTCGGGGCGGACGAAGTCATCAATCCCCGCTCTATCGGCGGGCGGCTCTTGGGCCAATCGGTACTGGGCCGTGGGTCGAGCGAAGCAGTGCTGGACAGAATCGGGACAGGCGGCGACGGGACCGAAACCGACGCCCCGAACTAAACTGTCCTGCAGCCTGCCTGCCACTGACAGGACCGAGACGCCCTGACTCCAGGTTGAAGCGCGCTCTGGGATAGTAATATATGTATTCGATACTGAATATCAGGGTATGGCCACCTCGGACGCCAGTGGCATTGCGGAGATCGTCGGCCGAGTACTGGTGCCACTGTGTGCCGCGTCCGGGGCGCTCGTGCTCGCGGGGTTCTTCTTTCCGACGCTCGTCGGCGAAGCCGTGACCGGCCCGGCGTGGCTGACTATCGCCCTCGTGTTTTTCAGCTCTGGACTGTGTTACATCGCGCTGCTTCCGTACTCCGAAGACGACACCGCGCCGGCCGCGGCCGATGTCCTCCTTCGGGTCCGTAGGACCGATGTCCGGCAGGCCGTCCGCGAGTTTCTCACACAGCACGAGCCAGCGATCCTCACGTTCCCGGTGCTCGTGTTCGCCGCGTTCTTCGGGCTCCAGGCGGCATACCCGACACGGACGACCAATGCCGTTGACGCGGCAGCAGCCACGGTGCTGCGTGGTGGTGGCCCGCTGTTTCTCGCCGCCGTCTTCCTCTCCGTCTGTTACTGCCTGTTCTTGCTGGTGGGTCCCTGGGGCGACATTAAGCTGGGCGGTCCGGATACGGAGCCAAGCTACACCTATCCGACGTACTTCACGCTCGTGTTCACGGCCGGTATCGCGGCCGGACTGGTGTTCTGGGGCCCGACAGAAGCCCTGTTTCACTTCGAGCAGCCGCCCCCCTACGTCGGTGTAGCGGCTCAATCACCGGAAGCTATCAACGGCGCGCTGCTGTACACCCTCTTCCACTGGGGCGTCTCGGCCTGGAGCGCCTACGCCGTCATCGGTGTCCCGATAGCGTACTTCGCGTTCACCCGGGGTGCACCGCTTCGCGTCTCGACGGTGCTAGCGCCGATTCTCGGCGCTGAGGGGCTAGATTCGGTGTGGGCCAAACTCGTCGACACGCTGGCCGTCTTCGCCACTATCGGCGGCATCGCCACTTCAGTCGCGCTCGTGAGTGAGCAGTTCCTCGCCGGTATCAACTACCAGTGGGACGTGGCAGCCGGTGATGTTGGGCCGGTCCTGTTCGTCGGTGGATTGACGCTGATATTCGTCGTCTCCAGCGTGACCGGAATCCACCGCGGCATCCGCCGTATCGCCGGTCTCAACATCGTCCTGTTCGGCCTGTTCGCGCTCCTCATCGTCGCCGTCGGTCCGCGGTCGTTCATTCTCCAGCGAGGAACGCAGGCGCTCGGGACCTACGTGGTGGCGTTCGTGCCGTTGAGTCTCCACACGGGCGGGCAGTGGGTCACGGAGTGGACCGTCTGGAACTGGTCGTGGTGGTTCTCCTGGGCTCCCTTCGCGGGGCTGTTCGTCGCCGCCCTCTCCCGCGGTCGTCGGGTCAGGACCGTCGTGTTCACGAGCGTCGTCGCAACCTCGGCGGCGACGATGGTCTGGTTCCTGCTACTCGGTGGTACGTCGCTGTTCATCCAGCAGACGGGCCGGGCCGATATCCTCGCCGCTATCGCACAACGAGGGGGTTCGGAGGCTATCGCCGGGTTCCCGCTGTTCGCGTCGCTGCCACTGGGACAGCTCCTGATGTTCCTGTTTCTCGCGCTTATCATCGTGTTCATGACCACTTCGGCGGACACCTCGACGCTCGTCGTCTCGGTTCTGGCGACGCGCCGGGGACTCGCACCGTTGACGACGCACATCGCCTTCTGGGGCGTCTTCCAGGGTGCGGTCGCCGTTTCGGTGTTGTTACTGGGGGGCGCTGAGACGCTACAGGCGCTGGCTGTTCTGACCGGCGGGCCGTTCGCCGTGATATCGCTCGTGGCGGCTGGCGGGCTGACCGTGACCTGGTACCGGAACGAACAGGACCACACGTCCCTCGTCAGGGGCGCCGTCAGGAAACTGCCGGACATTCAGACGCATCACGACGTGGACCCGCCAGAAAAGAAATAAACCGCGGGCGTTGCGGTTTCAGGCCTCGGCGATCCCGGTACAGAAGTTCTCGACGATCTGTTTCCCGGCGTCAGTCAAGATGCTTTCCGGGTGGAACTGGACGCCGATGTGTGGTTTCTCGGCGTGCTGGACGCCCATCACGATGCCCTGCTCGTCGTTCGTGTGGGCTGTTTCCTCGAGCGTGTCCGGTAGTTCCGTGGCCTCGACAGCCAGCGAGTGATACCGCCCGACTTCGAAGGGGTCGTCGACCCCGTCGTACAGCCCCGTCCCGTCGTGGTGGACTTCCGAGGATTTCCCGTGGACCACGTCCGGTGCATGGCCGACGGGGGTTCCGTGGGCCGCACAGAGCGCCTGGTGGCCCAGACAGACGCCGAGTGCAGGGTACTCCGTCTCGGCGAAAACGTCGATTGACACGCCGGCATCCGCCGGCGTCCCGGGGCCCGGCGAGACGACGACGCCGTCCGGGTCGAGGTCGCGGATGCCGTCCACGTCGATAGCGTCGTTCCGGCGGACGGTGACAGCGTCGAACTCGCCGACGTACTGGACCAGATTGTAGGCGAAGGAGTCGTAGTTGTCGATGATGAGTATCATCGCATCCCCTCCATCGGTTCGGTCCCGGATTCGACCGCGAACGACCCCTGTTCGCCGAGCGCCTCGTCGACAGCAGTGACGAGCGCCCGGGCCTTGTCCAGCGTCTCTCGGTACTCTGCCGCCGGAACGGAGTCGTGGACGATTCCGCTTCCGACCCGAAGCCGATATTCGCCATCGTAGTGAACCAGCGTCCTGATGGTGATGTTCAGCGTGGCTCGGTCGTCGAAACCGAACATCCCGATGCTGCCGGTGTAGGGGCCCCGGCGCGTCGTCTCCACTTCGTCGATGATCTCCATCGTCCGGGGTTTCGGCGCGCCGGTGATGGTTCCGCCGGGGAACACCGCAGCGACCGCATCGGCGATGCTCACGTCGTCGCGCAACTCTCCGTCGATGAGAGAGACGAGGTGCATCACCTCGGAATACCGGTCGACGCGGCGGTACTCGGCGACGTCGACAGACCCGTACTCGCTGACCTTGCCGAGGTCGTTGCGTTCGAGGTCGACCAGCATCGCGTGCTCGGCCCGCTCTTTCTCGTCGTTGCAGAGGTCATCCTCCAGTGATTCGTCTTCTTCTGGAGTCGCGCCCCGCGGGCGGGTACCGGCAATCGGCTCTGTCAGCAACTGGTCGCCATCGACGTCCAGCAGCAGTTCCGGGCTGGCGCTGACGAGGTCGACGCCGGGGAACTCAAGTAGGGCCGAGTACGGGGCCGGGTTCACCCGGCGGACGGCGTCGAAGGTGTCGACCGGATGGACGGCCGCCGGGGCGGTCAGCCGGTGTGATACGTTCGTCTGGAAGGTGTCGCCGTCCCTGACGTACTGTTTTATCTGTCGGACGCGGTCGGCAAACGCCGCCTCGCCGCACTCGCTCTCGAAGGTGGCCTGACTCGCCGCGGTCGGCTGGGCCCGGACGTGTGTCTCACCGCGGATGGCGTCCTCGGCCAGTTCGCGGGCCATCTCACGGCCGCGGCCGTATGCCGCTCCAGGAGACCCGTCGACGATGGGACACGCTGTTACGTGTAGTTCCACCTCCCCGTCGTGTGGCTCCTCCCACGCGGCGACGCAGTCGAAGACGCCTAACTGGAGCCGTGGGAGGCCGTCCGAAACGGTCGTCTCCGGGATATCTTCGAGCTCCCGCGCCACGTCGTACGACAGCCAGCCGAACGCGCCACACGGGTACGGAACCGTACAGTCACCCCGCACCAGGTGTTCGCGGTCGAGTAGCTCGTCGATGGCCTCGATACTCGGACTCCCGCCGTCCTGTGCGGGCGTTGCCCCCGCAGAGACTTCGATTTGCTCGACCGGGTCGACGCCGAAGTACCCCCAGCCCGACTGCCCGCCGGTCGTTTCGAGATAGAAGCCGTCTGCGTTCCCGTCCCGTACACGGCGATACGCCTCGAACGGGTCAGGGACTGTGACGCGTGCTTCGACCGGCACGCGAGCGCCGTCCGCTGCGGTCCTCGCGGTTTCGATGAACGATTCTCTGTCGGTGCTGATCCGAATCTCACTCATAGTGCAGTTGCTCCCGGACGAGAGGCTCATGCCTCCCGGTATGGTTGTGTAGACCAACCACGGGTTCGGACAAAAACCTTCGGTCCCCCGACCTCTGTCGGAAATACTGTCGATTTGTCGACCGCTTGTGGTGGCTCACTGGACGAATAGCCGTCGGGACTTCAACGGTTGGACTATTCCGCATCTCCCACTATACCCGCAGGGTTTGAGACGGGTATCGAACGCTTGCCCGGCCCCGGCAGCCGACCGTCCAGCAGCGGTTCCCACTCCGGACACCTGACCGGGGACTCCCGGGACGATAGCGAACCTAGCAATAATGACTACAATCATCGACGGCAACGAGATCGGCGACCAGATCACAGCGTGCGTCGCGGCGTGCACGGACACGCTCGTCAGCGAGGGTGTCACACCAGGGCTGGCGACGGTGTTGATGAGCGACGACGGCGCGAGTGAGACGTACGTCTCAATGAAACAGCAGGCCTGTGAGGAGATCGGCATTGAGGGGTTCCATCACGAAATCAGCGCGGACGAACCGGCTGAGACGCTGTTTTCGACCATCGACGAACTGAACGCGGACCCGGCCGTCCACGGAATCCTCGTACAGATGCCGGTCCCCGACCACGTTACCAAACGCGACGTATTGGAGCGCATCGATCCGATGAAAGACGTCGATGGGTTTCATCCCGAAAACGTCGGCCGGCTCGTCGCGGGGAACGCACGATACAAGCCCTGTACGCCCCACGGAATACAGAAGATACTGGCCGAAACTGGTGTCGAGACGGAAGGGAAAGACGCCGTTGTCGTCGGTCGCTCGGACATCGTCGGCAAACCGATGGCGAACCTGCTCATCCAGTACGGGCCGGGCGGGAACGCGACGACGACCGTCTGTCACTCCCGGACCGAGGATCTCGCCGAAAAGACCCGCGGCGCGGACATCGTGATCGCCGCCGCCGGGGTTCCGGAAATGATAGACGGGTCCATGCTCTCGGACGGCACCACGGTCATCGACGTGGGTATCAATCGGGTCGATGCTGACACCGACAAGGGATACGAACTCGTCGGCGATGTGGACTTCGAGAGCGCGAAAGCGATGGCGGACGCTATCACTCCGGTTCCGGGCGGCGTCGGCCCGCTCACCATCGCGATGCTGATGTACAACACCGTGAAAGCGGCTAGCCTGCAGTCCGGCGTCGATATTTCCCTCCCATAGGACGGGGCCACGGCCCGTCCGCAGGGCTTCCTGCGTGGATTGCTACACGGTTTCGACTTCGCCACATTCCGGGCACGTAATCAGGAGTTCACCGGCCGGGTTCTGTCCCCCTTCGATGACGTTGTGGCCGCTAGCACACTGTTCGTGCATATACACCTCGTGGCTGTCGTGCTCACGCAGCCAGATGTGGCCCTCCTCCGGTGGGGAGACGATGCCGTGACAGAAGTAGCACTCGCCGTTCATACAGACTCGATGACAAGCCAGTCTCAAATAGCTACCTCTCAGTGTGGGATTCTGCTCGTTTGCAGTTCTACTGCGCCAGCGAGAACACAACATATCGCCAAAGGGACAACTGTTGTTTCAGAACTAAGGTGATTCAGCCCAACCATCCGATATGGACTACTGTTACACCGGCAACACACACGAGAACCTGTTCGAGGCGTACCGGGCCGACGAAGAGCCGTTCCCTACCCAGACACAGATGGAGTTCCCGCGACGGGAACACCGACGGCCGGAAGTCGACATCCTCAAGCGACTGTTCTTCCCGACCTGCTGGAACGCCGCCGAACTGGTCCGGGACGAACTCGCCGTGCTGGACCGTCTCGACGCTCTTGGCGGCCTCTTCTTTGCCGGTATCAGACCGTACTCCGGATCTGACCCCGCCGAGACAGTCGACGCTGTCATCGATCAACTCCCAGCGGTTCGAACGCGACTCAAGAAAGACGTCGAGGCCGCGTTCAAGGGCGATCCGGCGGCGAAGACGTACATGGAAATCATCCGATCTTATCCGGGGTTCATGGCGATACTCGTACAACGGGTCGCACACACACTCTACGAGGCCGGTGCCTCTGAGTACGCTCGCGAACTCACCGAATACGCCAAGACTGAGACCGGTATCGACATCCATCCCGGCGCTGAAATCGGCGACTACTTTTTCATCGACCACGGGACCGGCGTTGTCATCGGCGAAACCACGACCGTCGGGGAATGGGTCCGTCTCTATCAGGACGTGACGCTCGGGGCGCTCCACTTCGAAGCCGACGAGAGCGACGAACACAGATTGAAAAAGGGGTACAAACGGCACCCGGATATCGGCGACCACGTCGTCATCGGCGCGGGCACGAAAGTCCTGGGCGCTATCACCGTTGGCGACCACGTCAGTATCGGGGCGAACTCCTGGGTCACCGACGACGTTCCGGACCAGACGAAAGTGTACGTCACAGACCACCCGACACAGGAACGGAAACGAACCAAGTAAAACGGCAACCGGTACCGCGCGGTTTCTGAAACCGCAAAGCTACCACTAGTCGGCCGGACAAACGGTTCTGGCTGGTGTCACCGGCCCGGAAATCGCCCACACTGCCGCTGTCAGTTCAGTCGCCAGAAGTATTTCGGCTCTTATACGTTAAGATAACAACTGTACCAGCATTAGTCTCTGTTTCAATCACGACCGCCGGGGCCTTCTAGTCGTCACCGGGAACGAACTCGACGACGCCGCTCAGATTTCGTGACCAGACGCCCTCACTTAGGTCGAGTCCGTCGTTCCACTTCCCGACGACGGTCGAAACTGCGAGGTCGCCGGTGACGTTGTTCATCGTCGCAATCCGCCCGAGAATGGGGTCGACGCCAGCGACGAACCCGACGACCTCCAGCGGGAGGCCGACCTGCGTGAGAATCACGGTGAGCATGACGATGCCCGCTCCCGGAACGCCGGCGGTTCCGATGCTGATGAGAACGGCCACGATCAAGACGAAGACCTGTTCTGTGAGCACCAGTGGCTGTCCGACGACGTTCGCGGCGAACATCACGGTGACTGCCTGCCGGATGGCGGCCCCGTCCATGTTCGCCGTCGCACCGACTGGGAGCGTGAATGAATACACCCGCTCGGCGATCTGCAGGTCTTCGTCCGCATTACGCATCGTGACGGGGAGCGTTCCGCTCGAGGACCGAGTCGCGAACGCGGTTACCATCGCGTCTTTCGCCCCGCTGAGGAACGCAATCGGTGACACGTCGGCAACCACGCCCATCAAGAGAACGAGATAGGTGAAGCCGATGTGAATGACGATTGCGATAGTGACTGCCAGCACGAGTTCGCCCAGTGAGGAGAACAGTCCGATACCTTCAGTGCCGATTCCGGACGCCATCAATGCGAATACACCAAGCACACCGAATTCGAGGACCCCACGAACGATGACAAACATCGCTTCAGCACCCACTTCGAAGGCCTCGAACACTGAATCGACACTATCCGCGAGCGCGTCTTGCTGGGCGCGGACGTACGTCAGCGCGATTCCGAACACGATGACGAAGAAAACCGTCGCCAGCAGATTCCCCTCCGCGAGCGCCGCGACGGGATTGTTCGGCACGATACCGAGAACGACATCCAGCAGCGACGGCGGCGCTTTCGATTGCGCTTCACCGCCGCCGAACTCGAGCCCCCGGCCCGGCTGAAGCACGTTTGCAACCGCGAGGCCAACGATACCTGCGAGGGTCGTCGTCAGGGCATAGAGCCCGACTGTCGCACCGCCGATCCTTCCAAGCTTCGCGGGGGAGAGCTGTCGAATCCCGGTCAGCAGTGTGAAGACGATGATCGGGATGACCAGCATATTGAGCAGCCGAAGGAAGAGGTCGCCCACTGGTCTGACGACAGCCATCTGCTCCCCGAACGCGATACCAGCACCTGCGCCCAGTACGAAGGCGACGAAGATACGCCAGATGAGTGGGATGGATCGATACCGGCTCCATAGCGTGCGAATGGGTTGTATCATAGTACACAGCAACGGGTAGTCTTATAAAAACCCGTCAGCCCCGCCAGTATGTGCACGCGGCTATGATGCGGGCTTCGCTTACAAGATTCCGTTTGCAGACGGATTTGTCGGTACATAGCAAGTCCTGTCGCCGATCCGCTGAAAAGATAGCAAAATAACGGCTGTAGTTCGCATGTTTTCAGAAATCCAAGGCCGCTATCACTCCTGCCTGACGGTCATTCTTACCGTTTCTCGCTCCGCTATCGCTTCTCCTGAAGTGGTAGGGTCCAATCAGTGACAGTCTGAGGACTCGTCTCTGGTCAGTCGGCCCGCGGATTGGTTCTCGGTTCGACGACCCGACGAAGTTCCGCTCGCAACGTCGCCCACTTCGCTACGATGAATCCCATGAGGATGCACGCGAACCCACCAACGGTCGCGAGTGTGACCTGCTGCCCCAGCACGAGCCAGCCGGCGAGTGCGGCGAACAGCGGAATCACGTACTCGATGAAGCTCATCTCGATAGGACCTAGCTGGTCAAGTAGCCGGAAGTACAGCAGGAAACCGCCGATACCGGCGACGACGGCCAAATACAGCAGCGCCGCAAACGCGGACAGCGTCCACGATGCGTCTGCAAACGACTGTCCGGGGAGCGCGAGCACGGTGACATGGAGGACAACGGCCCCGATAGCCATCAGCCAGGCCTGTGTGGCCAGAAACGACATCGACGGACTGGTGTCGTGCGTGACGACGGCTGGGATGGCAAACGCCAGCGCCGACGCAAACACGAGCGCGATCCCGATAGTGCTGCTGAGGAGATTCGCCGGGTCGGGGTCAGCGATGACGATGACGCCGACGAACCCGAGTACTACGCCGACACCGGTATTCGCGGTGAACGTGTCATCGCTGGACGCGAGCTTCGTCAGCGCGGGCGTCACGACGGGGACGAGACCGAGCAGGACGGCGGCGACAGCCCCGGTGACGTACTGCTGTCCGGTGAACAGGAATACGTGGTGGACCCCGATCATGAGCGCACCGCCGACGACGACGTACACGTAGTCATCGCGCGTTTGCGGTCGTTCTAGCGACCCTGTGACGGTCAACGCGGCGAACAGGAGGACGGAGGCGATGTCGAAGCGGGCGGCGGCGAACGGTACCGGCGGCAGGTCGGCGAGGCCGACGTCTGTCGCCATGAATGCAGTACCCCAGATTGCAGCCAGAAGGAGAAAGCAACCGGTCGTTCGATAGCGACTCATTCAGTTGTCGGTCACCTCCCGACGGTAAAAGGGCCGTCGAAGCCCGTTGCAAATTGCTAGATGTTGCCACTGCGTCAGCGAACACTTGACGCAGTGCTGACGGCAGGACTGCAGTTGTCTGTGAATACTCGACCGAGACCAGTACGTAACTTCGACAGCGATCTAACTCTCACACCGCACGCTCCGTCACAGTCAGATCGCCTATCTGGATATCGTCTCCGCCATATGAATTGGAAAATCATCTCTCTGAAAACTTCCATCACGGAATGTACTGAGAATCTGTGTATATTTGCGAATAGCAGACTTCTATTGGCGAATACATGGCTAAATCGTGTGAATTTGACTCCGCACCTCTCCTATATTCGCACTTTCTACGATTGTATCCGCTGAGTCGATTGCTGTCTCGGGAATGCGTTCGTCCGGGTCGAACAACACCGCGGTATCTGCCTCGACGAACGCCTCCGTATCAGTGTGTGAGTCGCCGATATAGGTGATTGACGAAGGGTTCTGCGTGATTCGGATCTCTCTCAGTAGTTCTCCTTTCTGATCGGGACCGACACCGACATCGATACCCGAAATCCGGCCATCTTCGAACCGAAGCCAGTTTCCGCGAACGAACGCTGGCTCGTACTGCTCGAACTGCGTCGCGAGGTTTGCAACGCCGGCACTGAGAATGCCGAATCTGATATCCGTATGCTGGAGGTGGTCGAGGAGGTCGACGGCACCCGCTTTCGGCTTGACGGCCCGAGTCGCACGGGTGATATCTGTCCGGGTGATATCGTTCGCACGCCACACGTCGACCGCACCTCGACACCACTCCGCGAACGTAATCTGACCGGCCTCGAACCGCTCCATCAGTGTATCGGCCGCCGGTGTCGTTCCGTAGAGTGTGTGCAACAGCTCGAACCCACCGCGTTGTCGCGTGAGTGTCCCGTCGAGGTCGAAAACTACCAGATGCGACATACTACCGTTCCGCGATAACTTCTATCTCGACGTCGATGTCCACTGGCAGTTTAACCACCTCCACAGCGCTGCGAGCGGGATAGGGGGGTGACATGAGCTCACCGTACACTTCGTTCACCTCGTCGTAGTACCGCATATCGCTCACGAACACCGTCGCTTTCACCACATCGTCGAGCGAAGCACCACCGGCATCCAGAACGGCCGCTACGTTTCGGAGTGTGCGCCGAGTCTGTTCGCCGGGCGTGCCCTGGATTACCTCGCCGGTATCCGGGTCGACCGGTCCCTGTCCGGAAACGTAAACCCGGTCACCGCTAGCGATGCCTTGTGAGTACGGTCCGATACTGTCGGGGGCGTCGGCAGTTGTTAGTTCTTCCATGGGTCGTGAGTCAATTTGTCGTCGGCTGGTCGTCCGCGTCGTAGACTTCGTTGATGAACGATGTCGGCAGGCTCGTCGTCAATCCGCCGTCGAGCACCAGGTTCTCACCGGTAACGAAACTCGACAGCCCGGAGGCGAGGAACAGGGTCGTATCAGCGACTTCCCTCGGTGTCCCGAACCGACCGAGCGGATACTGGTCGAGCCAGCGCTCCCGTGCGCTCGTCTCACCGGTCCGTTCCTCCGTGTTCTCCATCTCCGCCCGCCTGTTCGCTGTTTCGATGGTCGCCGCCGAGATAACGTTCGAGCGGATCCCGTGCTGACCGTAATGGGCGGCGATGTTCCGGGACAGTGCCAGCAGTCCGCTTTTCGCCTCGGAGTAGCCGGAAAGCCCGATACCGAACAGGCCGTTGACCGATCCCATGTGGATCATCGACCCGCCGCCGGCTGCGACCATCGCCGGCAGTACCTCTTTGCTCAGGAGGAACTGGCTCTTCAGGTTCAGGTCGAGCATCGACTCGAAGGTGTCCTCGTCACACCGGTGCAACAGATTGGCGGACTCGTCTGCGCCGCCAGCGTTGTTCACGAGGACCCGGATGTCCCCGAACTCCTCGATGGTCGTGTCGACGAGGTCCCGTACCGCTGCCCGGTCTGTGACGTCACATTCGACCGGAACAACGCGGCCATCGTGTGTGTCGGTCAACTCCGTCGCAACCGCTTCGACGTCCTCGTAAGTGCGCGAGCAGACGACGACGTCGCCACCCGCTTCGGCGAACCGGGCCGCGATCTCGCGCCCGATACCCCGCGACGCTCCAGTCACAATGGCTGGCCGGTCCGCTAATGATAGCTCTACCATGACACCGACACCCACGTAACCTGCCCTCTTGAAAGTTGCTCTCCGCCGCTCATGTGATTCGATACTCCTCGACGGCGTCCACGTCGATACTGATGCCGAGACCGGGGCCCTCTGGGGCGGGAAGGCAGCCGTCGCTGACGTCGAACGGAGCCTCGATGACGTCTGCCTCCCAGCCGTAGTACGTCGAATCCGGGGGCAACGAAAAGCCCGGGATGCCGGTGAACGCGTGGAGGATCGCCGCGGTTCGAATCCCCAGGTCGAACGCACAGTGGTGCGTAAAGGGAACACCGGCGTCTTCGAGGATGGCGGCCTGCTGTCGAATACCACTGATGCCGCCGGCAGGAGTCAGGTCGATAACGCCGACGTCCATCGCGCCGGCTTCCACGAGCGATTGCAGATTATGCGAGATATACGTATCCTCGTTCGGCGCGATGGGCTGGCGGAGTCGTTGCCGGAGTCGGGCGAGCGACCTGTGTGAATCGACTCGAATCGGCTGCTCCATGTACTGCAGGTAGATTCCGGCATCTTCCAGCATCGCGCCGACCCGAACTGCCTGGTCGAGCGTCCAGCCCTGGTTCGGGTCGAGTCGGAACTCTAGCTGGCCGTCGACTTCATCGTGCATCGCTTTGATTCGCTCGACGTCCTGTCGCCAGTCCCGACCCGCCTTCGTTTTGAGGACAGTAAAGCCGGCTTCGAGCGCTTCTCGGGCCTTGATACGGGACTCCTCGGGTGAGAGGATACCAAGACAGAACGCAACGGGGACAGCCGTCGGTGCACTACTGTTGCCATCGACGCTTTGCCGGTGTTGCTGAGCCCCCTGTGTCGGTGCCGTCCACCCGCCGAGCAACTCGTACACCGGTCTGTCGAGGGCTTTGCCGACGATGTCCCAGCAGGCTGTTTCGACCGCCGCAAAGAACATATCCACGTTCGTGTACTCGACGAACACCTGCCGTCGGAGCCGCTCGATCTCGAACGGCGACTGGCCCTCGATCATCGGGCCAACGCCGTCCTCGATAATGGATTCAGTAGCCTCCGGTGACAGGAAGACGCGCATCTCGCCCCAGCCGCTAATTCCCTCATCCGTGTCGACCCGGACGAGGACGCGTTCCATCGAGTGTAGCTTCCCGTGATTGGTCACGTACGGCCCGATACCGAGATGTTCATCTAGGTCGGCCAGCGGTACATCTACAGTGACCGCTGACACGCCGGTTATCTCCATGCATTCCTGTCGTTCGTGAACCGATATCAAAGTACCGCTTGCCCCTATCCGCGCACCGCGTCGACAGCGGTTCCGACCCACTCCAGTGACTGCTCCGGGAGCAGTCCGTAATTGTAGAACGAGAGCCGCGGCACTCCCTTCGAGTTGAGGGTCTGTACGATATCGACGACGGTCGCTTCGTCGTGGATGGCTGGATGGCCCGGCAGGAGCCCGACGTGGAGTGGCACGTCATCGACAACTGTCTCGACGGCGTCGTATGCCTCTATGACCGCTTCGCTCGTCGACTCGTAAGCCGGAAGGCAGTAGTAATCGACGTGGTTCGAGAGTGCCTGCAGGTCGGCCCCGACTAGCCACTCGCGGCCGGGTTCCGGTGCACCGACGTAGTAGCCAAGCGGCGTCGTTCCAGCGGCGTCAGCCAGTCTGGCGTACAGTGACGACAGCGTCTGTTCGCGGACGTCGACGTATGCGGCGACGGTTTCGTGCTCCGCGAGCCAGCCGTCCGGCGAACGGTCGTGTGCCACGTCTCCGGCGACGATATCGTCTAACGTATCGGCGACAGTCGAACGTACCCGCTCAGCATCGACACCCGCGGCCTTTGCGTTCTTGCGACAGTGTGGACAGAAACACAACCCGAGCAAGAATTCTCCGAGGACTCCCAACCGTGCGTGAATCTTCTGGTGGTGCCAGCCAAAGCCCGTTCCGTAGAAGTAATCGAACGTTTCCAGTTCGATACGAGCGAACTCATCGCGGGACGCCAGATCCGAAACCAGTGCCGAGAGATACGTCTGGACCGCAGGCTGGGAGGGACACAGGCCGAAGATCAGGTCGTCACCGTGTGCAGATTCCAGCGTGTACTCCGGGTTGGCCATCCCGAGCCGGGAGTTGTGGCAGCCGACTGTCCACGAATTGAGCGTCAGGTCAGACAAACCGGCGGCGGCGTCTGCGACCCAGTCCCCGTCCATCTGTTCGTACGGAACTGGTTCGAGGTCGCCGTACTCCGGGCCGGGCTCGAAATACGAACTCGCGCGTGCAAACAGCGTCCGGCGCTCCGGATTGTGCGGCGTGAACGCCTGCACGGTGTGGTAGTTCGTCGCGAGATTCAGCTCGTCGATGCCGATGTCACGCAGTCGCCGTTCCACCTCGGACGGGCCTTCGTCCAGAAGGTCCCACGGGTACGCCCACATCGCGAATTCCATACGCGACCAACTATCGTGACGATAATAAAAGTAGAGGCAGCTACTCCTTGACCGCGCCAGCCGTCATCCCTGCGACGATATACTCCTCCAAGAAGGCGAACAAAATCAGGAGTGGGATAATACCGATGACAGACACAGTGAGCATCATCCGCCAGTCGGTCTGCAGCGCGCCGACCATCGAGAAGACCCCGCGCGGGATGTTGTACTTCGCACTGTCAGTGAGGAAGGTGAGCACGAACAGCAGCCGGTTCCACGCGTAGAGGAAGGTGTAGGTGACACTGGCGACCAGCGCCGGCTTCGTGAGCGGGAGTACGATCTTCGTGAGGATCTGCAGTTGGCTCGCGCCGTCGATACGCGCAGATTCTTCGAGCGCGACGGGTATCGTCTTGAAATACCCGTACAGCATCCAGACGTTGAACGGTAGCGTGAACGCCGCTGCCGGGACGATTACAGCGAGATAGGTGTTGAACAGCCCCATCTGGGTGATAACGTCGAAGAGGCCGACGATCAACACGACCGGTGCGAACATCTGCACGACCAGCACGGAGAGGAGGAAGGTTCGCTTCCCCACGAAGTCGTTCCGGGCACACGAGTACGCGGCCGGTATCGCCAACAGAAGCGTCAACACCACCGTCCCAACCGAGATGATGAAGCTGTTCCCGACCCATAGCAGCACGTCGGTCTGTGTCCAGACCTGCAGATACGCCTGTATGCTGGGGTCGCTGGGGACCAGCGTCGCTGGCGCAGCGAATATCTCTGACTCCGGCTTGAGCGTGCTCGAGAACATCGCGTAGAACGGCAACATCATGAGCCCGAGCAGTCCGATCAGCACGCCATAGAGTCTGACTTTGCGGAGATTGCTCCGGTCGTGGCCTGCCATCGTCATAGCTCGTCACCTCCGCGCGTGTAGATGCGCAGGTAGATGATAGCGAAGACGAACAGGAACAGGAACCCGATGACACTGTAGGCGGCTCCGCGTCCGAGGTTCCCGTTCTGGAGGCCCACCTGGTAGATGTGGATGACGAGCGTCGCCGTCGAACTGATCGGGCCGCCGCCGGTCATCGTCCAGATGACGTCGAAACTGACGAACGTCCATATCGTCGACAGCAGCGTGGCAATCAGGACGACGCTCTTCAGTTGTGGGAGCGTGATGTACCGGAACTGATGCCACTTCTCGGCACCGTCGATGGCGGCTGCCTCGTACAGTTCCTGCGGTATCGACTGCAGGCCCGCGAGGAAGATAATCGCCATGAACGGTGTCCCGATCCAGATGTCGGCCACGACGACGCCGAGCCACGCGATGCTCGGGTTTCCGAGGATACCGATTCCCTGCTCGATGATGCCGAGTTTCAGCAGGATCGCGTTGAGATAGCCGAACTGCGGGTGCTCTATCCACCGGAACACCACAGCGGAGATGGCGTATGGAATCCCCCACGGGATGAGAAACGCCGTACGGAAGAACTTCCGACCGCGGATGTCTCCTTTGAGGTGAACGGCTATCAGCAGTCCAAGCAGTGTCTTGCCCGCGACGCCAACGGCGACCCAGCGACCGGTCTGCCAGAGCAGGCGGTAGAAGATGTCGCTGTTGAATATCTCGACGTAGTGCTGGAGCCCGACGAACGTCTCGATGTTCGAGTCGGCGGGTGACTGGTACAGTGACAGCCGAAACGTCTCGATAATCGGATACCCGACGACGGCCAGCAGGAACACGGCCGCGGGAGCGATGAGAAGGTACGCCCGGCTGTTGCGCTGGACGTACGCCAATCCTCGTTCGAGACGTGAGTCGTCGGACGCCTCGGTGTATTCCTCTGCCAGGCTCATCCCTGTCTGTCACTCCATGGCATCTTCGAGATCACTCTGGGCATCGTTGAGCGCTTTCTGCGGTGACTTCCGGTCCGCCAGTGCCTCCTGAATGGCCTGGACCATCCGGTCGTTGAACTCGCTGAAGTTACTGAGCTTCGGCCGGGCACGAGCGTACTGCCCCGCCTCGACGAACGGTCCCCAGTTCTCCGAATCCGAGAAGTACGAGCGCTCACCGACGGCTTCGACGACGGGGAGGAACCCTTTCTGCTTCGAGTACTGGAACCGCCGCTCCTCGTCGAAGTAGAACCGGATCAGGTCCCGGGCGAGGTCCTTGTGCTCGCTCTGACTCAGGACGGCGAGCGTGTCGATAGTGAACAGGCTGTACCGGCCCTCAGGGCCACGCGGCACCTGGACGATGCCGTAGTCGAAGTCGACCTCACCGTTTTCCTTCGCGGCGGTGATGTTGAGTCCCGTGTAGACGTGCCCGATAACCATCCCGAGGTCACCGTTCTCGAACAGCTGCCGGATGTCCTGCCGAGTCGAGGAGAGCGGTGACGACTGTGTGACGTTGTGTTCGAGGTGGAGGTCGGTGTACAACGAGAGGGCCTCGACAGCGCCGCTGGAGTTCACGACCGGCAGTCCCTCGTCGTCGACGAGGTCCGCCCCGTGTGACCAGTGGTAGTGGTAGTACTGCGACCCGGTCTCGATTGCGTCGGCCCCTGCAAGCCCCAGTGCCGGCACGCTCGCATCGCTGTCACGGATCTGCGTTGCGGCATCCAGCATATCCTGCCACGAATCGAGCGACGGGTCTTCGGGGTCGAGCCCTGCCGTCTCGAAGACGTCTTTGTTGTAGTAGAGGCACTTGTTCGAGGCGGCCCACGGCACGCCGTAGTGGGAGCCGTTGTACATCGTTCCCTCGGCCACGCCGTCGTAGAACTGCTCGCCGAACTCCCCGTCCATCATGTCGTCGAGCGGTTCGAGCGCGTCCTTGCCCACGAGCTGTGGAATCCAGCGCGCCGGCCACCGGCTGACGTCGGGCGCTTCGCCGCCGTCGACACGGTTGTTCACAGTTTGACGCGCGTTGTCCCACGTCACGCTGGTGAACTCTACGTCGACGTCGTGCTCGTCCTCGAAGGCCGCGTTGTTCTCCTCGAAGAACTGCTTGATGTTGTCTCCGACGCCCATCGTGAGGAACTGCACGCTCTGCGTACTGCCGTCACCGCCGCTCCCACTGTCGCCGTCACCGCCGCTCTCACCGTTGCCGTCACCACCGCCCCCACCGTCGCCGCTACACCCGGCGATGGCGATGGCACCGCCTGCGCCGAGTGCTTGGAGAAGCTGTCGGCGGTCGATACTGTCCTCGACAGACCTGTCGTTGTTATCGGGCTGCATCATTAATGTCACCTACTTCCATGTACATAATTCTTTGTGTTGTGTGGCTCATTGGTCAGGAATTGCTCTCGTGAATCGCGGTCATGAGGGCCGCGAGTTCGTCGCCGATGACCGAGCGGATTCGTTCGCCTGTCTCGGCAGTCGCCTGCTTCGGCGTCCCGATGGCACCGGACGTGGAATACTCGTCGAAGGAACGATAGACGGCGACGTTGCCCCCGTCGAGCAGGTCCTGTCCACCCCATCTGTAGTGTTCGTCCATCGGTTCCCCGTCGCGGACCTCCGGGTCGCCCACGAGGTCCGGTCGGAGCGCAAGCATGAGGGACGTTTCGAACTCGCCGCCGTGGGCCATCCCTCCCGTCTCGGTCGTTCGGAGTTCCTCGATTCGATCCGACGCCAGGTGGAAGTACGTCGTTCCGAGTACCTCCGCATCGGTGTCGACGCCCACGGTACTCACGACGGCGTCGATGAGTGAACTGTTCCCGCCGTGGCCATTGACGAACAGCACCGCATCGAATCCGTTCTGGATGCCAGCGTGTGCGATATCTTCAAGTGTTGCTCGCAAGTGCGCGAACTCGAGTGACAGAGTCCCACCGAACGACAGATGGTGTGGCGAGAACCCGCTCCAGACCGGCGGCGTCACGACGACAGGCACGTCGTCCAGACGCTCGATAGCAGTGTCGACCATCGCCTCGACCAGGAGTGTGTCGGTGACGACCGGGAGATGGTTTCCGTGCTGTTCGACGCTTCCGACGGGAATAACGAGAACAGAGCCCGGCTGTTCGCCGACACCTCGGACCTGACTCGCCGTCATTCCAGCCCACTCGCTCTCTTTCCGACCGATAGTATCGTACAACATATTACGCTGATTCTGTCCGCTGTAGCTGGTTCAGTTCCACTCGCTCGCCATCGGGACCGAACAGATGCATATCCTCCGTATGAAATCCTAACGCGATTTCGTCGCCCCGTTCCGGTCGGTACTCGCTATCGACCCGGGCTACGACTTCTTTCGACCCGTCTGCTGTCTCCAGATAGAGGAAATTGTCCGAACCCATGGGTTCTACGACGTCCACGACCGTATCGATGTACGACCCGGCGTCCTCGGCGACGAAATCCTCCGGACGGACGCCCAGCGTGTACTCCCCGTCCGGAATATCGACGTTGAGCGTAAACTCCACACCTGCTGAGTGGACCGTCGTACGTCCACCGCTATTTGTCACGCTCACCTCGAAGAAGTTCATCGATGGTGACCCGATGAACCCCGCGACAAATTTGTTGTTGGGCTCGTCGTAGCAGCGCTCCGGCGGTGCGACCTGCTGGAGTTCACCCTGATTGAGAATCACGATCCGGTCCGCCATCGTCATCGCTTCCGTCTGATCGTGCGTGACGTAAATCGTCGTCACGTCCAGCTCTTCCTGAATCCGCTGGATCTCCGTGCGCATCTGTGTCCGAAGCTTGGCGTCGAGGTTCGACAGCGGTTCGTCCATCAGAAACACGTCCGGATCGCGGACGATAGCCCGCCCAAGCGCGACGCGCTGTTGCTGGCCACCCGAGAGTTGTTTCGGCAGGTCGTCCATGAGGTCCGAAATCTCCAGCAGTTCGGCAGCCTCGGCCACGCGTTGCTCGATCTGATCGTCGTACTCGCCGGACAGCCGCAGCCCGAAGGACATGTTATCGCGTACGGTCATGTGCGGGTACAGCGCGTAACTCTGGAACACCATCGCAATGTTCCGGTCCTGTGGACGCACGTCGTTGACTACGTCCCCGCCGATAGCAATCTCACCGTCGGTGACCGTTTCGAGCCCGGCAATCATCCGAAGTGTGGTCGACTTGCCACACCCGGACGGTCCGACAACGACGACAAACTCCCCGTCCTCGACGGTCAGAGAGAGGTCCTCAACTGCAAGGACGTTGTCGTCGTATACCTTGCTGACGTTTGATAGTGTAACTTCGCTCATACCGAGTAGAAGAAGCATCGCAATCATCATTAATAAATGTTGGTAGTACCGGCACAGTCGGGCGGACCGATCACATCGAAACCGGCAGCGCCCGCGGAGCAGCGCCCGGTATGACTGCGTAGCCGGCGGTTCTGAACCGAGGCCAAAACGTCACACCCGTACGCACGACCTCATTCCGTGATACAGAAGTTGGAGCAGAGAACTACTACTTCGCGGAAAATGGGATATCAGAGCAGTTCCAACTCCTTTCAACGAGATTGAAAGCCACTTGTTGCGCTCGTGTTGAACAGACGAATGTCACAAAGTGACGCCAGAGGGACTGTAACTGCTGAATTCGGGACTGGATCTTACGCCCCACATGTTCGTGTGGTATGTTGTCACTCTTCGCGTGTGGCGAGGTCGAGGAAAATAACATCCGTACTCCTGTTAGAATCCCTAATATCAGTGCATCGTACCAGTTTCCAACGTGAGTGGAAACATTTTGCCTCTCGGCGGAATCTATTTCACCCTGCAAAAAAAATCCCATCTATGTCCTCGCAAAACAACAAAACGATCAGTGCGGTCGAGACAACGCTGGATATTCTCGCCGCGCTCGAAAAACGTGAACCGGTCGGTCTCTCCGACCTCGCGTCTCATCTGGATATCCCCACGAGCACTGTGTTTATTCATCTCAACACACTCGTCCAGCGTGACTACGTCGTCAAGGAATCCGGGCAGTATCGCCGGTCTTTCCGCTTTCTGGAGCTCGGGGGCAGCGTTCGGCAGAGACTAGACATCGGTCGACTGCTTCGCAATAAAGTTGAAGAACTCAGCAGAGAGACCGGTGAGATTGCTGGTGCCGGCATCGAGGAGAACGGCCAGCGGGTCATCCTCTACAGGAGTTCAGGTGGAAAGGCTGCGGGCGACGAAATCCCTATCGGGAATCACACCGAGATGCACTGGACATCGCTGGGCAAAGTTATTCTGGCGCATCTTCCGGTCGAAAAACGAAACGAAATTGTTGCCGACCATGGGCTTCCGAAAGGGACTGATAACACGCTGTCATCCCGGTCCGATCTCGAAGCGGCCCTCGAGCGAATCCGTGACCAGGGCTATGCGATAGACGACGAGGAGCACCTCAGGGGCGTTCGCGGTGTCGCCGTTCCGATATTCAACGACGAACAGGAGGTCATGGTCTCCCTCGGTATCACTGGACCCAGAGATAGATTCACCTCTAGATATATGGCAAATCTGTTAGAGATACTTCGATATACGAAAAACGAAATCGAAGTTCGAAGTCAGTACTACGAATACAGTACTATAGACGGATAGACGGGTGGCCGACGTTAAAATATGATATTGCACAGATGAAATTGGGGAATTAGTGCCAGTCTGGAGTCCTTTTGTCACCAAACTTCGCCACGTCGCTATTGGGCCCTTCCGGTTCTGCCTCTAAGTCCCGTGTTCCGATCCAATCGTTTCATATAATCGAACTGGGAAACATCGTTGGGAAGCCAACTGAGTCCCGTCCTCACACTGATTGCACGACTAGTTCTCGTGTCCGATCACGCTCCATATAACGTCTGTACTTCTGTTATTTCTTTCCCGATGCTAGCAGCGTCTGTCGACACGATTTTGCTCAATCGAACTACGCTCGCAGACATTGCCACACGTTCACACAAAATGTGACAGCATATGACACCTTATAATTCTGGTTTTGTTCTACCGAACTACTAAATCCTATCAGACGCACAATCGACATATGTCCGTCGATACCACAGAACTATCAATCGAGATTATCGATATCATCTCCGACCGTGACGGCGCACGGCTTCGGGATATCGTCGAAGAGGTAGACGTGGCCAAAAGTACTGCACACAAGCACCTCACCACCCTACGAGACAACGGTTTTCTGGTCAAACGCGGCGAAATCTATCAGGTCGGGTTACGGTTCCTGAATTACGGCGAACAGGCACGAAGTCGTTGGCCCGGCTACCCGCACATTGAGGAAGCGATCGCAGACCTCACCGAACGGACGGAGGAAGAATGTGACTTCGTGGCCCCGGACCGCGGCCGGATCATCACTATCGCCGAGTCCTATCACAAGTGGGCAAAGTTCGGGGATACGACCACCGACGGACCATCGAAGGAGTATCGGGCCAGAACGGGGTCGTATTATCATATGCATGCGACCGCTTCCGGACTGGCAGTGCTATCGACATACGCTAGGTCCCGCGTCGAGGAAGTTATCGAGCGGTGGGGGCTCCCCGCACGGACTGACCACACGATCACGTCCCGGGAAGAACTGCACGCCGAACTGGAACGGATCCGAGAGCGCGGCTACGCTGTCGATGATCAGGGATACACTGACGGGATGCGCAGCGTCGGGAAGGCCGTTCACGGGCCAGAGGGTGATGTGATCGGCGCGCTCAGTGTCTCGGGACCGACGTATCGGGTCGACGGGATGGTTCTCGAACAGGAAGTCCCGAATGCGCTCAGAGATGTCGTCGCCGACCTCGAAGAGCGTCTCCGAACGACGAGCTGATCCTGATGGCGCGTCGCGATAGAGCGCTCCGTCATATGGCCACCGCTCACTGTCCTGCATCCGGCTGGACCGTCTTGTTTGTCTCTGCTCAGGCGATGCCCGCTGCTAGGATCGGGACACCGTGATTCTGTTAGCGACGGCGTGTCCCGAGGGTAGTTTTTTATAATATGCGTGGAATATGTGCGTATAGCAATGTGTGGTAATAACGAGCATACCGACAGTGGATCGATCCGACAGTCCGAGACCAGCCGTCGACGGTTCCTGACCGCCGCCGGAGCCGGAAGCGTCGGAGTGCTTGCTGGGTGCGCCTCGTTGGCCAGCGATGAGGGCGATGGGGAGACCGGAGGTGAAAGTGACGGTGCCAGCACGGGCGACGGTAGTGGTAGTCAGGACTTCAGCGGTGAAACGCTGCGCGTGATGGTCTGGAGCGGGAATTACGCTGACCGCTTCGAGGAAACGATAAAACCGATGTACGAAGAGCGGACTGGAGGACGATTACAGGTCAATCGCGGCTGGAACGAGATCCTGGCGAAAATCAGATCAGCACCGGAGGATCAACCGCCGTTCGATGTAACCATCACAGAGGGGTATTTTTACCTCCTTGGTCGCAATGATGACCTGTTCTTACCGGTACGACAGGAGAACGTTCCGAATCTGGACGGCGTCATCGATTATTACACTGACTTCCGAACCACGGAGTTCGGCGTCCCCGTCGACGGTGCGCCGACGACGCTCATCTATCGAAACGATCTGGACTTCGAACCGACCACCTGGGCCGACCTTGCGGCACCAGAAGCCGTCAACGGCAATGGAATCGGCATCGACAAAGGGTTCTGGTGGTTCCCGCAGCATGACGCTGCTGTCGCGATGGACGAGAAAGACCTCGCCGGCGAAGTGTACGATGGGGACTTGGCGATGAACGTGTTTGACTACATGGAATCGGAGTGGAACATCCAGGGATGGGCCTCCTCCGGAGAGGACATCTGGCAACTGTTCGAGAACGGCATCATCGACCACGCACAGTGGTATTACGAGCAGACCGCGTACGATATTGACGACTACGAGAACCTGAGCCACACTGCACCAGACAGAAACAGCGGTTTCGTTAACCACTGGTGTCCGGTCCGTGGGACCGATAAACGGCGCATGGCAGAGGATTTCTTGAATTTCTTGCTGGACGCCGATACCCAGACACGGTGGTCCGAAAACAGCCCGACGCTGTTTACGAATACGGACATGGAATACGCGACTGAGAAACTCGACGAAGACCTCCCCAACAACAGTGACGAAGCAGCGCTCATCGCCTGGCCGGAGTTCGATTACATCAACTCGAACTTCGATAAGTTCGACCAGCGGATCTCGGAGATGGAGGCGAGTTCGAACTAGAGATGTCAGGACCGATGTTCACAACCGACCAGTGCCTCAGTGCTCAAGACGAACTCCATAACCCATGTCGGAGATAGAACTACAGAACCTCTCGAAGTCGTTCGGCGATATCGATGCGGTGACAGACGTTTCCCTGTCCGTCCGGGACGGCGAACTGCTGTGCTTGCTCGGCCCCAGTGGCTGTGGCAAATCGACGACGATGCGAATGATCAGTGGGCTCGAAACACCGTCGTCAGGGACGGTCTACATCGGGGAAGCGGACGTGACCGACCAACCGGCCTACGACAGAGATACGTCGATGGTGTTCCAGAACTGGGCGCTGTTCCCCTACAAGACCGTACTCGAGAACGTCGCATTCGGTCTCAAGATGCGTGGAATGGGCAAACAGCAGCGGCGTGACCGAGCCAGTGAGATGCTGGAACGCGTCCACATGGACGGGTACGAGAGCCACAGTCCGACTGACCTCTCGGGTGGACAGAAACAGCGCGTCGCGCTGGCGCGGTCGCTGGCGGTTGACCCCGACGTCCTCCTGCTCGATGAACCACTCTCGAACCTGGACAAGCGGCTGCGTGAGGAGATGGAGATCGAACTGAAAGACATTCACGAAGAGTTCCAGAAGACGTTCGTTCACGTCACACACAATCAGGACGAGGCGTTCACTCTTGCCGATCGCATCGGCATAATGAACGAAGGGCGACTGGTGCAGGTCGGAGAGCCGAACGAGGTGTATCGGGACCCGAAAAACAAGTTCGTCGAGGAATTCCTGGGTGACACAAACTTCGTCAGCGGCACTGTAAGCGACATTGACGGTCAGTACGGCTACCTGATGACGGAGTTCGACTCGGAGATCCGCGTTCCGGTGGCCTCGGAAACCCAGCCCGAAACATCCCTTACTGTGTCACTCCGTCCGGAGTTCATGCAGATAGCTCCCATCACCGATAGCTCAAACCGGGCGTCCCACCAGACCCGTGCGGACGGGAACGGCGGTGGTGGCGTTTCCGGGACCGTGGAGAGTACCATCTATCGCGGCTCCAGTATTCGCCACGTCGTCGATATCGGAGGGGAACAGCTGTTCGTCGAGCAGGGCGTTACTGACCAGACGGCGATTGATGAGGGAGACACGGTCGAACTCAGGTGGGACGTTGATGACATACTGGTGTTCCGTCCCGACGGTACGAGGGTGAGAGACTGACAATGAGTGTCGACCCTCGAACCACTGTCTTAGACCGGCTCTGGTCGCCGTTCGAAGGACAGTCAGGGTCTCGCCGCTCGCTGTTGCTGATGAGCCCACTGATTCTGTTCGAGTTGCTGGTGTTCGTGGTACCGTTTCTGTTGCTGGTTCGCATCAGTTTCAGCGAACAGTCACAGGGCCTCCCGTATGCCGAAGGGACGTTTACCATCGCATCGTACGTTCAGGTCCTCCAGTCTGAGTTGCTGCAAGGCATCATCGCGTATTCGTTCAAGCTAGGCATCATCGCGACGCTACTTACGGTCGTCCTTGCGGTCTTCTACGCCTATGCCACCTGGCGCGCGAGTGGGGTGCAGAAATCGGCACTGTTGTTTTCGGTCGTATTGCCCCTGCTGACGACACTCGTAATCAAGACGTACGTGTGGGTGCCGTTACTGGCTCCGAATGGGACGGCGAACAGCCTCTTGCTTGCAGTTAGCCTCGTCCAGGCTCCCCTGCAGATGGTCCCGAACACGTTTGGCGTTGTCATCGGGCAAGTATATATCGTTTTCCCGTACGCGATGCTGGCAATTTACAGCGTCCTAACAACCGTCGAATGGGAGCTTGTCGAGGCGGCCAGGGACCTCGGAGCCAGCCGAACCCGGTCGTTCTTTGCGGTCGTTCTCCCTGAAATCATGCCCGGGATTACTGTCGCGACTGTCATCTCCTTCGCTTGGAGCGTCGGCGCGTACTCCGCACCGGCGCTGCTCGGCGCAGGGAGTGACCGTCCGTTCGCGCTTGAAGTTCAGGAACAGATGTTGGTCAATTTCAACTGGCCGATAGCCACTGCCCTTTCGACGGTAATGCTCGTCCTGATGTTCGTGAGCATTCTGGTCATCTACGCTGTCCTCGGTCGCTTTGGAGGTGACGTGGCCAATGCCACGTAACGTCGAACGGCTCGGGACGGCAGCGTTCCGCATCGGCTACATAGCGATCTTCGTCGTCATGCTGTTGCCGCTGGGGATTGTTGTCGCGACCTCCTTCTCTGCATCGGGGAACCTACAGTTCCCGCCCCAAGCGCTCTCCGTGCAGTGGTACAGCGCGTTCTTTGCTGACGTGGTGTGGCTGCGAGCGTTCGACAATAGTCTCGTCGCCGGAATTGGAACGACGGTTGTGGCCACGTTCATGGGTATCACGGCGGCGTTCGGTCTCGAAGCGCACAGGGGCCGGTTCGGTAGCATCCTGACACCCATCGTCATTCTCCCCTTGCTTATTCCGCCTGTCATCCTCGGAGTGACGCTGCTCGTGTATTTCAGCAGGCTCGGGTTGCGATCGTCGTATCTCAGCATCATTTTGGCCCATAGTCTCTGGGCCACACCGCTCGTGTTCTTCGTGATGCAGTCCGTCTTCCAGCGGTTCGATTGGCAACTGCGCGATGCCGGGATGGACCTCGGGGCGAATCCGATCCGCGTGTTCGTGCACGTCATTCTGCCGAACGTCAAAAGCGGCATACTGGTCTCTGCATTGCTGGCGTTCATTATCAGCCTTCAGGAGTTCGTGATGGCGCTGTTCCTGTCGAACTATCAGACACAGACGATTCCTGTGCTGGCCTGGAACTCTCTGCGTCAGTCGCTTACGCCCATCGTCAGTGTCGTCTCGACGTTCCTCATCCTTGTCTCCGTTGTCGGGCTTCTCGTCGCCGCTCTCGCCACAAATATCGAATTCGTGGCGAAACGGCTGTCCTGACCGCCCTGGGGCCTCGTTTCGATCGGGAAAACGCTGGACTGACAACCAGATCTGATATCAAGGACTTAGAACATTTCCGGTTCGATACTGAATGGTGAGACCGGTATTAGAGTACCCTCAAAAAATTATATGTTGTCCGATCCAGAAGGCTGGTCGGGAAAATATTTTTATAATGTGGTACCGTCACACAATACGTATGCGAGCAGCTGTGTTAGAGGAGTACGAGGAGCCGCTAGCTATCAAAGACGTCGAACGGCCGGAGCCGGACCCGGATGGCGTGGTCGCTCAGGTCGACGCCTGCGGCGTCTGCCGGAGCGACTGGCACGGATGGGTCGGTAACTGGGACTGGTTCGACTACAAGCCACCGCGGGGACATATTCTCGGCCACGAACCGTCGGGAACAGTCGTCGAAGTCGGTGAGGACGTCGACACGGTCACAGAGGGAGATTCGGTCGCAATCCCGTTCAACTTCGCCTGCGGTCACTGCCACGAATGTCGCGTCGGGTATGAAAACCTGTGTGAGAACCACCTAGGTCTCGGCTTTCAGCCCGGAGCGCCGGGGGCCTTTGCCGAAGAAGTCCCGATCCCGAACGCCGATATCAACGCTGTAAAGCTCCCCGACGGTGTGGACCCCGTCGAGGTCGCTGGTATGGGGTGTCGCTTCATGACATCGTACCGCGGAATGGCACATCAAGCCGACGTGAGTCGTGGCGAGTACGTCGTCGTTCAGGGGCTCGGTGGTATCGGGCTTTCGGCGGTCCACATCGCGGACGCACTGGGCGGTAACGTCATCGGCGTCGACCTGATGGAGGAGAAACTCGACATGGCTGAAGAGTTGGGTGCCATCGAAACCGTCAACGCGGCCGAGACGGATGATGTTGTACAAGCGGTCAGAGATATTACCGACGGCGGCGCACACGTCTCCCTGGACGCACTGGGTATCGAGGAGACCTGCCAGAACGCCATTGAATCGCTCAGAACGCGCGGGCGACACGTCCAGATCGGGTTGACAACGAAGGAACAGCGGGGGTACAACTCTCTGCCCACGGATACCATCGTGATGAACGAGATTCAGGTGCAGGGGTCCAGCGGCCTCCCGCCGTCGAAGTACGGCGAGATGTTCCGAATGGTCGAGAACGGCAAGCTCGACCCCGGGGCGGTGATAACCGACAAGATCGGTCTGGAGGGCGTTAGTGACGAACTGGCTGCAATGACCGACTACGAGACGATCGGTATTCCCGTCGTCAACGAGTTCGCCTGAGCTATGCCCAACAGCGAGACGCGAGCCGCTATACGGGAGCGACATCTGCAGGCACACGAGGACGCACTGGCAGACATCGTCGTCGCGCCGTGGATAGATGGGTCCTCGGTCTCGGGTTCGGAGACGATTCCGACGCGCGATCCAGTTGTCGACGAACCGATAACGACAGTGACGGTCTGCGACCACGAGATGGTCGACCACGCTGTGCAAGCCGCATGGAACGGGTTCGAGAAGTGGGGTGACCGAACACCTACGGACCGATCCCAGCGCCTCTCGGAGTGGGTCGACGTTTTGGAGGCGCACCTCGACGAGCTGGCTCTGTTGGAGTGTCTCGATACTGGCAAGCCACTGAGCGAAGCACGCGGCGAGGTCGAAGGCGCGCTCAGGACGCTCGAATACTACGCGGCAGTCGCCAGGACACAGCAGGGAAGCCAGATTCCGGCACAGGGGGACCTCCATATGTACACGAGAATGGAGCCGTACGGGGTTGTCGGACAGATCACGCCCTGGAATTTCCCCGCGTGGGCGGCCGCATGGAAGTTCGGGCCCGCCCTCGCCGCCGGCAACTGTTCTGTCCTGAAGCCGTCCGCGTACACCCCGCTCACAACGGTCAGAATGGCACAGCTCTCGGACGGGATTTTCCCCGACGGTGTCATCAACGTTGTCACCGGTGGCGGGTCGACGACGGGGGCCACGCTGACTGAGCACGAAGACGTCCGGAAACTCTCGTTTACCGGGAGTGGTAGAGTCGGTCGGGAGGTCATGCAGACCGCCGCCGCCCGCATCGCACCTGTTACTCTCGAACTGGGCGGGAAGTCGCCGCTTGTTGTCTTTCCTGATGCGGACATGGAAAAAGCAGTCGATGCTGCCGCAGCAGGCGTCTACTACAGCACCGGTGAGATCTGTGATGCACTGTCGCGGGCCATCGTCCACGAAGACATCCACGACGAGTTCGTCGACCGACTGGCGACCCGGGCTGAATCATACACGCTCGGTGACCCGCTCGACGACGAGACGACGCTGGGGCCGTTGACCAACGAGGAGCAGTTGGAAACTGTGACCGACTACGTCGGCATCGGCCGGGATGAGGGTGCTACGCTCGTCACTGGCGGCAGTGCCCCGGAAAACCCCGCTCTCGCTGACGGACATTACGTTGCACCGGCTGTGTTCACAGACGTCGATCCCGAGATGCGAATCGCGCGCGAGGAGATCTTCGGCCCAGTCCAGACTGTGCAGTCGTTCGAGACGTACGACGATGCTATCAGACTGGCGAACGACACGCAGTTCGGCCTTGCCGGAGGGGTCGCGACAGAATCGACTGACCTCGCCCATCAGGCCGCCGCGGATATAGATGCAGGTGTCGTCTACATCAATGCGTACGGGCCGATCCGACCAGAAGGCCCGTACGGCGGATTCAAGCAGTCGGGTATCGGCCACGACCTCGGCAGGGCGGCGGTAGAGCAGTATCAGCAACCCAAAACCGTCTACGTCAACCTCGACAGCCCCGAAATCTGACGCTAGCATGCCGCAAAATCCGGCGCTCGACCCTGTTCAATAGCACCCTTTCCGCGACTCTGGAACCCGTGGGGCAGTGGAGTTTACTCGACTCGCCCGATGAAACAACCGTTCTATTGTGATGGCTAGTTCTGGAGACGCGATACAGATGCCGAATTACGTACCGGCGCTCACGAGTATAGACATATCTGGCACAGTTCTCCTGAATATGCCCAACCGAATATCGAGTTGAGGATGAGTGGTAGTATAATCGAAAAGATAAAACGAAAATCGGGAAATAGTGGGTCGTTTTTCTATGTCTGTATCTATACTACGTGTGTATGTCCATATCCGATCACTTCAATGATTATATATGGGTGCTACCCCACGTATTTCGCGTTCGTACTACGCCGCACTCGGCAACCACTCTGTTGTATCATCCACTTCAGGCCCCATGGTTTCAATACGCTCTGTGATCTCATTCGGAAACAGTGACGCTCAGTCGCCACCGCTCCTCACCAAGCAGTTTTTTCGGTGTTGTTCGGGAACTCCTCGCCAGACGTGCGCCACTCGAACTGACTGAGCTTCTCACTTCTATAGTAACAATTGAAACGATTCACACTGATCGCACTGCCGTCGTACGATCAGGTGTGCATTGATTTTCAATGGCTACTATCAGTACCTCACAAAGCCCGTTAGTTGAGAGGTCTGCTTGGCTGAAGTGTGACCAAACACAAGCAGCAAGCAGACGGTGAAATCCACG
>NZ_AOLW01000037.1 GCF_000336615.1 Haloarcula amylolytica JCM 13557
TGGCGGTGACTGATTCACTGTGGCAATCCCATCAGCACGGAGTGCTTGGTCGAACACGTCTTGGCCCGCTGCTGAAAGGTTATTGTAACTGACTACCTCGTCATCGGGAGACACTTGCGATTCATTCGTCTCTGTGGTGTAAGCCCTAGTCGTCGGCTCCGAGGGAGCATCAATGAGTAAACCAGAGATGATAAGCAATGCTACTGCAAATATAATGAGAGCGCGGCCACTGAATCGATTTTTCGATGTGGATCCCATTTTATAGAATTACTGAAATATATAAGGAGTGTTTTTTTAGATCCTAACTCATCAGCCGAGTAAGCAAGCCCAGATTCTGTGCAAGAGCTTATATCCGTTGTGTCTGCGCTAGCGTTCGTCA
>NZ_AOLW01000038.1 GCF_000336615.1 Haloarcula amylolytica JCM 13557
GACGGTGTCGCAGCCGGCGCTCTATATCTCGCTGGTCAGGAGTCAGACATCCGGCTCACACAAGCGACGATCTGCGAGCCACTGGATGTACATATTACCACGGCCCGTCAGTGGTTCCAAGAGATCGAGGAGCATATCGTTGAATGAATTCTCGCGACGGACTATGGCTACTGTCTATGTGTTTTTACAGAAACGGAATTAAATCCGCACCGAATAACCTACACCATCGCTACGCCTTATCCGTCAGCATAGAAT
>NZ_AOLW01000039.1 GCF_000336615.1 Haloarcula amylolytica JCM 13557
GCTTTCGCCGCCATGGACACCTGTGTCGGTTCTCGGTACGGACATCATGCTCGTCTTTTCATGGGCCCCAGGTTGAATCACGTTTCCCTATACCGCCGTTCGTCCGCTTCGTGCCATTACGGCTTCCACGGAGTTGGACGGTTCGACCGGGCGAATGCCCGGCGTGATCGACCCCAGGGCGTCAACTTTCACTGCATGATGGCACAGGAATATTAACCTGTTTCC
>NZ_AOLW01000040.1 GCF_000336615.1 Haloarcula amylolytica JCM 13557
TAACTTGCCGAATTCCCTAACGTTGGTTGCTCCCGACAGGCCTTGGCTTTCGCCGCCATGGACACCTGTGTCGGTTCTCGGTACGGACACTATGCTCGTCTTTTCATGGGCCCCAGGTTGAATCACGTTTCCCTGTACCGCCGTTCGTCCGCTTCGTGCCATTACGGCTTCCACGGAGTTGGACGGTTCGACCGGGCGAATACCCGGCGTGATCGACCCCAGGGCGTCAACTTTCACTGCATAGTGGCACGGGAATATTAACCCGTTTCCCATTTCGTCTCAGTCGAGTTGCGGTGAGACTTAGGACCGGCTAACCCTCAGCTGATCAGCAGTGCTGAGGAACCCTTATCCAT
>NZ_AOLW01000041.1 GCF_000336615.1 Haloarcula amylolytica JCM 13557
GCTTCCATCCAATGAGAGCGCCAATCTACTCGATTACCAGTATGAGTGGTACGGACAGGTCTCGGTGGTGGATTTGAGTCCCGATCATTTTGGGCGCCTCAAACCTCGGCCGGTAAGCTGTTACGCTTTTCTTAGAGGGTAGCTGCTTCTAAGCTCACCTCCCGGCTGTCTAGGGCTCGAGACCACCTTCAGAGGATTACACTTAATCCACACTTGGGGACCTTAACCTATCTCTGGGTTGTTCCCCTCCTGGTACACAGGCTTACCCCGCGCACCGGAATCCCCGCGTCAAACAGCGTCTGTAAGTTTGGAGTTTGACAGGTGTGCCGACTCCTCTCGGAGGCGGACACACCAATCGGTCGCTCTACCTCACAGACTACCTCGGCGGAGGTCATGCTTCGACATGTTTCGATTGGAACCAGCTGTTGCCGGACTCGATGGGCCTTTCACCCCTACACATAGATCACGAGAGGGTATTGTAGGACACCAACTCTAACAGACTTCCACGTGCCTTTCGGCACGCTTCATCTTGTCCATGCGTAGATCGTCCGGATTCGGGTCGTGTTCGTATGGCTCCCCGCCCTTGAAGACGGCGGCCCTCGTCGTAAGACTGCGGCCATGTCGGTTTCCCTGTGCCTCCCCGGATACTCCGGTTAGACTTGCCATACAGACACACTCCCTGGCTCGTTTTTCAAAACGTACGACAGAACATCGGCTTCCCGTGAGTCTTACTGGAGACTCGCGTCTCGGTCATTCGTCATGGGACCTTGTATGCCCTGTCGCTCGATCGCCAACTGATTTCATGCTCTATTTCGCCTCCCTTCTGAGGGTACTTTGCAGCGTTCGTTCACACTACTTGTTCACTATNCCATGTCGGTTTCCCTGTGCCTCCCCGGATACTCCGGTTAGACTTGCCATACAGACACACTCCCTGGCTCGTTTTTCAAAACGTACGACGGAACATCGGCTTCCTGTGAGTCTTACTGGAGACTCGCGTCTCGGTCATTCGTCATAGGACCTTGTATGCCCCGTCGCTCGATCGCCAACTGATTTCATGCTCTATTTCGCCTCCCTTCTGAGGGTACTTTGCAGCGTTCGTTCACACTACTTGTTCACTATNGTCGCTCGATCGCCAACTGATTTCATGCTCTATTTCGCCTCCCTTCTGAGGGTACTTTGCAGCGTTCGTTCACACTACTTGTTCACTATCGGTCTCAGGTTGTGTTTAGCCTTCGCAGTCGATGCCTGCGTTATTCGCGAGAGATATCCAACCCCCGCTACTCTGGCACTACCGCACAGCGTACTGGTCTTCAGTACGGGGTTGTCACCCTGTATCACGCTCTGTTCCAAGAGACTTCGTGAAGACGGTCGGCTGATGAGAGGTAGCCC
>NZ_AOLW01000042.1:0-213 GCF_000336615.1 Haloarcula amylolytica JCM 13557
TTTTCTTTTCCTCCCGATACTGAGATGTTTCAGTTCTCGGGGTTCCTCATTGCGCGAAGCAATTGTTAGAGAGATTCTCATTCGGAAATCTGTGGTTCTTCGCCTCCGTGCGGCTCCCCACAGCTTATCGCAGCTTGGCACGTCCTTCATCAGCGCCTGAGCCGAGCAATCCACCAGCTGGCATAGTAGCCAACGTCGTTGTGACTCGTTCAA
>NZ_AOLW01000042.1:218-638 GCF_000336615.1 Haloarcula amylolytica JCM 13557
TCGCCCCCAAGGTGGAGATGGTGGGCGAATCGACCCTTCCCAGGCTCGGTTTCACCCGGCCTGGTGCATCTGTCGTCGTACCATATCCCATCGCCGTCCCACACTTAAGGGGCACGGTTCGGGGCTGGCACGTCGTATGGACCCACTGGGATTTGAACCCAGGGCCTCCGCCTTGCAAAGGCGGCGCTCTCCCGCTGAGCTATGGGCCCGGCAGATCCGCACGGTTGTTAGCCCTGATAGTTCATAGGTGCCCGGTCGACGGAGTTCTCGAACACCGAAAGGTGGGTCAGGCCAGAGGCCTGATCCCGATCAGTAGGAGGTGATCCAGCCACAGATTCCTCTACGGCTACCTTGTTACGACTTAAGCCCCCTTGCGGAGCCCAGATTCGACCGTCGCATGACGGCCTCATCCGGACCCCA
>NZ_AOLW01000043.1 GCF_000336615.1 Haloarcula amylolytica JCM 13557
TGACGAACGCTAGCGCAGACACAACGGATATAAGCTCTTGCACAGAATCTGGGCTTGCTTACTCGGCTGATGAGTTAGGATCTAAAAAACACTCCTTATATATTTCAGTAATTCTATAAAATGGGATCGACATCGAAAAATCGATTCAGTGGCCGCGCTCTCATTATATTTGCAGTAGCATTGCTTATCATCTCTAGTTTACTCATTGATGCTCCCTCGGAGCCGACGACTAGGGCTTACACCACAGAGACGAATGAATCGCAAGTGTCTCCGGATGACGAGGTAGTCCGTTACAATAACCTTTCAGCAGCGGGCCAAGACGTGTTCGACCAAGCACTCCGTGCTGATGGGATTGCCACAGTGAATCAGTCACCGCCA
>NZ_AOLW01000044.1 GCF_000336615.1 Haloarcula amylolytica JCM 13557
CATGCCGACCTGGCTACAAACCTGAAACTCCCAACCTAGCGGTGCGGTGCCGCGGGAATCCCACGCCTGAAGGCGTGGGAGGAGGTCAAATCTGCCGTCTTCCCAGCGCCTCGGAGCTTTCTGGCTGTTCGAAATCGCTTCCCAGTCTGTCTCTTCAATCAATCCAAGGCCGAATGTTGAAGGGGCGACCGGCCGACGACGCTAGTATGGAAGCACCGACCGGGGACGCAGGAATTTACGCCCGCGAGTCGTCGTATCTCGACCGATACGTCCAGCTCGGGGAGGCCGGCGACCGGATCATCTCGCTGTCGTTCCCCTCTCAGCCCGAGGACGATGTCAGCGAGAACCACGCCCTGCTTGACCGCATCGACGAGTATCTCCAGGGGGTCGAGGACGATTTCACGGATGTCACCGTCGGTCTCACTGTCCCGACGGACCAGCGCACAGTGCTCGAAGCCGTCCGAGAGATCCCCTACGGCGAAGACGCCTCAGTTGCACAGGTCGCGCGGATGACACCAGATCTGGATGACGACGACGAGGATGACCTTGCGCAGGTCCGGAAGGCGCTGGCCGCGAACCCCGTGCCGCTGTTGATTCCGGACCATCGGGTTCGCGACGGACCGAGCGCCGCGCCGCCGCCCGTCGAGCAGAAACTCCGCGCTATCGAGGGCCTCTAGGCCCAGAGCCGGTCGACGCCCAGCCCCTCGTGGACGATCAGTTCGAGGGCGTTGACGAGGTAGTGAGCGACGACGACTGCAAGGAAGCTGTTTGTCGCGATGAACAGGCCCGCGAGCGCCAGCCCAAGCGTGCCGGTGACGACGATGCCCACCCGGCCCTGTGCGCCGTGGCCCAGCGCGAAGGCGACGGAGGCGACGACGGCCATCGCCCACGCCGGCGCGTCGAGGCCGGCTACGGGGACGCCGATAGCCGCCGCCCGGAAGAGGAGTTCCTCGACGATAGCGATGACCGGCAGGACACCGCCCAGCAGGACGACCCAGCCGCCGGCCGAGTCCGGGGCGAGCAGTTCCCGCAGCGACTCGTCGAAGGCGACGCCGAAGCCGTCGGCCAGCGCCGCGGCGAGTTCGTTGCCCAGCCAGAACCCGACGCCAGCGCCGATGCCGACGGCTATCGCCGGCAGTCCAGTCGAGAGAGCGTCCGCAGTAATACCGAACGCACTGGCCGGGATTTCGAAGTAGAACGCGCCGGCGACCAGCAACACGCCGAACAGCCCCTGCGTGAACGCGACGTTGGCAAGTAAGGCCCCTGTCGAGAGGTCATTCGGGGCGAGCGTATCCTGCATCTGCCGTCGCTGGGCCGCCGCCCGTTGCGTCTCGAAGCGTGGGAGAGTCGGGTTCTGGGGTTCGGTGGCCATCGAAGTACTGTCGACTGTCGACGAGACGCCGCCGTCGGACCGTACGGCTCCCTGCGAGAGCCGTGCGAGACCGAGAAGCGCGGTTAAAAGAAACCCCGTCAGGCCGACGAACGCGGCCCACTCGGGCATCTATTGGGGACTTGGACTGCCGCTCTGCCGGCCGACCTCGTGATCGAGCGCCTTGCCCGTGATGGACTTGAGGCGGTCGACCAGCGAGTCCTTCTCGGCTTCGCCGGCGAGGGCGACCTCGAGGACTTCAGAGATGTGCGAGACGGGGATGATCTCGATCATGTCCTCGTACTCGTCCTCGATCATCACGTCCTGTGTGTTCGCTTCAGGGATGATGACCGTATCGAGGCCGGACTTGGCAGCCGCCTCGATTTTGTGGGTAACGCCGCCGACCGGCAGCACGTCGCCCCGGACCGACAGCGAGCCGGTCATGGCGAGGTTCTGCTTGATCGGAACGTTTTCTATCGCGGAGATAACCGCGGTGGCGACGGTGATAGAGGCGGAGTCCCCGTCGACGCCGCCTTCACCGGCCTGAACGAACTGGATGTGGACGTCCTTCTCGGAGATGTCCTCGTCGGAGAACTTCTTGATAATCGCCGAGACGTTCTGGACGGCCTCCTCGGCCATCTCCTTGAGCTGTCCGGTGGCGATGACCTGGCCAGGACCCTGTGACGGGCTGACCTCGGCCATGACGGGCAGGACGATACCGCTGTCCTCGCCCATGACGGCGAGCCCGTTGACGCGGCCGACCACGTCGCCCTGGTTGACGGTGAGCTCGTAGTCCTTGCGGCGCTCGATGTAGTTGTCCGCGAGCTGTTGCTCGATGGACCGGGACCGGCGTTTGGCCTGTAGCACGTCCGCTCGCTCGGTGCGGTCGCGGTCCTCGGCGCGGGCGATGTCGCCGGCGACGCGGACCAGCCCACCGAGGTCACGGAACTTCAGGCTGAGGTGGCCTTTGCGGCCGGCGCGACGCCGGGCCTCCAGAATGAGTTCCTGGACGGCCTCCTCGGTGAAGTGCGGGAGCCGCCCGTCGTTCTCGACCTCTTGCGCGATGAACCGGGCGTACTTCCGGCGCATCTCGGGGTCGTCCTCGATGGTGTCGTCCATGTACACCTCGTACCCGTACCCCTTGATACGGGAGCGCAGCGCGGGGTGCATGTTCTCCATCGCGTCGAGGTTCCCCGCCGCGATCATGATGAAGTCACAGGGGACGGGCTCGGTCTGGACCATCGCGCCCGAGGAGCGCTCGGACTGGCCCGTGATGGAGAACTCGCCCTCCTGAATGGCCGTCATCAGCTTCTGCTGGCTGCGGATATCGAGCGTGTTGATCTCGTCGACGAACAGCACGCCCTTGTTGGCCTGGTGGATGGCACCGGGTTCGACGCGGTCGTGGCTCGGCGTCTCCATCCCGCCTGACTGGAACGGGTCGTGGCGAACGTCGCCCAGCAGTGCGCCGGCGTGAGCGCCCGTCGCGTCCTCGAACGGCGCAGTCTTCTGGTTGGCGTTGTTGACCAGCAGGTTCGGGATCATCGCGTCGCTGCCGCGCGAACCGTAGCGGAACGCGAGATAGATGACACCGGCCGCGAGAATCCCCAGCAGGACTTGCTGGACGAGGATCAGGGCGTAGCCGATGACGATGGCGATGATGATCCACATGAGGAAGGTCCGCATCTGGTTTCGCTTGCGGGCCTCCTCTTTGTGGGCCTCGACGATCTGTTCCCCTTTGCCGCCTGGGACGGTGCGAACTTTCGGCTCGTTGCCGTCGTCGGGATTGTGATAGACGAGAACGTCCTGCAGCTCCTCCCGCGGAAGCAGTTGGGACATCGCTTTCGCCAGCATCGACTTCCCCGTTCCGGGGGAGCCGATCATCATGACGTGGCGGCGCTGTTTGGCCGCCTTCTTGATCACGTCACGGGCGTGGTCCTGCCCGATGACCTGGTCGACGAGTCGGTCTGGCACTTCGATGTCGGCGGTCGACTCGATCTCGAGACCGCCGAGGAGATTCTCCTCGTCTCCGTCCAGTTCGGACTCGCCGTCAACTTGGACATCGCTTCCGAGTGTCGTTTCGGACGTTTCTCCCTCGCTGCCCCATCGCTCCTCGGACGGGTCGGATGGCTCGTCGGCCGAGGGCTCAGAGGCGGGTTCGTCGGGGTCCTGTTTGGCCCCGTTGGTCGACGCCTCTTCCTCCCCAGCGTCGGATGCCTCCCGGTCAGGGTCGGGAGTCGCGTCGGTGTCGGTGTTGTCGCTCATACAAACGTTGCTAACATCCTCATCGAAGGCCTGTCGACTGATATACTTTCTCCCCGTGTCGGTTGTTGCAACACCCCGGAAACCGCAGTACAGCGCCCGAATTGGGTGTGCTTGTATTCCGGTAGTACCGCGTCGTCGGGTTTATCAAACCACCACACCCACTGGGGAATATGCGTGGGTTCTACATCGGTCGCTTCCAGCCCTACCACAACGGCCATCACTCGATGGTCGAACGTATCGCCGATGAGGTGGACGAACTCGTTCTGGGCATCGGAAGCGCCGACGATTCACACACCACTCACGACCCCTTCACCGCCGGCGAGCGAATCATGATGATTACGAAGGCCGTCGCGGAGTACGACCTGACGACCTACGTCGTGCCCCTCGAGGATATCAATCGCAACGCCGTCTGGGTGAGCCACGTCGAGAGCATGTGCCCGGACTTCGACGTGGCATACTCGAACAATCCGCTGGTCGTCCGGCTGTTCGAGGAGGCCGGCATCGAGGTCCGTCAGTCGCCGATGTTCGACCGCGACCGACTTGAGGGCAGCGAGATCCGCCAGCGGATGATCGACGACGAGTCCTGGCGCGACCGGGTCCCGTCGTCTGTCGTGAACGTTATCGAGGAGATCCACGGTATCAAACGACTCCAGCACGTTTCGGACAGCGACTCGCTCGAACGGTACACCGCAAGCGACGAGTCGGTCACCGAATCGCTCGACGACTTAGACGACTGATGATTACGCTGAGTTCCGATTTCGGTTCGCCGTACCCCGCAGCGATGAAAGGCGTCATCTGTCGGGCGACGGACGCGCGTATCGAGGATATCGCCCACGACTTTCCGCGGCAAGATGTCAGGGCGGCAGCGTTCTGGCTCACGCAGACGCTCCCGTACTTCCCGCCGGCAGTCCACTGTGTCGTCGTGGACCCGGGTGTCGGGACCGGCAGAGACGCCCTCGTGGTTCGCGCAGGCGAGCACGCGCTCGTAGGCCCGGACAACGGCGTCCTCCTGCCGGTCGCCCGCGAACTGGCTGAGAACGAGAACGACGCAGCGAACACGTTCGAGGTGTTCACCTGGACCTACGACGACCCCGCGAGCACGACGTTCCACGGGCGGGACGTGTTTGCGCCCGCCGCAGCGGCCGTCCACGACACCGGCGTCGATACTATCCAGACACGGCCCGAAACCGACCCGACCGACGACTATGTCGACCTTCGGTTCCCGGCGGCCGCAGTCGAGGGTGACGGAGCGACCGGCGAGGTACTCGTCGTCGATGACTTCGGGAACGCCGTGACGAACATCCCCGGCGATGTCCTCGCGGATCGGTTCGGCGGGGTGGTCTCGGTCGACGGTGTCGAGGCCCCAGTCCATCGAGCCTACGCCGCCGTCGACCAGGGCCAGCGACTCGTCACCGTCGGCAGCCACGGGAACGTCGAACTCGCCGTCAACCGCGGCCGCGGCGACGAAGCGTTCGGTGTCAGTACCGGCGAAACTGTAGCGCTGTCTCTGTGACGACGTGTAGCCGCGAAAGAGTTTAGGCTCGCCGAAAAATCGGTGCTGTTAAGTCTTTTAGGCCTGCCTAATCGACTGTATGCCACAGAGACGCGACTTGCTGAAGACGGTGGGGATCGCTGCGACGGGACTTCTCGCTGGCTGTCCAAGCCAGGGGTCGTCCGAACCGAACACGGCGTCAGCGGACACCGAAGCAGCGACAGAACAGGGAACGGTTGCAGAAACCGACGAGGGGGACGAAAGCGGCGTCTCGGTCGGGCCGATGACCGCTGTTGCGACTGAGTGGAACGTCTACCGGGCGCGGCTGTACGACGCCGTCGCGCTGGGCCGGGCCGGTGCACCCGGTGCAGGGGCGACCGTCGCCCAGAGCGTTTTCGCCCGCTTCGAGGGGGCGTCGGGCGAGTACGGAGCCCACGAACAGCTAGAAGCCACGTCCGAGTCGGCATACGAGGGGTTCGAGGACGCGCTCGGGTCCGTCCAGTCGTCGCTGTCTGAGGGCGACGTATCGGCGGCCGCCTCGGCAGCGGACGAGGCATCGGGCCACCTCCAGACAGCCCAGCAGGCCGCTGCCGGACAGCAGGCCACCAGAGTGCTGGACCTGCTCGTGCTGGGCAGTCGGGCGAGCAACGCCGCCATGGCTGCGACGCTGGGCGCGTTCGAGGGGGCCGCTGCCGTCGCGGAGGAGACGATGACCGCGTTCGAAGACGCACTGGTTTACAGCCAGATCGAGGATGCAGATGCGGAATCCTACGAGGCCTTCGAGAACGCACTGGCCGGAATCGGTTCCGCCGCGGGCAACGAAGACGCAAGCGGCGTCACCGAACAGGCCCGCGCCGCGCTCGATGCGACCGTCACGGGCGCGTATGCGCTGGTCCAGCAAGAGGCGGTCGCTGGCGCGGGCCACCTCTCGACGATGCAGGCCCGCGGCTGGGACGCGGCTGCGCTCGCGTCCGCCGGCGGTCCCGGGCAGGCGTACGCGCACACGGTCACGCTGAACAGCTACCGTGCCCGGGTCGCCGATGCGGACTGGCTCGCCGCCAACGACGCGGCCGATGCAGCCTCGACGGCCGTCGAGAACGTCTTCGCTCACTTCGAGGGAGCGAACGCACACGACGCGCTGGAGGAGGCCGACGGCGAGGCCTACGAAGCCTTCGAGGGCGGACTGGAGGACCTTTCCAGTGCCATCGAGAGCGGTAGCGGGGACGGCATCGACAGTGCCGCCGAAACGGTCGATACGAACCTCGTGACCGGTATCGAAGCGCTGGTCGGCGGCGAGGACGCCCGGGCGGCGCTGGAGTCAGCCTTCTTCCGTGCACGCATTGCGGACGCCCGGGAACTGTATCGCCTCGGTGACGCCGACAGCGCGGCGGCTGTCGTCTCGGACGTGTTCGCCCGCTTCGAGGAGAACGAACTCGGGTTCCACGAGACGATGGAGGAGGAGAGCGAGGACCTCTACCACCGCTTCGAGGAGGAGCACCTCGTGTCGCTCCAGTCGGCCTACGAGAACGATGACAGCGAGGCTGTGGCGACCCACCACGATGGAGTTCAGCAGGCCCTGCTTGACTTCGAAGCAGCCCTGTCGACGGCCGTCGCCAGCGGGGCGGAGGCGGACTACATGATCGGTCGGGCCTTCGACGCGACCGGGCTCGCGGCGCTGTCGGAAACCGACCGCGCGGCGACTGTCATTCAGGACACCTTCGCCCACTTCGAGAGCGGCGCGGCGGGCTTCCACGAGGCACTGGAAGAAGCCGACGAGGAAATCTACGAGACCTTCGAATCGACGCTTTCGGACGTTCGCGCCGCCGCTCAGGACGGTGGGGATGTCACCAGTGCGGCGACAGCGTTCAACGACGAGGCCATCGCGGCGGCGTACGCCATCGCCGGGAGCGCCGGCGGCAACGGGGAGGCCGCGACGGCCATCGTACAGGACGTCTTCGCGACCTTCGAGGAAGCCCGGGTCCACGAGATGCTGGAGGAAGCGGACCACGACGCCTACGAGAACTTCGAGGCAGCGCTGAGCGACTATTCGAAGGGGCTGACGAACGGCGACGGCAACCCGACGCGGATGGCGGATGCGACGCGAACCGGGCAGTTCGCTGTCGTCGGCGCTGTCGACAGCGCCCCGAGCGGGTCCGGTGGCCACGGCAGCGAGGAGTCCGAGGAGACCGAGTCGTCGCTGTCCGGCGGCCCGAACGTCGTCGAGGGCGTTCCAGAGGACGTCGACCACGTCGTCGACATGGAAGCAGTGGCGTATGTACCGGAAGAACTCACCGTCAGCGTCGGCGACAAAGTCGCCTGGGAACACGTCGGCGGCGAACCGCACTCGGTCACCGCCTACGAGGACGAGATTCCGGAGGACGCGACCTACTGGGCCTCCGGCGGATTCGAGAGCGAATCGGCCGCACGCGAGGGATGGGAGAACGGGGAAGGGGCAGTGCAGTCCGGTCAGAGTTACGTTCACACGTTCGAGACGGCCGGCGAGCACGGCTACGTCTGTATTCCGCACGAAGCCGCGGGGATGGTTGGCACCGTCATCGTCGAGGAGTAATCGACGGCTTCTTTTTGGCCCACCTAGAAACCGATGGCTTTTTGTGTTTTAGGGTAGCCTAAATAATTGTATGCCGGACGAACAGGCCACATCGAGGCGGGATATCTGTCGCCGTAGCGAGTCGGGTACTGCCGTCCCTGTCGTCCGCGCACCCGCCGCCCGACAGGAGGTGAGAGTCAGGACGTAAACGTGGACTGACCTGTCAGTCTCGACCATCTTTCGCGGCGACGACCACCGTGGGCATAGCCCGTCGCCGCGCGCCACGAGTTTTTCGTGTCTGTCCCGTGGGCGTCTCGCCCCAAGGACGCCCCATTTCAGGTCCTTTGCCGTGGACCACACTGGAACACCGATTCTCAGTACTTCACAAAGCCGGTTAGTTGAGAGGTCTGCTTGCTGAAGGTGTGTCCAATACCAAGCAAGCAGACGGTGAAATCCACGAG
>NZ_AOLW01000045.1 GCF_000336615.1 Haloarcula amylolytica JCM 13557
GGTGAGCCGTCTCGTCGACGGTGACACCGCCAGCAGTGTCCTCGCTGAGTTTCTTGGTCTGCTCGACGGCCTTGACCTCAGCGTCAAGGCCGTCTATCTTGACCGGGAATTCTACGATAGCAAGTGTCTCACGCTCCTTCACGCTCACAACTACGCGTACGTGATGCCGATCGTCCGGTGGGGAAAGACGATCAAGCAGGAACTTTCGGAAGGGTGGAGCCGCGTCATCCAACATGAGCTGACGGGGAAACTCGACGGTCATAGCTGGACCGTCGAGTTTCCCGTCTACATCGACTGTACCTATCAAAACGGACGGTACGACGAACACGGAGTGGCGCGTCACGGCTACGCCGCTGACGCGCCGTTCATTGAAACACCACGAGATGCTCGATACCACTACTCGAAACGCTTCGGTATCGAGGCCAGCTACCGACTCTCCGAACAAAGTATCGTGACGACTACGACGCAGAATCCGGTCGTACGGCTGTTGTACGTCGTGGTGAGCCTACTCTTACAGAAT
>NZ_AOLW01000046.1 GCF_000336615.1 Haloarcula amylolytica JCM 13557
GTCGTTCGAGGAGTTCATCAACATGCTGTGCCGAGCAGCGTGGACGGCCCTCGCTGTGCGTCGGGCCGTCCCCGCGAATAGGCCACCTGACGATCGGTTCCACCGATAATCACCGATCGAGCACGCCTCTTCGGGAGTGGCAACACTGTTGCGTCGGCGGCTGATCGCCGCCGACAGCGACAGCTCCATCCACCCTCAGCGAAGATCGACCGCTACAGACGGCTCATCGAGACAGAAGAAGTGACTCAGATCGGATTAGTGGGTGACGCTTTGTGAGGTACTGANCAGCGAAGATCGACCGCTACAGACGGCTCATCGAGACAGAAGAAGTGACTCAGATCGGATTAGTGGGTGACGCTTTGTGAGGTACTGATTCTTCCTAGCCACCGGCGTCCGACGAACCTGCACTGGTGCGGAATTTCGGGGCAGGCGTTTTGGGTTCGCCAGCCCTGACATCGACTATGAACGACGAGGAACCAGCGGAGAACATCAGCGGCGGGACCGCTGGCGGGGGCCAGTCAGCCACGTTCGACCCGGAAACGGCTGGGACGCGGGCCGAAGCTATCGTGGACCGCCTCGGCGAAATGTACTGGACGAAGACCTACGGCGGCCGGGACGCCTTCGAGTGTCTTGTTCGGACGATTCTCAGCCAGAACACCTCCGACAAGGCGAGCCAGCCGGCCCACGACGAACTGATGGCGCGGTACGGGAGCGACGGCGGGGACGCGGACGGCGAGGGAGACGCCGACACCGACCTCGCCCGCGCGCTGGCCGACGCCGACCAGCCCGAACTCGCCGAGACCATCTCCTCGGCCGGGCTCTACAACCAGAAATCTGAGCGCATCATCGCCCTCGCTCAGCGTATCTGCGAGGAGTACGGCGGCGAGGCCGGGTTCGACGAGTTCGTCCGCGACAGCGACCCCGAGGCGGTGCGGTCGACGCTGCTCGACATGAACGGCGTCGGCCCGAAGACCGCCGACTGCGTCCTGCTGTTCGCGGGCGGTCGCGGCGGCGTGTTCCCCGTCGACACGCACGTCCACCGCATCGCCCGCCGGATGGGACTGGCCCCGCCCGACGCCGACCACGAGACTGTCCGCGAATATCTGGAGCGCGACGTCCCTGCGGCGAAATGCGGCTTCGGCCATACGGCGATGATTCAGTTCGGCCGGGAATACTGTAGCGCCCGGAAGCCCGCCTGTCTGGACGACCCCGACGCCTGCCCGCTGGCGGGTCACTGCGACCAGGTCGGCGTGTATCCGGCCGCTGATGAGATCACCGACCCATCGGAAACGGTCTGACGATTCACAGTACCCTGCAGTACTATCGTTGGGTGCTGATATCTGCGCTCTCCTATCAAAAATTGTACTGAATCGCGTTTCAGGAAGTGCTTTAGTCCCCCGAAAGTGACAACGTCCGTATGTTCGGACCGGTATCCGACCGTGGGTTAGTGCGCCGGTACTACCTGTACCGTGCCACGATTTCGGTCGGATTCATAACTCCCATTTTCACCTTGTTTCTCCTGCGAACACTGACGTTCACACAGGTCGGCGTCCTCTCTGCGGTCTGTTCGGCGCTGTCAGTCGTCGGCGAGATACCAACAGGCTACGTCGGTGACAGGCTCGGGCGGCGTGCGAGCCTCCTCCTCAGCGTGCTGTTCACCGTTACCTCACTCGCAGGCTTCGTTCTCGCTTCGGGGTTCCTCTGGTACGGCTTCCTCTATGCACTGTGGGCGCTGGCGCTGACGTTACGCTCGGGGAGTATGGATGCGTGGCTGTACGATACACTCTCTGAACGACTCGACAGCGGGCAGTTCAGCCATATCCGCGGCCGGGGTGACGCGATGCAGAACTGGACTGCGGCAGTCTCAATGGTTGTCGGTGGCCTGCTATACGGGCTGGACCCGATCTATCCGTTCGTTGCTGCGGTCGGCTTCAACAGCCTCGGGTCCATTGCACTGCTTTCGTTGCCGAAGAACCGGCAGTACGCAGACCAGGGTGGTGACGCTGACTCCGGCGACCGTCTCGATCCGCTGGAAACCGTCGCCGTCATCCGCACGCATCTGGCTCGACCGCCGCTCCGGGCACTGATACTGTACATCGGACTGTTCTATGCCGTGTTGAGCGTTTCTCACACCTACATCCAGCCGATGGCGGTCGAGACGCTGGGGCCGTACGTCGCCGCTCTCGGCGTGCAGGTCCCCGCTGGTGGTCCGATCGCGGCGGCGCGAGCGGGCGAGGCCGGCGCGGCGCTCGCGCTCGGACTGGGTGTGCTGTACGCCGCCCTGACAGCAGTCTCGTCCGCTGGCGGCTACTACGCCGGCGCAATTGAGGCCCGTCTCGGCGTCCGCAAAGCCGTGATCGTCGTGCCAGCCCTGACGGCTGTCGCGCTCGTGGTACCGCTGTGGATTGCGCTCGTGGCACTACCGACGTTCGCGACGATACGAACCGCAAAGCCGCTGGTCCAGCCCATCGCCAACGGGTATATTAACGACCATGTCGAGGCGGTCGGGCGGGCGACGTTGCTCTCCGCGGTCTCGATGTCGTATATGGCTCTCCGGACGCCGCTGGCACTTGCTGCTGGGGTGGCGGCGGATGCAACTACGGCGACCACAGCAGTTGCGGCGCTTGGCGGCCTGTTTCTCGTCGCTGGCGGCGCAGTCTGGCTGTTCGGGACGATTGCACCTGAGGCAGTGACTGCGTCCGGTGACAGGGCCAGCAAATCGGCATCATAGAGCCGTCAGCAGTCGGTCAGGGTTCCGACCCGGCCACGATTAGATCGAACGCTCCTGCGAACGACAGCGGACCGTCCCGACTACAACGCGGTTCGATCAGTTTGTATCCCGATTACGCCCGGTGGCCCCAGCGCTCGCCGTCCTCGGCGTAGCGTGCGCTCACAATCCGGTTAAACTGGTCGTCGGACAGCGAGATGTCGGCCGCGCCGACGTTCTCGTCGAGCTGGTCGACGGTGCGCGCGCCGACGATAGGAACGCAGGTGACGTCCGGCTGTTCGATGAGCCAGCGGAGCGCGACCTGCGCGGGCGTGGCGTCGAGTTCGTCCGCGACGGCGCGGAGCTCGTCGAGGACGTGCCAGCCGCGCTCGGAGAGGTAGAAGTCCTCGAAGCGGTCGGACAGCGAGCCCCGCGAGCCTTCCGGCCCTTCGAAGGCCGTCGGGTCGTCGTCGTCCGTGCGCTCGTACTTACCCGTGAGGAAGCCGCCGGCCAGCGGCGAGTACGGACAGACGGCCATGTCCTGGTCGGCACAGACGTCGAGGTAGTCCTTCACGTCGTCGCGGTAGCCGGCGTGGAACAGCGGCTGTGTCACCTCGAAGCGCTCGTAGTCCTCGACGTCGCTCTTCCAGAGCGCCTTCGTCAGCTGCCAGGCGGCCATCGTCGACGCGCCGAGGTGGTGGACCTTGCCCGCGCGGACGAGGTCGTCGAGCGTCGACAGCGTCTCCTCGATGTCGCTGTGCTCGTCCCAGCGGTGGATATAGTAGAGGTCGAGGTAGTCCGTGTCGAGACGGTCGAGCGTGCCTTCGATTTGCGCGCGGATGTGCTTGCGGCCGAGACCAGAGTCGTTGGGGCCGGGCTCGCCGCGGCCGTCGAAGGGGAAGTACACCTTCGAGGCGATGACGAAGTCCTCGCGGTCGTAGTCGTCGAGCCAGTCGCCGATGTACGCCTCGCTGGTGCCGTTGGGGTTGCCGTAGACGTTGGCGGTGTCGATGAAGTTGATGCCCCGCTCCCACGCCGCGTCCAGCAGTTCGTGGGCTTCATCACGGTCAGTCTCGACGACGCCGCCGGTCTCCCGGCCGAAGCGCCAGGTGCCGAAACACAGCTGTGAAACCGTCGTTCCGGTCGAACCGAGTCTGGTGTATTCCATACCGGAGCCACGCGGGGCTACCCGAAAAAGGGGTTTGGTCCCGGCGAAGGCTGTCCGGTACTCTACGACCGCTTCACGGACGCCGCGACGACCAGCCCAGTCACCAGCACGAACGCCACCAGCGAGAGGTTCGGCACGGTCAGACCGAGCACCCGGTACTGGATCTGCGCGCAACTGACCGCCCCGATGCCGCAAGTCGTCTGGCTCACCTGCAGCCAGGAGTGGTAGGCCGCGATGGCGGCCCCCGGCACCGCCAGCGGCAGCGCCGTCCGGACGACACCGGGACGGTTTTCGACGGCGGCGATGCCGAGAACGACCACCAGCGGATACATGAGGATGCGCTGATACCAGCAGAGCCGACAGGGCGTGAGTCCGAGGCCCAGCGAGAGATAGAGGCTGCCGGCCGTCGCAACGCTGGCGACGACAGTCGCGGCGGCCAACAGGAGCCGAGGCCGGTCGGAGACGAAGCGGAAGTCGACCACAGGAAAACCGGAGTCTGCCGGCGGAAAAAGCGTTCCGAGAGCCAACCTCTTACCCGGCACCCGCCTGACCGGCTCGTCAGCGCTCGCTTTTTCAGTCTCCCCGCCGACAGCCAGCGTATGCCCGACGATTCGGACCCCGAGGCGAACCTCGAACAGTGGAAGTCCGCGATGCAGGAAGAGCACGCCGACGCCATCGCGAACCCGGACCCCGACGAGTCCCACCAGATCGAGGGCGTGGCACAGGTCACGTATCGGGTGACGTTCGACTACGACGCCGCGGACGACGCGCTCGAACGGGCCAGCGCCGAGGAGGTCGACGACCTGACTGACCCCGAACTGCTCTCCTGTGCGTGTGGCGTTCGCGGGATGACGCCCGAGGAAGCCCGAGAGCACATGGCCGCCGCTGTCGAACGAGAATAAGCCGGCCTGAACTGCCGGCTCATACTGTTGGCTGTAACTATTTTAAGATATTCGCCACCCCGGGTGGCGAAATTCTTTACAGACTTACAGCCGACAGTATCAGTCGTGGATAGTGACGCCGTTCTGGTCGACCGAGATGTCGAGCAGGCTGGTCACTTCGTAGTCGGTGTCGTCGAGCGCCGACTCGCCCTGTTTCCGGAAGACGACGACGATGTCCGAGATGTTCGCCCCGATGTCGTCGAGCGCCTCACAGATGGAGGCCATCGTCCCGCCGGTCGAGAGCAGGTCGTCGACGATGAGCAGGTCGTCGCCCGCCTCGATGTCGTTGATGAACATCTCCGATTCGGAGTAGCCGGTGGTCTTGTGCAGCGGGACCTCGTCGTCGAGGCCGTAGGAGCGCTTGCGGATGACGACGAGCGGGATATCCGTCTGCAGTGAGAGCGCGGTCGCGATGTGGATGCCCATCGCCTCCGGCGCGACGATCTTGTCCACGTCGAGGTCGGCCGCCCGCGTCACGCCGACGACGACCTCGCGGAGGAGTTCCGGCTCCAGCATCGGGACGCCGTTGCTGAGCGGGTGGACCAGGTAGGAGTATCCATCCTTGTCGATGATCGGGGCCTCGTGCAGCGACTCGCGGAGCTTCTCCATGCCCCCGTTACCTGAAGCGGGACAATAAACCGTTCGAGGCTCCGCCGCGGTGTGTGCCGCGATAGCGCACTGTGAGCCGTCCCACGAACTGCCACTCGGTCGCGGCGTCAGTCCGCCGTCGAGGCCGAGCGGTCCCGTTTCGTCTCGAACGGGCTATCCTCGATGATATCGCGGGCGGTGTGTTCGCCGCTGATGAGGCACATCGGCATCCCGATACCGGGCGTGGTGTAGGCTCCGGTGTAGTAGAGGCCGTCCAGGCCGGCGCGGTGGCCGGGGCGGAGCGGCCCGGTCTGGAACAGCGTGTGGGCCAGCCCGAGCGCCGTCCCCTGCGGGTCGCCGAAGCGCTCGGCGAACTCGCTGACACACGCCGATTCCTCGACGACGATGCGGTCGCGGAGGTCCACCCCAGTCTGTTCGGCGAGGTCGTCCAGAACGAACTCCCTGTATTCCTCGCGAATCACGGGCCCGTCGTCGAGTCCCGGCGCGATGGGGACGAGGACGACGACGGCGTGGTGGCCGTCGGGGGCGACCGTCTCGTCGGTCTTCGACGTGACCGAGAGATAGTAGGCTGGGTCGTCGGGCCACGCCGGCCGGTCGAATATCTGCTCGAAGTGGTCGTCCCAGTCCGTCGGCAGCACCAGCGAGTGATGCGCCAGCGGACCCACGTCGCCTTCGACGCCGAGATACAGCATGAACGCCGACGGTGCGTAGGTCTGGTCGTCCCAGTAGTCCGGGTCGTGGTCGCGGTCTGCAGGGTCCAGCAGATTTCGTTCGGTGTGGGCCGGGTTGGCGTTGCTGACCACGATGTCGGAGGCCACGACACCGTCGTCGGTAGTCAGTTCGAATGCGCCCGCTTCGCCGGCGATGTGCTGGACCTCCGTCCCGGTCTGGATGTCGACGCCGAGTTCTTGCGCCAGCGACCCGAGACCGTCGACGACGCCGGCAATGCCACCTTCGGGGTAGAACACGTTCATGTTCAGGTCGACGTGGCTCATGATGCTGTACAGCGCCGGGGTGTTGTGTGGTGCGCCGCCGAGAAACACCAGCGTGTATTCGAGCAACTGCCGGAGCTTCGGGTGGTCGACGTAGCGGCTGACGTAGTCGTCCATCGACCCGAACAGCCGCGCCCGCGGCGCGAGCGGGAGGAGGTCGGTGTCGACGTAGTCACGCAGTCGTTCGCGGCCCTCGTAGACGACCCGGTCCATCGCCAGTTCGTAGTTCCGCTCGGCCCGTTCGAGATACTCGGCCAGCGCGTCGCCGGCCCCGTCCTCGTATGACTCGAACACCTCGCGGGCGTTCTCGCGGTTGGGCCGCATCGTCACGCGGTCGCCGTCCTTCCAGAACACCCGGTACTGGGGGTCCAGCCGCTCCAGTTCGTAGTAGTCCGCGGGCTCGCGGTCGAAGTGCCCGAAGAAGCGCTCGAACACGTCGGGCATCAGGTACCACGACGGGCCGGTGTCGAACCGGAAGCCGTCGCGTTCGAGGACGCCCGCGTGGCCGCCGAGGCGGTCGTGGCGTTCGAGCAGTCGCACGTCGGCTCCGGCGTCGGCCAGGTAACACGCGGTAGAGAGGCCGCCGAAGCCGCCGCCGACGACGGTCACCGTCCGGTCGCGAGGGAGGCCATCACGCATAACAGCCGCTAGCGACTATGACTGAAAAAGGGTTGCCTGGATTCTCAGGACCTCATAACAGACATTTCTTAATTAACCCACTAGCCAGTTCCCAGTTCGCTGGAATCGCTTCTTTCGTTTATTATGAGCTTTTCCCTAGCCTCGCCATATGCGAACGATCAGCTTGGGGTCCGTCTGGCAGCGGCATCGGGACACCGACCGCCATCCGTCGCTCTGGCTCTCACGGGCGAGCCTGCTGGTACTCGCCGTCTCCTTCGGTCTCCTCGGCGCTGTCGGCGTCAGAGTCCCGCTCCGGGCCCAGATGGTGGTGTACCTCGTCGGGATGGTCGCGCTCAATCTCCCCCACGGCGGGTACGAGCACTTCGAGAACCTCCGGCGCCGCCGCCCCGCCTTTCGCTGGCGCTACGTTGCGGTGTATCTGGCGGCCATCGGCGGGTTCGTCGGCCTGTTCCTCGTTGCGCCAGTCGCCGGCCTCGCGCTGGCGCTGACCGTCGCGATGGCGAAAGGCGGGCTCGGCGGCCTGCAGGTGCTGGAAGCCACGAGCGGCACCGAGCACCTCCGGACACGGTTCCAGCGCGGGCTCGCAGCGGCCGTCCGCGGCGGCGCGGTGATGCTCGTCCCCATCGTGTTCTGGCCGGAGACGTTCCACGCGTTCAGCGCGCTGATGGTCGGGCTCGTCGAACCCGGGGCACTCTCGTCGTACGCGGGCTCGTTCGACACGACCCGGGTCGTCATCGGGTCGGGCTACGGTCTCGCGCTGGTGACACATATCCTGCTGGGCTACGTGCGCGGCGGCGGCCGCTCCTGGCTCGTCGACGCGAGCGAGTCGCTGCTGCTGGCAGCGTACTTCGCGTTCGTTCCGGTCCTCGTCGCCGTCGGCCTGTACTTCCCGTTCTGGTACTCCGCCCGACAGGTGGCGCGGACGGCGTCCGTCGAAAAAGAGCCGGTCGGCGACGAGCGCTGGGACCTGCTCGGCGGCGCGGACCCCTCGACCGTCGCACTGCGCGCCTGGGTCGTCCTCGTCGGCGGGGCGCTGGCCACCTTCGGCGTCCTCGTCGCCGTCTACTGGGCGTTCCCGAACCCACTGGGGACGAGCGACCTGCTCCCCGGCGCGGTGGCGTTCTGGAGCGTGTTCATCAGTATCGTCGCGCTCCCGCACATCGTCGTCGGGTCGGTCCTCGACCGTGACCGGGGTATCTGGTACGTTCCGTGACGGCTCAGTACTCGGGGACGGCCACGGCGTCGGTCCACAGATGACTAGGTTTCTGTAGCTGGCGAACACCTGGGACGGTATGTCCGAGTTGCGCCCCGTCCCGGCGACTGACCGCGAAGCCTGCCAGCGGATGCTCCAGTACGCGTTCGCGCCCGAAACGGGTCCGGTGACGCCGGAGCCCGATAGTGACTGGCCGCCGTCGCTGTTCGACCAGCGAGGCCTCTACGACGACGACAGCCTTCGTGCGGTCTGCAAGCTCTACTATCTCGACACGACCGTTCGCGACGAAGCGGCGACGGTCGGCGGCCTCGGCGCGGTCGCGACGCCACCAGAATACCGCGGGCAGGGATACGCCGCCGACCTCTGTCGGCACGCCTTACACGAGTACCGCGAGGCCGATGTCGGGTTCGTCACCCTCTGGCCGTTCTCGACGCCGTTCTACCGACGCCTGGGCTGGGGAACGGCGAACACCTACCACCGCTACGACCTGCCGCCGTCGGCGCTCCCGGACCACTCCACCGCCGGACAGCTGGTCCGCCTCGACGCCGACGACTGGGAGCGGCTCCGTCGGGTCGAGACCGCTTCAGCCGCCGGGGCGGCGCTCTCGCTCCGCCGCTCGGAAGCGTGGTGGCGCGAGCGGACGCTCGCCGACTGGGACGACGACGGCGTCCCGTACTGCTACGGCTACGAACGCGACGGGGACCTCCGTGGGTACGTCGTGTACACCGTCGCGGATGACGCGGACCACACGCTCTCGGCCACACAGTTCGCGGCCGCCGACGAGGAGGGTCGCCGCGCGCTGTTCGCGTTCCTCGGGACCCACGGCGCACAGATAGAGCGCGTTACACTCCAGTTGCCACCCGACGCCGACCTCCTCTATCGCGTCGACGACCCCGGCGCGGTCGACTGTACCGTCGAGGCCGGACCGATGGTGCGGCTCACCGACATATCTCATCTCGAACGTCTCGACTGGCCCGACGCCGACCTCGCCTGTACCCTCTCGGTCAGCGACCCGCTGCTCGACCGCAATGACGGCTTGTTTCGGCTGACCGTGGAGAACGGCTCGGCGAGCGTCGACTCGGTCGCGAACCGGAACGAGCCGCCGTCGGCCGACGCGTCGGTGGATATTGCGACCCTCTCCCAGCTGGCCGTCGGGACCCATGGCGTCGACGCCGCCGCGCGAGTGGCCGGCCTGGAGATACGCGACGACTCGGTTCGGGACCCGCTCGCTACCGTGTTCCAGTCCGAGCCGGTGTATCTGGCCGAGTTCTTCTGAGGGCGTACCCCAGGCCAACTCCTCCTAGTCGACGCTCACTGGCGAGCTTGGGGGCGGAACCGCTAAGCGATCTCGCTGGGAAGGGCCTCCTGAGTGTCACCACGATGCCACTAGGCGAGATGCAGACAATCGGCGTCCTCGGCGGGATGAGTAGCGAGTCGACGCGGACCTACTACCGGCGTATCGACCGCGGAATCAACGACGCACTCGGCGGGCACAGTGCAGGCGATATCGTCATCCGGAGCGTCAACTTCGCCGCCATCGAGCAGTGTATCCGTGACCAGGCCTGGGACAGCGCCGCGTCAATTCTCGTTGATGCGGCGCTGGACCTGGAGGCCGCCGGAGCCGACTTCGTGGTGATGGCGACGAACACGATGCACCGGGTCGCGCCCCAACTGGTCGAGGCACTCTCGGTGCCGTTCCTCCACATCGTCGACGTGGCGGCGGAGGCGATCCGTGCTGCGGGCATCGAGACCGTCGGCGTCCTGGGGACGGACACTGTGATGTCGGGGGCGTTCTACCACGACCGGTTCGCGTCACACGGCATCGAGACGGTCGTCCCCGACCCGAGCGCCCGCGAGGATGTCGACCGGATTATTTTCGATGAGTTGACCGCCGGCGAGGTGCGCCCCGACTCACGAGCGCGGTATCTCGACGTCATCAACGGGCTGGTGGAGGCGGGGGCACAAGGGATTGTCCTCGGCTGTACCGAAATCGAACTCCTCGTCGAACAGTCGGACTGCCCCGACACGCCACTGTTCGACACGACGGCGCTGCACGTCGAGCGAGCCGTTGACCGAAGCCTGGCGGCCGTCGTGGACTGATTCCCTTGTAGACGGGCGGCACTCCGTGACTGGCCCTGTTCTCGTCACCCGGGTCTGGGACCGGCTCAGTCGGTGGTCGGGGTGTCGCCGTCGTTCGCTCGAATCCGAACCGTCGAGATACGGGTGCCGTCGACGCTTGTCACCTCGAACGCGTGTCCGGCCGCTTCGGCGGTATCGCCGACTTCCGGCGCGCGGTCGAGATGGCTCAGTACCAGCCCGCCGACGGTTTCGACTGCGTCGCTGTCGAGGTCGACACCGAGGGCCTCACTGACTGTCGACAGCGGGACGCCGCCGTCGGCGTCGTAGCTCCCGTCGCTTCGCTTGCGGATGGCGTGTTCGCGGCCGTCGACGTCGAACTCGTCGCGCAGGTCGCCGACGACGGCCTCGACCACGTCCTCGATTGTCGCGATGCCTTCGAGCGACCCCCATTCGTCGATGACCGCGGCCATCTGCCGGCGGTCTTGCCGGAACTGCAACAGGAGGTCGTTGATAGCGGTCGTCTCCGGGACGACCGGTATCTCGTGAGCGATATCGCCGGCAGTCGTGTTTTCGTTGCCTTCCTCGCCGGCCCGTAGCACGTCCTTGACGTCGATGAATCCGACGATCTGGTCGCTGTCGTCGGCGTCGACCACCGGATAGCGAGTGTGTCCCTCGTCGAAAACGACTGCCCGGATATCCGACAGCGTGGCGTCGGCCGGCACGCTCACGACGTCGGGGCGCGGGACCATGACCTCTCGGACGACCGTATCATCGAGGTCGAACACGCTCTCTATCATGGCGACCTCCGCCGCGTCGATGTTCCCCTCTTCGCCGGACCGGGCCAGCACCCGGCGTATCTCACGCTCGCCGAGCGTCTCGTCCGTCTCCGAGGCCGGCGGGACACCAAGCAACTGCGTAAAGGCGTTCGCCGAGCCGTTGAACACGACGATACCGGGATAGAACACGTAGTAAAACAGCTTCATCGGCGGCGCGAGCAACAGTGAGAGCCGCTCGGTCTGTGCAATCGCGAACGTCTTCGGCGCGAGTTCGCCGAAGACGACGTGGAGGAAGGTGATGATGGTGAACCCGATCGCGAACGCCACGAGGTGGAGGAGGCTCTCCGGCAGTACCGGGGCCAGAACAGGTTCCAGCAGCGCCGCCACGGCGGGCTCACCGACCCACCCCAGCCCCAGCGAGGCGAGCGTAATCCCGAGCTGGGTCACCGCGAGGTAGTTGTCCAGGTCCGCCATCACTGCCTGAAGCGAGCCTGCGCCGGCCTTCCCCTCGTCGGCGAGCTGTTCGACAGAGGTGCCGCGAACGCGAACGAAGGCGAACTCCGCGGCGACGAAAAAGCCGTTCAGTCCCACGAGTACCAGCGCCAAGACAAGCTGTGCCGCCGAGAGCGCGAGGTTTACCATCGCAGCCTCCGGACGGCGAGCGGCGGTGTGTTCATACACACCCATCTCCGTCACCATACTAAAGTGCTGGAATGTCCGCGCCCGTACCGCCGTCGACTCCCTCAGCGGTACGCGGCGCGGACAGTGTCCGCGATGACACCGGGCTTCCGGTAGTGTTTGGTCACCGGGGGGACTTCCCGGTCGAGGTCGAGCATCTCGTAGACGGCGGTCATCGCCGACCGGACCGAGTACTCGACGGTGAACACCACGTCCCGCGGCTGTTCGGCGTACTGTCCGAGGAACGCCAGATTGTTCGACCCGTCCGGAACGACCTCGGGCCGGTCACCGGGTTCCCGGGGCTGGAAGTGCGCCGTGATGAACGGCATCATCGCCGGGATGCAGGTCACGTCGTCGAGTATCTCCGGGAGCCGTTCCTCGCACTGCAGGTGGTAACACAGCTCCTGGAGGATCTCCCGGCCGGTGCATTCGGACATCGGTTTCTCCACGTAGTTCCCTTCCCGGTCCGGGAACAGCGCGTAGCCCCAGAAGACCTTCACGTCGTCCGGCTGGTTCGCGAAGTGCGGCTGGCCGGCGACGACCGTCGACAACAGCCAGTTCGACCCGAGGTAAGTGACGAGCCCGTTGCCCGGTTCCTCGTTCGTGAAATCCACGATGTGGTCGAACAGCTCGGTGTTGTGCAGGGTGACGGTGAACGACTCCCACTTCGTCTCCGTGACGTTGTCCGCGAACACCGACGGATCGCCGAACTGTGGGTTGTCCTCAGCGATAGACTTCCACAGCTCCCATGACGCGCCGGTTTCGTTCAGGTCGGGTACCTCGTCCATCCCGCCGACTGACGAGCCGTCGGTCATCGACCCGTTCGTCACGAACACGAGGTCGGACGACTCGACCGGGACCGATTCCGTTCCGCTGTCGGTTTCACAGTAGAGCCGCTCGACAGTGCGTCCCGTCCGCGACGGGACGATGTCCATATCCGTCACTTCGTGTCCGTGCTCGAAGGTGACGCCCCTGTCTTCGAGCCAGCGCCGGAGCGGGAGAATCATCGAGTCGTACTGGTTGTACTTCGTCCGGTCGATACCCTCCATGGTGTGCAGGCGCGGGAACTCATGCAGGAACCGGTACATGTACCGCCGGACTTCGGCGACGCTGTGCCACGGCTGGAACGCGAAGATCGTCGCCCAGACGTACCAGAAGTTCGTCTCCAGGAACGACTCGTCGAACCACTCCTCGATGCGCGTGTCACCGAGTCGCGGTTCGGGCGTGAGGAGCAACCGAGCTATCGACTGCCGGTGCTGGCTCGTCAGTCCGTACTCGCCCGCGTCGATTCGCTCGCCCTCGTGCATCAGCCGCGTTTTCGCGTACGAGGGGTGCGCTTCGTTGAACTCGTCCATCACGTCTTTGACCGAACGCGAATCGTCTTCGAGCGACGGAATCGTCTCGAAGAGGTCCCACGTACATTCGTACGTCGGGTAGTTGAACATCCTGCCGCCCCGGATCAGGTAGCCCTCGTCCGGGTCGCCAGCGCCGTCCATCGCGCCACCGACGACGTCCAGCTTTTCGTAGACATGGATGTTTTCGCCGGGCATATTGCCGTCCCGGACGAGGAACGCCGCGCCAGCGAGAGAGGCAATACCGCCGCCGACGAAGTGTGCGTCGCGATCAGTGACGTGTGGGTGCTGGTGGATGGTCATATTGGGTCACCGTCATGTAGTGCTACGCAACCTCCAGCCCTAACCGTTGCCAACATATGTCCAGCAATTTATAAGAGGGGGCGTCTCGCCGGAACCGCTCCGCTCCGGCCGGCCTGCTGTCACTGCTCGGAGCTGGCGATCGTGTGGTCGATCAGCTGGTCCGTTCCACGTCGGAGGCGCTCCGAGATCGCGGACGTGGTCGCGTCGAGTTCCGCCGAGAGTTCCGTCAGGTCTGCCCCGCGAGGGACGGCGAAATAGCCCAGTCGATGGGCTGCCAGCAGCGCCTCTCGCTGCGGGGCGGTGAGTCCGTAGTCGTCGCCGCCGTGTTCCGTCTCGCAGAGCCGATGCGGGCGGAACGTGACACTGCTGGCCTGACAGGTGTCCCGGAACGCTTCGAGGTCTGCTCGGTCGGCGAACTGCGTGCTCACCTTCCACCCGTGTTCGGTCACGAGCGCACCCATCGGATACGTCTGCCGGTCGACGAGCTGGGTGTACATCTCGACGTAGTCCGTATCGAGGACGACCCGATAGCGGGACTCGACGATAGCCGAGTCCATGGCGACAAACTCCACGACGGACTCGTCGCCGAGCAACGCCGATTCGAGGGCATCCGGTTCGACGCCCGTCGCGGAGAACACGAGTGCCGGCTCCGCGGTCGTTCCCGAGACGACGGTGTCGACGATCAGCCGGGTGTCCAGTTCGGCAGCGACCGCACATAGCGGCATATCCGCGGACTGCAACTCGAACTCACAGATGACGCTCATATGTGTTGCTCGCCCGACCAAAATAAAGGCGTACTGGGGATTCCCACGCGCCGAAACCGACCGGCGAGGTCGGAGCCGCTCGACGACCATCCACAGGCGGAGCAGGCCGAGGCGGTTCACGCTGTCCCTGCAACGCGGATTGCGACTCCATCACTGCTCGTACTGGGACGCGTTGCGTGTTGTTGTGGATACACGCGGCGAAACGGTACAGGAAAACGCGTGTGCCGAACCGCTCCGAGCGTCAGTCTGTGTTCACGCTGTTGTCGATCAGCGGTGTCGGGATTGCTCGCTTTCGTCGGCAGCGACGTCAAACTCCGACAGGAGCGCCTTGAGCTGCTCGGCCTGCCCGCTCAGCGATTTGATGCTGTCGTTGATCTCCGACATCGAGGCCGCCTGCTCCTCTGCGGCGGCGGACACGCTCTGTACCTCATCGGCAGTGGATTCACTGAGGTCGGCGACTTCCTCGGTCATCGAGACCGCTTCTTCAGTACTGGCGGCCTGATCGTCAGTGGTGTCGCTGATCCCCTGGACGCCGGCGTCCGTTTTGTCGGCGTACTCCGACACTTCTGTGAACGCTTCCATGACCTCTTCGACCGCACTGATGCCTGCTTCCATCGACTCCTCAGCGACTCTGGCCTCGTCGACAGTCGTCTCCGTCTGGGACTGGACGTCGGTAATGAGTTGCTCTATTTCGGTCGCCGATGCCTGCGTTTCCCCGGCGAGTTCCTTGACTTCGTCGGCCACGACGGCGAACCCTTCGCCGTCTTTGTCGGCACGGGCAGCTTCGATGTTCGCGTTCAGCGCGAGCATATTCGTCTGCTCGGCGATGTCGGCGATCAGCTCGACGATGGTGCTGATTTCCGCCATCTGCTCGTCTAACTGTTCGACGTTCTCGACAGTCGTGTCGATTGCCTCCTGTACTCTGCGTGAACTTTCGAGCGCGTCTCTGGCCGTGTCTTCCCCCTTTCGGGCGACGTCAGCGGTCTGATTCGAGTGCTCCGCAACCGAGTCAGCGGACGCAGCCACCTCTTCGATAGCTGCCGAAAGGTCAGTCATCTCTCCCGAGACCGTGTCCAGCATATCGCGTTGCTCGTCGGCGGCAGCCGCGATCTCCTGAACCGATTCGCTGACCTCGCCGCTCGCACGCTCGGCGTCAGTCGCTCCGACTTCGGCCTCCTCGCTGGCGGCTGTGACGGTCTCCGCGAACTCCTGAATGTCGACGATAGTGCGCTCCCACTGTGCGAGCATATCGTTGAACGACGACGCGATAGCCGCCATCGCCTCGTTGTCGGTCTCGGTTTCGGGGAGACGCCGGGTCAGGTCACCGTCCGCGCACGCTTCCATCACGTCGCTGTACACCTCCGCTTGCTGTTCGAGTTCCGCCGCGAGCGTCTCAGCCTCTTCCTTTGCCTGCTCGGCGCGGGCTCGCTCTTCTTCGGCCTCCTCCTGGGCGTCTGTTGCTTGCTCACGGGCAGCCTCGGCTTCGTCGATTTTCGAGACGAGTGCGTCGCGCATACTCCCGATAGACGTGAACAACTGACCGATTTCGTCCCGGCGAGAGCTCGAAACGTCGACATTGTACTCTCCCTGCTCGATGGCAGTAGCGGCCGCAGAGAGCTGTTGCACGGATGTCGCCGTGTTCCGTCCAATCGTTCCACCAACGACGACCACACCACCGAGCGCGAGCAGGATGAACGCCAGGATATCAGTCCGAATCTGCTCGCTCAGCGCGAACGCGTTCGCCGCAGGCGTGTGCTTGATAACGACCCAGTTTGTGCCGGGGATGGTCGCGTACGCGGCGACGTGGTCGGTGTCAAGCACTGTGTCCTTCGCTGGCGTGTCGGTAAAGGTTCCCTGTTCGGTAGCCGTGCTGATCTCCGGAATCTCGGACTGTGACTGGTTCGGGATGTACGGCTGTCCGACGGCATCGGTGCCGGCGTCGGAGAACAACACCTCAGTCGAACTCGATGTCGGGCGGACCACCTGTGTGAACGTCCCGTCGATACCAGTGCTGAACTGCTTGCTCAGGTCGCTGGCGTCGTACTCGACCACGAGTACGTGTGTGAAGTCGGCGGCGACACTCATCGAACTGACCACTCGCTTGCCGTTCGCGTTCGTGTACGGGTTCGATGAAACCACTGTGTCGCGGCCGATAGACCGAGTCCGGTCGACCCACGGATGTGCGTCCGATGTGACACGCGTTCCGCGGAGCGTTTCGTCAGTACTCGCCACGATCCTTGCCTCCCCCGCTGTGCCGACAGTGGGATCTGCGAGGTGGACGGCAGCGACGCGGTCGGACTGGAGCTCATCCGCGGCGAGTCGTTCCGTGTAGGCCTGCTGGTCTTCGCGCGTCGCGTTGAAACCGAGCAGCGGATTGTTTGACGCGACGAGCACCGGCCGTTCGTTGCGCTCAATCCACTCGTTCAACAGGCCGGACTCGGCGTTGACCTCCTGTACGAGCTGTTGTGCCGTGTCGTCTTCGAGCGTGGCAGTTGCGTTCCCCTGCACCCAGAACCCGCCGGCCGCGATGAGTACCACGATCACGAGCAACGCAACAGCGAACTTGACGAGGTACGACCGGACTGGCAGCAGCGCAACGGCTTTCGCTCGCTCCAGCGCTGTCGTGTCCGAGGCCGCTGGCTCTGTCGCGTCTGCTGATTCGTCGTCACCGTCACCTGCATGTGCTGTAGATTCTTCCATACTGAGTCAGATGAAGCCGTTGGCCGTGAGGTGGTCAACAACCGCCTGCTGGCTGCCGACCTCGGTTGCGTGACTGTTCAGCTCTTGCATCGTTTTCGCGTCCGGAATGGCGTCCGGCATCTTGTTCAGCGCCGACACCACGGCGTCCGTCGCGACGTCCTCGTGAACGACGCCGACCGGGTGGAAGAACGGCCAGAAGTTCCGGTCGTCATCGAGGTACACGATGTCTTCAACGGTTGTGAGCCACGCGCTGGTGCTGTACCCGAAGCTGAGATCGGCGTAGCCTTCGTCGACAGCCGTGCCAGCCGCCTGCGCCGACGCCGCCTCGATGAACTCCTGTTCTGCCTCCCAGCGCGCCACATGCTCGCCCTCAAACCCGTAGTATTCAAGCAAAGCATCGAAGCCGTCGCTACGAGTCCTGAATCCGTCGCCAAACGCCGGTCTGATGTCGTAGTTCCCGTCGTTGACGTAGCCGGCGAGGTCACTGATTGTCTCGATACTGGTCCCTTCGATAGCGTCCTCGCGGATGAACACGGCCCATGTGTTCTGCCAGTCCGCGCGGTCGAGAATCCGAATCGGGTGTTCCGACTCCATCTCGGACTTCAACGCCTCGTACTGCTCGTCAGGTGTCGCGAAGTCGGCTTCGTCGTGCTTGGGCGGGTGCGCAGCCCACAGTGACCCCATGTAATCGTAGTACGCGTGGATGTCGCCGGCCTGATACGCTTCGGCGTGTGCAGCGTTCCCGCCGAAGCCGGTTTCGTCCACAAGACTCACACCCGTGTTGTTGGCGAGCAATTCGTAGGCGATGTACCCGAGGTTCAACTGCTCTGTGTAGCCTTTCGAACTGACGACGACTGACAGCGAGCCGTCGGTCGACCCGGCGGCTTCGCCCCCGCTTTCGGCTGTACTTGCTTCCGTCTCTCCGCCAGTCGAACAGCCGACCAGCGTCGCGGTTCCGCCAGTTGCGAGCATCCCGAGTAACCGTCGCCGGCTCCCGGTCCATGGCTCCCCTCTCTCATCTATCATTGCTCAACCTGTAGCTAATGATAGTCAAAAAACCGTTGCCGAGAATATCAACATTGATAGCAAAACAATAAAACCGTGTACAATTTAGTCCCTAACTGTTGGGGATCTCCACAGAGGGGCTCTCTACAGGAGAGTCATCGCAGTCGCTGTCGTCCCAGATCCAGATCATGTCAGTTGCAACCGAACCGCAGAGATACCCGTGGCAAACGGTCGTCAGCTACAGCTACCAGTTGGGGTAAGAGCCTCGGCACTCATAGGGCTCGTCACCACCGGGGAGTCACCCCGGTTCGGCCCCGTGAGTCGTCGTCATCGGCCGGCAGATGCTACCGCCGCTGGCGACAAGACGGTTACTCATCGTGGCCACATAGTGGAACAAACGCTAAACCAACGCGGGCCAACCAGTCGTATATGAACAGACGACGCTTTCTAGCACTTTCCGGGGTGGGTGTCGTCGGCGCAGTCGCGGGGTGCAGTGGTGAGGCGGACAGCGCCGAATCCGTCGACAGCCACCCGGCGGCCGCCGACCTCGACGCCCAGCCCCGCCGCGGCGAACTGGGCGGCCACGTCATCCTGGCGTTCGAAGACCCTTCCTGCCCCACATGCCGCCGCTTCCACGAGGAAACACTGCCGGATATCCGAGAGAACATCGTGGACGCGGGCAAAGGCGCGTACGTCGTCCGGACCTACCCCGTGATCTATCCCTGGGGTGAGCCGGCGACGCAGGCGCTGGAGTCGACGTTCGCCCGCGACAGCGAGGCGTATTGGGCGCTGTTCGGTCACTACTTCGCCGAGCAGTCGTCGTTCGACCCTGACAACGTTCTGGCGCGGACGGCGACGTTTCTCACCGAGGAGACCGACATCGACGGCGAGGCGGTCGCAAGCGACGCGCGGGATCGGGCACACGATGACGCCGTTCAGGCCGATATTCAGGCGGCCGAGGACGCCGGATTGGGTGAGACGACGCCGATTATCCTGCTGTTCGAGGACGGCGAGTTCGTGACGAAGGTCAACGGGAGCGTCAGCTACGAACTCATCGCGGAGGCGCTGGGAGAGCACGACGGATGAGCACCGCAGAGGGGCTCCGCCTGCCGACGACGCGAGGGGACTGGCGGCTCATGGGCCGGACGGTCAGGCTCGTGCTCACGCTGCCAGTCTACGCGGCGGTCGCCGTGATCGCCGCAATCGTCTCGCTGACCCTGTTCGTCGTCTCGCTGAACGTCCCGCTGGTGCTTGACCTCGTAGTCGGTGGGTCGCTCCCGCTCGCCAGTCGGCTGCGCGTGCTCGGGGAGCTGTATCCCTTCATCGGCACGTCGTTCAACCCTGCACAGGGAATTCTGCTGGTCGTCGTCGCCGCCCTCACCGGCGTCGACGTCGGGCTGGTGACCTACCACTTCCGCGAACACGGCCTCGACCTCCAGCAGGGCGGCGCGGGCGTCGCGGGTGTCGTCCTCGGAACGCTCGGCGCGGGCTGTGCGGCCTGCGGGTCGGCGGTCCTGCTGGGCCTGCTGTCGCTGCTCGGCGTCTCGACCTCGCTGTTGTTTCTGCCGCTGGATGGGCTTGAGTTCGCACTGCTTGCGCTCGCGGTGTTGATCCTCTCTATCTACTGGCTCGCCGAGGGGATGCGCGGCGGCGAGGTCAACGGGTGTCCGGTGGATATCTGACTGTATCGTTGGCCGGTCCTCGTTTCGCCCCGGTCGCGGAGTCCAAACCGTTCCAGCGGGAGAAAACGTATAGTGTCGTCAGCCGAACACTCGTGTCGAGAAGGTATGCCCGAGACGGAGTCCCAGGTGACGGCTTCGACGGAGTCCCCCGCCGAGTACGAGCACCTCCAGAAAAAGCGGAAAGAGACGGCCGGAACGGTCGAACTGGCCGAAATCGTCGACGTGTGGGTCGGCGAGAGCGAACTCGTCTGTCGGTTCCAGTTCGACTGGGCGACCGACCCGATACAGCGGCGTTACGACCTTGACAGCGACCGCGACATCGCCAAGGTCGAGCGGCTCTGTGAAGCGAACGGCCTGCAGTTCGAGCAGGCCAGTCATTTAGAGGGGTCGCTGGTCGAACTCGAATACACCGGCTCACGGTGGCTGCCGCGGCCGGAAGCCGCCTACACCGACGGCGAGGGGTCGGCCGTCGAGACGTTCCGCGCGGAGTGGCGGTTACTGGTGGCTGAACTCGCCCAGTCGCCCGCGTTCCTCCGGCGGGGCATCGAGCGCGTCCGGGGGCTGTCGACGACGCAACTGATTATCGGCATCATCCTCGTGAAGAAAGTCGCCATCATCGTGTTGCTGGCGCACCTCCTGCTGTAGCCCGGCTGTCGCTGGGACGAAATCAGTGTCGACAGAGCGTCCGATAGCGACCCGCTCAGTTCGTTGTCGTAATTTCGACCACGTCGCGGTGGTCGAGTTCGGTGTCAGCACCGATCTGTCGTTCGGTACGCACGTCGTGCGCGTGGAGGAATCCTTCACCGATGTCGGTGTGCAGGAAGTACGCGAAGTCCTCGGCGGTCGACCCGTCGGGGAGGACGAAACAGTCCTGCAGGAAGGTGCCGTCCTCCTGGGGCTTGCGAGCGCCGGGGAACACCGCGATTGCGCCCAGTTCCTCGAACAATGCGGTTTCCAGCGCCTGCTGGACGCCCGTGCCACCGAACTCCGTAACGAAGTCCCGGATCTGTTCCAGCCCTGCGGCCTTCTCCTCTGGCAGGTCCGCCGTCACGGTGAACTCCTCGTCGCCCGGTCGGTAGTCGAGCACGCCCTGCTCGTTGCCGTTTTTCAGTGCCTTCTCCGCGTGGGCCGAGACGGGGACGAACGTGAGGTGCTTGTACTCCGGGTCCTCGGTGATTGGCTCCCAGTTTTCCTGGGCCTCCGGAGTATCCATCTTGTTCGCCGCGATGAGCATCGGCTTGGTCCGGATGCGGATCTCCCGAGCGAGTGCCTCTCTGTCCTCGTCGTCCCAGGTGTCGGGGTCGAGTTCCAGGTCCAGTGCGAGTACGACCTGTTTAATCTCGTCGGCGTTGATCTTGAACGCCGACATCTGCTCGGCGAGGTCGTCTTCGATGGCCTTGTCCTCGCCGTGGTAGCCCGAGCGGTAGCGCTCGATGCCTTTCTCCAGAATGTCGAGATACCACATATCCAGTTCGTCTTCGAGGAAGTCGATGTCCTCGCGCGGGTCGTGGTTCTCGGTGGGTTCTCCTTCCAGGTCCGTTTCGCCGGTGAAGTCGACGACGTGGACGAGCACGTCGGCCTCGTTGAGGTCCGTGAGGAACTGGTTCCCCAGCCCCTTCCCCTCGTGTGCGCCGGGGACGAGGCCGGCCACGTCGACGAGTTTCGTCGGGACGAACCGGACACCCTCCGTGCAGTAGCCGTGGTTGGGCGTGCAGGTGTGGTCGAACTCCGGGGCGGCACAGTCGACGCGGACGTACGCCTCGCCCATCGAAGGGTCGATTGTCGTGAACGGGTACGCGCCCTCGGGCACGTCGTTCATCGTCGCCGCATTGAAAAACGTGGACTTGCCGACAGAGGGCTTGCCGACGAGTCCGATCTTGTAGCTCATTGCACCGATGAAGCGGTTTCAGCGGCTTAAACGCTGTTACACGAGCTACGAGAGCGTGTGAGTCACACACGTACTGCGGGCTGCGAATGCGAGCCGGCGTTCACAACCGCCGCTCGTACACGTTGACTGGGTGTTCCTGTCCGCCGACCTCGGTCGTCCGCTCGCCGACCTTCTCGAAGTGGCTCCGGTAGAACGCGTTCCCGACCTCGTTCTCGGCCAGCACCTCGTCGCGGATTTTCCGCACGGAAAGCTCGTGCAAGTGCTGTTCGCCGCGATGCAGCAGCTCCGTCCCGATACCTTCCCCCCAGTAGTCCGGGTGGACGTACAGGTCGAGGTCGCCGAAGCCGGTCGCGTCCGTCATCCCACAGCTCATGTACGCCACCACGTCGTCGTCGGCCGTCGAGACGAACAGGCCGACCTCTTCGAGTTCGATCATCTGCTCCAGTAGCGGCGGTGCATACCCCTCTTTGAGGTGCTCTTCCACTGTCTCTGCTCCGAGGATGTCGTCGTACACGGTATGCCATGTGGTTCTGGCGACCCGGCGGATATCCGCGATGTCCATTGGTTCGGCCGGCCGGATGGATGTCTGGAACGACATGTGTGAACATTTAACGTGTAGGTGTATAGAACTGTGGCTTGTTTGACAACGCGAGGAACTATCCCGTTCTGCGTCCCCTGAGATAATAGGGCAACTCTTATGTACACTTCTGTACGTTAGTGTTCAGTAATGGACGACAGTGAGGAGATAGCACCAGCGGTCCAGTCGATTCTCGACGCGGCGCGGGAGCGCGGTGGCGGCGGAGACCGGGTATCGGTGACACCCCGGTCGCTGGCCGATGCCTTCGAAGCGGCCGAAAACGACGGGCGGACGCCGGTCATCGCCGAAATCAAGCCCACCAGCCCGACCGCCGAGGGCGAGCGCACTGACGACCCGGTCGACCTCGCACAACAGATGGTCGCGGGCGGCGCGACGGCGCTGTCTGTGCTGACGGAGCCGGAGCATTTCGGCGGGTCGGCGGCGACGCTCGAACGGGTCCGCGACGCCGTCGACGTGCCCGTCCTGCGGAAAGACTTCGTCCTCTACGAGAGCCAGCTGGACGTCGTGGAAGCCGACGTTGTCCTGCTCATCGTCCGCTTTCTCGAAGCCGAGGGCACCGACGACCTCGCGGACCTCCTCACGGCCGCGCGCGAGCGCGGTTTCCAGGTCCTCGTTGAGACCCACACGGCGGCAGAGGTCGAGAAAGCACTCGACGCGGGCGCGGATATCATCGGCGTCAACAACCGCGACCTCGGCGAGCTAGCGGTCGACCTCGGAACGTTCGAAGCCGTCGCGCCCGACGTGCCAGAGGGCGTCACACTCATTGCTGAAAGCGGCATACAGACAGCAGACGACGTCTTGCGGATGCGCGACGCCGGTGCGGACGCGCTGCTGATTGGTTCGGCTATCATGGACCACGGCGAGACGACGGACGTGGAAGCGAACACGCGGCGACTAACAGATGCGGACACTGACGCGATTGAGACGACTACAGACACATGAGTACTGACGACGCACACGACCCCAAGTTCGGCGAGTACGGTGGACAGTACGTGCCCGAGGCACTGATGCCAGCTATCGAGGAGCTGACCGACGCCTACCAGCGGTACGTGCTCGAAAACGAGGACGGCTTCATGGACGAGTTTCGGGAGCGGCTGGCCGACTTCGGCGGCCGACCGACGCCACTGCAGTACGCGGACCAGCTCTCGGCCCGATACGACACGGACGTGTACCTCAAGCGCGAGGACTTGCTGCATGGCGGCGCGCACAAACTCAACAACGCGCTTGGCCAGGTTCTGCTGGCGAAGTACATGGGCAAGGAGCGCATCATCGCCGAGACCGGGGCCGGCCAGCACGGCACGGCGACGGCGATGGCGGCGGCCCACCTCGACATGCCCTGTGAGATCTACATGGGCGAGACCGACATCGCGCGCCAGCGCCCCAACGTGTTCCGGATGCGCATCAACGGGTCCGAGGTCAATCCCGTCACAGTCGGCCGCGGGACGCTGAAGGAAGCCATCTCCGAGACGATGCGGGACTGGGCGACCACCGTCGAGAACACCCACTACGTCATCGGGAGTATCGTCGGCCCGCACCCGTTCCCGAAGATGGTGCGTGACTTTCAGGCGGTCATTTCCGAGGAGGCCCGTGAGCAGGCCATCGAGAAAACCGGTGGGCTACCAGATTCAGTCCTCGCGTGTGCCGGCGGTGGCTCGAACACTATGGGCACCTTCGCGCACTTCGTCGACGATACCGACGTCGACCTCTACGCCGTCGAGGCCGGCGGCTCTTCGCTGCAGGTCGACGAGGAAGAGGGCGTCGCGCCCAACTCCGCCACGCTCTCGACCGGCGACGAGGGCGTGCTTCACGGCGCGCGAACGAAGCTCCTGCAGGACTCGGACGGCCAGATCATGGAATCGCACTCCGTGTCCGCGGGGCTTGACTACGCCGGCGTCGGTCCGGAACTCGCCCACCTCGTCGACGAGGACCGCGTCATCCCGGTCAACGTCGACGATGACATCGCGCTGGAAGCGTTCCACCGACTCTCCCAGGACGAGGGTATCATCCCGGCTCTAGAGACGGCCCACGCCTTCGGGTATCTGGAAGAACACCACGACGAGGTCGGCGACACCGTCGTCGTCAACGTCTCCGGCCGCGGCGACAAGGACCTCGAAACGGTCATCGAGGAGACCAGCAAGCGCGACCTCGATATCGCGCCGGACATGTCTATCTTCGATAGCGTGGGGCGAAGCCCCACGTCACAGTCGAGCGGCGATGAGCCGCGAGACAGCGTCGGCGGGGGTGGCCTCTGATGGGCCTCGAACGAGCCTTCGCTGACGAGCCAGCCTTCGTCCCGTACCTCGCGGCCGGCGACCCGAACTACGAGGCATCGATTGAGTACGTCGAGGCGCTGGCCCGCGGCGGGGCCGACGTCATCGAACTCGGTCTGCCGTTTTCTGAACCCATCGCGGAGGGCAAGACCATCCAGAACGCTATCGTCCGCTCGCTGGAAGCCGGGATGACGCCCGACCGCTTCTTCGAGTTCGTCGAGGAGCTCGACGTGGACGTGCCGCTGGTGTGTATGACCTACTACAATCTGATTTACCAGTACGGGGATAGCGAGTCGCGAAGCGACTCGGAAAACGCGAGCGGTGAAACCGCGAGCGAAGGCCCCCGCCCCTTCGTCGAGAAGGCCGCCGCGGTCGGCATCGAGGGCCTCGTCGTCCCGGACCTCCCCGCTGAGGAGGCCGGCCCGCTCCGGACGGCCTGTGACGAGTTCGGCCTCGATCTGGTGTTCATCGTCGCGCCGACGACGAAGGGCGACCGACTGGAGCGGATGCTCGAACAGGTGTCGGGCTACGTCTACGTCCAGGCGCGCCTGGGCGTCACCGGCGCACGCGAGGACGTGGACGACGCGACCGAGGAGTCGCTGGCCCGGCTTTCCGACTGGGACGTGCCCAAGGCCGTCGGGTTCGGCATCAAGACGGGCGACCACGCTGAACGAATCGTTTCTGCCGGTGCTGACGGGGTTATCGTCGGCTCCGCACTGGTCGATATCGTGGCCGAGGGCCACGAGAACGGCGATCCCGTCGACGAGGTAGCCGACCGACTCGAAGCGAAGGCTCGTGAACTCAAAGACGGTGCGCTCCGGGGCGCGGCAGAACGACCGCAACCGGAACGCACATAATCGTACTTGCCACACTGTCTCATAACATGACTGCAGGAAAACGCGCACGACTCGAACGCATCGGGACAGACGACACATACGTAATCGTCCCGATGGACCACGGCATCACAATGGGGGCCGTAAAGGGCCTCAAAGACATCGAATCGACTATCGACGCGGTCACCAGCGGCGGCGCGGACGCCGTCCTCACCCAGCGGGGCATCGCCGGGCGCGTCCATCCGAACAAGAACGACGCGGGCTATATCACGCATCTCAACGGCTCTACTACCATCGGTCCTGACGAGCAGGACAAGCGGGTGACCGGCACGGTCGAAGACGCCATCCGCGCCGGGGCCGACGCCGTCTCGTTCCACATCAACGTCGGCAGCCAGTACGAACCCGAACAGATCGAGGAGCTCTCCGAGCTGACGACCGAGGCCAGCCAGTACGGCCTGCCGGTGCTGGCGATGGCCTACGCCCGCGGCCCCGACATCGACTCCGAGAACGAGGACTACAACCAGTCCGTCGGCCACGCTGTCCGGCTAGCCGAGGAACTGGGTGCGGATATCGTCAAGACCGGCTACACCGGCTCCGCCGAGACCTTCCAGCACGTCGTCGAGTCCACGTCGCTACCGGTGGTCATCGCCGGCGGCTCGAAGGGCACTGACGAAGACACCGTTCGCATGGTCCGGGGAACGATGGACGCCGGGGCGTCCGGCGTTTCGATGGGCCGCTCTATTTTCCAGCACGACGAACCGGAGAAGATTGCCCGTGCCGTCTCCGCCGTCGTCCACGACGACGCCACCACCGAGGAAGCGCTTCGCGAGGCCGGACTGGCCGTCGAGGCCTAGCGGCCAAATCAGGACAAGTGGACACAGATACGGACCAATAACCGTATTACGCAGTCTCGAACCACAGAACAGAATGGGTCTCTCCCTCACCGGAGCCAGACCACGTTTCTCCCTTGCTTGTCTGGCATCCGACAGACCGACCCGGGTTCCGCCACGTTCAAGCCCCGCCGTTGCGGACGTGGGCGTATGACTCGAAGCGTCTGGCTCAAAGCCGACAGCGAGGTCGGCGATTGGGAGACACGGAAACGCCGGATAACCGCCGGTATCGAGGCCGGCGTCGACTGGGTACTGGTCGACGAGGAAGACGTCGACCGCGTCTCGGAACTCGGAGAAATAAACATCGCCGCGTTCACCAACGGCGACGTCCACGTCATGGAGGCCGAGGCGGAGGACTCAGAGGCTGATGCGACCATCGTCGGCAAAGACGGTGAGGGCGACGGCACGGTCGACCTCCCGTCCGATTTCTCCGGCTCCGCGGACCTCTCGACGCTCCGGCAGAACGGGGCCGCCCCCGACGGCGGCTACGTCCGTATCTTCGACGAGGACTACGAGGCGTTCGCCGAAGCGGTCGCCGCCGAAGCCGACTTCACCATCGTCATCGGCGAGAACTGGCAGATCATTCCGCTCGAAAACCTCATCGCCCGCGTCGGCGAGGAGACGGACCTCATCGCCGGTGTCCGGACCGCTGAGGACGCACGAACGGCCTACGAGACGCTGGAAATCGGCGCTGACGGCGTCCTGCTGGACACCGACGACCTCGACGAAATCCGCAAGACGGTCGAGGTCCGCGACGAGATGGGGCGGGAATCGCTCGACCTGGAGTACGCCGAGGTCACCGCCATCGAGCAGACCGGCTCGGCCGACCGCGTCTGCATCGACACGGGCAGCCTGATGGAACACGACGAGGGGATGCTCGTCGGCTCGATGGCTCGCGGCCTCTTTTTCGTCCACGCCGAGACGGCTGAATCCCCCTACGTCGCCAGCAGACCGTTCCGGGTCAACGCCGGCGCGGTCCACGCCTACGTCCGGACCCCCGACGGCGGCACGAAGTACCTCTCGGAACTCCAGTCCGGCGACGAGGTCCAGATCGTCGACGCAGACGGGCACACTCGTGAGGCCATCGTCGGCCGCGCGAAGATCGAGAAGCGTCCGATGTTCCGCGTGCAGGCCGAAACCGAGGACGGCGACCGCATCGAGACGCTGCTCCAGAACGCCGAGACCATCAAAGTCCACACTCGGGACGGGCGAACCGCCGTCACGAACCTCGAACCCGGTGACGAAATCCTCATCTACCACGAGGACACGGCGACGCACTTCGGCGAGCGGATCGAAGAAAGTATCATCGAGAAGTAAGCCGGCTTCGGCCCGGAACTGACCGCAAGTCGGAGGTTACTGCTGGTCCGCCTCGACCGGTTCCAGTTGCGTCGTACACCAGTGACAGAAGTCGATGTCCTCGTCGAGTTCCTTGCCGCAGTTCGGACACGTCATACCGGCTTCGACCTCCTGTGTCTGGTTCTCGTTGACCGCGACCCAGTAGGCGTCGACGACGTTGAGCGTCGTGATCACGACCGAACCGATTGTCACCTCGGTGGGTCTGGACTGATACGACGACGAGATAGCCTCCAGGCTCAGCTGGGTGACGGGGTCGATAGCGCCAGTCACGACAAACACTACCGACAGCATGAACAATCCCCCGAGCCACAGCAATCCCCGTCCCCACTTGCGGAGGTAGAAGTGTCCCAACCCAGGGAAGATGAACGCAAGCACCACGGCCAGTAACGGCCGCTTGCGTCCTGTGTCAGTCATACTCCGCGAATCCGTCTCGCATACCCCTATATCTTCCGAAGGATCACCGTCCGGAGGAAAACCCCGTGACCGGCGGCCACCGGTTCAGGCGTCGCTCTGTAGCTGTCCGACCAGCGTCCGGAGCGTCGCGAGGTCGTACTGCCCCGGCGCGGTCGCGTCAGCGGGGTCGACCGGTGCATAGCCGATGCGGGAGCCGTACAGCGGGGCGACGGCTCTGGAGTGGCGACCGGCCCTACCCATGCACATCGTGGCGACTTGCTCGCCTCCGGCGGCCATCTCGCGGGTCGCCCCGAGCATCGACAGTACGTCGTCCGGCGACTGGGCCGTACTCGCCATCTTCCCCACGTCACCGCGAGCACAGGCTCGTTCGAGTCGACTCACGATGGCGTCGCGGTCGGGCGTCGACTCGAAGTTGTGCGTCGAGACGACCACGGACGCGCCGCGGTCGCGGGCCACGTCGGCGACCCGGCCGGCGTCGTGGTCGCCGGCCCCCTCAAGCGCCGCGAGTTCGAGGTCGACGGCCGTCACGGCGTCGTGTTCGAGCGCGGTTTCGAGCGCGTCGAGGCGGCCCGCGGTATCGGCTGCCTCGCCGCCCTCCCACGTCGCCCGGTTGGTGACGAGTATCGGCAGGTCGCCGTCGTAGGCGTCCAATTGTGCCAGCGGCTCGTCGGCGAAGTCCATCCGCAGTTCCAGCCCGTCGGCATCGGCGCGGGCGGCCGGCTCCACCCCGAGGTCGTCGGTGGCGGCGAGTAGGGTGAACGACTCGAAGTCCATACGTCGGCTTCGTCGGAGCCGCACAAAAACCCGCGCTTACTCGACCGGCTCGTGGACGGCCCGGAAGCCGTCATCGGTCGCCGTGACGGAGTCGACCGCGTAGAACTGAATCCGTTGCTCCTGTTTCGTGTTGACGGCGAAGTCGTACTGTTCGGCCTCGTAGCCCGGCTCTTTCCCGTCGGCACGCCGTTGTTCCACCCACGAGCGGTGGTCGGCGAGGCGCTCCTGAGCGATGGTCCGAGAGCGTTCCGGGGCGGCCGCGACTCGGTCTTCGAGCGCCGACAGCAGGTCCGGGTCGCGGTCCACTCCGACCGAGTTCCGGCCGGCGACCATCGCCGCCAGCGTCGTCGTCCCGGTTCCAAGAAACGGGTCGAGTACGGTGTCGCCGTACACCGAGAACATCGAGATGAGCCGATAGGGCACCGTCAGCGGGAAGGCACCCGAACGGTCCCGGAGCCCGTCGTCGATGCCCTGTGTCTCGCCGGGGAGTTCCCAGAGGTCGGAGAACCACTCGTTGCGCTCCTCCCAGAAGTAGGCGCTCTCGTAGCGACGGTCCGCGCCCGGTTCGAGGCGGCGGCGCTCCCCGTTGCGGAACACGAGGATGTGCTCGTGTTCCAGGGTCGGATAGGCGTTCGGCGGCACCATCCCCGAACCCATGAACTTCGCGCCGCTGTTGGTCGGTTTGCGCCACAGGATATCGGGCAGCGCGCGCAGCCCGTGGTCCGTCAGCCGGTCGGTTATTTCGGCGTGGTTGGGGTAGGAGCGGAAGCCGTCTTCCAGGGACCGCGTCGCGTCCCCGACGTTGATGCAGGCGATGCCGCCGGGAACCAGCACGCGTTTCAGCTCTGCCCAGACCGCATCGAGCACGTCGTGCATCAGTGTGAACGCTCGGTCACCGTCGCCGTGGTCCAGCGCCGCCCCGATGTCGGGGTCCAGGTCCGCGAAGATGTCGTCCCACATCTCGATCATCGGGTACGGCGGCGACGTGACCACCAGTTCGACGCTGTCGTCGGGACAGTCGAGCGTTCGGGCGTCACCGGTTCGAACCCGGTGTGTCGTCTCCATACCGGTCCCAGCAGATGAGACGACTCTAGTCTTGCGGTTATCGGTCGGGTGATTCGTTTTTGTGTGTCGCTCTGTGGCTGTCGTGTCTCGTCCCGCAGTGACAACTGTAGAGAACCAGAAAGCCCCGGCTGGCTGAACTCGGGGGCCTCGCTGCGCCCTTCACTCACTGCGTTCGTTCCAGTGCTTGCTTCGTCCACCGTCGTTCAGCCAGCCACCGGGAGACCGAAGGTCTCCCGAGCAGTCGGCGCACAGCGCCGACGACGCCCCTTTCAGTCCTACCCGTAGCCGGTTGGTCAATCTGGGTTGGGTGGGGCTTTCTGGTTGTTCGGACTTCGTTAGATGGCAATACACTCTCTCTGTACGACCACTGACAACAGAAGAACCGTTCCTCACAGCAACGCAGCGCGCGCCCAAACGTTACGCAACAGGCAGGTCCTGCTCGGCTTCCAGCAGTTCGTGGTAGCGGTTGCGGATGGTGACCTCGGAGATATCGGCGACCTCAGACACGGCGGCCTGGGTGGTCTTCTCGTTGGTCAGCAGGGCGGCCGCGTACACTGCGGCGGCGGCGAGGCCGACCGGGGACTTGCCGGAGTGGACGCCCTGCTCCTTGGCGTTCTGAAGGAGCTGGCGGGCGCGGTGCTCGGCCTCGTCGGACAGTTCCAGCGAGGAGGCAAACCGCGGGACGTAGCTTTCGGGGTCTGCGGGGCGAACCTCAAGCGAGAGTTCGCGGACGACATAGCGGTAGGTTCGGGCGATTTCGCTCTTTTCGACGCGGGAGACTTCCGTAATCTCGTCGAGCGAGCGTGGGACGCCAGCCTGCCGAGCGGCGGCGTAGACGGAAGCCGTGGAGACACCTTCGATGGAGCGGCCGGGGAGCAGATCCTCGTCCAGCGCGCGGCGGTAGATGACGCTGGCCGTCTCGCGGACGTTTTCTGGCAGTCCGAGCGCGGAGGCCATACGGTCGATTTCACCGAGGGCCTGCTTGAGGTTGCGTTCCTTGGAGTCGCGAGTGCGGAACCGCTCGTTCCACTTGCGGAGACGCTGCATCTTCTGGCGCTGTTTGCCAGAGAGGGAGTTGCCGTAGGCGTCCTTGTCGCGCCAGTCGATGTTCGTCGAGAGGCCCTTGTCGTGCATCATGTTCGTCGTCGGTGCGCCGACGCGGGACTTCTCGTCTTTCTCGCTGGAGTCGAATGCGCGCCACTCGGGGCCGCGGTCGATTTCGTCGGACTCGACGACGAGGCCACAGTCCTCACAGACCGTTTCGCCGTGTTCGTCGTCGATGACGAGCGAGCCACTGCACTCCGGGCACGCAGTGCTCTCCGATTCCGTCGACTCAGTCGTCTGTTCCTCGTGCTGCTGTCGCGTCCGTGTGTGTTCACTCATTGGTTGCGAAGGCGGGTGCTCACCGGGTGGGAGACATCACAGAACCCGGAGGCAGTCGGTAACACTGTATTCGAACGAAAGTCATTAAAACATTCCGGTATTGTCATGGAGACCACCGATACACGTCACGAAACCCACGTTTGTGCATCAGTCGCATGACCATTCATATAATCGCTGCCGGGTATTTTTGACTGATTTCCCACAACCCGGTTATAATCGTATACAATCGGTAGAGTCGCCCCCTCGCTGTCACTGCCTACTGAAACGTCTCGACGACGCCGGGCATACACCCTTCACCAGGCTCGTAGTATGAATTGTGGTCCGCAACGGTTTCTGTTACATCGTGCTCGGTGTAGTTCTCGGGGGCGTCATCGGGACTCTGCACACCCGTTTCACCGACCGCTTCCGCCCACTCGGCAGCACTGAATGCAGTCCCCAGCACCGCGTCGTCGTCCTTGTGGAAGTTGTCGAAGGACGTGGTGGCGTACTCGATGGACTCGCCGTATGCCTCGTCGACCTCAACGACGGATTCACCGATAGCGCCACCCAGTAACGTCACCGACTCGACTGCGTCTTCGTGTCCACGCTCGTGAAGCGACGCTACCGTTTCCACAGCCACCTTTGCGCCGAGCGAATGTCCGATTACCCGGACTGGAAGCCCACCGCTGTCGTTGTGGTCGGCAACCCACTGTGCGAGCTTCGGACCGTTCTGTTTGGCGATGGCGACACCCTCGTTCCAGCCGATGCCGTCGCCCTTATCGGCATCCCAGGTGAACCCCACGGTGAACTGGTCGTACTCGTTCTCTTCAAGCCCGATCTGACAGGTGTAGGCGGCGTTTCTGGCATCCGTCTCTCCGAGACTCCAGCCGTGGACGAAGATGACGAGTTCCGCATCGTCGCTGGCCCGGGTCGACTCCCAATCCCCCACTGTTTCGTACTCTGTCTCTGTATACTCGGACTTCAGTTCAGCGTCGTCAGTGAACTGATCACGCGTCGAAACGAGTGGGAACTCCGCTGGAGCTGTGTACTCTCCGTCATCACCGCCGAACTTGCCGCCCCGTACTGCGCCACTCGTACCGAGTGCTGCTACCGATGCCACAGCACCGGTCGAGGCCTTGAGGAAACTGCGTCGCGTTTGCCTGCCCAGTTCGCTCGATTGTATGCTACGTTGAAACATAGCAGAACTGCGTAGTTTTCCGTATTATATAATATTAACTATTATAATTAACATTGTTAGTAAAAAGGCCCTTATTTATAATATTAGTAAACAAATACGCCGCTCTGGAGACTGGTAGCTATAGTAGCCATTGAAAATCAATGTACACCTGATCGAACGACGGCAGTGCGATCAGTGTGGAAATCGTTTCAATTGGTACTCTAGAAGCGCAGTCTCAGTAGAGTGCTGTTGTACTGTCCCGAGTATTACCAGCGCAATCCCAGTAGCGACGGAGTGCTATTGCGGGGCGCGTCAGAACTGCGCTCAGTCGTTCGTTTCCGGTTCGATAGCGTCCGTCGACTGGGACTCCTCGACGGCCGTCGTCAGTGAGACGTTGAGCCAGGCCATCGACGCGACGCCGCCGATGATGGTGACGACGTTCTTGACCGCGTGGTCGACGATAGCGACGCCGATAGCCGCGGCGACGCCGACCGGCGTCAGGGACGCGACGATGACGGTGAACGCACCCTCGTAGAGGCCGACGCCGCCGGGCGTCAGCGGCAGGACCTTTGCGAGGTTCCCGACGCTGACCGCGAAGAAGCCAACGGCCACCAGCGACGGCGTCAGGCTGTAGCCGAAGGCCGCGAAGACGATCAGGGCCGTTATCACGTCGAACGTCCAGATGAGGAGGCTTCCTATGCCGACACGGGTGAAGGCCGACCCGTCGGCGGCCACCGTCTGTACGTCGCCGACGAACCCTTCGATGACGCCGGCGACGTAGTCGGCGTAGGAGTCGCTGCTCAGCCGCCCGATGACCGCCCGGACGAAGTTCCGGTCGGTGCGGGCGCTCGCGACAATCGCCACCACCGCTCCGATCGCCGCGAGGCCGACGCCGCTGGCCACGGCCACGGCAGTTCGCCCGCTGCTGGCCGCGTCGCCGCCGACGGTATCACCAGTCAGCGCGGTCAGCAACTGCTCGGCCGACCCGGTCACGGCTAACCCCATCATGACGACGCCGGCAAGCAGCGTGATCGTCAGCAGGTCGAACACGCGCTCGACGGCCAGCGACGCGAACCCGGAGGGGTACGGAATCGAACGCCGGGCCTTGATGACGTACGCCCGAACCGCATCACCGGCCCGCGCCGGAAACACGAGGTTCCCGGTCTGGCTGATGAATACCGCGCCCGTCAAAAAGCCCCACCGCTCCCGGTACCCCATCGAGACGAGGATGTCCCGATAGCGGATACCGCGAAGCGGCCACGAGACGGCGTAGACGACGGCACTCAGCGCGACGACTTCCGGCGCTGCGCCCGCCATCTCTGCGAGCACGCGGTCGGGGTCGAGATACTGCGTCATCAACAGAAGTGCGACGACGACCAGCATCGTCCCCGCGCCGAGCGATACCTCGCGGGTAATCCGGGGACTAACCGACAGCTCCCAGAAGGTCCGGAGTATCTGGCTGCCCATCCCGAACACGTCCCGGACGATATCGACCTTCGAATCGCCCTTGGGTGTCCAGTCGACGGGGAACTCCTTCACTCGATAGCCGTTGCGCTGGGCCTTCACGAGCAGTTCCGTGTCCCAGAACCAGTGCTCGTCTTGGACAAGGGGCAACAGCGTCTCCAGTGCCTGCCGGTCGAAAGCCTTGAACCCGCACTGGTGGTCCTTGAGGTCCGAGCGGAGGACCGTCCGAACGAGCGTGTTGTAGCCGAAGCTCGGAATCCCGCGCTTCGCGGGCCGGTCGGCTCGGTTTTCGGGCATCCAACGTGACCCCGTCGCCACGTCGTAGCCGTCGACGCGGACGGCGTTGACGAGCTCTTCGAGATGTGACATATCCGTCGCCAGGTCCGTATCGAAATACACCATCGTCTCGCCGTCGGCCCGCTCGAAGGCGTACGCTAACGCGCCGCCGCGGCCCAGACGTTCGTCGCTGTGGACGTGTCGGACCCGGCTGTCCTCGTTCGCGAGTCGCGTCGCGATTTCGGGCGTGCGGTCCGAGCAGCCGTCCTCCGCGACGATGACTTCGTACGCGTCTTCGGGGAGAAACGAGGCGAGCGTCTCGAGCGTTATCGATACCGTCTGCTCGATGGTGTCCGCCTCGTTGTAGGCAGGGAGAACGACGCTCACCTCGACCGCAGTCATACGCTCTTGGTCATCTCCGGAGTGAAAAGTACTTTCCGCTCGATAGGCTGACGGAACCGAACCGGCCGTTAGTCAGCGCCTTCCTGCGACTTGGTGGTCGCGAACCGCTCGATGGACGCAACGTCGATGTCGCCGACCGACTCGTAGGGTCTGTTTACCACCACGTCGCCGGCGGTGCTCCGGCCGATACCGGGAATCGCGGTGAGTTCGTTCATCGACGCGCTGTTGAGGTCCAGCGGATACGGGACGCCAGTGACCGACCGATAGCCGTGGTCGGTGACTGCGATGTCGACGACGCTGCCGAGTTCGCGCTCGCCGGGGATGCCCACGAGGAGCGGATAGGTCCCCAGCTGGCGGCCGAAGGTCTTGCCGTCCTGATGGTACTCCAGATGCACGTCGGGCAGTATCGTCCCCGGCGGCGCGACCCGTTGGAGCATCGGGTTGTCGATGGTCTCGCGGACCTCCTGTTTGTACTGCTTGAACAGTTGCTTGTGGTCCTTGGCGATCTCCGCGCCGGTGTCGGCCATGTCGGTCCCCTCGAAGGCCATCACCTGCCGGATGTTTACTCGCCGGAGCATCAGCCCTTCGTCGTACACCCGCTGGAGGAACCGCTTGTTGTGCTCGAAAGTCTCTCGCGTCTCGCCTTTCAGCCCATGAACGAGATTGATACCGGGCAGTAGCTTGGGAAGCCGACGGGCGGCGTCGTCGCCGAAGTTGGGAGCAGTGTCCCGCGCTCGCGGCGATGCCGCTCGCGTATCCGACCCGCTGCGCGGGTCGCCGTCTCCCCCAGGCCGCCAGCCAGCGACTTCGTTGACGATTTTGACCGCCTCGAAACACTGGTCGGCAGTGACGTTGAGGTTGTTGTCGCTCATCACGTTCGGGTCGGCCGATTCGAGGCCGAACGCGGCGGTGTCGCCGGGCGTGTTGTGCTCGGCGATGATGCGAATCCCCTCGCGGGCCTTCTCGGGCCACTTCACGACCGTGATGGGGTTCATGTTGTCGAGATGCAGCGTCTCCAGGTCCGGGGCGACCTCACGGATACCGCCGTAGAGCCGCTGCAGGGCATCCGGATTGGGTGCTTCGCCGTCGCCGCCGTAGGCCAGGATGTCGGCCTGCCGGCCCAGCCGGAAGTGCTTCACGCCGCGGTCCGAGAGGGCGTCGACCTCGTCGACGACACTCTCTGGTGGCCGGAAGTCAGGGTTGCCGTACATCGGTTCCGTGCAGAAGGAACACCGGTACGGACAGCCCCGGGAGGTCTCCATCTCGCAGATGAGGTAGTCGGGATGGTTCGGGTGCTGTTCGACGACGAACGCGCCGGCGCGGGCCCACCGCGTCTCCTCCTCGATGTCCCGGTAGCGGTCGTTGAACCCCTCCAGGCCGGACTCGACGAGGTCGAACACCGCGGCCTCGACGTCCGCCATCGCCAGGAAGTCGAAATCGAGGTCGTCGCGGGCCGTCTCGCTCGCGCCCTCGTTGGCCTCGCCGACGCCGAAGCGGACCGGGCCGCCCATGATGGACGTCCCGTCGGCCGTCCAGGCGAGTTCCCGCACCTCGTCGGGTTCTGCCGGCGTCCCGCCGACGTACTTGCCGGGGACAGTCATGCCACCGACGTACACCATGAGGTCGGCGGCCTCGATGTCACGCCAGACGGCGTTGTCCTCCCGGAGTTCGTCGATGGTGTGATACGTTATCTGCTCGCGGGGGACGCCGGCGTCGACGAGCGCGCCGGCGGCGTACCGCGGATACGTCGAGATGTACGGCGGCACCCCGAAGTGTGCGGGCTCGTCGACGTAGCCGTCGACGATGGTGACGTCGAGCGTCTCGGGGGCAGTCATACCCGTCGCTTGACGTTCGATACCTAAAACCGTGTCTGGTCCGGCTTGTCTTACGTTCCGGTGAGCGATTATGTGAACGTCAGAACGCTCCGGACAGCCTTGGTTTCCTCTTAGTGTCCACCGACAGCCGGGTGGACTGCTCAAGCTGGATGGCGGTTTCTGCCTCTCTCCAGTTTCCGGACGAACAGGAACCATAGAACAGCACGCACACGTTCGCTGTAGCTCTTCGTAGCGGTGTCAATACTACAGTTCGAAGAGGTAGGCGGGACTCGGCCCATCAAAGGCGGGAGAGCCAACGAGCGCGGTCGTGCCATGGAGCGCGACTGCAAAGCCGAACTCGGCGTCCTGTTTGGGGTTTTTCGGGACCAGCCGTCGCGTCTCGGTCCAGTCGTCGGCCGCCCTGAACACGTAGGCGTGGCCGGACGCACCTGCCTTGGGTGCCCCGAGGACCGCCACCCCGCCAGTGTACGCCACCGACCAACCGACGTCGTCTCCCGAACCGGCATCCGTGGCGGTGAGCCGGGCGCGGCGCGTCCACTCGGTTTCGGTTTGCTCGAACACGTACGCACTGCCGCCCCCGTCGCCAGGAGCGCCGACAACTGCCGTACCGCCGTCGAGCGCGACCGACTGTCCGAACAGGCTATCAGCCACCGAGTCGTCGGGTGTGAGCAGCGTCTGTTGTGTCCACTCACCGTCCGCCCGCTCGTAGACGAACACCGCGCCTGTCTCCTGGCCGTCCTGCTCGGCGTAGGGCGCACCGACCAGCACAGTGTCGCCAGCAACCGTGACGGCGGTCCCGAAGAGGTTCTCGGCGTCGCTTCCGAGCGCGGCCTCCTGTGTCCAGTCCGTTCCGTCGCGCCCGAACACGTACGCGCTGCCGCTCCACGACCGCATCGTCGTCGGATCGTTGTTGTCGCCGACGACAACCCGTTCGCCGTCGAACGCGACTGACCGGCCGAACTCATCTCTGTCTTCGTTAGGGACAAACTGATGCCGCTGTCGCCACTGGCCGTCGTCCCGCGCAAAGAGGTAGACTGCGCCCCCTTCGGAGCCAGCACCGGGGCCACCGAGAATCGCTTCCTCACCGACCATCGCGGCCGAGATGTTGTAGCCGCCGAAGTGCTCCTCCTCGACAGGAGTCAATACAGTCGTCGGGCGCCAGCCGCCGTCGGCCTCGAACACGTAGGCCCCGTCGCTTTCGGCGAGAACGACTGCGGCGTCCGCCGACAGTGCCACGGCCCGGCCGAACTCGTCGACGGTCCCGTTCGGAGTGGGGGTGAACACAGGCGTTCCAGCCTCCTCCGCCACCGCTGGTGAGGCTGTCTCGGTCGGACTCGAAATGGCTGTCGCGGTCTCCGTGCGCGTCTCAGAGGGTGTGGACGTCGCCGGCTCACTATCCGTCGGTGGGGGCAACGTCGCCGTGGGTGTTGCCGTCCGTGTCGGGGTGGCTGCCTCATCAGCGCCGCTGTCGGTGAGTACATTACAACCGGCCAGTCCAGCGGGGAGTGAGACGCCAACCGCTCGAAGGAGGGTACGTCTGGAGACCATTTCGTAGGGCGTCAAAACCTACGTATAAACGTTTTATGGGGTCCCAGAGCCGGTATCAGGTCCGAATCCACGACGCCGTTGCGTCTCACTCCGAAACCGCGGCGGCGACCAGTTCGGCGTTCTTGACGTTGGTCTTCCAGTAGGCGTCGAAGAGGTCACCGACGACGGGGACGCTTCCGAACAGCATCTCCACCGCGATGTTTGCGAGCAGTCGGAGCAGCGTCCGTTTCGGGACGCCGAGTCGAATCGCCTCTGCGACGATGTACAGCGAGCACACCGCAGTGGCGACGTCGCCCGCGACCGGGAGCAGGCCGATTATCGGGTCGAGACCGACACGGAGCGTTGTGCCGGGTACGCGGACGCTCTCGTCAAGGATGTGAGCGACGGTTCGAATACGGCCCAGTGCTGCCGGCTCCGTGTCCATATCTGACACACGAGTGGGTGCCTAATGGGCGTGATGCCTGAGCGACAAGTCGGCACCGGTCCACACACTCAGTCGTCGGCGACAGCAGACGACGGAGCCGAATCAGCTTGTTGGGACCCGTCATACCGTCCGCCGAACAGCGTTGTCGCAAACAGGATCAGCGGCGAGAGGAACGCGAAGAAGTAGTACGGGGCGTAGGCAAGCGTTCCGACCCCAAAGACCGCAGACATATAGACGGCACCGGCGTGCCACGGGAAGAGCGCGCCGGTCGGGGTTCCGGCGGATTCGATAGCCTGTGAGAGGTCGTCGCTGGCCAGACCGTACTCGTCGTAGAGATTCCGGAGCGTGAGCCCGGGGACGACGATGCTCATGTACTGCTGGGCCGAAAAGGCGTTGACGAAGATGGCCGAAACGCCGGTCCCGACGACAAGGCTGCGCGGGCCGCGGACAGCGGTCGCAAGGTGGTGTGCGAGCACGGCGAGGACGCCGGTCCGTTCGAGGAGTCCACCGAGACTAAGGGCCGCAACGACGACAGCAATCGTCCAGGCCGACCCCGAGATACCACCGCTTGCCAGCAGGTCGTTCACGAGGTCCATCCCCGTTTCAGGGGCCGTCCCGTCGAGAAAGACGGTCCAGGCGGCAGTGAACGACCGACCCTGAACGAAGATGGTCGTGAAGGTTCCGGCGAAGACACCGGCGACTAGCGTCGGGAGCGCTGGGATTCCGTACAGCGCCAGTCCGAAGGTGACAACGAGCGGGATAAGTACCAGCATCGAGAGGTCGTAGCTGCCAGCGAGTGCGCCCTGTATCTCGGCGACGCGCCCGGTCGGGATTTCACCGACGGTACGCAGTCCCAGCGCAGCGTAGAGCAGGACCGAGAGGCCAAACGCCAGCACGGTCCCGTTGCGCATCGCCCGGATGTGGTCGTAGAGGTCAGTGTTCGTCACGGCGGCCGCGAGGTTCGTCGTATCCGAGAGGGGTGACTGCTTGTCGCCCGCGTAGGCACCCGAGAGGATGGCACCAGCGGTCATCGGCGTGGGTACACCGAGGCCGGAGCCGATGCCGATGAAGGCCACGCCGAGGGTGCCGGCTGTCGTCCATGACGACCCGATGGAGAAGGCGACGACCATCGCGAGCAGCGCTGTCACCGGCAGGAACACGTCCGGTGTCAGTATCGAGAGCCCGTAGTACATCAGCCCGGGAATGGTGCCCGCGCTAACCCACGTCGCGATGAGCCCGTAGATAACGAACAGAATGAGAATGGCCTGCAGCCCCATCAGCAGACTGTCCGCGAGCCCCTCGTAGAGGTCGTCCCACGAGTAGCCGAGCCAGTATTTCCCGACTGCGCCAGTCAGCACGATACTCCAGAGCAGCGGCCCGTGTGGGGCCAGCTTCAGATACCCGGACCCGATGCCGAGGAACAGGACGACACCGAGTACGGGGACCAACGCCTGAAGGACCCCCGGACGGCGCTCTGACGGGATGTCCTCGTACGTCAGCGGTTCGAGAGTGAGTGATGTCACGCTTACACCGACCTAATAACTCATATGTATTAAAAAGAGCGATAATATCTCTGCAGCGCATATGGCAAAGTATCTCTTTCAGGGGTATTGTTGTCAAGCACCAATGGCACAGACGCAAAGCGGGACTAATGTGCACTTAGTATGCGTCCCTCCAGCGGGTCACGCTGGTTGGTGTGGACCGGGCTGAACGGGCTACTCAACGGGATCTCGACGGTACTAGGTCATTTCGACGCTGCTGACCCAGTACCGGCGGCGGTCGGACAGACGCAGTCTCAGTCGTCGGCGCTGACCGTTCGGTCGTCGGCCTGGGCGTGCCAGAGATCGGCGTAATCGCCGTCGGCCGCGAGCAGGTCATTGTGAGTACCCCGTTCGACGATTTCCCCGTCGTCCATCACGACGATGCGGTCCGCGTCCTGAATCGTTGAGAGGCGGTGGGCGATGACGAAGGCGGTGCGGTCCGCGACCAGTTGCTCGATGCTTTCCTGAATCCGGTCTTCCGTCTCCGTGTCCACGTCGCTGGTCGCCTCGTCGAAGATGATGATTTCGGGGTCGTTCAGCAGAGCGCGGGCGATGGCGACCCGCTGGCGCTGGCCGCCCGAGAGTTTGATGCCCCGCTCGCCGATCTGCGTGTCGTACCCATCCGGCAAGTCTTGAATGAATTCGTGGGCCTGTGCGGCCTTCGCCGCGTCGCGGACGCGGTCGCGTGCGGTCTCCCAGCCGACCCCTTCGGTCTCCTCGTCCGACTGTTCGGCGTCGAGTACCTCGCGGTCGCCGTAGGCGATGTTCTCGGCGACCGTCCCCGAGAACAGGTACGGCTGTTGTTCGACGATGGCGATTTCGCCCCTGAGGCTCTGGAGGCCGTACTCGCGTACGTCGACGCCGTCGACGCTCACCGCGCCAGCATCCACGTCGTGGAACCGCGGCACTAATTTCAGCAGCGTGGATTTGCCGGCGCCGGTCGCACCGGCCAGCCCGATGGTCGCGCCGTCGGGCACGTCCAGCGACACGTCGCGGACGACCGGCGGTTCGTCGCCGTAGCCGAAGGTCACGTCGTCGAACGCGACCGACCCGTCGATGCTGTCGGGTTCGTACGGGTCCGCGGGGTCGGTGACTTCGGGGTCCTGACCCAGCAGCCCGAACACGCGCTCGGCGCTGGACTTGGCGAGCTGGTACTTGTTCGCTGACCGCCCGATTCGGCGCATCGGCGAGTACAGCCGGCGGATATACAGGAAGAACAGGGCAAACGCCCCGGTCGACAGCGCCGCTTCGCTCTCGGGAGCCGTGATGAAGTCCATCCCGGCGACGTACAGAATCAGGACGAACGCGATACCAGTAAGCAGTCGCAGGCCGGCGAAAAAGGCCCGGCGGATGCGCAGGGCGGCCACCTTCTGGTCGTGATACTCCTGGCTCTGGTCGGTCACCCGCTTGCGCTCGAAGTCGTAGCGGTCGAACGCCTTGATGACTGGCGCGCCGCTGAGGTTGTTCTCTAACCGGGTGTTGAGCCGGGACACTGTCTGGCGGATGGAGCGGTATTTCGGCTCGATCCAGGTGAGGAAGAAGCCGCTGGCGATGCCGATGAGTGGCACCGGGCCGAGCGCGATGAGCGCCAGTTTCGGAGAGTACCGGTAGAGGATGACCGCGATACCACCGACGGTGGCCACCACCCGAATCATCTGGCGGAACTCCGTGTTGAGAAACGACTCCAGCCGGTTGATGTCGCTGTTGAGTATCGACATCATCCCGCCGGTCTGGTGGTTCGCAAAGAAGGACAGCGAGAGGTGTTGCAGGTGGTCGTAGGTGTCGTTCCGGAGGTCCCGCTGTATCTTCTGGGCGCTCGACTGGAGGAGATATCTGGAGGCGAATCGGGTTGCCGACCGAAGGAGATAGGCGATAGCCGCGATGGCGACCAGCCGCTGGAGGAACGCGATACGGGCGGCTTCGCCCGTGATTTGGCCGGGCGGCAACAGGCCGGCATCCGTCAGCAGCCCCGGTTCGCCGCTGCTGAGGACGACGCGGTCGATGGCCGCGGCGACGATTATCGGCGGCACAAGGCGGGCGAACCGGGTACAGAACGCCGCCAGAATGCCGACAAGCAGACGGAGCCAGTAGGGCGTAGCGTAGCCGACGAGATTGACCATCGGGTGGCCGTCGACGTTCTCGCGGACGCCCTCGAAGCCGCCCTGGTCGTCAGGCATAGACGCTAGTTGGTCCGGAAACTGATATATGCCGGGCTTCGACCCGGAGACGGTGACTTCACTGCGTCGTCAGACGAAGATACAGCCTTCACTTTCGGGACCCGAGGCGGGCGGTCTGGCACCGTCGGCCAGCCGGCCCGCCGAAACCACGGCGGCCAACGAGTCCAGCGCGTCGTGGTTCCCGAGGTAGGTGTCGCGATGTTCGCCGACAGTGACGCTACAGGCTTCGACCGCCGCGACGTTTGCCTCTCGACGCTGTCGTGGGTTGTCGACGTTCTTGTACCCCTCGCGGTAGCAGCCCAGCCAGCCGAACGTCGCGGCGGGGTACACCTCCGCGACCAGCGTGTCGGCGTCCCAGCCCTGCATCGGCACGACGGCTGTCGCGTCGTCGTCTCGCAGTTTACCGAGCACGTCCCGGACCCCGTAGAAGGTCATGCTTCGGGTCCGATTCGTGTAGGGACACAGTGCGCCGCGGCGGAAATCCGTCTCCCGGCGCAGGTCCCGGTTGCCGGTCGCCATCTCCCCGGTGTGCCGGCACGCCTCTGAGAGCGACCCCGGGTCGGTCGGCCCGCTGCCGCTTGCGAGCCAGTCGACGAAGCCCGACCAGGTCCCGCCACACTGCGCGTCAAGGAGCGCCTGGGGCAGGCTGAACGGGAAATCTAGCCCAACAGTGCCCACATCTTCGTCGGTGATGCGGTCGACGAGGCCAGCGTGGGCCGTCTCACGGTCCCGACCCCACTCGTCTGTCCCGCGGTAGCACCGCTGAATCTGCAGTCCGTCTCCCGTCGGTATCGCCTCGGTGACCCAGAGCGCGTCGCCAGCGGTCGCTGCGCCGCTGAAATCCGCCCCGAGGACGCGTTCACTCATACACCCGAGTACGCCGGTGACGGTATCAATGTTGGGACTGGCACGAACGGGGTGGCCCCTTCCCCGTCCGTAAGGGGTTTGTCCCCGACGGACCAACGGAATAGTATGCCAGCCACTATGGAGGTCGTCTGCACGGACGACAGCTGCGAACTCGACATGTTCGAGATGCACTACACGTACGATATGCCGGACGATGTCGAACTCGCGGCGTTCTCCTGTCCGTACTGTGGCGGGACGGACTGCCTCGACGAAGTGGAACTATGATGCGGGACATCGGCTCCTCGATCAGCGACGCGATCTTCGAGAACATCGGTCGAGCCGCCGGCCGGGTCCAGGAGAACAAGCCGCTGGCCTCGGACCTGCTGGAGTCGGACGACGCCTACCTCGTCGTCTTCGACGCGCCCGGCACGACGGCGTCGGACATCCAGGTCCGGTACGTCGACGACCGCGTGGAGGTCCGCATCGACCGCTTCCGTGACTTCTACGAGGGCTTCGAGATGCGCTACCCCGGCCGCGGGCTCGCGCTCGACGGGAGCGTCACTCTTCCGAGCGACGCCGCTGTCGACCCGGAGACGGCGCAGGCGACGCTCAAGAGCAACGGCACGCTCCACGTTCGCGTCCCGAAGGCCGAGACCGACCACGACGAGGACGAGGCAACGGATGTCGGCGTCGAAAGCGACGACAGCGAGACGGCCGAGGACAACGAAGCGGATGCAGACGGCGAACCAGCCGACGGTCAAGACGTGACCGAAGCAGCCGACGAGGGCGAAGACGACGACGCCTGATCGGAGCGTATACACTTTCTCACAGCGCATTCACTCGTCCCAGTCACGCGTCGGGTCGTCCAGCGCGGCGAACTCTTCGGAGCCGTCGAAACGCGTCGGGTCGACCCGCTTGGGCAGGTGTTCCGAGAGGGGATTCGGGCGATTGAGAACGTCTGCGGCGAGATAGTCGCCCATCGCCGGCGCGCGCATGAGCCCGTGGCCCTGCCAGCCGGTCGCCACCCAGAGCCCGTCGACGACCCGCCCGGCAAGCGGCGCGCCGTCCGGCGTCGCCGTACACAGGCCGGCCCAGGCCCGGTCGCACGTCGGATTGAGCGCCGCCGCCTGCTCGACGCGGTCGAGGCTCCGGCTGACGAACTCGGCGTCAGCCTCCGGGTCCCAGTCCGTCGGGTCGACCTCGTGTGCGCCGTCGCCGACCAGCAGCGCGTCGGCTTTCGGCCGCCAGTAGAACTCCTGCGTCGCGTCGTAGAACGACGGCAGGGCGGCGTCGACCGGCTCGGTTACGAGCGCCTGTGCCCGGTAGGCCTTCAACGCGAGCGAGACGCCGACAGCAGCGACGAGTGGCTTCGTCTGCGGGCCGGCCGCAACGATCACTGCGTCGAACGTCCGCGTCTCGTCCGGCGTTTCGACGGTCGTCGGCGACGCGAGGGAGACTGGGGTTCCCGTCTCGATATTTGCCCCGTCCGCCCGGGCCTGCTCCGCGAGCGTCGCCACCACCGCGTCCGGGTCGAGTACGCCAGCATCTCGGGCGAGGCCGGCCACTTCGATACCACTGATGTCCAGCGCGGGGTAGCGGTCGCCGAGTTCCGCTGGCGTGAGCGCCTCGACTGCCACACCGTTTCGCCGCATCCCCGCGATCTGCTCGCGGACGGCCGTGGCGTCGCTCTCGTCGCGCGCGACCCAGACGTAGGGCTGTGGCTCGAACAGGTTTAGGTCGCGGTAGCGAGCGAGCGCGTCCGCGGCCACGGCCGCGTTTACGTCGTCAGCGAACGCGTCGTAACAGAGGCCGGCCGCGCGACCGCTTGCACCGCTTCCCAATCCGTCGCGTTCGAACACCGTCACTGACGCGCCGTGGCGAACCAGTGCCGCTGCGGTCGACAGGCCGACGGCCCCGCCGCCGACGACGGCGACGTTCATTTACGAGAGGAAGGGGTCGAGTCCACGCGCCGGATAGCCGACAATCGTGTCGACACCGATGTCGTGGAGTCGCTCGGTTCGCTCGGCGACTGTCTCGACGGAGCCGACGAGCGCGTAGTCGCGGATGGCCTGTTTGAGTACGTCTCTGGCCCGCCCCGTCGCTCGGCTGTCCGTCGGTGCGCCATCGGGCAGTGCGTTCCGAACCGGGCCGCGCCGGGCCGCGTAGTCGCCGACGGCGTCCAGCATCGCGTCCTCGCTGTTCGAGAGCACGAGCGGGGCGTAGACGGCAATCGATCCCTCGAAGCCGGCCGTCCGGAGCGTCCGCACGTCGCGGGCCGTCGTCCGGGAGAGGAGTTCGTACTGCGTGCCCCCGACCGCCAGCGCGAGGCGTTCGATGCCCTCGGTGCCGACCCAGGGGTCGCTGGCGTCGTCGACGGCCGCCCGCAACCGTGGTGCGACGGCCCGTTCGGCCTCGTCCTCCGAGAGATATGCGCTGTGGCCGGCGACCAGTACGTGTCCCGCACCTGCCGGCAGCGCGTCGAACCCGCTGTCGTCGCCCAGCGGATCGAAGCCGTCGGCCCGGACTGGCGCGGTGACGCGTACGTCGGCGGTCGACGCCAGTCGTTCGATAGTGTCCGTCTCCGGGACGTGAGCCGCCCCCTCGTAATCGATTGCGAGCGTCTCGATGTCGAGGCCCGTCGCTCGGGACACGTCCACTTCTGTCGGCTTGAGCGCCACCGCGTCGATGCCGGCGACCGCCAGTGTCGCACCGGTAAGCGTGGTCATCCAGTACGCGATCAACGTCTCGGGGTCGCAAAATCCTGTCGCTCTCGGCCCTACCACAACCCACTCTGTGTCACTCTGCTTCGTCGCGCACGCTCGGCGGGAGGTCGTCGTCCGGCTCCATGTAGCGGTCCGGCTCGGGCGGCATCCGCCAGTCGGTTGCGAGTTCGAGCAACTGGACGAGCATCCGCGCCGTCGCGCCCCAGACGGTGTAGCCGTCGACGTAGAAGAAGTGGAGCCGTATCTCGCCGTAGTGAGGGTGGTCGCGGTGCTCTGACTCGTAGTTGTCTAAGTCGGTCAGCTCCGATACCGGCAGGGTGACGATCTCCGCGACTTCCTCGTCCGAGGGCAGATAGTCGCGGTCCGGGATCCGGCCGACGAACGGGCGCACGGAGTAGCGCGTGATGGTCCTGATGTCGTCCAGCCGGCCGACGACGTTGACCGCCAGCGGGTCGAGGCCGATCTCCTCGTTGGCCTCCCGGAGCGCGGTCCGCAGCAGGTCCTCGTCTTCGGGTTCGCGGCCGCCGCCGGGGAACGACATCTGACCGGGGTGGTCAGACAGGTGGTCAGCGCGTTTCGTGAACAGTATCGCCTCGCCCTCGGGTCGCGTGACGACCGGGGCGATGACGGCGGCCTCCTGTGGCTCGTCGTCCACGACGACTGGCTCGTGGGCCGCGACCCGGTCGAACTGCATAGCATACCGTAGGTGACCGAGCGTCTTAATTCGGGTGGCTCACTCCTGCGAACTAACCGATTTAATCGTGCAGAACACGGGTACCGAAATCACACGTCGTCCAGACGGTCGCGGAGGCCGTCCATCTCCACGCTCTCCCAGGCTTCGATATCGTAGCTCACGTCGAGCAGTGTCTCGACGCGGTCCTCGTCGCTGTTCTTGACGGCCATCACCGCGTCCTCTCGAAAGCGGGCCTTGACGGCCTCGACGACGGCGTCGCGTGCGGGATCGCGGGCCGGCACATCCATGATGTGTGGGAGATCGGCAGCGCCGTCGGGCAGCGCCGGGAACGCGACGGGGCCGACCACAAGCAGCGTCTCGTCGGTGTCGGCGGCGTGGTCGTCGACGGCGACGAGGTGATACGAGTCGATAGCGTCGTCGATGGCCGCCGCGACCGCGTCCGGGTCGGCGTCGACGCCCTGCTTGAAGGCGAGTTCGCCGCAGGCGTCGACGAGTTCCGCTCTGGTGAGCGAGCCGAAGAGGTCGACGACGCCAGCCAGCTCGTCCGGTGGCAGGTCCATACAGGTGACGCGGCACCGAGCGGCTTCAGCCTTTAGGCTCGGGCCGCGCTCGGCAGCCGACCGTCGAGGTGCAGCGACACCATCGCAACGAGGACGACGAGCAACGCGATTCCCATGCCGCGAAGCAGCGTCGGAAACGTGACGCCGGCGTCCAGCAGTCGGCCGACGAGCGCGCTCCCGGGGGCCTGCATCACCATCATTCCCGCGCCGTAGGTGGCGTAGGCGCTCGCGCGGTGGCGGTCCGGGAGCGAGCCGAGCAGGTACGCGTCCACCGCCGGGAAGATGCTGTGGATGACGTAGCCGACGACGACGCTGAACGCGGCCAGCGACCAGAATCCGGTCAGTGACGGGAGCACCAGCACACAGCCGGTAAAGGCGGCCAGAATCGTCAGGAGATACGGAATCGACGGGAGGCGGTCGGCCAGCCGACCGCTGACGTAGAAGGCCGGTACGCCGGCGCCGAACGCGAGCAACAGCAGCGTCCGGCCCGAGCCCGCGGACAGCCCGACGCTCGTGGCGTAGGTGACGTAGAAGTTGAACAGCCCGTTCCAGACCATCCCCGCGACGCCGATGGTGGCGACGCTGGTGACGATGATATGCCACTGGGCACGCGCCGCGCCGAGGAGGTCGCGGTCTTCGCTCCCAGCGTCGGGGAGTTGCGAGCGTCTCGCGATGAGCGTGAACGCGATGGTCACCAGTCCCGCGGCGACCGCTATCCCCTGCAACGCGGTTCGCCACGTCCCGACGATGAGCACGAACGAGATCAGCGCCGGCGCGCCGACGGCGGCGAGTTGGGAAGCGACGCCGTGTTGTCCGAGCGCGCGGCCGGGCCGCTCCGGGTACAGCTCGCTGACCAGCGTGTTCGCCGCGGTCAGATAGACGCCACTGGCAAGCCCCATGGTGAACGCGCCGACGAGCAACAGCGTCGGGTCGAACGCGAGCGCGGTGAACGTCGTCCCGAGCGTCAACACGACACCGGAGCCGAAGATGACCTTCGCCCGCGATATCCGGGTCAGCAGAACGCCGGTGGGCAGCCGAGGGAGGGCGCTCCCGGCCCAGGCCATCGTTGCGAGCAGTCCGAGCGTCGCGTCGGACGCCCCCGTCGTCGCCCGAATCGGCTCGATAAGTGGTGCAAAGACGACTCTGGCGAGGTTGATGCAGAACACCATCCCCAACAGCGAGCCGAAGACGCGGCGACGAGACACGACCGGTTATAGATCGGAAGCCATGAACAACGTTCCGGAACGCCGCCACGGGGTTTTTACACGCGGGTAGCACACTGGCAGGTATGGACTCAGTGAGGAAGGCCCTCCGGGCCGGCGACGTCGAGAAGGACAACTACGGACGGCTCTCGTGTACCAGTTGTGACGAGCCGCTCGCGACGGAGAACGACCCGGACGAGGTCGGGAAAGTGCGCGTCTGCCCCGAGTGCGACGGCAAGTGGAAGGAACTCAGCTAGCTACTCGAAGACGGCGTCGAACGCGTCCGCACCGAGCGGTTCGTACCGACCGGCATCGACGTTCTCTTCGGCGTGCTCGACCGAGCCCGTGCCGACCAGCGAGCAGGTCACGCCCGGCGCGCTGCGTGCGAAGTTGATGGCGCGCTGTGCGCTCGTCTCGCCAGAGAGCTTCGCCGCTACCTCGTCCGGGACCGCTGTGGCTAGCTGTCCCTGCATGATTGATGCGCTGGTGAACACGTCCAGCCCGGCCTCGTGAGCGAACCACAGCGCCGACTGCGGCCCCTCCGCGCCGTCGTGGGATTCGACGGTGAACGCGTCGGCCATCGCGACGTTGAACGGCAGTTGAATCGCACGGAGATGCGTCGCCGCGTTGCCGACCGTCTCGGCCGCGGCGCGTGCGCGCTCGACGATCTCGGGAAGCGAGAGGTAGCTGTCGTGGTCGGCGGCCACGCGGAACGCCTCCCACGTCGCGACACCGTAGTGCTCGATGTCGCCGGCTGCAGCGCGCTCCTCCAGTTGCTCGAAGGTCGCCTCTAGCTGGTCGTACACCGCTTCACGGGACTTGGACTTCAGTTGCGTCTCCGGATTGTGGACGTAGTAGAGGTCGATGGTGTCCAGCCCCAGATTCGTGAGCGAGCGGTCGACCTGGTCGTCGATGTAGTCCGGCGCGATGCAGTGCTGGCCGGCAACGAGGTCGTCGCGGTCGACGATGCCGGTGTCGAGGTACTCCGACTGGACGAACGCGCCGGGGTCCGCCGGGCGCTCTCCGTCGAACGGGACGAAGCCGCCCTTCGTCGCAACGGCGATAGCCTCGCGGTCCACCTCGGCGTCCGCGACGGCGTCGCCGACGACCCGCTCGGAACGCTGGTGACGGTAGTTTATCGCCGTGTCGACGACGTTGATGCCGGATTCGAGCGCCGTGACGATGGCGTCATGGTAGCTCGCGTCCCGCTCGTCGGTCGGGTCGCCGAGGTACGTTCCGATACCGATGCTGGAGACGACGCCGTCGCCGAACCGCCGGTAGAACGTGCGTGCGAACTCGTCGTGGTCGTCCCGGTACGCCCAGGTCGCCTCCCGTGTGGCCATACCGCGTGTTGGTCGGGCAGTGACAAAAGGACAGAGATTCACTGGAGTCGGCGACAGCGCAGGAGTCGCCTGTTACAGTTCGCCGCTCATGGCATCGAACACCCGTTCGCGGAAGTCTTCCCGGGAGACGCCGTCGCTCGGGCCGAGGCCGGCCATGTGCTCGACCGGGACCTTGCCGCCGCCCATCCGAGCGTGGCCGCCGCCCTCGGCCATTGGGATATCGTCGACGACGGCCTCTATCGCCCGGCCGATGTGGACGCGGTCGTCCCGCGAGCGCCCGGCGATGCGCATGGTCCCCTCCTTCTCGCCGACGACGACGACCGCCGAGACGCCCTCTAACGTCTCCAGTTCGTCCGCCGCCTGCGGAATCGCGTCCGTGTTCGATACCTCGCCCACATCGCTGAACGCGTAGGGCGCTCGCACCTCTCGTTTCCCGATAGCCCGGGATTTCACGTCGAGCACTTCCGCGTCGACCTGGGGGTTCGCGATGCGGTTGAGCAGGTCGCTATCCATCCCATCGTAGAGGTACGCGGCAGCCGCGAAGTCCTCGGACTTACACCCGTTGGTCAGCGACCGGGTGTCCGACTGGATACCGTACATCAGCCCCGTTGCCAGCGCACAGGGGACAGTTTCTGCCGGTGCCGCGTCGATATCGATACCCCCGTTCCCCTGTGTGTCGCTGAACTCGAACTCCAACTGATTGAAGTAGCTCGCGAAGATGGTCGCACAGGCCCCGTAATCGGACCGGATGTCCGTGAACTCGTCCCCGCTGCCGTTTCCGGGATGGTGGTCGATGACGGCGACCGGTTCTATCTCTTCGGCACCGGGGAAGCCGCGTGCCGTGTTGTGGTCGACGAGGACGACCGCCTCGCCGTCGATGTCGTCGGCAGTCTCGATGTGGTCGAAATCCAGATCCAGCACCGTCTGGAAGGCCCGGTTCTCCGGGCGGCGTATCTCCCCGGGGTACAGCAACGACGCTGACGTATCAGTGCCGGCGACGAGCTGGTTGACGGCCAGGGCAGAGGCCATCGCGTCCGGGTCCGGGTTCGGGTGCATCAACACCGCGATCCGGTCGTAGCCGGTCAGCGTCCGACGCAGTCGCTCGCCGGGCGTTCGGCTGAGATACCGACGCAACCAGATGCCGGCACCGAGGAGGGCGAGAAGGACCACAGCGACACCAGCGACCAGCAGGGGATTCTCGCTAGCGAACGCCGCGGCGGCGTCGATCTGGAGTCCGCCGGCGGCAACGCGTGTCATACCACGCTGTTCGCCAGCCTATCAGTAATAAAGTTCGCCCCCGATACCGTCAATTTTGCCGGTAGTTTCGGACGGCGTCGCGGTACCCTTCCCGGAACGTCGGGTACTCGAATTCGTAGCCCAGTTCCCGGAGACGGTCGTTCGAACACCGCTTGCTCGTCTGGATGCGGCGCTTCGCCGTCTCTGAGAGGCTGTCGTCGGCCAGCCGTTCCGCTGTCGTCTGTTTCGGCGGGAACGGGACGTCGCACTGTTCGGCCAGCCAGTCGGCGAACGCCCACTTCTCGACGGGTTCGTCGTCGACGACCAGGACGACCTCCTCACGGTGGTCTTCCGTCAGCAGGTGGCGCACGGCCCCGGTCGCGTCGGCCCGGTGGACCATATTCAGGTAGCCGGCCGTCACCGGTCCCTCCAGGTACCGCTCCAGTCGGTAGCGCTCCGGGCCGTACAGGCCAGCGAAGCGAGCGACTGCGCCGTGGCCGCCGTGTTCCACGGGGCGCTCGCGCGCCACGCGCTCTGCTTCGGCCAGTACCTCGGTCTTCTCGGTCTGTGGGTCCAGTGCCGTCTCCTCGTCGACCCACGCGCCGTCGTGGTCGCCGTAGACGCCTGTGCTTGAGGTGTACACCAGCCGCTCGGGCGGGTCGGCCCGAGACCAGAAGTGGTCGATAGCCGTCCGGAGTCCTTCGACGTACACCTCGCGGGCGGCCTCGGCTCCGCGGCCGCCGGAACTCGCGGCGAAGACGAGCCAGTCGGCGTCCGGCACCGCGGCCAGCGACTCGGGGTCGGTCACGTCGGCCCGGACGGCCTCGAAACCGGCGTCCTCGATAGCTTCGATACCGCCGGCGGACCGGCGAACGCCGACGACTTCATGATCGTCCTGTAACTGCCGTCCGAGTTCGAGGCCGACGTAGCCACAGCCCAGAATGGCGACGCGCTCCGTCACCGCTTCTCCCCCTCGATGTGGCTGTGCAGGAGGGCGTACTCGGCCAGTGTTATCGGGTAGCGACCCTCGATTTTCTGCTGGATCTCTTTCGGCTCCAGTTCGTCGTCGATGCCGGAGGCCAGCGATTCGACGTCCATTACAGCCGTCGTCATCCCCATCAGAAGGATGTCCTGGGCTTCGGCCTGTAGCGCGTCGGCGTCCGGCCGGTTCGGTCCGGTCGCCAGCACAGCGACCGCCTCATCGAGCGTTCGGTCGCCGATATCGCCGTCCGCAAACGCTGTCACCGTCGTCCGGTCGAGACCGGTCTCGGCGGCGATTTCCTCGACGCCGACTGTCTCGACTGTCTCGGCCAGCACGGTGCCGTAGGCCGCCAGTAACTCATCGGGTGACTGCTCGCCCGCATCAGGAAACTCGCCTCGGAGCATGGCCGTCGGTATGGCCCCGGGGTATTTCACTTCGGTTATGCGGCCCGGGGTCAGGCACCTGCGTCCGGCCACCCGCTCGATTTCTCCACGGCGGTCCCGCCCTTGTCACCGACCCCGCGCGGCTTGGGCGGCACCACGACGACGACGCCCGTCTCGGCTCTGAACGAGACGCGGTCGGCGGTACCCAGTCGCTCGACCGCTCCATCGCCGTCCACGTCGAGCGTGACGTTGTGCCCGTCACGCGCATAGGTGGTCCGTGCGCCTGGCTCGCTCGGCGGGCCGTGACTCGCAGAGACGGCGAGCCTGGCGTACTCGCCCTCGACGGTCACCCACCAGATGTTCGCCGTCGCGTACCAGGGGGTGACTGGCGGGGCCAGCGGGAGACCAGCCGGCAGTTTGTCCGTCCCGAGCCGCTTCGTCGCGATTTGTTGAGCCTTCTTTTTGCCGGCATCAGCCAGCGCTCTGCGCAGTTCGTCTTTCGCAACGGACCGCACCGCCGAGGCCGTCCCGTTCGTCGACCCCAGCGTCGGTCTGGTCGCTGGCGTGTCGACCGAGAGCAGCGTCAGGCGAAGGCGGTCGCGTTCGACCCGCGTGAGGTTCAGCCGGGCACCGGCGACGTGGGCGACCCGTTCCTGCGCGGAGCCGTTGGTCAGCGCCAGCGCTCGGGCCGCCGATGTGTCCCATGGCGACAGCGCTTCAGTGACGATGGCCTTGCTCTCGTCCTGTTCAGCTTCGGTGTGCTGGGAGACTGCCAGCCAGAGCGTCGTCGTCATCTCCTCGTTGGCCGCTTCCACCTCCCGCTGGAGCGCATCACGTTCCGAAGCGAGCGTGGCGCTCGACTCGTCTTCGAGGGTTTCGTTCGCGGCTGCGAGTGCGTTCGCTGCCGTTGCGAGGCGTACCCTATCGCCACCCTCGAACGCACCGCCAACGACGGCGTCGGCGGCGTCGCCGTAGGGGACTGTGAACACGTTCGCGTTCCGCGCCACCAGCGGATGCTCGCTCCCGTTCAGCGCACGATACCGACTCTCGTTTAGCTCGGCCAGCGTCAGATACGGCGTCTGCGTATCGACCCGTGTCCTGACGGGGCCGGCCGGACCGACCGGGGCCGGGCGTGACCGTGGAATGCGCGTTTCACGGGCGGTTAGTCCTTTTCGGAGGGCACGCAGCGACCCCTCGGTGCGTTCCGTTAGCTGTGCGTCGACTCGCTTCCGGTTACTGTCCCGAACCGAGGCCTGCCTATCTAGCTCCACCAACACTGCATTCAGATAGGTCAGCCGGGCCGCGACGCGGGCCTTCTGGACCGTACTGTCGTAGGAGTCCGGCACGGCCGCGAGGCGGGCGCGGCGTTGCGCGACCCGCTCCCGAAGTTCCCGCGGGGGATTCGTCTCGAAGGTCCCCACACGTCCGCGCTCGACGGTGACGGTCGTGTTGCGGACTGAGTCCCGTCGGTCCATCAGGTCCCGATACACCCACTCGTGCAGTTCCGGTGGTCGGTCGGCCGTCACCGTCGCCTCCGTCCGGCCCAGGCTGTCGTCGACGACTCGCTCGGCAGTTTCGTCTCGACCCCCGGCGTGGCCGACGAGCGTGTCCATCGCCTTCGGCTCCACGTCGGCGAGGTTCGACCCGTTCAACGGGCTTGCGCTGGCGTCGTGTGCGGTCCGAATCGAGCGGTTCGGTGCCACTGAACGGCCGTGATGGCGGCCGACGACGGCGACGGTCACGCGATAGCGTGCGGTGCTCGACGCAGTCGTGCGCCGACGTACTGATCCGTTCTGCCAGACGGCGGTCCGCGTGTACTGTCGCTCGACGGTCCGGCTGAACGTCTCCAATCTGTGCCAGCCGTCCGGCGTCGCAACACCCCCGCTGGCGTTCCCGACTGCCTCTGTAGCGGTAGTCGTCCGGTCGGCGACTAGTGTCCACTCGCTGCCCGGCGAGGCCGGCTTCCCCGGCGGCCCCCCGCCCAGTCGGTGCTCGTCGACTTCCAGCGCTACCTCGACGGTGTACGCGTCTTCGAGCGTTTCGTTGAGCGCCGACGGCTCGGTGACGGACCGGAACGCGGTGTCGGCCGTCTCGTTGACGCCGATGGTCATCGAATCCTCCGGGCTCGGACTGGCCGTGGATTTCGGGCGCGGCGGCGTCTCGCTGACTGGTTTGTACTCGGTCTGGTCGAGTACGTCGCTGGAGACAGCGGTTCCCTTGCTTCCCCGAATTATATCTTCGAGTCCCGTCATCGCTGTCGCCTCCGTCAAGGCACGACGACCGGCGGGGTCGCTCCGGCCGAAGGTCGACCGCTGGACGCCGAGCAGTGCGCCGTTCGTCGCCAGCGAGACGTGCCGGTTCGCGACGACGTTCTCGATGCCTGCGCCGCCGTACTGGGCGTAGCCTCTCGCCCACGCCATCGGGTACAGACGCGCTGTCATCCGCTGGCTCAGGCCCGGCTTGTCCAGACCGTTGTTCAGCCGCGTCTGGTAGGTCGATACCTGCTCATGGAGCATGAGCGCCTGGTTCGGGACGACGACGGTCGGCGAAACCCGCCGCGTCGAGACCACCGCGCCGTTGCGCCGAACCGTCAGGACGACATTCTCGACCGTCGCCCGCATCGCGGTCTCGTTTGGCCCGGCGCGTTCGACCGAGACGCGACGTTTCGCAGCCCGGAGGTCGCTGGCGTTAGAAACCGTCGGCAAACTGGCGGTCACGGTCACGTCACCGCTTCGGCCGGTGACGCGCTCCAGTCGGTCCGCGACCCGGAGATAGGCGCGTATTCTGAGCGAGTCCCGGAACGCCGTCGAGCCGTTCAGCACCCGGCCAGTGGGCGTATCGGCCGGCGTGACGACCGGGTTCGCGGCCGCCTGCCGGCCAGCCGTCGAGACGCCGTCCCGCACGGCGACCTGCGTCTCTGCCGTGGCCTGATTCAGCGCCCGCTCGACGGCTGTTTCGCTCGGGGCCGGCTCGGTGACGAACGTCGGGGCCAGCGTGAGGCTGCTCACCAGGAGGAGGACGCCGAGCAACGCGAACGGGATCCGGCCGCGGGTGTCGTCTCTCACGGGGACCACGTCCTGACAGTTACGCGGACACGGCTCACTCGAACGGCGCGGGCGGCGTCCGCTGGCGCGTCGTACCGCGACCGCATATCGGTCCGAAGCCGGGCGGCGAGCGCCGCGGTCAGGTCGCGGTTCATTTCTGTCGTCGATTGCTTCTCAACGGCAACGCTCGCCCCCGTCAGGTCGGCCATACGCTCGTACCGCGCGGCCAGCAGCACGTCCGAGGGGTAGTCGCCACGGAGAGCATACCGCGACTGTGTCGGCGGGAACAGCCCGTCGACGACGCTCCGAGCCACGACCGTCGCCACGCCATCGTAGCCGTTTGTCTTCGCCGCTTCGCGGGCCGGCTCCGAGACGTTCTCCATCCCGCTCGGGACTGTTACCGTCGCCGCTCGAACGTCCACGCTGTCAGGGGGCCGGTCGCCGACGCGGTACTCGCCGCTGACTGGCGCACTGGGATACGGTGCCCAGGTGACGCGGACGGACGTTCGATGCCCACGGCTGTGGAGTCTGTCACGCGTCGCCACAGCGACTCGGGACTCGAAGTCCGCGCCGGCGCTCGATACCCGCTCGCCGTCCACGGTGACACCGCTCATCGCCGCCTCACCGAGCAGTTCCGCGACGGTCCCGTGACTCGTCCGCTCCCGCCGCGTAGCGTTGTCGGGTGGCGTACGACGATCTGACGGAGGGACGACCAGATCATACTCGACGCTCGCGGTGCTCGTCGCCAGTGTCGACGCTTGCTCGGCCGCGGGGTTCGTGGTCGCCGCCGGCTTCTCGACTCCCACGCCGCTCACGAGAGTCCCCGCGGCCGCACCGACGAGCAGGAGAAACACCGTCACGTCGGCGACGGCGCTCATGGCTCGGGTCATCGCCACACCCGAACGGTGAGCGTTCCCCGGCGGACTGCTCCCGGCCCGACCCGCACGCTCACCGTTCTGGTTTCGGTGTCAGCGTTGCTCGGTGACTTCCGGCCACTGCTCCATCGCTCGCCGGTCGTCGCCGTGATGGTCGCGTTCCCGTGGTAGTTCGCCGGAACCGTATCGAGCGCGCTGTTGAGTCTTCCGGGCCGGACGACGCCGGCCGACGAGAGCCGCTGTTCCACAGCATCGGCGGTCGGGGTGGCGATATTGCGGTCGTCGTCGAGCGTTCCGAACGCTTCGTCTACCACGCCAGCGTACAGCGCCACGCCGAGCGTGACGGCGAAGACAGCGACGAGCGCGGCCAGCGGCTCCGTCGTCGCTCTATCCGACGATGGCGACATCGGTCCCTCCCCAGGCGACGTGCCTGACCGTCAGTCGCTCGGGGGCCGGTCGCCACGTCGTGTCCGTGTTCCGCGCCTTGCGGACCTCCTGACTGAACGCTTCTGGTGAATCGTACACCGCCTTCGGCCGCTCCCCGTTCACCACTGCCTGTAGCCGGTCGGTCCGCGCCGGGACAGCCGCTCGGATCAGTCGTGCCGTGGCTGTCCCGCCGTCGTTGCGGAGGTTGATTTCGCGACCGTCGAACGCCCACTCTGCAGCGGCGAGGCGTCGATGTGCGACGGATCCGGGCGGACTTGTTGTGACCTCATCGATAGTCGCAGCCGTCGCCGTCGCGTCCGGCGGTGCGGTCGTCGGGAGACCGACAACAACTCCGAGGACGGCCACGCTCACCGTCCCCAGGCCGACCCAGAGGTACAGCGTATCGACGTGCGTCTCGAACATGGAACGGCCTGGCCGCGTTCTCCGATTTAAAACCTCAGACCAGCAGCCCGGTGGCAACGACGGCAACGAAGAAGGTGGCCGTGGCCGACAGGAGCGCCAGACCGGTTCGGTAGCCGACGAGCGCGCGGTCGAGTCCGCGGTGCAGGCCCGTCGACAGCGCCGTCAACAGGACAGCCAGAACGAGGACGTACCAGCCGACGACCGGCCCCAGCACCGCGCTCGGAACGGTGGCGAACTGCTCGCCGCCGACCATCGAGCCAGCCAGCGCGACGGTCGCACCGCCGATCAGCGGCCCGAACAGCCCGGCGGTGTTCGACAGCGTTTCGGTTATCTGCGAGAGGTCGCGACGCGTCTCGCGCTCGATGGCCCGGAGCGCGTCCAGATGTTCTCCCATCGTCGTCACGGACTCCCCCGCCGGTGGCCCGATTGTTGCGGCCGTATCCAGCAGGGTCGCCACTCGACGAGCCCGACGGCTCGGAACGTCAGCGAGTGCACCGCCAGGGCCGAGAAATGCCTCCTCGACGCTGGTTCCGAGGTGCTCCTGTCGGGCGGCGGCGGCTTCGATGACGCCGCTGGTGGGTTCGGGAGCCTCGCCGACAGCCTCGACGAGCGCGGCTTCGACTGACTGGCCGCGGTCCAGCCGTCGACCGACGGCAGACAGCGCGTCGGGGAGACCCGCTTCGATGTCGGTGACGCGGTCGCGGACCTCAGCGATGGGTCGGTAGTAGCTGACGAGCGCGCTCCCGGCACCGGTCCCGAGCGCCCCGATAGGCGACGCCCACGCAGCGACGAGCGCGCCGGCAAGGTGCCACCCCCCGATTCCGGCGACGATGCCGCACGCGACCGATGGAAGTGCCGACGCCGGCACGTCCGGGTGGCTTCGCGGGATTGTCGCTGGCGGGAACGCGACCGGTCGCCGGCCCAGGAGCCAGCAACAGGCGACCAACAGTGCGCCGGGAAAGACCACGCCGTAGGTCCCGACCAGCACAGGGGCGGTCACTGGCACACCCGCGGCAGCGGCGGCGGGCAGCAAGGACGCCATCGCCAGCGGCAGGAGGACACCGAACGCGTACAGACCGGTCGCCGGACCTCGGAGTGAGGCCGCGAAGGCCGCCATTTCGTCGCGCGTCCCGTCGAGGATGCATTGCCGTGCGCGTTCGAGGACCTCGGGGCGCTCCTCGGTCGGGGCCAGCGTCGCGTTCTCGACCAGCCCGACAGCGCGTTCGAGCGCTGGGAACCGGCTACCCCATGACGCCGCGAACGTTCCCAGACCGCTCCGTGGCGTGCCCGCGGCTCGCTGTCGATGGTGTTGCAGCCGTGTGGCGAGCAGGCCGTTTCCGGCCCGTCCGGCGAACGCCGCCGCCCGCTCGGCGCTGGGCCACAGCGTCGCGCCGAGCACCAGTGTCGTTACGAGCGACGGCGCGGTCCCCAGCGCTCGAATCCGCTTTGCTTCGGCGGCGAACGGCACGCCGTACCGTCCCAGCGCCGCGACGCTCAGGGACAGGGCGAGGAGTCCGAGGCTGACAGTCGTCGCCAGCAGTCCGGTCACCGTCACAGCGGCGACCAGTGCGAGCAGGGAGCCACACACCGCAACGGCGTAGCTCGCCGTCAGTAGTGCCTCAGGCGGGGCCGAAACCGAGAGCAGCCGACACGCTCGCCGGTAGTCGTCTGGTACCTCGATAGTGCCAGGAGAGGCCGCACCGACTGTGGTTGTGGGCGGTGCGGCTGGTGCTGTGCTCGCGTTGTCGTTGTCGCCGTCTGAACCGCTGGCGTGGCTCACGGCTGGACCTCGTCTGTGGGTGGCTCGTTCCCGCGTGTCTCGACAGCCACTGACTCCTCGAATCGTTCGGTTCGCGCCTCAACAGCGTCGAGTACCTCGGCGTAGGACTCGCCGGGTGCGGCGAGTGACTCCACCAGACGGCTGCTGCCCCGCTCTAAGCGACCGGTGGCTGTCGCCGTCGCTCCGTCGCGCTCGTAGAGCATCTCGAAAGAAACGTCGTCGTCGTGGGAGACGATCTCCGCGACAGATGCGATACCGCGGCCGTGTTCCGACGCGGGCGGAGCCAGCGTCACCACGAGGTCCGTCGCAGCGAACGACTGCACCGGGACGCCGAGGTCCGACACCAGCCGTTCCCGAACCGCTTCGGGGCCGTTGCCGTGAATCGTCCCGAGGACGGCCCCGTCGCCGCCACCGACACGCATCGCCTCGTAGAGAACGCTGGCCTCCTCGCCGCGGACCTCCCCAACGGCGAGCGCGCCCTCGCCGAGCCGGAGCGCGGTCCGCAGGGCCTCCGAGGCGTCGACCGACGGCCCCTCTCCGCGGGCGGTCCGAAGCGCCTGCACGTCCCGCCCGTCGGACTGCAGGGACGACGCCGGAAGTTCGGGCGTGTCCTCGATAAGGATAGTCCGGACCTCGTAGGGGAGTTCCCAGAGCAACGCCCCGAGCGTCGTCGTCTTGCCCGCGCCGCGGGGGCCGGCGACGAGACAGGCCCCGCCGCGCTCCGCGGCGACGGAGAGCAGCCCGGCGACGGCTGTCGGCATCGTCCCGTTGTCGACGAAGTCGGCCAGCCGCCACACGTCGCTGTCATGGGCGCGAAAGGCGAAGGCGAGGCCGTCACTGACCGGTTCGCTCACACCGGCGACGCGAATCTGTCGGTCAGCCACCGTCGCCGTCGCATCGAGCGTCGGGCTCGCTCGCGAGAACGCCCGGCCGCTCGACCGTCTGAACGTCGACGCCAGCGTGTTCGCGCCCGCCGGCGTCAGGCGGACATTCGTCCGCATCGTCTCGCTGTCACAACGCACTCGGAGCCGGGTGTCACTCACTGGGGCTGTCGCGAACACGTCGGACACCCGCTGATCGGCGAAGATATCTTCCAGAATCCCGAGCCCGCCCGTGTGTTTCTCCAGCACGGCACCGACAGCGGTTGCCGTCGTACTGTCGCCGGCCACCGCGGTAGCTGCGTCGTACGGGTGACAGTCGCCGTCGGCGGCAGCGGTGGCGACTCGCTCGTACGCTTCGACGAGCGTCTCCATCGTATCCACGTCGAACCGCTGTTCGCGGGGCTCGATATGATACATCGGCAGGTGGTCGCTGCGCGTGTCGTATCGCCGAATGACGGCCTCTGTCGGGAGCGTTTGCTGGTCCCGGAGAGCCGCAGCCGCCGGCGGCGCTGCGCCGACGCGGGCGTCGCTAATCGTTGGCCCAGTGTATGCAGTGAGCGCCTGCTCGCTGGTATCGAAGCCTTCTGTGGCGACCGCCAACCCGGTCTCCGCCGCCAGGTCAGCGACCGGCCCCGCTCGGCCGACTGCCTCCGCGGCGGCAGCGACGGGGTCCCGGCGAGCGCGGTCTGCGAGGCGGTCGTCCAGCGAGGCGACTCTGGTCGCGAACCGGCCAGCCGCGGTGAGTACCGCCGCCGCCCGGTCGACATACACTCGCTCCTGTCCTGCTTGCTCCGTGACGACGGTATCGATACCGGTCGACGAGAGCGAATCGACGACCGTCGCCCGGCAGTCAGCCGACGCGGCGAGGTCGCCACTGCCCGGACACTGGTCCGCCGTCACCACCAGCCGCTCACCCTCGATTGCCGTTTCACAGCGGCAGTCCGACGCCGATGACCCGAAGAGCCACTCACGCATGGCCGTTCCTCGCCGCGGCTTCGGACTTAAACCGATGGACCCTCAGCACCCGCTGGCCGTCCGACCGCGTCAAGACGAACACGAGTCGATGTGTACCGGGTTCGTCGAGCCGGTCGGTCGACGCCGTCGTTCGGATCGGGATACCGACCAGCCGCTCGGTCCGCTTCCGGGACTCGACTGTCCAGGTCGCGACGCCAACACCGGCCCGCTCGGCGAACTGCAGTCGACTGACGCCGGCGTTCGTGTAGCTCCGCGGGGGGAGTCGTATCTCCACTGCACGCCGCGCGTCGCCGTTCGCCGTCGCGTCGTCAGTCTCGACTAAAGTGGTCAATTCGGCCCCCAGTTCGTCCAGTTGACGCTCCATGGCACCACTGGCTGCGTCTGCTCGGGCCGTCGATAGCGCTGGCGCTGTTGCACCGACAAGTGCGGTCATGACCGCGACGGCGAGAACCAGCCGGTATATCACAGCAGCGCACGGATACGTCCGATAACGCCCGCGTCAGTGGTCTCGTCGTCGGGATCACCGCCGTCGGTGATGGCGGAGAAATCGGTCGGTTCCTCGGTCGTGGCGTTCGTTTCTCTGTGCTCGCCGCTATCCGACAAGCCTGGATGGCCTTGTACTGTCTCCGCCCGTAACTGGTCGGTCCCCGCCGCTGATGGGTCAGATGCCGACGGCGATGCCAGTTCCTCGTCGAGTCGGACTTCCAGTCGGTCGGTCGCCGCCAGCGCCGCGTCGGCGCGTTGCTCGACATCTTCGTTGACTGCGCGGATGTTCCCCACGTAGCCGCGGAGGGCCTGCGTGGCGGCTTCGATCTCCGCCGTCCGCTCGTCGATGTCGTCGATACGCTGCTCGATGGTGTCCACGCGGCTCTCCAACTCAGCGAGTTCCGTCACCTCCGGGAACTCCGTCGTTCCGTCCGTGACCGCGCGTTCGACCGTGCGGAGCCGTTCGGCCAGCGTCTCGATATCTGTCATGCCCGGCCCTGGTCGCGTGTTGGTATTTGAACGCTCGGACGGGGAGCTGCGGGAAGCGTACCGGCTGCTGCCAGCAAGTGCTCGTCCCGCCTCACCCGCCGAGGATGAACAGCGCGAGGACGACGGAGATGAGCAGGGTTGCCAGAATCAGTAGCGCGACGATTGTGACCGAGGAGAGCGCGTTGTCGTCGGATCGGAGTGCGCGTAGAGACATTGTGGAGGCCATCCGACAGTGGATTTTCGTCCTGTACCACCGGGACTGGGCTGTTAGTTCTATCGAACCGGTTACGTCACCAAACTGTACGCTTTTTCAATCGGTTCGAGTTGAACGGGTGTCTCGAACGTGCCATCAACTGACCCGGAGCCAGCAAACGTTTATTTCGGATGCCGTGGCCACGCCGTTCTATGGCCGATAGCGACCAGGTGAAAGCGGCACTCACGGCACTCGCTGACGGGGAGGGCGACAACAGCGACGACGGAGGCGGAGCGTTGCGAGTAGCCGACGGAGAGGACGGCTGTAGCACAGGCCGGATTGGCACCCGCGATACAGGCGGCGACGCCGACTACCGGACAGTCATCGAGCGAGCGACCGAGGCGACCGACGACTTAGACGAGGCGGTCGCCTTCGTCGAGACGTTCGGCGTCGGGCGACTCGAAGCGGCCGTCGCACAGGCCGAACACGAAGTGAGCGGGCTGGCCGACGAGGGGCGGGCGACTCTGCGAGCGTTCCGGCGATACCGCGACGCCGCGGCGGGGCCCAGCGATGGGTCGTAGCCACCGGGCCGACCGCATCGTGGTCGACCACTTTCACTGCGGTCACGATACCCCTTTAGGTGGCGCTGGCTTACAGGTGGGCAAATGACACGGGTGATACACACCGGCGATACCCACGTCGGGTATCAGCAGTACAACGTCCCCGACCGACGGGACGACTTCCTCGATGCGTTCCGGCAGGTGGTCCGAGACGCCATCGCGGACGACGCGGACGCCGTCGTCCACGCCGGTGACCTGTTCCACGACCGCCGCCCGGCGCTGGCTGATATCATGGGCACGCTGACCGTTCTCGAAGAACTCTCCGAAGCCGGTATTCCGTTTCTTGCCGTTGTGGGTAACCACGAGGCAAAACGCGACGCCCAGTGGCTCGACCTGTACGAGTCACTCGGTCTGGCGACGCGGCTCGACGACGAGCCGACCGTCATCGGCGACACCGCCTTCTACGGGCTCGATTTCGTGCCCCGGTCACAGCGCGAGGACCTCGACTACGACTTCGCCTCCCACGACGCCGACAGCGCCGCACTGGTCACTCACGGCCTGTTCCAGCCCTTCGACTACGGCGACTGGGATGCCGAACAAATTCTGACCGAGTCGTCGGTGACCTTCGACGCGATGTTGCTCGGCGACAACCACGACCCCGGTAAACAGCAAATCGAGGACACCTGGGTCACATACTGTGGATCGACCGAGCGCGCGAGCGCGAGCGAGCGAGAGGACCGCGGCTACAACATCGTCACCTTCGACGACGAGGTCCGTATCACCCGCCGCGGCCTCGACACCCGCGAGTTCGTCTTCGTCGACGTGGATCTCGGGCCCGAGGAGGGCGTCGAACGGGTTCGGAGTCGCGTCGGCCAGCACGACCTGGAGGACGCCGTCGTCATCGTCTCGATCAGTGGCGACGGCGACCCAGTGACCCCAGCCAGCGTCGAATCGTTCGCACTTGACCGAGGGGCACTCGTGGCTCGCGTCACCGACCACCGGGAAATCACGGCCGAGGACCACGAAACGGATATCAGCTTCGCCGACCCCGACGACGCCGTCACAGAGCGCGTCCGCGACCTCGGCCTGAGCGAGGCCGCCTACGACATCGACGAGACGATTCGCGCCTCGAAGGTCGCCGATGCGAACGTCAAAGACGAGGTCGAACGACACGTTCGTGAACTGCTCTCCGAGGGTTCGGACGCCCTCGCAGCCGATACGGGGGCGGCCACGAGCGACGGAGCGCCCGAAACGGAAGCCAACGCAGGCACGGACGAGGACGACACTGACGACGGAGCGGCGGTGAACGAAGCCGACGGCACGGACACCGAGAGTCAGGCGAGCGTCGAGGAGTTCCTGTAATGGAGGGTCGACAATGAAATTCCAACGCGTCAAGCTATCTAATTTCAAGTGCTACGACGATGCAGACCTGCGACTGGACAGCGGCGTGACCGTCATCCACGGACTCAATGGGAGCGGAAAGTCCTCCCTGCTTGAGGCCTGTTTCTTCGCGCTGTACGGCTCGAAGGCGCTGGACGAGAATCTCGGTGATGTGGTCACTATCGGGGCCGATGACTGTACCGTCGAACTGTGGTTCTCCCACGCCGGTGGCGACTACCACCTCACTCGCCGGGTGCGTGCGACCGGGGCACAACCGACAACGGCCAAATGCGTGCTTGAGACGCCCGAAGGCAACTACGAAGGGGCGCGTGACGTGCGCCGACGCATTACGGAACTCCTTCGGATGGACAGCGAGGCGTTCGTCAACTGCGCCTACGTCCGCCAGGGCGAGGTGAACAAGCTCATCAACGCCTCGCCGGGCGACCGGCAGGACATGCTCGATGACCTCCTGCAACTGGGGAAACTGGAGGAGTACCGGGAGCGGGCCAGCGACGCCCGTGTCGGCGTCGGCCGCGTGCGCGATGACAAACAGGGGGCACTCTCACAACTCGACGAGCAGATTCAAGAGAAAGAGGAGAAAGAGCTCCACGAGCGCCTGAACAGTTTGGAAACGAAGGAGTCCAATCTACAGGTCGAAATCGAACACATCGAGGACCAGAAGGTCACCGCCGAGGAGACGCTCACGCAGGCCGAGTCCGTACTGGAAGAGTACGAGGAGAAACGCGAGGAGCTGTCGACCCTCGAAGCCGACATCGAGGAGTTAGAGACGACCATCACCGAGACGGAGACGGAACGTACCGAGCTCAAAGAGCAGATCAGCGACCTGCAGGACCGCCGGGAGTCGCTGCGGGAGGACCTCTCGGAAACGGTGGCCGAAATCGACCTCGACAGCGCAGAGCCGGACCCGGACACCGTCGACGCACGGCTCGACGAACTGCAGTCCCGCGACGACGACCTGCAGAGCCGGATCGAGGATCAGCGCGTCGACGCGAAAGAACACAGCAGCACGGCCGACGCGCTGGCCGAGAGCGCCGCGGACCTCGAATCCCGGGCCGAGGACAAACGCGAGGAAGCCGACGAACTCGAAGCCGATCTCGAAGCGGCGCGGGAGACCATCGCCGAGCGCCGCGAACAGATCAGCGACATCGACGACCAGATCGCCGACCTCGAAGCCAGATTCGAGGACGCGCCGACCGACCGCGACGGAGCGGACGCGCACAAGGAATCCGTCGCCAGCGACCTTGAGGACGCCCGTCAGCGAGTGACCGAGCTGGAGACGAAGCTAAAGAACGAGCGGGAGTCACTCGAAGAAGCCGAGGCGCTGCTGGAGGCCGGCAAGTGCCCCGAGTGCGGGCAGGACGTGGCCGAGTCGCCACACGTCGCCTCCATCGAGGACGACCGCGAGCGGATATCGGAGCTGGAGGCGACGCTTTCGGACGCCCGCGAGACGGTCGCGGAACTGGAATCGGAACACGAGACGGCGAGAGAGCTGGTCGAGACCGCAGACGAACTGGCGACGCTTGCGAACAACCGCTCGAACATCGTCCAACTAGTCGAGGAGAAGGAGAACGGGCTGGACGCGGATCAGGAGCGCATCGAGACGCTCCGCAAGGAAGCAGCGGACCACGAGTCCGAGGCCGAGACGAAACGCGAGAAAGCCGCCGAAGCCCGCGAGCAGGCGGAAGACTGCCGCTCGGTCGTCGCCGAGTGCAATCAGGAGCGCCAGCAGGTCAAGCAGTCAATCGAGCATCTGGAGCGGGTCGAAGACCTCCTTGGGAACATCGACGACTGCGACGACGACATCGAGCGCCTGCGCGAGAAGCGCAGTCAGCAAGCCGAACTGAACGACCAGCGCCGCGAACAGCTCGCGGAGAAGCGCGAGCGCAAGCAGGACCTCGCGGAGTCGTTCGACGAGGAGCGTATCGAAGAGGCTCGAAGCGAGAAGCAGCGCGCGAAAAAGTACATCGAACAGGCCGAGGAGACGCTGGCGGAGAAACGCGAGCAGCGCGACGAACTGCAAAACGCCATCGGTGGTGTCACGAACGAAATCGAGGAGCTGGAGTCGCTACGGGAGCGTCGTGAAGACCTCGAAGCGACCCTCGAAAAACTGGACACGCTGTACGAGGAGACAGAGGAGCTTCAGGAGATGTACGGGGCGCTCCGGGCGGAACTGCGCCAGCGCAACGTCGAGACGCTCGAACGGATGCTCAATCAGACGTTCGACTTGGTGTACCAGAACGATTCGTACTCCCACATCGAACTCGACGGGCAGTACCAGCTCACGGTGTACCAGAAGGACGGCGAGCCCCTGGAGCCCGAACAGCTCTCCGGCGGCGAGCGGGCGCTGTTCAATCTCAGCCTCCGGTGTGCTATCTACCGCCTGCTCGCGGAGGGCATCGACGGGGCCGCGCCGATGCCGCCGCTCATCCTCGACGAGCCGACGGTGTTCCTGGATTCTGGCCACGTCACGCAACTGCTCGACCTCGTGGAGTACATGCGCGACGAGGTCGGCGTCGAGCAGATTCTCGTGGTTAGCCACGACGAAGAACTGGTCGGCGCGGCCGACGACCTCGTTCGCGTCGAGAAGGACGCCACGACCAACCGCTCGCGGGTCGAGCAGGTCGAAGCGACGGTCGCAGAGTTGGCCTGAGCCTGGTGCGGTGTGGCGTGCCCTCAGTCCCGAAGCTGAGCGAGCCCGTCGCTGGCAGTCTCAGTTGTGTCGTAGCCTCGATGCCCGTGGACTTCCGCTTCGGTAAGCAGGCCGGCGGCGCGGAACTCGGCCAGCAGGCCGTGGAGGTCGCTCTCACAGAGGTCGTAGGCCGAGAGCAGTTCCGCCACGGAGAGCGGCCCGCGCTCGTCGAGTTCGACGAGCAGGCCCAGGGCACGCTCGTCGTGGGCCGCTGTAATGACTTGGCGGGTTGCGCCGGGAACGGCCTCGGCGGCCGTTGCTAAGGGCGATTCACCATCGACGGGTTCGAGATCGGCGTTCGGGACGTGGCGCTGCTCGCCGGTTTCGGGGTCCCGGACCAGACTCGACTCGGTAGACTCCTTTAGCAATAAGTACCGCGTGCCGTCGTCGTCCCGCACAGTACGCATATGGCCGTTCGTAGCCGACCGGGCCGGTTAGCCGTTGTGGTCGCCTGACTCCGCGCTGTCAGGCTGGGTATCCGTTGTCTCGGCTGTTTCGCCCTCTTCGTCGTCCGATTTGCGCTCCCGCTCGAACTTCACGTACCGGAACGTCCCGTAGCTGAAAGCGATGACGCCCACGAGGAAGATACGAATCCCGAGGTCGACCTGCCCCTCGAAGTAGGCCAGCATCGGCCCGAGCGAGAGGGCCAGCAGTGCGACGTTGAACACGATAACGAGCCTGACGAACAGCCCCGTGGCCTCGCCGTCGTAATCGCTGTCTGACGGCGAGGGTACGTCCGGGCCGAGGCTCTCCGGGTCGAACTCAGCGGGTTCGTACTCGCTCTTTTCCGAGAGAACCCCCGGGCTCTGGTTGTGCTCGTCATCGCCGGGGATATCCATCACAGTCTCATTACGTCGGCCGGCAAATAAAAGGACTCTGTGTCAGGCGATCTCCTGTAAGGTGAGCGCCGTGTCAGTCTGCAGCCACGCGAGAGGGTTCTCGGCGTCGTAAAACACTGTCCCCTCCTCGGTCTCGTAGGTCTCGGTCGTCTGGATGGCGTCCGGGAGCGCCGGCTCCGACCGCAGTTCTTCGGACCTATCCGCCTCGCCGTGGGGGGATGCGTGGTGCGACATTGGTCGTCAAACTTGGGTATGGTACTCGATGGCATATACTTTCTGCCTGTGGCAACATCCCGCCGACCGTCGGTGTTTTTATGCGGCATCTCGAAGCATGGCCAAGAATGAGTGACGGGACCCAGGGCACGCTGGGGGACTTCGAGCAAGACGCGGAGGAGGACCGCCCGGTCGCCGACGAAGCGGCAGCTATCGCGGGCAACGGTGGGAGCGATACCGGCGGGACGAGCGTCGTCGACCTCGACGAGCGCCAGTTCCCGCCGGTCGAGGAAACCGTCGAGTTCGTCGTCACGCAGGTCGATTACACCATCGAGGGGCAGGGCGACGACGAGTTCCCGGTCGTCCACGTCTTCGGGCGCACCGACGACAACGAACCGATCCACGCGCGGGTCTTCGATTTCAAGCCGTACTTCTACGCACCGACCGACAGCGTCACCGAGGACGAACTCCGCCAGTACGACAGCATCACCGGCTGGGAGGAAGCCGACGAGGACGGCGAGCCCTACGAGTCGATCCGGGGCGAGCGCCTGACGAAGATATTCGGTCAGACGCCCCGCGACGTGGGCCAGATCCGTGACGACTTCGACCACTACGAGGCGGACATCCTCTTTCCCAACCGCCTGCTCATCGACAAGGACATCACGAGCGGCGTTCGCGTCCCCGCCCGCGAACTCGACGACGACAGCCTGAAAGTCCACCACGAGGAGATTCGGCCGGTCGAGGCCCACGCCGACCCGCGGGTCAACACCTTCGACATCGAGGTCGACGACCGCCACGGCTTCCCGGAGGACGGCGAGGAGCCGATTATCTGTCTCACCTCCCACGACTCCTACCGCGACGAGTACGTCGTCTGGCTATACGAGTCCCCCGACGGTATCAACGGCCCCGAGGCGCTGGCCGGCTACGACCCGATTCGCGAGGACTTCGAGGCCGACGTGCGCGTCTTCGACGAGGAGGAGGCCATGCTGGAGGCGTTTGTCGACTACATTGTCGACACCGACCCGGACGTGCTGACGGGCTGGAACTTCGACGACTTCGACGCGCCGTACTTCCTCGATCGCCTGGAGGAACTCCAGAGCTACAACCACGACTACGACCTCCGGATAGACCGCCTCTCGCGGGTCGACGAGGTCTGGCGCTCGGGCTGGGGCGGCCCGGACATCAAGGGCCGTGTCGTCTTCGACCTCCTCTATGCCTACAAGCGCACCCAGTTCACCGAACTCGAATCCTACCGGCTCGACGCCGTCGGCGAACAGGAACTCGGCGTCGGCAAGGAGCGCTACACAGGCGACATCGGCGACCTCTGGGAACAGGACCCCGAGCAGCTACTGGAGTACAACCTCCGGGACGTCGAACTGTGTGTCGAACTCGACCGCGAACAGGACATCATCGACTTCTGGGACGAGGTCCGCACCTTCGTCGGCTGCAAACTGGAGGACGCGACGACGCCCGGCGACGCCGTCGACATGTACGTCCTCCACAAGCTCCACGGCGAGTTCGCGCTGCCCTCGAAGGGCCAACAGGAGAGCGAGGACTACGAGGGTGGCGCCGTCTTCGACCCCATCACCGGCGTCCGCGAGAACGTCACCGTGCTGGACCTGAAGTCGCTGTACCCGATGTGTATGGTCACCACGAATGCCAGCCCGGAGACGAAGGTCGACCCCGATACCTACGACGGCGACACCTACCGCGCGCCCAACGGCACCCACTTCCGGAAGGAACCGGACGGCGTCATCCGGGAGATGGTCGACGAACTCCTGTCAGAACGAGAAGAGAAGAAGGCCGAGCGGAACAGCTTCGACCCCGACAATCCGGAGTACGAGCGCTTTGACAGGCAGCAAGCGGCAGTGAAGGTGATTATGAACTGCTTCACGCCGGACACGGACGTGCTGACGCCCGAGGGGGTCCGCAACATCCGTGACCTCGAAATCGGCGACGAGGTGTATTCGCTGGACCCCGAGACGGAGGAGATGGAGGTCAAACCGGTGGTCGAGACACAGTCGTATCCGGACTACCGCGGCGACCTCGTGGATATAGAGACGAGCAAGATGGACTTCCGCGTGACGCCGAACCACCGGATGCTCGTCCGGAAGAACGATAAAAATGGAATCACCGAAGACGGATGGAAATTCAAAGAGGCAGGGGACCTATACGACTACTGTAACTACGAGATGCCGCATGACTGGGACTTCCAGCACAGGGACCGATTTGGTGAGACCATTGATATCGTCCAATTGGCTAGGGAATACACTGAAACTGGAATCACCTTGTCCGATGGCGGGACGATGGCTGCCGCAAAATACGGAACTCCGAATATCTCACGGAAAGTTTCTACAAACGACTTTCTGGAATTCTTAGCGTGGTACATCACTGAGGGTAGTGTCTACGAATCGAAGACTTCGAACTACCGTATTAATATCGCACAAGAACATACGGGTCGCCGTGAAAAGATAGAGACTCTCGTAGATCAATTCGTTGAGTATTGGTATACCGACGAACGTTCTGTGAGCTTTTCCAGTCGTATCTGGGCTGAGTTGCTTACTGAGCTTTGTGGCAGCGGAAGTGACAGCAAACGGATTCCAGAGCTTGTGTTCGAAGCTTCTGAAAGTCAAAAACAGCAGTTCTTGGAAACGCTGATACAGGGTGACGGTGATTGGCAGAAGAATGCATGGCGCTTTTCAACAATTAGTCAGCAACTGCGCGATGATATATTGCGTCTCTGTACACATCTCGGACTTACAGCTAGTTATAATCGTGATGGGGCAGTCTGGCGTATCTACTGTACTGAAGATGCAAAGAACTCGTTCCGAATGCATAGGGATGGCTCGGAGAGTACCGCCGGAAATGGTGTATACTGCGTAACGGTCAAAGACAATAATACCCTGATAGCGGGCCGGAACGGGAAATTCCAGAACGTGGGGAACTCTCTCTACGGCGTTCTGGGCTGGGACCGGTTCCGCCTCTACGACAAGGAAATGGGCGCGGCGGTCACCGCCACCGGTCGCGAGGTCATCGACTACACCGACGAAGTCGTCGCAAACGAAGGGTACGAGGTCGTCTACGGGGACACCGACTCCGTCATGCTACAACTTGGCAATGTCGGTCCCGACGACGTCGAGGGCGACGTCGAAATCACCGACGAGATGCGCGAGAAGCACCCCGAGATGGACGACGACGAGCTCGAACTCATCGCGACGACCATTCAGAAAGGGTTCGAGCTGGAGGAAACCATTAACGCGTCCTACGACGAGTTCGCGATGGAGCAGCTCAACGCCGAGTTCCACCGCTTCGAGATCGAGTTCGAGAAGCTCTACCGCCGGTTCTTCCAGGCCGGCAAAAAGAAGCGCTACGCGGGCAACATCGTCTGGAAGGAAGGTAAGCACGTCGACGACATCGACATCACGGGCTTCGAGTACCAGCGCTCGGATATCGCCCCCATCACGAAACGGGTCCAGAAGGAGGTCATCGACCGCATCGTCCGCGGTGAGGACGCCGAGTCCATCAAGCAGTATGTCAGCGATGTTATCGAGGACTACCAGGCCGGGAACGTCGACTACGACGACGTGGGTATTCCCGGTGGCATCGGGAAGAAACTCGACAACTACGACACCGACACCGCGCAGGTCCGGGGCGCGAAGTACGCCAACCTCCTGCTGGGGACGAACTTCCAGAGCGGCTCGAAACCCAAGCGGCTGTACCTCGACCGGGTCCACTCCGATTTCTTCCAGCGCATCGAGGAGGAGGAAGGCCTGGACCCCCAGCGGGACCCGCTGTACGGCGAGTTCCGACGGGACCCCGACGTGATCTGCTTCGAGTACGCGGACCAGATCCCCGAGGAGTTCGAAATCGACTGGGACAAGATGCTCGACAAGACGCTGAAAGGCCCGATTGCCCGAATTCTGGAGGCGATGGACATCTCCTGGGAGGAGGTCAAATCCGGGCAGGAACAGACGGGACTCGGCAGCTTCATGTAACCCACAGAATACGGGTAGTTATCTCTGCGAGAAATATTGTTTTCATATGCAGAAGTTGAGTTCACAGCAATGCGAAAGCTTCATGGGTGAAACGTACCTTCTTTCGGTTGACCTAAGAGATACCTATGGCTAAACTCGAAATCAACAATCTCCACGCAGAAGTCGCAGAAGAGGACGGTGAGACGATTCTCCGCGGTGTCGACCTCGAAGTCGAGTCCGGTGAGATCCACGCGCTGATGGGTCCCAACGGCTCGGGGAAGTCGACGACGGCGAAGATCATCGCCGGCCACCCCGCCTACGAGGTAACCGACGGCGAAGTGCTCATCCACCTCGACGAGAACGAGTTCGGTGACGAGGAGATCCCGGAGGATCTCCGAACCTGGAATCTGCTCGACCTCGAACCGAACGAGCGCGCCGCGCTCGGCATCTTCCTCGGCTTCCAGTACCCGGCCGAGATCGAAGGCGTCACGATGGTGAACTTCCTCCGCACCGCGCTCAACGCCAAGCTCGAAGAGCGCGAGGAGCTCTTCGAGGACGACGACGAGGAAGAAGTCGAAGCCGAGGGCGGCGACACCAACGAGGACGCCGCTGGCTACGACACCTCCCCGATGGAGGGCAACGTCGAAGAGGGCGAAATCGGCGTCGCCGAGTTCCAGGAGATCCTCCAGGAGAAGATGGAGCAGTTGGACATGGACGAGAAGTTCGCGTCCCGGTATCTCAACGCTGGCTTCTCGGGCGGCGAGAAGAAGCAGAACGAAGTCCTCCAGGCCGCGATCCTCGAGCCCTCGATCGCCGTGCTCGACGAGATCGACTCCGGGCTGGACATCGACCGACTGCAGGACGTCTCCAACGGCATCAATGCGCTCCGTGACGAGCAGGGCGCGGGCATCCTCCAGATCACACACTACCAGCGCATCCTCGACTACGTCGAACCCGACCACGTCCACGTAATGCTCAACGGCCAGATCGCCACCTCCGGTGGCGCCGAACTCGCCGAAAAGCTCGAAGACGAGGGGTACGACTGGGTCCGAGAGGAAGCCTACGAGGCCGCGTAACGCCCTTCCGTACACAGCGATAACACTACACACACTATGAGTTCAGATCAAGACCACCTCAAAGAAACCGACACGGAGAAGCGCTTCGAGTTCAAGAAAGAGGAGAAGTCCGCCTTCGAAGCCGAGAAGGGCCTCACGGAGGAGACCATCCGGGTCATCTCCGAAGACAAGAACGAGCCGGAATGGATGCTCGAACGGCGTCTACGCGCCCTCGAACAGTTCCACGAAATGCCGATGCCGACCGGTTGGCCGGGCGCGCCCGACCTCTCGGAGGTCGACGTCGACGAGATCGTCCCGTACATCCGCCCCGACATCGAGACCCGCGGCGGGGTCGACGACTGGAACGACCTCCCCGAAGAGATTCAGGACACCTTCGACAAGCTCGGCATCCCAGAAGCCGAAAAGAACGCCCTCTCGGGCGTCGGCGCGCAGTACGAGTCCGAGATCGTCTACCAGAACATGCAGGAGCGCTGGGAAGACAAGGGCGTCATCTTCTGTGACATGGACAAGGCCGTCCAGGAGCACGAAGACATCCTGAAAGAGTACTTCATGACCAAGGCCGTGCCGCCGAGCGACAACAAGTTCGCGGCGCTGCACGGCGCCATCTGGTCCGGCGGGTCGTTCGTCTACGTCCCCGAGGACACCACGGTCGACATGCCGGTGCAGGCGTACTTCCGGATGAACTCCGACGGGATGGGCCAGTTCGAGCACACGCTCATCATCGCCGAGGAGAACTCCGAAGTCCACTACATCGAGGGCTGTTCCGCCCCGAAGTACTCCGAGTTCAACCTCCACTCCGGCGGCGTCGAAGTGTTCGTCAAGGAGAACGCACACGTCCAGTACTCGACCGTCCAGAACTGGTCGAAGAACACGTACAACCTCAACACCAAGCGCGCCATCTGTGAGGCCGACGGGACGATGGAGTGGGTCTCCGGCAGCATGGGCTCGAAAGCCACGATGCTGTACCCCTCCACTGTTCTCAAGGGGCCCGGCGCGACGGACAACCACATCACCATCGCCTTCGCCGGCGAGGGCCAGGACATCGACACGGGCGCGAAGGTCTACCACAACGCTCCCGAGACGAAGTCCACCATCGAGTCCAAGTCCATCAGCAAGGACGGCGGCCGCACGAACTACCGGGGTCTCGTCCACATCGCCGACGGTGCCGAGGATTCCTCGACCTCCGTCGAGTGTGACGCGCTGATGTTCGACAACGAGTCCACGTCGGACACGATGCCGTACATGGAGATCAAGGAGTCCAAGGTCGACGTCGCCCACGAGGCGACCGTCGGCAAGATCGGCGACGAGGACGTCTTCTATCTACAGTCCCGCGGACTGGACGACGACGACGCAAAGCAGATGATCGTCGCCGGCTTCATCGAGCCGATCACGGAAGAACTGCCGATTGAGTACGCGGTCGAGCTGAACCGCCTCATTGAGCTGGAGATGGAGGGGTCGCTCGGATAACCATGAGCACGCAGGTACACGCCACACTGTCAGAGAGTCAGGTGGAACAGATTTCCGAGGATCTCGGCGAGCCCGAGTGGCTGCTGGAGACGCGCAAGGACGCCCTTGCCGCGCTCGACGAGCTCGACATGCCGGACGTCATCCGGACGCCGGGTCGAACGTGGACGAACCTCGACGCGCTCGAATACGAGTCGCTGGTCGACCCGCTCGACTACGCACAGGACAAGGACCGCGTCGACGCAGAGGGCGTCGAAGTGCTGTCCTGGAGCGAGGCGCTCGACGAGCATGCGGACCTCGTCAAGGAGCACTTCGGCAGCGTCGTCGACCCGCAGCGGGACTACCTCACTGCGCTGTCGACGGCCCTGTTCTCTGCCGGAACGGTCGTCTACGTCCCCGAGGGCGTCGACGCCGAGGACGTGAAGATCCGGACGACGATGAACAGCCAGTCGCTGTTCAACTACACGCTCGTCCTCGCCGAGGAGTCCTCCTCGGTCACGATTCTGGAGCGCCAGCAGACCGGCGAGACCGTCGAGGACGACCAGTACTACTCCGGTATCGTCGAGGTCGTCGCCGAGGAGAACGCCTACGTCCAGTACGGCGCGCTCCAGAACCTCTCGGAAGAGACCTACAACTTCCAGGTCAAGCGCGGTCACGCCGACACTTACGCCACGGTCAACTGGATCGACGGCAACATCGGCTCCCGCCTGACCAAGTCCAACGTCGAGACCCGACTGCTGGGTGACTCCTCCGAGTCCCAGATTCTGGGTGCGTTCTTCGGCCACGAGGACCAGCACTTCGACATCGCGTCGCGTGTCTGGCACGAGGCCGAACACACCATCGCCGACCTCGTCACCCGCGGCGTCCTCGACGACGACGCCCGCTCGGTGTACGAAGGCGTTCAGGACGTCGGTCGCGAGGCCTGGGACACGTCGTCGTACCAGCGTGAGAACACGCTCATGCTCTCTGACGACTCCGAGGCCGACGCGTCGCCGAAGCTCATCATCAACAACCACGACACCGAGGCCTCCCACTCCGCGACAGTCGGGCAGGTCGACGAAGAGGACATGTTCTACATGACCTCCCGCGGTGTCGACCCTGAGCGAGCGAAGAACATGCTCGTCGAAGGGTTCTACGTCCCCGTGCTCGAAGAAGTGCAGGTCGACGAACTCCGCGAGGACCTCGACCAGCTGATTTACGAGCGTCTTCGTGAGTAGCCGGTAGGCTACGAACGAAGTCTCGGGAGAGCTTTGCTCTCCCGGTGTCTGCGCGAGTAACGCGAGCACAGGCTCGCGGGAACTCTGCTCCCGCGGCGTCTTCGTGAATAGCCCGTAGGGCTGTAAACGCGGGCCCATCAGAGCGTTGCTCTGATGTCGTCTACGCTCATTTCATTCGCGCCGGTAGCGCGGCGGTCCGCCTGATACGAGTGCTCGGCAGGGCGGAGATTGAGAACGTCCCCTACCGGAGCGAAACGCGGGCTCGACGACAGGGAACCGCTTAAGTCCGGGCCTCCCCGAACTACGTGTATGACTGCAGCACAGCGCCGAGTGGGGGTGTTGCCGTGAGTCTCACACAGCCGGTCGCATCCGACCATCAGCTCGCCCGGTTACTACAGATCGGTATCGTCCTCGAAGAGGTCGTCGAGGCACGGTCGGCCAAGCATGCCGAGGAAACGAGCGGAGAGCACGAACAGGCGGTGCTCGACCTCCTCGCGCACGCCGAGACGGAGTCGGCTGAGCACCGCCGGCAACTGGAGGCGCTCATCGACGACCTCGAAGCGGACACCGTCCCCTTCGAGGAAATCGAGATGCTAGTCGAGGCCCAGTACGAGGCCGACAAGGACTTCGACGGCGTGCTGTACGACCAACTCTGTAACGAGGAGACGGCGTACAAGTTCTACGACGACCTCATCGAAGCCATCGAGGCGTCCGACGTGACATTCACCATCGACCGCGAGCGGCTGCTTGCCGTGCTGTCGGATATCCGCGAGGACGAAGCAGAGGGTGTCGAAGACGTGACCGACCTGATGGAGGACTATCAATGAACACGCAGGCCCAGTATCTGAAAGCGATCTATCTCACGCAACAGCAAGAAGACGGTCCAGCATCCACCGGCGACGTGGCCGACATGCTCGATGTCAGTCCGGCCAGCGCCAACGAGATGATCGGCAAACTCGAAAACCGAGGGCTGCTGAACCACGAGAAGTACAAGGGTGTCGACCTCACCGACGACGGCATCGCACAGGCTCGCGAGGCGCTCCAGAACTACTGCATCATCGAGCGGTTCCTCATCGAAGTGCTAGAGGTCGAGGAGTTCCAGGCCGAGGCAAAACAACTGGAGGGCGTCATCGACGAAACGGTCGCTGATCGCCTCGATACGATCATCGACCGCAAACCACAGTGTCCGGACTGTTTCGACCCCGAGGGTGACGTCTGTGGCCTGCTCGAAGTCGAGGCTGAAGTCACCAGCGACTGACCGCCCGCTCTCGAAGCGTTCAAGTGCGTTCCGTCGATTACACCGAATACGGTTAGCTTGCTCATAGCGAGCGCAGTCCCGTGGCGGTGAGCAAATCCTGTTGATTTGCGAGGTACACGGGACGAGCGAACAAAGTGAGTGCAGTCCCGTGGTGGAGAGCAGAACCGAACGGTTCTGCGACTCTCACGGGTCAAGCGAACGTAGTGAGCGCAGTCCCGTGGTGTAGTGGCCAATCATAAGGGCCTTTGGAGCCCTTGACGGCGGTTCGAATCCGCCCGGGACTATTTTCGCGCGAACAAGTCCGTGAGCGCGAAATATCCTCGGCGGTTCGAGCCCAGAAGGCGAGTATTCGAGCCTTCGCGGTTCGAATCCGCCCGGGACTATCCTGTTGCGAACGACTTCGTGAGCAGCGGGTATCCTCAGCGGATTCGAAGGACGTCACGAGCGACGCGAAGTGTCGGCGGTTCGAATCCGCCCGAAGTACCCTCCGACATGAGCACGAACAGTGCCCGCATTCTCGTACGACGCGCCAGCGAGTGGACAGGATAGCCACAGGCCGGTCGAGGTCACAATTCGCGGTGTCCTCGCATGAATAGCCCAACGGGTGTCCCAAATTCTGACACTGAACTGTAGATTTATGATGTTCCGTGCCAACTAGTGGCATATGAAAATCAGGGAGGCAGTGCCGTCGGATCGGCCGGCTATCCGTGACGTGGCGCGTCGCTCACTAGAGGCGTCGTATTCGCTGGGGCCGAAGGCGATTACGAGCGCTATCGAGGAGTGGTACGACGAAGCGCGCATCGAGGAAGTGCTTGCCGATGAGAGTAATCGGTTGATTCTCGTCGGTGAGCGGGACGGGCAGGTGGTCGGCCTCTCCGAGAGCGTCCTGTCGGGCGACAGTATCGGGACGATTCTCTGGCTGCACGTCGACCCGGCATACCGCGGCGAGGGGATTGGGTCGGCGTTGTTCGACGAGACCCACGGGGAACTCCATGACCGGGGTGCCGAGACACTCCAGGGGCGCGTGTTGGCTGACAACGTCGAGGGCAACAGCTTCTACGAGGACCGCGGCTTCGAACGCGCCGGCACGGGTGAAGTCGACATCGCCGGACGGACCTACGTCGAGAACCTCTACACCGACGCCGACGAACTCGGTCGCGAACCCGTAACTGATGACGGCCGGACGGTCTACGTCGACCACAACAACCACGAGTCCGGCTCGATGGCGCCGTTCCATGTGGTCCACGTCACAGAGGAGGGCAGCGACCGCTACGGTTACTACTGCAGTAACTGCGAGACGCTGGCGAACGCGATGGACTCGATGGGCCGCATCGAATGTGACAACTGCGGGAACGTTCGCAAGCCGATGCGCTGGGACGCCGCCTACCTGTAATTACAGCGGGAGCAAGGCGAAAGCCCACCCCTTCAGGGGTGTGGATGAAGCCGACAACCCGGCAGCTTCGCCTGTAGCCTCACTCAGCC
>NZ_AOLW01000047.1 GCF_000336615.1 Haloarcula amylolytica JCM 13557
CGCCAGGAGTCCGGTCATGCCGACCTGGCTACAAACCTGAAACTCCCAACCTAGCGGTGCGGTGCCGCGGGAATCCCACGCCTGAAGGCCTGGGAGGAGGTCAAGGGGGCGACTGGTCTCCCGAGCGCTGTGACGATTCCTGCCTGTTCGCCGGGACCAGTATCAGCTTGTAGTACAGTCCGAACAGACACAGGGCGATACCGACGCCGACGAGCACGTCAGTCACTGCGTGTTCGTTTATCGCGTGGGTAACGATCGACACATCACCGACGGGTGTGTGAAGTGGCTGGAGAGGCATATGTACTGATTTATCTATTAGCTGTAAAAAGCCGGACTAATGTTCTCAGCCGTTGAGAACCAGTCGTCGGCAATCACCCGACAGCGACCCAACTCGACACGGAGTCGGGGCCAGCGATGGTGGCTGTCCGGCGTCCGGACAACCGCTCCGAAGGCCGGTTCTGTGACGCTGTTTGCAGACAGAAATACCGGGTGTGGCAGCCGTTCTCCCTGTCGTAACGCTAAAGAGTCGAACGTACGTCTATATGTGTAAGATGACTATCGAAATCCGTCTCCGGAGGTGGTGCTGTGGGCGTCGAGATTAGGGAGTCACCTGTCTCAGCCGACGCGTTCGAGGATATGAAGGAGTTCGTCCACGACTACCTCGCGGCGAGCGTCGAAAACGAAGAAGAGGGCGGCCGCATGCGCTGGTACCCGTGGCACTCCGCGGAATACCGCTTCAACCACATCCTCAACGTCGTCGACATCGCGACAAAAATCGCCCGCAAGGAGGGGGCGAACGTGGACGTGACTCGCGTGGCAGCGTTGTTTCACGACATCGCGAAACTGGAAGCCGAGCAGGACCTCCACGCGGAAGCCGGCGCTCGGATCGCACGCGAGTATCTGAAGGCACACGGTGACTACCCCGAATCGTTTATCGAACAGGTCTGCTCCGCCGTCGATGCCCACTCGTATCAGGGGCCGCTGGACGACCTACCCCTGGAAGTACAGTGTCTCATCGAAGCGGATATTCTGGATAAGGTCGGCGCGAACGGGACCGCCCTGATGCTGTTGCGGATGGGCTATGAGTCCCGGACGCACATGGACGCGGCCGAGATGGTCGACCGGGTCATCGAGCGCGGCGAGGACGCCCGCGAGCGTGTTCAGAGCGACACCGCCGAGTCCATCGTCCACCAGCGGCTCAAGCGGACCCGCTGGTTCCAGGAGTGGCTGACGATGGAGGTCGCCGAAATGGCCGTCGAAGACGACCTCGACGACGTGGCGACCGGAATGGGCGACTCATAGCGCTCGCAGCAGGAACAGGACGCCGGTCCCGGCGAGAACAGCGGCGCTGATCCACGCGATTAGCGGTGCGAGTCGTTCGATACGCGTTCTCGCGGCGACAATCGCCGCCGGAAACCCCGTAATCCAGAGGCCGATACCGCCGAAAAACCCGCCCAGCAGCACCGGATGCCCGGTCTGTACGGTTAGCGCATCAGTCCCGACCGCAGGCACGTACGACGCCACGTCGACCACGCCGGGTTCGAGGAGGCCGACGCCGACGGTGAGCCAGAAGGCGACCTGATAGGGGTTCGTCAGCGCCAGCACCAGCGCCTTGCGAAAGCCCCGGCTGTCCCCAGACGCGACCGACGAGTCCCCCTCGGTAACTGTTGTATTCGCTTCTTTGACTGCTCCGTACGCGAACCAGAGCATCAGGAGCCCGCCGCCCCCGACCATCACGCGCCGAACGCCTGGTGTCTCGGTGATGACTGTGGCGGCGCCGAGCACGGCGAGTACGAGGAAACAGGCGTCAGCGGTCATCGCGCCGAGGCCGGCGAAGAAGCCGGCCCGCCAGCCCCGAAGCGCGCTCTCCTCGGCAATAACGGCGTTCATCGGACCCGGTGGCGCGGCGAGCGCGAGGCCGAACAGGACCCCACCGAGAGCTGTCGGGACGAGCGAGAGCGCGCCGAGCTGGAGCAGGCCGAGTGAGTGATGCATCTACAGTCGGTGAAAACAGAGAGAAAATCCTACAGACTTACAGCTTGCCGGCCTTCTGGAGCTTCATCAGGCTGTCTCTTATACACATCTCTGATGGCGCGANCTTCCTCGCGAGCGGCTTCCTGCTTCTCCTCGCGCTGGGAGCGCTCCTGCTCCTCTTCCTTCTTGTCGAGCTCGCGGAGGCGCTTCTGGACGCGGACGAAGTCCTCGTGGTGCTGGTCGGCCGCTTCCTGCGCTTCGACGAACTCCTCGTGTTTCTCGTCGGCCTCGTCACGGATCTCGTCGGCCTCGCGGTAGGCCTCGATCATCTCGTTGTGGTGCTTCTGGGCCTCGTCGGCCAGCTCCGTGACCTTCTGGTGGTGCTTTGAGGCTTCCGAGCGGACCTCTTCCGCTTCCTCTTTGAGCTCTTCGAGGTCGCCGCCCTGGTCGAGCTTCTCCTGTTTCTCCTGGAGCTTCTCGCGCTTGGTCTCGATCTTCTCGATGAGCTCCTTCTCGTCCTCCGAGGAGAGCACTTCGGTCTGTTGCTTGAACTCGAGGTCTTCGATCTCCTCTTTGAGTTGTTCGACCGACGTGCCCTCGTCGAGTTCGAGGTCGTTTTTCAGGTTGTCGACCTTGTCGAACAGCTCGTTTGCTTCCGCATTGAGCTCGTTGCGCTGGTCCTTGTGCTCCTGGACCTGCTCGTTGAGCTCGTCGCGCTTCTCGCGGTGTTCCTGCGCCTCGTCAACCTTCTCGCGAGTCTTCGCGTTCAGGTCGTCACGGGCGGAGGCCCGCTCGGACGCCATCTGGTTCAGCTCGTTCCGTCGGTCGCGGAGCTGGCCGGCGAGTTTGATGAGCTCGCCTTTCGATTTGTTTTCGAGATCCTCTTCGGTTACTGTAACGTTCTTTGATTCGTCTATCGAGTCTGCCATTGTTGAATCCTCTATGCCATCACCGCTTCAGCACAGACAGTCGGCCCACTACTGAGGGGCTGACACCAATAACAAGGGTTCCCTCTCATGTTGGGCTGAAAGCGATACTGCCTGAACGCGGAAGCGTTCTGGTGTCTACGAATAGAGGAGGATATTGTTTAAACATTCCGGTGCATTGAATACCGCGTCAACGTCTCACACGCCGCAATTCGGCGGGGGACCCGGTCGTAACCCCACCGGATTACCCTTGTATATCACGGACCTATATTACTGACTAATGGTGTATTCGTTTTTGACGACCCGCTGCCCGTCGGTGACGGCGAGTGTCACCTCGTCGCCGGCCGACAGCGTGAGTGTGTCGACGGGGACGCGGGCGAAGGGGCCGACGGTGTGTTCGGCCTGCTCGCGCTCGCCGTTGTAGTCCCACTCGACGGTGAGGTTCGTGCTCTCCGGCCTGTCGTGGAGGACGACGACGTCCCGCTCTCCGGGACTGGGCGCGGAGAGGACGACCTGTGTAGGCTCGTAGCTGTCGGCGAGCACGTCGTGTGCCGTCTTTTCGCTCCCGTCAGCGGCGAGTACACCCATGCCCGCGTCGCCGACGTCCCGGAGGCTGTCGAGGACGACGACCGGTGCGCGGCGCTGGCGCAATCCCTCGGCCACCTCGCGGACGACGTCAGCCTGGTACGCCTGTGACGCCGCCACCCCGTCGTCGATGTGGCGGTCGTGCCGGGCGCGGTCGAACCCCGGGGTATCCGCCGGGTCAGCCGTCCCGAGCGCGCCGGCCCCGAAGCCGGCGACGACGTCGCCGACGCCGAACTGGGAACAGAGCCACGGGAGGTCGGCCGTGTCGCCGTACCGCCACCCCGGGTACAGCGTGGCCGCGTCGGGGTTGATTCCGGGCGGGCCGACCACCGGGAACGTCGGGACGGAGTCCACGGCCCCAGCCACTGTCTCGGCCTCGGTGCTGTCGTATCCGGTTCGCCAGGCCCGCCAGCGAAAGCGCAGTCGGTCGAGGAACCCGGACCCAAGGCCGTCGGCGTAGGGTGACACTGGCTCGTCGTGAATGCCGACCGCCGCGAAACTGGGATGCTGCGCGTAAGTCGCATCGAGCCGTGCCGCGAGATTGGTTCCCCGTTCGTTGTCGAACGAACCGGGGCCCGACAGCGGGAGGTCCTGCCAGAGCAGGACGCCGTGGTCGTCACAGGCGCGGGCCACTTCCGGCGGCGTCCCCTGCGCCCGAACCCGGACCAGATTTGCGTTGGCGTCGACGGCCCGCTCGACGTCCTCCGCGGTCGGGTCCAGCAGTGTCACGCCGCGAACCGGTACCTCCTCGCCGTTGACCTGCAGGCCGTCGTCGTACGAAACAGTACGTAGTCCCGTCGTTACCGAGTGTTCGTCGTCATCGAGCTTCGCGCTGAGGACGTAGCGGGACTGGTCGCCGCGGTCGTGGGGCCACCACAGCGACGGGTCGCGCACGTCTATCGTGTAGGTCACCGACGTCGTCTCCTCGTCGGTCGAGACGCGAGCGCGGTCCATCATCCCGCCGCCGCGAACGTCACCCTCCGGCCGGAGCGAGAGCGTGATCCGGTCGTCGAGCGGCTCTTCGGTCAGGACGGTCGCCGACACTTCCACTGTCGCATCGGTTACGTCCGCTTCCGACACCTGCGGCTGGACCGAGAGCTCGCTCACACAGGGGTCCGGTCGGGTTTCGAGGGCCGCGCCCCACCAGATGCCCGGGACACAGCGCTCCGGCGGTAGCTGGTCGGTCGCGTGCAAACCGCCGAAACGGTCCGCCGGCGCGCGACACTCCACGACGATCCGGTACTCCTCGCTCTCGGGGAGTCGAACCCGGAGCGGCTCGAAGTAGGTGTCGTGGCTGGTGAGCAGATCACTGTTGCACCACACGCGTGTGTGCGCGTACGCTCCGTTCAGCACCAGCAGCGTGTGTGCGTCGCTCTCGTCCCGCGGGTCCGAGAACGTCGTTTCGTAGGCCACGGCCTCGGCGCCGGCGAACCCCTCGGGCCGGCCGGGCACTGACACCGGTTCCCACGACTCCGGGGACGGCATCTCGTCGTCCGGCGCAACCGCCGCGCCGCGCCACTCCAGCGACATACCTTGTGGCCCGTTCCCCGGGGGCATATCCTTTGCCCCACGGCTTCACTTTCACTTTCACTCCGGGGATGGCTCGCTTTGACATAGGTAGCCACCTACTATCCAGATATGCTCACCGAACTGCACGAGGCGGCGACACCGACCTGCGAGGCCCAGCACTGCGAGCGCCCGCTCGGCGAGCCAGCGCTGGTGTTCGAGACCGAGGCCGGCCGCCGCGAGGCCCACGAGTGCGCCTGCGGTGCGGTGACGGTTACCGTCGCCCGGTCGGAGTCGTCCCGCTGAAGTACGCCCGGCAGTGACCGGGAGGTATGACACTCGAAGAAGTGGTCCACGCACAGGGCCACGAGAACGTCTCCGGCGAACACGCGAGTACACTGGAAGTGACGAGCGACGACTTTCTGACCCCTGCAGGTGACTGTATCCTCGCCATCGACGCCGACCGCGTCCCCGCCGACTTCGACAGCGAGTTCGTGACGGCTTGCCAGGACGCCGACGCGACGATTACGGCGACTATCGAAGCCGGCGATCAGGTCGTTACCGTGACCGGGACCGGCCACCCCGACCTGTCCTTCGAGAACGACCGGAGCCACGTCCTGCGGACGAGCGACTACGTCGACGACCGGACTGTGATGGTAAACGCCGACGCAGCGGCCGGCGACGTGGACCGGGGCCTCGTCGAAGCGCTCGCTGACGGGGCCGATGCGACGCTGACGCTGGCTGTTGAGCCAAGTAACTAGTACCGCAATTTCTGCTATCGTTCGCGCCGCTGTCCGGCGCAGTCAAAAGAAAACAGGTTGTGAACGGCTTACGACGACGAGATGACGTCGTCGATACGGACGATCATCGTTGCCGCCTCGGTGGCGGAGTCGACCGCTTCGCGCTTGACAGCGGCGGGGTCGAGGATGCCGTAGTCGACGGGGTCACCGACGACACCGGTCTGGCCTTCGCTGATGATGCCGGCGATGCCCTCGCTCTCGTGTTCGGCGCGGAGGTCGACGAGCGCGTCGATGGCGTCGAGGCCCGTGTTCTCCGCGAGCGTGCGGGGGAGCACGTCGACGGCATCGGCGAACGCTTCGACGGCGAGCTGCTTGCGGCCCTCGATGGACGCCGCTTCGGAGCGGATGTGGTCGGCGATGGCGATTTCGGTCGCGCCTGCGCCGGGGACCACACCGCCGGCGTCGAGCGCGGCGATGACGGTGTCGAGCGCGTCGTTGAGCGCGCGTTCGAGCTCGTCGACGACGTGTTCGGTGGAGCCGCGGGCGATGACCGTGACGGACTCGGCGGTCGCGCCGCCGGTGATGAACGTCACGTCGTCGTCGCCCTGCTTCTCGACGTCGACGCTGTCGGCGTGGCCGAGCGAGTCCTCGTCGAGGGCTTCCAGCGAGCCGACGCGCTTCGCGCCGGTGGCCTCGACGATGTCCTTGGCGGTCGAGGAGCCGATGCTGTCGGCGACGAAGACGCCTTCCTTGGCGAGCTGGGAGGCGACGCGGTCGGCGACGTCCTCGGTGACGAACGCAACGTCAGCGCCGCTTTCGACGACTTCCTCGGCGTAGCCGCTGAGTTCCTGCTCCTCGGCGTCGAGCGCGGCGTTGAGCTGGTCGACGCTGGAGACGTTGTACTCGGCGTCGATGTTGCTCTCGCGGACGTCGAGTTCGGTGTCGATGACCGCGATGGACGCGTCCTCGACCGAGGTCGGCATGTTGTCGTGGACGGCCGTCTCGTCGACGATGACGCCCTCGACGAGCTTGGTCGCGGAGGAAGCCGCACCCGTCTGGGTGTGGACTTCGATGTTGTCCCGGCGAACGCCGTTGTCGCTCTTGGCGTGGCGGACGGCGTCGACGACGACTTCGGCGAGTTTCTCGGCCTCGACGTCACCGGTGCCCTTGCCGGTCATCGAGGATTCGGCGACTTCGACGAGCGTCTCGTCGTCGAGGTCGACGTCGAGGACGATCTCGTTGATAGCGTCCTGTGCGAGTTCGGATGCGGCAGAGTACCCCTCGACGATTGTCGTCGGGTGGACGTCGTCGTCGAGCAGGTCCTCGCCTTTCGTCAGCAGTTCCCCGGCCAGCACGGACGCCGTCGTCGTGCCGTCGCCCACTTCGTCCTCCTGGGTCTGGGCGACTTCGACGATCATCTGGGCCGCGGGGTGTTCGATGTCCATCTCGGAGAGGATGGTCGCCCCGTCGTTGGTGATGACCACATCACCGTCGTCGGAGACGAGCATCTTGTCCATGCCGCGGGGACCGAGCGTGGTCCGTACGGACTCGCTTACGGCCTTTCCGGCGGAGATGTTCGATGACTGTGCGTCCTTCCCGTGTGTGCGCTGGGCGTCCTCATCAAGGATGAAAAGAGGCTGGCCGCCCATGCGTCGCTGGCCAGATGACATATGTGTTGAACCTCACTTAAGACAAGGCAAGCGGTTCTATATAAAACTTTCTAACGGCGTAGACCGTTCGTCGGGCGACAGCGCCGTGCTGTCCCTGTAATCCCGGCTGGACCTACACACCTTTTAATATGGGTGTATACACACCGTATAGTAGATGCTGGAGTTGGAGCACGGCTTTCGGGTCGTCGACGTGCACGCGCGACTGGAACCCGACGAGCAGCGCCGACCCCGAGACGGCATGGGTGACCCGGAGCAACTAGAACGGGAGATGCACCAGGCCGGCGTCGTCCGCTCCGTCGTCTTTCCCGGCGAGCGAGACGGCTCGTATCTGAAAGCGAACAACGCCGTCGCCCGGATGACTGTCGAGCGGCCGATGGTCGCCTTCGCCAGAGTCAACGGCGCTCGGGACCCGGGGACCGGTCCCGGGTCGACCCTTCGCAACCTCGCGAGTAGTCGCACGGAGGAACACACCTCGCCCGAGGACATCGAGCAGTACGCCTACGACGACCGCTTCTACGGCTTCAAGCTTCATCCACCGACGGACGGACTACCCGACGAGGACGTCCTCGCAGAACTGGAGTCCGTATCACTGCCTGTCATCGTCCACGGCGGCGAGGGGTTCCCGCCCGAGACCGTTGCCGAGACCCTGCTCACCTACGACTTCCCGGTCATCCTCTCGCATTTCGGTGCCCACCCGCTCCGGCGGGACCTGATGGAACGAGCTATCGACCTGCTGGAGACCCACGACAAGCTGTATCTCGACACCAGCGCGGTCCGCTACCGGCGGCCGATGGAGCGGGCGATTCTGGAACACCCTGACCGCGTTCTCTTCGGGAGCGGCGTCCCGAGCGTTCACCCGAACGTGGCTGTGATGGAGATACTGACCTTAGACGTGCCCGAAGACGCGATGCGAAAGGTGTTCTCGAACAATCCGAACCGCGTTATCGAGGCGCTGGCCCCCTGACTGCCGGCGGCCGCCGCAGCGGAAGCGCGGGGACGGTCGTCGGTTACCGCCAGTCGTACACAGTCACCGCGCGGTCCGCTCGCGCGGAGCGGCCGTTCGGGTTCCGACAGGGTGTCCGGTCGGTCACGCGTGCGCGGAGGCCGTCGACGATGCCGGACCCAACGCCGCCGAACACGTCCTGCCCGTTGCCGAGCCACTGCGATGGCGTCGTCTCCCCGCGCACGACATCGATCAGCGCGTCCTTCGCGTCACCCGCCGCGTGGCTGAGGAGCCGCCGCAATACGGTCGGGCGGACGTTGTAGTTCTTCACCAGCCGGTAGGCGAGCGAGCGGTACTTCCAGTTCCAGTCGGTCTCCGTGGTGCCGCCGTCGGCCTCGAACTCGCGGCTGACGCACATCTCCGTGCTCCAGTCGACGCCGTAATCACTGGCGGCCATCCGGTGTGCGAAGTCCCGGGCACTGCCGACGTTCAAATACTCGTCGAACCCATCGAGCGCTTCCAGCACCTCCGCGTCGAACGCGACGTTTCCGGGATTGAAATACGTCACGTCGCGGCCGGCTATCGTCCGCGTCTCCTCGGTTTCGGTCGTCATTCCGGCCCAGAGTTGCTGGTGTGTCGGCCCGGTGATGGCCTGGGTGGCCCCCGAGAGCCCGCTTTTCACCGCGTCAGCCCAGCCGGACTCGACCGAGAGTGCCTGGTGGACGAGCGCGATAACGTCTCCCGTTGCCCGGTCGATCCCTGCGTTGCGGGCGACCGTGACTGAGCGGTCGGCGATCTCGACGAGGATCGACACGTCGTCCCGGTCGCGGACCATTCCTGTCGTGCCGTCGGCCGACGGGCCGTTGACGACGATCACTTCGGCATCGGGAACCTGCTCGGTGAGTGCGTCCAGACAGCCGGACAGCTCCTCCCGGCCGTTCAACGTCGGGACCACTACCGAGATATCCATACCTCTGGGTACGGCGGCGAAGGCGCTTAAAAGTCGCGGGAGACGGACGGCGACATCCACTCAGGGAAAACGGGCTGTCCGAGCGGCGGCGAGCTACACGTGGGTGTTCCAGTACGACACCGAGGCCAGCTTTTCGCCGAGTGGCGTGCCTCCGAGCGCCGTATCGAGCGAGCGGAACGAGGCCGCCAGTTCGTTCGGAATCTTCCGGTAGAATCCGTAGGGAAGCAGCCAGTCGTGGTTCGCCTCGGTCAGTTCCAGTCCGGCTCCGTCCAGCAGCCGGTCGATCTCCCAGCGGGAGTAGAGCCGCGACCCCATCGGGAGCGCCCAGTTGTATATCGACCGGGTCGAAAACCGGTTGAACGTATCGAAGAAGACCTGTTCCTTCGAGACGCGGCGCATCTCCGCGAGGAACGCCGCCGGCGTGTCCGCCAGATGGAAAAAGCGCATCGCAAACACGGTGTCGAAGTGGTCGTCCGGGAACGGGAGCCGGGCCGCATCGCCCCGCATGAACTCGACGTGGTCGTCGACGCCGGTCGCCTGTGCCTTCTCACGGCCCTGCTGGAGCATCGGGCCGGAGATGTCCAGCCCGGTGATGTTCGCGCCGCGCTCGGCCAGCATCACGGTGAACCGTCCGGTCCCGCAAGCTACCTCTAACACGTCCTTGTCGGCCACGGGGCCGATTGCGTCGAGGACGGCCTGTTTCTCGCGTCGGTCGATAAGCCGACCGCCACGGGAGAACCGCTTGGCCTCGTACTCTTCGGCCACGGTGTCGGCCTGATACCACTCCTGCCCTTTCACGGTGTATTGCTCACCCCGCGGGGGATAAAACGATACTGGAATCCCCTTTCATCGGTCGGGCTGTTTTCCAGTCAGGCTAGACCCGCTCGCGCTCTCGGCTCTGATAGTTCTGGTCGTACTTTCCGGATAGCGACGAGAACCGCACGATGGCGGTTCTGTATAAGGACACATTAAACACTTCATAGAATCTGTATTATTTGGTCATGCATATAGCCAAGTTTTACCAGTAAGTCTGGAATATCAGCCACTATGAGCGCATTAACTGAAAACGCTGCACCAGCACCTTTCACCGACGAGGAGTTCCGCGACACCCTGCGTGAACTCCCGCCGAGCGCGAAACTCGTCGCGAAGGTGCTAGAGGACGACGCCCCGTTGTCACAGGGCGAACTAGCCGAGAACTCACTGCTCCCGGACCGGACTGTCAGGTACGCCCTGAACCGACTGGAGGAGTCAGAGCTGGTCGACTCGCGGTACAGCTTCACCGACGCGCGCAAACAGGTTTATTTCCTCACAGTCTGACCCGTCGGTATGGACTGGCAGCGGGCCGACGTGCCCGTCCCGACGCGGGCACCGACCGGCAGCACGGCGGCATACGTTTGCGGCGACGAGGCGGCTCTTCTTGTGGACCCCGCGGATACGGATGATGCGCTCGATTCGCTTCTCAGTGACCGCACCCTTGCTCACATTGCGCTCACACACTCCCACCCCGACCACGCCGGTGCCGTCGCACACTACGCCAGAGAGACGAACGCGACGGTCTGGGCGCGGCGTGGCCGGGCGGCCGCATTCGAGGCTGCGACCGGCGTTACCCCTGACAAACTGTTCAGCGAGGGGACGACGATTCCGACCGACGCCGGCCCGGTGACCATCCTCGACACGCCGGGCCACGCGCCGGAGCACGTCGCCTTCGAAACTGACGGGACCGTCGTCTCCGGCGACCTCGCTGTCGCCGAGGGTAGCGTTGTCGTCGGCGCACCAGAGGGCGACGTTCGGGCCTACCTCTCGTCGCTCCGTCGTCTCCACGCCAGAAACCCCGACGCGCTGTTGCCCAGCCACGGGCCGCGTATCGAGAGCCCACGGGAGACCTGTGCGCGCCTCATCAACCACCGACTGGAACGCGAACGACGTGTTCGGGCGGCTGTCAACGACGGGGCCGACACCCTCGACGAAATCCTCGACGCCGCCTACGAGAAGGACCTCACCGGCGTGCGCGACCTTGCCCGTGCGACGGTGCTGGCCCATCTGGAAAAGCTCGCCGCCGAGGGCACTGTTTCGTGGGACGGCGAGCGGGCCGCACTGCATCCAGCGGAGTGACGCCTTTTTGCCTGTCGGCCCGCTACCACGGCTGTGGACTCCCTCGAAACCGAACTCCAACGGGCCCGTGCGCTCGACGAGTCGGAACTGGCCGACGCTATCGAGGCTATCGGGTTCGAATGCACCCGCTGTGGGGCCTGCTGCAAGGCCGAGTCGGCGTGTGGCGAGGACGGTGAGAGCGCCGACGAGGGTGGCGGAGCCGTCGTCTCCGACGGGAACGCTGAGTCCGCCGAAACCGACGCCGAACCACATACAGCGACGGTGTTTCCCGACGAGATACGGCGGCTACAGGCGGCCGGGGAGTACGACTTCCGCGACGTGGCCCGACCGATGCCGTACGGGCTTGCGGATGGCCCGGACGGCCCCGAGGGCGAGACGTTCGAGTGGGCGCTCCAGACCGACGACTGCGGCGACTGCACCTTCTACGCCGAAGACGACGAGGGAACGGGTGCCTGTACGGTCCACGGCGACCGCCCGCTCATCTGCCGGACCTACCCGTTCAGCGTCGCGCTCGGCGGGACGAGCCAGCCGATGGGCGAAGCCGTCGACGAGGAGGGCATGGTCCGCGCCCACGAGTGTGAGGGACTCGGCCGGGATATCTCCAGAGCCGACGCCGAGGAGTTGGCGGCGGCGCTCAAGGAACGTGCCGTTCGGGAACTCGAAGAGGCCATCGGCGTCCGCGACAACTACCGGCCCGTCGACCCGTCAGCCGGACAGGTCGTCGTCCACGACTCCGAAGGGGCAAAGCGCCCCGACGGCAGTGCCTACGAGTAGCCTCAGACGTCGTCGATGATTTCGCCGACCGCGAAGTTCGACTTGACCTCGGTGATCTCGATCTTGACTCGTTCGTCGATTTCGGCCCCCGGAACGATGATAACGTAGCCGCGCTCGACGCGGGCGATGCCGTCGCCCTGCTTCCCGATGTCTTCGATCTCGACGTAGCGCGTCTCACCCGGTTCGACCGGCGGCTGTGGCTGGTCCGGTGGCGTGTCCGACACCGTTTCCTCCTCCGTCTCTGTCCCCTCGTCTGTGGAGATGAGCGCAACACGATAGGTACTGCCCGAGTCGACTGCGCCCGTCTCGATCTCTCGACGCGGGACCTCCACGACGTACCGGTCCCCCTCGTCGCGGATATCGGCACTGAACAGACACAGCAGTTGATCCGAGATTTCCAATGTGATAGACCTCCGTTCGGCCACAAAACGGGCCATTACTAAAGAACTGCCGGAGCGAACGACTGTGACCGTCCCAACTGCGGAGCGACGACGAGCGCTCACGGTGTTTCCCGCCTGTACCAACTACCTGTCGCGTGGCCCAACTCGCGGCAGTATCCCCGGTTCGAGCGAGGGAAAACCGCAAGACTGCAAGCCGTTAACCGTCTGTACCAAATCCCATAAGGGTGTCTCGATACTGTTAGTAACTGTACTAATGAGCGCCACCGCACAAACCCCCGACAGTCCGCTCTCGGACAAGCAGCGACGTATTCTGGAGTATCTCCGTTCCAATGCTGACGAACAGACGTATTTCAAATCGCGGCTCATCGGTGATGAACTCGGTCTCTCAGCCAAAGAGGTCGGGACGAACATGACAGCTATCGCCGACGGCGACCACGATCTGGCTGTGGAAAAGTGGGGGTACTCCTCCTCGACGACGTGGATGGTCGAGACCTGAACCGGTGCCGGCTCGACCGCGGATACGTCGGCACTCCCACTCGGCCGTCCAAACGAGTGAAAACTGTATCCTCACGTAGAGAAAATCCGGTGCCGTCGCTCATTCATCGTTTCAGACGATTTATCCCTGATATATCCGGACACATTGTAAGTGGTGAATGTCTATATTGATAACCATTGAGGCCATAGTTGCACACATCAATGGGCGAGGCTGGCTCCGCCATCCGGGTGCTTCACGTCGACGACGACCGGCAGTACGCAGAGACGACAGCGGCATTCCTCAAGCGAGAACGGACTGCGTTCGACATCGAGACCGCGACGAGTGCAGCAGCGGGCCTGCGTCTGCTCGAAACAGAGTCGGTCGACTGTATCGTTTCCGACTACGAAATGCCCGGCGAGAACGGCATCGACTTCCTCGAATCTGTCCGCGAGGACTACCCTGATCTCCCGTTTATCCTGTACACGGGCCGTGGTAGCGAAGAGATCGCCGGTGACGCTATCTCCGCGGGCGTCACAGACTATCTACAGAAGACGTCAGACACCAGCCACTACGCCCTTCTCGCGAACCGCATCGTCAACGCCGTCGAACAGTACCGGTCACAGCGCGCCCTCGAAGCGAGTAAAGACAGGCTCTCGCTGTTTATCGACCAGTCGCCGCTCGGGTTCGTCGAGTATAACCAGGACTTCGAAATCGTCCGCGTCAACGACACTCTCACAGAGATATTCGGCTACACCGAGGAGGAACTGGTCGGCGAGACGTGGGAGGTGTTCGTCAGCGAGGAAAGCTACGACCACGTCGACGCGGTCACGTCCGCACTTAGCGAGGCCAGCGGTGGCTACCACAGCGTCAACGAGAACGTCCGGAAGGGCGGGGAGCGTATCATGGTCGAGTGGCACAATCGCCTCGTCACTGACGACTCGGGTGGTGTTGTCACTATCTTTTCACACTGTCAGGATGTCACGGACCGCATCGAGCACGAACAGAACCTCGCCCAGTTACGGGACTTCTTCGCCGAGGCGGAGGAACTCGGCGACCTCGGTGCCTGGGAGTTCGACGAAACCGGGACGTTGACCTGGACAGCGGGCACTCGCCGTATCCACGAGGTCGACGACGACTTCGATCCGACAATCGAAGAGGGACTGTCCTTCTATCATCCCGAAGACAGGGAGATGGTTTCGGACGCCGTCGATGCGGCCCTCGAAGACGGGGAACCGTACGATATCGAGACCAGGCTCATCACCGCGACAGGCGACCGTCGGTGGGTCCGGACCCACGGCAAACGCGTCGAAGGCGCGGAGAAGCGGACAGTTCGGGGGTTCATCCAGGATATCACCGAACAGAAGGAGCGCGAACGCAGGCTTCGCGTTCAGAACGAGCGACTGGAGTCCTTCGCCAGTGTCGTCAGCCACGACCTTCAGGGACCACTGACAGTCGCACAGGGCCACTTGGAGTTGGCCCAACAGGCAGTGACCAACGACCACCTCGACAGTATCGACAGCGCTCACGAGCGGATGCAGACGCTCATTGACGATATCCTGACGCTGGCACGGGACGGACGCGAGGCGACGACCACCGAGCCCGTCAGTTTACAGACCGCCGCAAGCGCGTGCTGGGAGACTATCGGGACGGAGAACGGGTCTCTGGTGACCGATACGGACAGTGTCGTCGTTGCTGACCCCCGCCGATTGCAGCGCCTGCTGGAGAACCTGTTCCGGAATTGCGTGGCACACGGGTCGGAATCCTCGCTCTCGCAGATGCACGAAAACAGCATGGAGCAGGGCTCTGGGGGCAGTCTGAGACAGTCCGACGAGACCGTCGAAAGCGATACCGGAGTGACGGTTACCGTCGGTGACATCGACGACGCCAGCGGTTTCTACGTCGCTGACGACGGTCCGGGGGTTCCCGAAGACGAGCGAGACACGGTGTTCGAAGCGGGCTACTCGACTGCGCCCGAAGGCACCGGCTTCGGCCTCGCAATCGTGGCCGATATCGCCGCCGTCCACGGCTGGGATGTCAGTGTGACCGACAGCGAGTCGGGCGGAGCCAGGTTCGAAATTACCGGTGTTGACCGGGAGACGTAACTCGGTGGAAAGAATCAGCTCAGGGATCGTACCGCAGCAGTGAGTCGGCCTCGCCCGCTAGCTCGGCAACATCGTCATCGAACGAGTCGGCATACCGGATCAGCAGGGTCAACACTGTCTCTGGCTCGGTCACCGCGTACCCGTCTTCTCGGGACAGCAGTCCGGCGGACTCCAGGTCGCCGGCGTAGTTGCTCACTGTCGGTCGCGACACGTCGAGTTCGCTGGCCAGTTCAGAGGCCGTCACGTCCGGACGGCGAAGGAGCGTGACGAGCATCCCGCGGGCTGTCGAGCGTCGCAGGTAGCCAAGCGCTACCTGTTCGAACTCGGAGAACTGGCCGGCCGGGAAGTACCGCCGGTAGTCGCCGTCCTTCTGTGAGGCGACGACGTCCTCGTTTTCCAGCCGGTGGAGGTGGTGCTGGGCCTCGCCGGTCCCGAGTTTGAGGTCGTCGCGAAGCTTCGAGAAGTGTGTCCCGGGATGTGCCGAGACGTACCCGGCGATGGCGTCGGGGGCGTCGCTTTCGCTCCCGCTATCGCCGAAGCGGGCAAACGGGCTCGCTGCACCGAGGGCGGCAAAGCGACGGAGCGTCGCCCGCTTGTCCTCGTCCACGTCGCCCTCACGCGTCATTGCTACCGAAAAGGTGGGTCGGTAATAAAACGTCTTCGCCTGGTTATCAGGACTAGTCGTCCTTATCCACTTCTGACGTTCGCGTCGTGTCGTCGGGGCCGCCGGCCACGTCAGTCGTGCTCGGGTCGTCGTCGATTTCGGCGTCCATCTCCTCGATGACGTCGTCGGCGCTGTCGACGCCGGAGTCCTCGCCGTGTTTGATCTTCTGGGCTTCCTCTTCCATGGCTTCGACGTCGACCTGCGCTTCCTCGTCGATCTGGCCGAGGATTTCCTCGATATCGTCGAGGCCGAGCATCTCGCGGGTCTCGTCGTCGAAGTCAAGGGCTTCCAGCGCGTGCCCGTTCTCTTTCACGTCGGAGCCCTGGAGGTGCTTGCCGTAGCGGCCCACCAGCGAGGTGAGTTCCTGCGGGAGGATGAACTTCGTCGACTCGCCCTGGCCGATCTCGGCCAGCGTCTCCATCCCCTTGTCGATAACAGCACGCTCGCCCATCGATTCGGCGGATTTCGCACGCAGCACGGTCGAGATTGCGTCACCCTGGGCTTCCAGGATCTGGCTCTGTTTCTCACCCTGGGCGCGGATGATGTTCGACTGCTTGTCACCTTCCGCCGTCTCGATGGCGGAGCGCCGTTCACCCTGGGCTTCCAGAATCATAGCACGGCGTTTCCGCTCGGCGGAGGTCTGTTGCTCCATGGCCTGCTGGACGTCCTTGGACGGGTTGACCTCGCGGACCTCCACGCTCTCGACGCGAACCCCCCACTCGTCGGTGGGTTCGTCGAGTTCCTTCCGGATGCGGGCGTTGATTTCGCCCCGCTTGTTCAGCGTGTCGTCCAGTTCCATGTCACCCAGCACGGCACGGAGGGTCGTCTGGGCGAGGTTGGAGACGGCGCGCTCGTAGTTATCGACTTCGAGGAAGGCCTTCTTCGGGTCCATCACCTTGATGTAGACGACGGCGTCGGCGGTCACCGGCGAGTTGTCGCGGGTGATTGCCTCCTGCCGTGGCACGTCGAGCGTCTGGGTACGCATGTCGAACCGCGTCACGTCTGAGACGAAGGGATAGATGAAGTGAATCCCCTGGTCGAGGACGCCGCGATAGGTGCCGAGGACCGTGTAGGCACCTTTCTGGTACGGGCGGATGATCACGACGCTGGAGTACACCAGCGCGATGGCGATCAGGAGGAAGATTACGGTAACGAAACCGATGAGTCCTCCGGGTTGTAGCGGTGCTGTCGCGGGGAACATGACAGTCAGACCTCCGGAGCGCTCAAGGAAAAGGCTTCGGTGTCCCTGTCACAAACTACCGAATTACACACCTACGCCCGCTCGGATTCCCGCTCCGGTTCGGCGTCGTCGTTCTCGCTGCCCCGGTTTCGATCACGTTCGAGTGCGCGGTCGATTTCGTCGCTCGCCGACTCTACCGGCTCGACATCCAGCACGTTCCCGCCGCCGGGGTCGATGACGATGACCTCCGTTCCCTCCTCTATCGGGTCGCCGGAACTGCGGGCCTGATAGTACGGATTGAAGCCGCCGTCTTCCAGTTTGACCTCGCCGTCACTTCGGGTCACGCGCTCGGTCACAGTCCCGAACTGGCCAGTAAGCGAGTCGGAACTGAGCGTCTGTCCGCGGCCCGGCGCGGCGAAATCGAGCTTTCGATACCCCCAGAGCGTGACCGCCGTGGTCGCCAGGACGATGACTGTGAGGATGAGCGGCGCGAAGATACCCAGGCTCGCTGGGATGAACAGCCCGACCAGCCCCGCTGTCAGCAGGGCCACGCCGAGGACGAAGAAGTGAGTCCCGGGGGCGAGTGCTTCGCCCACGATGAGGCCCGCGCCGGCCAGAAACAGCAGGATGGAGAGCGACATACCTAACAGTGGTTCGGTCTGCAGTGTGGCAACTGCCGCCAGCGGGTTCACCATGCCCCGACTTAGTGTCGGAGCAGGATTAAGTGTCGGGGTAGAGAGCGCGACTCTGAAGGTGCCGATGTAGCCTCACGCATCGCTCGTCCGGACAAAGAACCCGTACAGTACAGCGGTTCCGAGCGCGACAGACAGGACCACGCCGCCGAGTATGGACGGCGCGTACATCTCCGCCCCGAGGAACATCCGTCCGAGGGCGAGGATCGCGATGCAGACCCCCAGCGCGACGAAGACAACGTTCTCAGGCTTCGGCGCATCGGGAGTCACTTCCAGGTCCGGGGCGAACGAGCCCGCGACCGCGCCCTCCTCCTCGTCGGCCGCGTCCGTATCGGCCGCGTCACCGTCGACCTGAATCACGTCGGCTTCCGTCGCCAGTTCGTACTCCTCGGTGAACGTGTCACCCGTAGCGGCCGCATCGTCTCGTGCGGCCCCGTCGTCATCCATGGTCTGTGATACGTGCCGTGACTACAAAAGCGCTGGCGACTGGGCTTACTTGATGCGGGTCCCCAGCGGCGCGTCCTCGTGGGTGGTCAGCAGGTCCGCCTCGTCACCGGCGGCCAGCACCATCCCGTTGGATTCGATGCCGAACAGCTCGGCCTTCTCCATGTTCGCGAGGAGGATAACGCGCGTCCCGGGGAGGGCCTCGGCGTCGTGGAGCTGTCGCAGGCCGGCGACGACCTGTCGGACCTCGTGGCCGATATCGACTTCCAGGCGCAGGAGTTTGTCCGCGCCCTCGACCGGCTCGGCGCTGCGGATCTCGCCGACGCGCATGTCGACGCCCTCGAAGTCCTCGAAGCTGATGCGGTCCTCGACGAGCGGCTGGAGGTCGGCGGTCTCCGCGTCGTCGTCCCCGTCATCTCCGGCGGCTTCGCCGCCTCCGTTCGAGGCTTCTGTCGAAGCCTCGCTCTCGACCCGCTCTTGCAGTTCCTCGTTCAGGGCTTCGATGTGGTCGTCCTCGACCTGCTCGAACAGCTCCGCGGGCTCGCCGAACTCGGCCGGCGGCGCTTCGAGCGCGCTGTCGAGGGTCACGTCGGCGACCGAACCCTGTTCGCCCAGCTGGCCCCAGAGGCGCTCGGCCTTGCCCGGCAGGACGGGCTGCATGAGCACCGCGACAGCCTTGGTCAACTGCACACAGTCGCGGATGACCTGTTCGGCGCGGTCAGGGTCGTCGTCGACGAGGTTCCACGGCTCGTTGCGCTGGATGTACTCGTTGCCGTAGTTCGAGAGTTCGATGGCGATTTCGGCCAGTTCACGCACGTCGTACTCTCGGACGGCGGTCTCGAAGTCCTCGATTGCCGACTCGATTCGGTCGCGAACGTCGTCGCTGACGGCGGCATCGGGCGTCCCGTCGTAGTTGCGCTCGGCGAACAGCAGCGAGCGGTAGATGAAGTTGCCGACGTTGCCGACGAGTTCGCCGTTGACCCGCTCCTGGAAGCGGTCCCAGGAGAAGTCCACGTCGGTGTCGATCTGTGCGCCAGTGGCGATGTAGTACCGGAACAGGTCGGGGTGGAAGCCGGCATCGAGGTACTCGTCGGCCCAGACGGCGCGGTTGCGCGAGGTCGAGAGCGCCTTGCCGTCGATGCCGACGAACCCGGTCGCCAGAATCGACCGGGGCTCGTTGTAGCCCGCGCCGCGCAACATTACGGGCCAGAACACCGCGTGGTGCTGAATGATGTCTCGGCCGATAACGTGGATAATCTCGCCGTTGTCGTCGGTCCAATCGTCGTCCCACTCGGTGCCGTGGTGTTCTTCGCCGTCGACTTTCCAGACCTGCTCCCAGTCGTACTCGTCGTCGCCGACGCGCTCGGAGTACTGCTTCGTCGAGGCAACGTACTCAATAGGCGCGTCGACCCAGACGTACAGCACGAGGTCCTCGCCGCCATCAACGTCTTCGGGATAGTCCACACCCCAGTCCATGTCCCGCGTGATACAGAGGTCCTGCAGTTCGCCCTCGATCCACTCGCGGGGCTGGTTCTGGGCGTTGTCGGTGCCTTCCAGACGGTCGAGGAAGCCCTGGAGGTACTCCTGGAAGTCTGCAAGCCGAAGGAACTTGTGCTCGCGAGTGCGGTACTCAGCGGGGTTGCCGGTCAGCGTCGAGACGGGGTCCTCGATCTCGCCGGGTTCGAGGTGGCGCTGACACCCCTCGTCGCACTCGTCACCGCGGGCCTGCTCGCCGCAGTAGGGACAGGTCCCCTCGACGTAACGGTCGGGGAGGGGCTGGTCCTCCTCGGTGTCCCAGGCGACCTCGATCTCTTTTTCGTGGACGTGGTCGTTTTCGACCCACGAGCGGACGAACTCCTGAGTCAGCTCGACGTTGGTCTCGTCGTCAGTGTGCCCGTAGTTGTCGAACTCGATGTTGAACTGCGGGAACGTCTCGGCGTAGGTCTCGTGGAAGTCAAGCGCGAACTCCCGCGGCTCGACACCCTCTTCGGCGGCGTTGACCGCCACCGGTGTGCCGTGCATGTCCGACCCCGAAACGAACGCCGTCTGCTGGCCGATTCGCCGGAGGGAGCGCGACAGTGCGTCCCCGTCGACGTACGTCCGGAGGTGGCCGACGTGCAAGTCACCGTTCGCGTAGGGCAACCCACAGGTCACGACCGCCGGCTGGTCCGTCGGAAACTCGTCGTTGCTCATACCTGTTCGTGTGCCACCGACGGGTCAAAAGGGGGTTGGTTTCGGCGTGACTGCCGCGCTCTGAGTCTGCCCAGTCACAACAGCGCGAGCGTGCCGCCGGCAAGCCCGAGTGTCACGACAAGCCGCCCGGCACTGCCGAAGAACGTCGCCACACCGAACCGATAGTAGTCGCGTTCGAGGACGGTGAACGCGTAGATAGAGATCGTATCGGGGAAGAAGGGAACACAGAGCGCGAGCGCCAGGCCGACGTAGCCGTACTTCTGTGCGAGCTGTACCGTCTTCTTCTCCGACCATTCGATGATATTGAACCGTGAGCGCTTGATCCAGCGCACGAGTGGGCCGTACTCCTTTGCCTCCTGACCGATGTGGAAGGCGACGAGACTGCCGAAAGCCTTCCCGAGACCACTGACGAGGATAATCGCCACCAGATTCCCGTTCGTAGAGAGTCCAAGCCGAAGCGTTTCGGCCGGAACCAGCACGACCTCGCTCGGGAGCGGGAGAATGAACGCGATCAGAAACGAGTACACCGCGATGATACCCAGTCCGGTTGGACCGGTGGCCGTACAGACGGCCTCTTCCAGCGGCGACAGTGGGGTGCCGGCGGTCGTACAGTCACCGATGAAGGCAATGAACGCTGTGGTCGGTACTACCAGGTCCACGACCCTCTGTAGCAAACAGGCACTTCTAAACCTTCGTATGTCTTCTCGGGAGTAGTCAATACCAGTATGTTCGGGACCGAGGGCGGCGACGCAGTACCAGTCGAAGTCCGAGACTCAGTACCAGTCGAGGTCCGCCACGAACGACCGCAGCATCGACCGCGTAACGTGGGGCATACACACGACGCGCATCTCACCGGCCCCGGTCTTCGAGACCCGCCAGCCGCGGTCCCGGAGTTCGTCGGTCATCGGCATCGAGAGGTCGGCCGCGACGAGCGGGAGTTCGGGACCGACCACGTCGTGGCCCCGCGCCGACAGCTGGTCGGCCAGCCAGTCGGCGTTGGCCATCGACGTTTCGTACTGCTGCTCGTAGCCAGCCGGCCACAGCGACTCCATCGCCGCGACAGCCGAGGCCACGCCAGCACCCGAGCGCGTGCCGGTCAGCGTGAGCTGGTCCGTCGACTCAAGATACGGCGTTTCGACGGCGAGTTCGTCGAGCAGCGAGCGGTCACGCGCAAGCAGTCCACCGGCGGGGACCGCCGCCTGCCCGACCTTGTGCGGGTCAATCGTCATCGTGTCCACGTCCGCGTGGCCGAAGTGCCAGTCGTGGTCGGTAAACGGGAGGTAGAAGCCGCCCCACGCCGCGTCGACGTGACAGAGTGCGTCGACCGTCTCGGCGAGGTCGGCGATAGCCGGGATCGGGTCGACGTAGCCGTATTCGGTCGAGCCGGCGACGCCGACGACACACACCGTGTCTTCGTCGACGAGTTCGGCCATCGCTTCCATGTTGGCGCGGTAGTCCGTCGCTGGCGCGGTCCGCAGTTCCACACCGAGTACGTCAGCGGCCTTGGTAAAGGAGAAGTGTGCGTGGACGGGCGCGACCACGTTCGGGTCGTCCGTGTCGCTGCGGTTACGGGCGATGCGTATCGCCTGGAGGTTGGCCTCCGTCCCGCCCGAGGCGACGTAGCCCGCGGGGTCCGAGAGCCCGGTGATGTCGCCGAGATAGTCGACGGCCTCGCGTTCCAGGTCGGCGACGGTCTCGTACGTACCGGGGTCCCCGGGGTTCGTCGCGAGGAAGCGTTCCGCCGCTTCGCGTGCCGACGGATGTGGTACGGTACACATCGACGAGAGGACGCGCTCGAAGTCCTGTGGCTCTGCCCGCTGGAGCATCTATCGCGAGTATAGAGGGGGAGCGGTTTAGCCGTTGTGCTCGGGGATGTCCGTTGTCTGCTGTTTATTCGTCCTGACGGCGAAACGGTGGCCAGAACGGGGCAGCCGTCCGTAGTTGGTCCTGTAGCGCTCGTACCAACCGAATTACCAGTTCGACGGCCCGATCTTCTTCGTCGCTTTCGCGCGAAAGCCCGTGGGCCCGATCAGCGACTCGAAGACGGTCTGGCGCTCGGTGTCGAGCGCGCCGCCGAAGGAGCCGACTCGCATCGTCCGATACGTCTCGAACCCCTTGTCGTTGGAGTAGAAGTAGACGCTGCCGTGCAGCAGGCCGTGGATGAGTTCGTCCGACCGCACGTCGCCCGCGGGCCGGTCGAGTTTGACGAAGGCCACGGTCCCCCAGTTGACGACCGCCTCCCGGAGCCCCATGAGGAACGCGATTTCGTGGTTCTGGGGTAGACCGAACTCCGTCGCCCGTTCGAGGTCGGTCAGCGAGTCGATGACGATGAGCGTCTCCGCGGCGTCGCTCACCCGGTCGCTGATGTCGGCAAGCAGTTTCTCGAAGGTCCCCTCGTCGGGCTCCGACTCGGGTGGCTCCGCGTCGGGCTGTTCGATTTCGGCGTCGCTCCGTCGCGCATCGAACAGCGGCTCCGGAACCGGCAACAGCTCCATGAAGCGCTGGGAGAAATCGGCGACAGTCATGTTGTCTGTGAGCGTATCGAACTGGTAGCCGTCGAGCACGGCGTCGAGTTCGCTGTAAACGTGTTCCCGGTCGTGCGAGAGCGTGATGTAGGTCACCGAATCGGGAATTGCCTCGCTCCGCCGGGCGATGCCGTTCGGGACCATCTCGGGCCGGTGTTTCGCGAGCATCAGCGTCGCGAGACTCGTGTAGGTGAACGCGTCGCCGCCCGCGTCCGACGCCCCGGCCAGCAGGACCGTGCTCCCGGTCGGAATCCCGCGGACCTGTCCGTCCAGTCCGGGGATGCCGAAAGGGATGTAGGACACACCGGAACTGATACTCTTGGCTTCCGGTGTCGATTCGGGTGCCATACCGTAACGAAGCGAACGGTGCAAAAAAATCTGCTGGCTACGTCAGGCGGTTGCGGCCTCAGCGGACCGATTCCAGCAGCAGGCGCTGTTCGACGCGCTTGACCTCGTGCTGGACGTCACGCACGGCGTCGATGTTCGGCGAGATGGACGTGACCCCCTCGTCGACGAGGAAGTCGACCATCCGCGGCTTCGAGGCGGCCTGTCCGCAGATGCTCGTGGCGACGTCGTACTCGCGGCAGGTCCCGATGACCTGGCGCATGAGTTCCAGGACGGCCGGGTGGAGTTCGTCGAAGCGGCTGGCGACGTTGCCGTTGTTGCGGTCGAGGGCGAGCGTGTACTGGGTGAGGTCGTTCGTCCCGAAGGAGACGAAGTCGATGCCCGTCTCGCAGATGTCCTCGATGGAGAGCGCGCTCGCCGGCGTCTCGATCATGACGCCCCAGTCGCGCTTCTCGGGGTCGATGCCGACCTCCTGCATCAGCGCCTTCGCCCGCAGGATGTCCTCGGCGTCGGTGACAAGCGGGAGCATCAGTTCGACGTTGTCGTAGCCCAGGTCGTACAGGCGCTCGAACGCACGGAGTTCGAGCTTGAACTCGCCGGGTCGGTCGAGCGAGCGCCGGATACCCCGATAGCCGAGCATCGGGTTGTGCTCGCTCGGCTCGTCCTCGCCGCCCTGGAGCTGTCGGAACTCGTCGGAGGGGGCATCGAGGGTCCGGACCCGGACCGGCCGCGGGTAGAACGCCTCGGCCACTGAGCGGACGCCCTCGACGATCTCGTCGACGTAGGCGCGCTCGCCGTGGTCCTCGACGTAACGCGAGGGCGTCTTGTCCGTCGAGAGGATCATGTGCTCGATGCGCAGCAGGCCGACGCCGTCGGCCCCCGTCGCGGCGGCCCGTTCGGCGGCCTCCGGAATGGAGACGTTGACCTTGACCTCCGTTCCGGTCATCGGTTTGACGGGCGAGTGTGCCTCGACCGGCCCGGCGTCCTCTTCCTCGCCGGTCGTCTCGGGAACCTTGGCCCCTTTCTCGACTGTGCCCTTGTCGCCGTCGAGCGTGACCGTCTCGCCGTCCCGGAGCTTCTGTGTCGCGTCCTCGGCACCGACGACGGCCGGAACGCCGAGTTCGCGGGAGACGATGGCGGCGTGGCTGGTCATCCCGCCCTCGTCGGTGATGATGCCGTTGGCGCGTTTCATCGCCGGGACCATGTCCGGCGTGGTCATTTCGGCGACGATGATGTCGCCGTCCTCGACCTTGTCGAGATTGTCGAGCTTGTCGACGATGCGGACGACGCCGGTGACCCGGCCCGGCGCGGAGCCGATGCCGGAGAGCCGGACCGATTCCGACTGGCTCTCCATCGCCCCGCCGTCGGCGACGCCCGACTGGGCTCCCGGCGGCTGACTCTCGGCTTCATTGGCCGAGCCGGCGCTTTCTTCGGGATCGTCGATGGTGGTAATCGGGCGGGACTGGAGCAGATACACCTCGCCCTCGTAGACTGCCCACTCCACGTCCTGTGGAGTGTCGTAGTGGTCTTCGACGCGCTCGCCGATTTCGATGAGCCGGTGGATCTCATCTTCGGAGAGGACGCGCTCGTTGCGCTTCTCCTCGGGGACGGAGCGCTCGATTGTCTCGCCGTCTTCACCCCGAACACACATCACCTTCTTGTCGGCGACGGTCACCTCGTCGATGGTGCCCGTCTCGCGGTCGACGATGTAGTTGTCGGGCGAAACCGCACCGGAGACGACCGCTTCGCCCAGCCCCCACGCGGCCTCGATGATGGCCGTCGGGCCGCCGGTCGAGGGGTGGCTGGTGAACATGACGCCGGACTTCTCCGCGTCGACCATCTGCTGGACGACGACGGCGATGTCCACGGCGTCGTGCGCGAAGTCGTTCTCGTTGCGGTAGTAGATAGCCCGCTGTGTGAACAGCGAGGCCCAGCACTCCTTGACTCGTTGCAGGAGATCCGCACGCGAGACGTTCAGGTACGTGTCCTGCTGGCCGGCGAAGGAGGCGTCCGGGAGGTCCTCGGCGGTCGCTGAGGACCGCACCGCAACGTCCTCGTCGCCCATCTCGTCGTAGGCGGCCAGCAGGTCCTCGCGGACCGACGGCGGGGTGTCGGTTTCCAGGATCAGCTCCTGGGCGCGTTCGGCCGCCTCGGCCAGCGCCTGCGAGTCGTCGCTGTCGACATCGACGGCCTCGAACAGCGGCTCGTCGATTCCAGTTGCTTCGATGAACGACCGATACGTGTCGGCGGTAACGACGAACGCCGACGGAACGGGGAGGCCCGCTCCGGTCAGTTCTCCGAGAGACGCCGCCTTGCCGCCGACCCGCGCCAGGTCGTCGGCACCGATTTCGTCGAGCCACAGTGTTGGCATGGACTCATTCGTACCATCTTCAACGACAATTAAGGATGTTCCGGTTGCAACCAGTGAGAGATCGCTCTTCACTCGATTTCGAGTGAATTAGGCGGTCAGGCTGCCGGTGCGGTGTGGACGGTCACGCTTCGATAATATCGTCGTCGTCAACAGCAGGGACAGTGACCGTCCCGTCCAATGCGGTCACGCCGCGACCGCCGACCCACACCTCGGTCCCGTCGGTGTCGACCGACACCGTCCCGGGCCGGTCGCGGAAGTGCCCGCCCTCGGCGATGATCTGTTCGATGGTGTCATCGAGCGCCCCGTAGCGACGAACGAACGCCGCGCAGGCTCCCGACGCTGCCGCGCTTACCGGCTCTTCTGTCCGGCCACCCGCTCGGAAGGCTCGGCCGTGGAACGTTGACCGGCGCGTTGCGTCGCCGCCGACGGTGTCGAAGGTGAACGGGTACACGCCGACTGCGTCCGCGCGGTCACAGAGCGAGGCGACGGCAGCCCCGTCCACGGCGATGTTGCTCAGATGCTCGAAGTAGTTGACCGGGACCATGAGCCACGACTCACTCGCGTCGGCCGTCACGAGCGGGAGGTCCGCACCCACGTCCTTGAGCGTGGCCGCGTCGAGTCCGAGCGCGTCCGCGACATCGCTGTAGGGGATATCGACCTCGGTGATGTCGGTCCGGCCCTGCTCGACCCAGACCATCCCGTTCGGTTTGGTTTCGACGGCGATGTCGTCCCCGGCAGTGGCAACGGTCCATTCGGCGTCGTCAATCTCGCCGCGCTCGTAGAGCGCCGCGTGAGCCGCAATCGTCGCCGTCTCAGCCCGGTCCAGTTCCTCGGTCGGCGAGAAACAGCGAAGCCGGCGGTCGGCGTCCGCCGCCGGCAGGACGAACGCCGTCTCGGTGGCCCCCAGTTCGCTGGCGACGGCCTGCATCTGGTCGTCGGTCAGTCCGTCGGCCTCGGGGACGACGCCGGTCGGTGTGCCCGCCGTCGGCTCCGCGGCGAACGCGTCGACAAGCAACGCCTGTCGGGTATCCATGGCACGGAGTTGTGTTGACCCGCAGATAACCTTTTCCGGAGCTAGTCGAAGTTGTCCGGCGGTCGATCCCGTCCAAGGCGCCACGGCGACGGCAACGCGCTACTGACGGACGACTTTAGTACAGGGGGCTATCACTGGAACGTATGAGCGAGGACGTTGACCTCCCTGAAAGCCACCCCCGCTACGAGTCGCTGCTGACCCGCCACCGGATCGAGGCGGGCGTCGACCGCGGCATCACCTCCCGACAGGGTCTCATCGCCCAGGGCCGCGGCGAGGCCTTCGACTACCTGCTCGGCGAGCGCACCATCGACAGCGCCGACGACGCCGAGCGCGCCGCCGCGGCACACCTCCTCTCCGCCGAGCACCCTGTCGTCTCGGTCAACGGCAACGCCGCCGCCCTCGTGCCCGGCGAACTCGTCGAACTGGCCGAGGTGACCGGCGCAGACCTCGAAGTGAACCTGTTCAACCGGACCGAGGAGCGCATCGAGGCCATCGCCAAGTACCTCCGCGAGCACGGGGCAACGGACGTGAAGGGGCTCACCGCTGACGGGCGCATCCCCGGACTCGACCACGAGCGCGCGAAGGTCGACGCCGACGGCATCGGCGCGGCGGACGTGGTGCTCGTCCCGCTGGAGGACGGTGACCGCGCCGAGGCGCTGGGTGAGATGGGGAAGACGGAACTGGTCATCGACCTCAATCCCCAGAGCCGCTCGGCGGAGGTGGCGACGGTGCCCATCATCGACAACATCATCCGCGCGATACCGACCATCACCGAGCACGCTCGGGACCTCCGTGGTGACCCGGACGCCCAGCGGGACGCCATCGAGACCTTCGACGCCGACAGCGCCTTGACTGCCGCCGAGCGGACGATTCGGGAGGGCGACCTCGAATGAGCCTGCCGCCGTACATCTACGCCGACCGGCGGATACCCGACGAGGAAACCGTCAGGGAAACCCTCGACCAGCGGACAATGACCGCCTTCGGCGATACCGAGCAACTCGAACGGCTCCACCGGGTGTTCTATCCGGTGTTCAAAGTCGACTACGAGTACGAGACCGGCGAGGGGAAGCTGTTCGGCACGACGACGAAGTCCGAGACGGCGTTTCTCGACGGTCTCTGGGCGGACAACGACCGGGCCGTCTCGCAGTACGTCGACGACACCGACGCGGTGGTCCGCCGGCCGACGGGCGATTACGACTTCGGCCGCAGCGACCCGGCGCTTGGCCGCTCTGTCTTGATGCAGTTCCAGGTCACCGACGACGACGCTCGGTCGCTGCTACCACAGCGCGTCGCGGAGTACCGCGAGCAGCGCCACGACAGTGCCGCGGGCGCGGCCAACGTCTTCCTCCGGAAGCTCCGTGATTCGTACGGGCTGCCCGGGGATTTCGATCCGGACGGCTTCGACGGCGTGACCGCCGTCGACCGCCTGTATCTCCCGTTCTGGCTGGCCGAGTACCACTCGCCGGATAGCTCGGACGTCAAGCTCGTCACGTTCCGGGACCCGGACGCCCCGACCGAGGACCTGAAACGCCACGGCTGGCTCGCGGAGTTCCTCAGCGCCGAGCCCCGCCGGCTGGCCGAGTACGGCTACGAGGTCAACCCCGACCGGCTGGAACGGAACATCCGAGAGCGGATCGAGCAGTCCGACGAATCCGGCCCGGCCGGGACAGGCGGCGATTCCGGCTCCGACAGCAACGACGGCGCGCCCTCGATAAACCGCGAGCGACCGTCGGACGACGGCTCGGTTGTCCAGCCCGACGGCGTCGACATGCAGGCCGACGGGCTAGTCGACCCGAACCCGTCCCGGAGCTTCGCCGACGTGGGCGGGATGTCCGAGCTTCTGGAGACGCTCAACCACAAGGTCGTCAGGCCCTTGCAGGACCCGAGTGCCTTCGAGGAGTACGGCATCGGCGTCGTCAACGGCGTCCTGCTGCACGGGCCGCCCGGCTGTGGGAAGACACACGTCGCGGGTGCGCTCGCGGGCGAAGTCGACCACGCCTTCATCGAGGTCACGCCTGCCGACGTGACCAGCAAGTACATGGGCGAACCCGCACAGAAGGTCGAGGAGCTGTTCCAGATCGCCCGCGCGAACGCGCCCTGTATCCTCTTCATCGACGAAATCGACGGCATCGCTGGCGCGCGTGACGGCGATAGCAACATGAACAGCAGCGAGCAGCAGTTGGTCAATCAGCTGCTCACCGAACTCGAAGGGATCGCCGACGAGGACGTGGTCGTGCTGGGCGCGACGAATCTCGTCGAGGACGTGGACGACGCCATCCGCCGCTCGGGGCGGTTCGACGAGCGCGTGGAGGTCCCGCCGCCGGACCCCGCGGCGCGAACGCAGATCCTGGAAATTCACCTCGCCGGCCGGCCGACGGCGGCCGACATCGACCTCGACCCCGTGGTCGAGGAGACGGCCGGCTTCGCGGCCAGCGACATCGAACTCCTCGCCGAGGACGCAGCCCGCAAGGCGTTACGGGCGGACGACGCAATCGGGACGGACCATCTCATGCAGGCCGCCACTGAAACCGACACCAGCATCCCGGACTGGGTCGACCCCGAGATGGTCGCCGAGAACGGCGTCGTCCAGCCCGACGGCGTCGACCTGCAGGCCAGTTCGCTCGTCGAAACCGACCCGGGTCGCGACTTCAGCGGCGTGGGCGGGATGGGCGAACTGAAGGACCGCCTCGAAGACACGGTCCTCGACCCGCTTGAGAACGCCGAGGAATACGAAGCGTACGGCATCGACGTGCTTTCCGGCCTGCTGCTGTACGGCCCGCCCGGCTGCGGGAAGACCCACCTCGCCGGCGCTCTCGCGGGAGAACTCGGCCACAGTTTCGTCGAAATCAGCCCCGCGGACGTGACCAGCAAGTGGATGGGCGAGCCGGCCCGCAACGTCGCCGAGGTGTTCGAGGTGGCCCGCGCGAACGCCCCCTGCGTGCTGTTCATCGACGAAATCGACGGTATCGCGGGTTCGCGGCGCGGCTCGATGAACACGAGCGAGCAGCAACTGGTCAACCAACTGCTCACCGAACTCGAAGGCGCGGCGGCCGACGACATCGTCGTGGTCGCGGCGACGAACTTCGTCGAGGACATCGACGCGGCGCTGCGGCGCTCGGGCCGCTTCGACGAGCGCGTGGAGGTGCCACCGCCGGACGCCGAGGCCCGCAAGCAGATTCTGGAGATCCACCTGCAGGACCGGCCTGTCGCCGGTGATATCGACTGGGACGCCATCATTGAGCCGACGGCTGGCTACGCCGCCAGCGACCTCGAGCTCGTCGCCGAGGACGCGGCGCGGCACGCCCTGCGAGACGGCTCGGAGATAACACAGGCGCATCTTGAAACCGCCGTCTGGGAAACGCATTCGAGCATCGCCGACTGGGACGACCGGGAGCGTTATCAGGGGGCTGAAGGGACCGCAGACCTTGGGCTCGGGTCCTGAGGCCGGGTCACTCCAGCTCCTCATCGAGCGCCGCAGCAACCCGCTCGGTGAAGGCCGGCGACTCGACGAGTGCGCCCGCGGCCTCGATGTCCTCGTGAATGGGTCGGTCCGCCGTCAGCTTCGGGACCACTGCACGGACGGCGTCGTAGGCCTCGGCCGACCCGACGCCCAGTTCGAGGGCGTCGTCGACGAAGTCGGCGGCTTGCGCCCCACAGCACAGCTCGACGCCGAGAATCGCGGCGGCGTTTCGGGCTGCGTTTCGGGCCAGATAGGCCGACTGCGCGCTCATGCTGACGTGGTCCTCCTGATTGCCACTGACGGGCGTGTTGTCCATCGAGGGCCGGCCGAAGGACCGACATTCGTTCAACAGTGCGGCAGCGGTGTACTGTGCGATCATGTAGCCCGAGCGGACGCCGCTTCGCTCGGTGAGAAACGGCGGGAGGTGTGGCTCCTGCAGATTCGGATTGAGCATTCTGTCGGTCCGGCGCTCCGAGATGGCCGCGAGTTCGGTGAGCGCGTTCGTCAGATAGTCGAGGCGCATGGCAAGCACCGCGCCGTGGAAGTTCCCGCCGGACAGCACGCCCGCGCTGTCGGAGCCGGAGGCCCGGTCCCCCACCGCCTCACGGGGGAACACCAGCGGATTATCGGTCGCGCTGTTGAGTTCCACCTCGACGGCCTCCCGGAGGTGGGCGACGGCGTCACGGACTGCGCCGTGGACCTGCGGCAGGCAGCGCATCGCATAGGCGTCCTGCACGCGGTCGCAGTTTCGGTGGGACTCGACCACGTCGGAGTCGGTCGTCAGCCGCCGGACGTTTCGCGCACTCGCGGCCTGACCTGTGTGGGGCCGAACGTCGGTGATGGCTTCGTGGGACGGCACCGTCGAGGAGAGGGTCACCTCCGTCGTGAGCGCGCCGGCGACGTCGGCTGCGGTGACCAGCCGTTCCGCGTCGGCGAGGAGTAGCGCGGCCACGCCGACGGTCAGTTGCGTCCCGTTGATGAGCGCCAACCCCTCCTTGGCCCGGAGCGTCACCGGTTCGAGGCCGGCCGCGTCGAGCGCCTCGTCGCCGGGGAGTCGGTCCCCCTCGAACTCGGCTTCCCCCTCGCCGATAAGTACCAGCGACATGTGGGCGAGCGGGGCGAGGTCGCCGCTCGCGCCGAGACTGCCCCGCGACGGGACGACTGGGTGGACGCCCGAATCGAGCATCGCTACCAGCAACTCGACGACGGATTCGCGGATGCCCGAATACCCCTTCGCCAGCGTGCTCGCCCGCGCGACCATCATCGCTCGGACTTCCTCGGTCGTCAACTCCCGGCCGACGGCGGCGGCGTGGCTCCGGAGGAGGTTCCGCTGGAGGTCGTCGAGGTCCTCGCGCGGGATGCGCTCGTCGACGAGGTCGCCGAAGCCAGTGGTGACGCCGTACACCGCCTCGCCGCTGTCCAGCACGCTCTCGACGCGCTCGCGGGACTCACGGATTCGTTCGCGGGCGGTTTCGGCAACCGTGACGGTCGCGCCGTTCCGGGCGACAGCGACCACCTCGGCGGGCGTGAGCGACTCGCCGTCGAGGACAACTTCGGCGGTCATGGTTGCATATCCCGGGCGTATGACTCATGCGTTGGGGTGCTGACGACCGAGCCGCCTTTCAGGACGGTGTCGACGACGTTGGTCCCGTACTGGTAGGGAATGTGGACGTGACTCGGCGCGGCAAGGACGGCGACGTCACCGGGTGCACCCTCACGGAGCGTCCCCAGCCCATCGGCCCTGTCCAGCGCGAGCGCGGCGTGTTTCGTTCCAGCGACCAGCGCTTCGGCCGGTGTCAGTCCCATCTCGACGCAGGCCAGCGACAGCGCAAAGCCCATGCTGTGACTGTGGCAGTTCGGATTGAAATCCGTCGCTACCGCGACAGACGCGCCCCGGTCGCGGAACGCCGTCGCGTCCGCGTACGCTGCGCCGAGGCCGAACGCCGTTCCGGGGAGCAACACCGGCGTCACGGCAGCGTCGACAAGCGCGTCGATGTCTTCGCCGGTCGCGTGCAGGAGGTGGTCGGCACTGGCCGCGCCCACGTCCGCCGCCAACTGCGTCCCGCCGATGTGAGCCAGTTCCTCGGCGTGGACCTTCGGCGTCAGCCCGGCGGCCGCGCCTGCTTCGAGGACCCGTCGGGACTGCGAGACCGAGAAGACCCCTTCCTCGCAGAACACGTCGCAGAACTCGGCGATACCCTGTGATTCGACAGCCGGAAGCTGCTCGTCGACGACCGCCGCGGTGTAGTCGTCGGCGTCCCACCCCTCGGGAACAGCGTGTGCGCCCATGAACGTCGGGACCACGTCGACGGGATGGATGTCGTCGGCGCTGTCGATAACCCGGAGCATCCGTAGCTCCGTCTCCGTGTCGAGTCCGTAGCCGGACTTCACCTCGACTGTCGTCGTCCCGTGAGCGAGCATGGTGTCGAGATGTGCCAGCAGGTTCGACAGCAGCGTTTCCTCGTCGGCTTCCCTGACCGCTCGGACCGTTCTGAGGATGCCGCCGCCTTCGGCGAGGATGTCCTGATAGGACTTCCCGCGCAGTTTGGCGGCGAACTCGTCCGAGCGGTCGCCGGCGAACAGCGCGTGGGTGTGGGGGTCGACGAAGCCCGGAACGACGGCCTGACCATCGGCGTCGACAGCGTGGTTGGCGTTCTCCGGCGGGTACTCGGCGGTTACGTCCGCCGTCGGACCGACAGCGGCGACCGTGCCGTCCACGATGGCGACTGCACCGTCCGCGTAGGTCTCCAGACCACGGTCGTCCGCCGCTGGGCCTGCGACGAGTTCAGCCGCGCCGTAGACCACCGCATCGAGGGCTGTCATCGGCTCCCTCCCAGGCCGCTGAGGAAGTGTGCGACGGCGCGGGCCCCGGCGCGGGCGGTCCGGTCCCCGGCGTCCAGTGGCGGCGCGCACTCGACCACCTCGAAGCCGGCGATACGGTCGTCGGACGCGATGCGGCCCAGCATCCCGAACAGTTCCCGCGTCGAGAGGCCGCCCGGCGTCGGCGCGCTCACGCCCGGCGCGGCTGCGGCGTCGAGCACGTCGAGGTCCAGACTCACGTAGACGGCGTCCACGTCGCCGAGCGCGTCGAGAGCGTCGTCCACCGCGCCGGCGGGGTCACCGGCCACCGACGCCGGCGGCAGGACTGTCCCGCCCTGCTCGGCGAGGTAGTCGTGGTACGCGGTCGAGGTTTCGAAGTGGCGCGCGCCGACGACGGCCAGCGCGTCGAGGCCCGCATCGTGGAGCTGCCGGTACGGCGTCCCGCTCGTCGGCTCGTCCCGAACGGCGCGGCAATCGAGGTGGGCGTCGAAGCTGACTGCGCCGACCGTTTCGTGAGCCAACAGCGGCGCGGCGTTCGGGAACGTCAGCGAGTTATCGCCACCGAGAAACACCGGCACTGCGCCCGTTGCGTGAATCTCGGCCGTCATCGAGCGGACAGCGCTCTGGACCCGTTCGACGCCGCCGGCCGGAATCTCGATGTCGCCGAGGTCGGCGACTGAGCGGACCGGTCCGCGTTCGATGTGGTGTGTCTTCGTTCCGCCGAGTTCGCGTCGGAGAGCCGCTGGGCCGGCACGCGCGCCCGGCCGTCCGATGACGGCCCCGTCGTACGGCTCGCCCACCAGCACCACGTCGTACTCGGCAGCGGTCGCGAGCGTGGCCGTCTCGACGACGTCACCGAACTGCTCGTCGTTCGGGTCGCCGGACGAGCCGGTCCACGGCGACGGGTCTGTCAGGTCGGTCATTGGTTGCGGTTGCGGTCACGCATCGGGACCGCGACATCGTTCTCGTCGGCCATCTCCTGTGCGATTTCGTAGCCGGCGTCGGCGTGGCGAATGACGCCCATCCCGGGATCGGTCGTGAACACGCGGCGGGCCTTCTCGGCCGCGAGGTCCGACCCGTCGAGGACGACGTGGTTGTTCGTGTGGAGGGAGTTGCCGATGCCGACGCCGCCGCCGTCGTGGACGCTGACGATGTCTGCGCCGGCGGCGCAGTTCAGCAGGGCGTTCAGAATCGGCCAGTCGGCGACGGCGTCAGTCCCGTCTTTCATCGCCTCCGTTTCGCGGTGTGGCGAGGCGACGCTCCCGGCATCTAGGTGGTCCCGCGTGACGACGATGGGTGCCGTAATCTCGCCGTCGGCGACGAGTTCGTTGATGCGGAGCGCGAGGCGGGCGCGCTCGGTCAGCCCGTCCTCGGTCGCGTACCCCAGCCAGCACACTCGCGAGGGAAGCCCCTGGAAGGATACCTGCTCCTGGGCGAGGTCTATCCAGCGATGGAGGTCGTCTTTCTCCGGGAACAGCTCCTTGACCGCGTCGTCTGTCCGGTGGATGTCCGCGGGATCGCCCGAGAGCGCGGCCCAGCGGAACGGCCCCTTGCCTTCACAGAACAGCGGGCGGATGTACGCGGGCACGAATCCCGGGAAGTCGAACGCGGTGTCGAGGTCGCGCTGGTCCTCGACCTGCCCGCGGATGTTGTTGCCGTACTCGAAAGCGATGGCACCCCTGTCCTGCAGTTCCAGAATGCCCTCGACGTGGCGCTCCATCGTATCGAGACTCTCCGCGACGTACGTTTCGGGGTCGCGCTCGCGGAGTCGGTCGGCTTCCTCGACAGTGTAGCCAGCGGGGTAGTACCCTTCGAGTTCGTCGTGAGCGCTCGTCTGGTCGGTCACTACATCGGGGACGAACCCCATGTCCAACATCTCCGCGAGCATGTCGGCGGCGTTCATGTGGACACCGACGCTGTAGGGCTCACCGTTCGCCGCGGCCGCCTGTGCGCGCTCGATGGCCGTCGCGAGGTCGTCGGTCTTCTCCTGACAGTACCCGGTTTCGATGCGCCGGTCGATACGGTCCTCGTCGACTTCGGCCGCGATGCAGACGCCGTGGTTCATCGTCACCGCGAGCGGTTGCGCACCGCCCATACCCCCGAGGCCGCCGGTGACGACAATCTTCCCGCAGAGCCCGTCGTTGTCCGGGTAGTGTTCCCGGGCGAGCGCGGCCAGCGTCTCGTAGGTCCCCTGGATGATGCCCTGCGTGCCGATGTAGGCCCACGAGCCGGCAGTCATCTGGCCGTACATGATCTGTCCCTTCGCTTCGAGTTCGTGAAAGTGCTCCCAGGTGTCCCACTTACCGACGAGGTTCGAGTTCGCGATGAGCACGCGCGGGGCTTTCTCGTGGGTCTTGAACCGGCCGACCGGCTTGCCGCTCTGGACGAGGAGGGTTTCGGTGTCGCCGAGTTCACGGAGTTCGTCGACGATAGTATCGTAGGCGTCCCACGACCGGGCCGCACGCCCGGTCCCGCCGTACACGACCAGCTCCTCCGGCTTCTCGGCGACTTCGGGGTCGAGGTTGTTGTTCAACATTCGGAGCGCGGCCTCCTGTCGCCACCCTTCACACTCGATGTCGGTGCCGGTGGGCGAACCCTGGTACTCGCGCCACTGTTCCGAGGGCGTCCCGACGTCGTGGTCGGTGTTTGGAGAAGACTGCTGTGCCATACCACACCATTAGTGGAGAACCGTGTTAGCAGGTCGTCACCGTTCGGAACTGTTTTTATATACCCTTGCGCACCGCTAGCTATGTACGAGGTACTGTTCCGCGTCTACGGCGACGGGGCCTACGAGGCGGCGACCGACGGGACCGGCACGCGCATCGAGCTGTGGTGTAACGACCACAGCGACCTTCTGCACGTTAGCGGCGGAGACGTCGGGGACGTCATCGAACAGGTCCGCACCACCGTCGGTATCGGTGAGCGGCTGGAAAACGGCGACGAGCAGGTGCTGGTCACTGAGGAGTGTCTGAAAGCACAGCTCGACAACAACGTCGAGCGCTTTCTGGCGAACGAGGGCTGTCTGCTCGTCCCGCCGCTGAAATACGCCAGCGGCGGCAAGCTCGTCCGGGCACTCGGTCTCAGCCCCGACGCACTGGCCAGGGTGTACCAGTCCCTGGCAGGACAGTTCGACGTTACCGTCGAGTCGAAACGTGAGATTACTTCCGTAACGCCGGACGCGCCGCTTTTGACCGTCGATGCTATGCTCCCCGATCTGTCGCCGCGGCAGCGTGAGGTGTTCCTGACGGCGTACGAGCAGGGGTACTACGAACTGCCCCGCGAGACGACGACAGCGGCTGTTGCGGAGCAGGTGGGCGTGGAGCGCCGAACCGCGGAGGACCACTTGCGGCGGGCGGAGAAGAAACTGGCTGAAGCGCTGGTCGAATACCTATAGGAGGCCCAGCGCGGCGAGAGCGTGAGTAATACCGGCGATGAGTGGCACGAGGAGCACCGTCCGCATGATGAACAACGCCACGAGGTCCCGAAACCGGATGGGGACGTCACTGAACATGTCCATCATCATCGGGCCGACGCTGGAGAAGAAGATGAGCTGAGAGACGGCCAGCACGCCGACGAAGAACTTTGCCTTCGTCGCGGTCTCGCTCACGAGCAGGACGGGAACGTACATCTCGGTGATACCGACGATGGTCGCCGGCGCAACGACCTCTGCGTTCGGGATTCCGAGCGCAGCGATGACCGGCGTCAGCGGGCGACCGAGGATGTCGAAGACTGGGGTGTGTGCCGAGAGCAGCGTCGCGGCGAGTCCAACAGCGAGGATGGTTCCCAGGATGAGACTGGTGAGTTTCAGGCCGTCGACGAAGCCCCGCTTGGCTGCCTGTGCGAACGTCTCGCCGTCCTTGGCCTTGCCGACGGCCTCGCTGACCGCCAGCCGGACGTAATCCGACGGCGTCCCGGAGAAGGCGAGTTCCGGGTCGGGTTCAGCGATGTACTCCTCGGGAATCCTGGAGATGGGCGGCACCCGGACCAGAATCACGCCGGTGACGACGACACAGAAGAAGTACGCCCCGAAGATGAGCGGGAACTTCGGGAGCATCTCGAGCGTGGCGGCGACGACGCCGACGAAGCCGATTGACACCGTCGAAAAGCACGTCGCGATGGTAAACACGTCGCGTTTGTGGTAGCCGCCGTCTTCGAAGACATTGCGGGTGACGTAGAGACCGACGCTGTAGGAGCCGACCCACGATGCGAGACTGTCCAGTGCGGCCCGTCCCGGGACCTTGAACAACGGGCGCATTATCGGTCTCGCAAGCGTTCCGACGAACTCCAGCCCGCCGAGTTCGACGAAGATCGTGATGAAGATGGCCCCGATGGGGATGATGACGCCGACGCTGTACACCAGCGTTCCCCACATCAGCCCGCCGGTGCTGGGTGTGTGGAGCCACTCGGGACCGAGCTTGAAGAACATCACCGGCGCGACGAGCACGCCGGCGACTCGGAGCGCCCAGAAGACTCCAGAGGTTTCGAAGTAGGACAGATTGTACCCCGCGACCTCGCCGTCACCGGTCATCGCGAGCGTCGTCAGTATCCCGCCGGCGAGGATGATGCCCAGCGAGTAGACGCCGACGACGTCCGGGAACGCCCCGGTTATGTTGCTGACGACGATGTCGAACGGGACTGTTACCTCGCCCTGGTACGGGACCGGCAGAAGAAAGAACACCCCACCGATGAGAAACGCGATCAGGAACTTCAGGACCGGCCGCGTTTCGTATTCGTGCAGGTCGATATCGTCGATGTCTCTTGCCGCCGGTTCAGTGTCGACCGTGTACGTGCTGCCTGTTTCGGTAGACATTAGCACACAATACTCTCATTTGATAGTTAGTCCTGAAACCACCGTGTGGAACCATTTTTATTAGTGCTTCCACGCCAGCGGCCGTGCGCGAGATTCAGCAAACAGACGAGGCCATCAGAACGACTATGTACCACCAAAGAATATCACTAGGTGGTATGAGCGATTCCGATTCATTCGAACAGTTCAGCGACGTCGGCGAAGCAGAGGTCACACGCGCAATCGGGCAGGAATGGACCGAGGAGTTCATGGACTTCTCGGACTCGGATGTTATCATCGTCGGCGGCGGCCCGTCGGGACTGATGGCCGCGAAGGAACTCGCCGAGCGCGGCGTGCAGGTGATGGTCGTCGAGAAGAACAACTACCTCGGCGGCGGCTTCTGGCTCGGCGGCTTCCTGATGAACAAGGTCACCGTTCGGGACCCGGCCCAGCAAGTGCTTGACGAACTCGACGTCGACCACAAGCAGTCCAAGGACAGCGAGGGCCTCTACGTCGCCAACGGGCCCGAAGCGTGTTCCGGCCTCATCAAGGCCGCCTGCGACGCCGGCGCGAAGATGCAGAACATGACGGAGTTCACCGACATCGTCATCCGCGAGGACCACCGCGTCGGTGGCATCGTCATGAACTGGACGCCGGTCCACGCGCTGCCACGGGAAATCACCTGCGTCGACCCCATCGCGGTCGAGGCCGACCTCGTCATCGACGCGACGGGCCACGACGCGATGGCGGTCAAGAAACTCGATGAGCGCGGCGTCCTCAACGCGCCGGGCCTCGAAGACGAAGCCAGCGGGATGGACCAGACCGACGACGACACCTACGGCGCACCCGGCCACGACTCGCCCGGCCACGACTCTATGTGGGTCGGCGAGAGCGAGGACGCCGTCGTCGAACACACCGGCCTCGCCCACGACGGCCTCGTCGTCACCGGTATGGCGACCGCGACCACCTACGGCCTCCCGCGTATGGGGCCGACGTTCGGGGCCATGCTCGTCTCCGGCAAGCGCGCCGCGCAGGTCGCGCTGGACGAGCTGGAAGTCGACGCCGAACCGGTCGATGTCACGAGCCGCGACGCCGCATCCCCTGCTGACGACTGAAACCCTCCCACGCCCCGGTTTTTAACCGACTACCTTTCGGCCGCTTAGCTGACCATTCAGGCCGAAATATCTCACTGAAGAAAACAATTAAACAATAGTGGTGCAGAGATGTTAGTGATTGACAACCAATGTCTGAAGAGATGCAACGGAGCGACAACCACAGGGCTGACGAGTCAGTCGACAGCGAAATCGGGGTCCAACTCTGGAGTCGGCGGCCGGTCTGTGGCCCTCGAACGACAGCCATCGACCGGTTCACGGAACTCGCCACGACCGGAGTTATCGAGGATTTCGATGTCCAGACGTGGCCCGAGGAAATTCCGGTCTCACAGCGGAGCGAGCACGGGGAGGTGCTGGCGACTGTCGACCGGTACGAGCAGTGGGCGAGCGAACGGGGACTGAGTCTCCGACCGCCGTTCGAGACGCGAACGTCGTCGCTACTGGTCGGCGGGAGCACGGAGGTGTTGCGGCTACCGATGCTGGCCGTCGCAGTGTACGCGGACGACGAGCTGGTCGGCGTGTATCCGTGTACAGACGGGGAGACGACGTGGTCCGTCACCGATTGCATCGACGCGCTCACTGCGGACCCGACGACGCTCCCGCACGAACCGGAACAGTGACTCTCCACACGAACGGCTCGGTCTGTCCGCCGGCGGCGTCCTCTATAGCACTGAACTGTGGTTGACGTTTCCAGCCGAGAGCACCACGCTAAGCAGCCTGCTCTGATTCTCCACTCCGACGGCTCATCTCTCGTGGGAGTTCCCCGAGACGTAAATGGTATTACTTACCGATACCACTGGCTAATACAATGGAGTCCGTCACGCTGTACCGCGCTCCGACGACGGTCGCCGACGCCGACGCCATCGCCGACTGGCTCGATGCGCGGGTCGACGCCACCGTCTCAGTCCGGGACCGGTTTCTCTCGCTACACGGCGACTCGGAACTGGCGGAGTCGTTCGCGCGGGCGCGGGTGCTCTCGCCGTACGACCGCGAGACTGGGAACACGATGCTGGGGATCGTTCGCTACGAAGAGCGAGCACTGGAATCACCCGAGCGGGCCGGCGGCGTCATCTACGACGGGCTGGCTGTCCAGCGAGCGCTCCACGAGCGAATCCCCGAGCACGAGCGGTCACTGGAGCATCTTCACGTCCCGCTGCTGGACCGCGTCGTCGGGACCTGGGGTGACCACGACGGCCGCTGGCACAAGCGCGTGACCGTCCTGGGCCAGCCCGCTATCGTCTCCGTGCCGGGGCTGTACGAGGCCCCTGCAAAGCCCGAACAGTACTACAAGGAACAGCAGAAACACGCCCTGTTCGGGGGTGGCGCACCGCCCCGAGAAGTGCTCGAAAACGAAGTCGAGGGCGAGTTCCTCGTCGAGGACGACCCGCGGACGACCGACGCTATCAAGGGGTACGTTCTGCAGGCGTACCACTACCTCGACACGGGCGAAGCATTCTGTGAGGAGGAGACCTGCCGGCTCCACAATCCCCACCGCCAGCCCGGCGTCGTCACCGCGCAGCTGCGTGAACCCGAGTTCTGTCCCCGCCACGCCGAGCGCTATCGGCGCTAGACCGTCGGACCGAAGTCGTCCATGACGGCGCGGACGAGTTTCGCCTCGGCGCGCTGGAGGTGGTCGCTGACCGTCGCGGGGGCACACCCCAGCTCGGCGGCCACGTCCTCGTGAGTCGCACCGCGAGGCCGGTCGTAATAACCCAGGGCGAGGGCCGTCCTCACGGCCTCGCGCTGACGCTCGCTGAGTCTGGACGACGGCCGCGCCAGTCCGTCGCTGACGGCGCTGATGCTGTCCAGCCGGACGTCGATGGGCGCTGGCGCGTCGTCGAGGGCATCCTGCAGCGGCCCCGCTTCGCCGACCACGCGACAGGAGACCGTGCCGTCGCGATAGATGAGCGGCTTGAGGACGACGATACCGAGCCGAGTGCTGGCGTCGTGTATCGCGTCGAACATTGGCATCGACAGCGGCCGATTCTCGACGAGTGCGTACGTCCGTCGCCGCTTGGCCCCCGAGAGCGTCACCGATTCGACGCCGGGCGTCGAGGGCGCGTGGTCGACGAACCGGGTCGCGTCACCATCGATGGCGAACAGCACGGTATCACACCCTTCGGGGGTGCGGTTCCAGTCGACGATGCGCGACTCCTCGATTTCGGGGTCGTTCGCCAGCAGGTCGAAGAACTCCGGCGCGTAGTCGGGCGGTATGCGAGCGGTGACCCGGAGGTGTTTCATGTCCGATGTGTGCCGGAACCGCCACATAAACCCACCTCTCATACGTCACAGAACGCTCTCGGTACCGGCGAGCGACCACTCTGACGGCGATGACGAAACCGAAACAGCGACGTGTCGCGAACGCTCCCGACCGGTCGGCTGCCGCTTCGACGGCGGCGATACGCGTCGACGGCCTGCGCGTCACCTACGCGGACGGAACGACGGCCGTCCGGGACGTGTCGCTCACCGTCCCTCGTGGCGAGTTCTTCGGGTTCCTCGGGCCGAACGGTGCTGGCAAGACGACCGCCGTAAAGGTGTTGGCGACGCTGCTGGAACCGACCGAGGGCGAAGTCGTCGTCAACGGTCACGACGCGACCGCGGCGCAGACGGCGGTCAGGGAGACCATCGGATACATGGCACAGGACGTGAGTGTCGACGCGGAACTGACCGCGCGAGAGAACGTCGCGTTCGCCTGCGAGGCCTACGGCGTCCCGCGCGGTCGGCGAGCAGAGCGAATCGAGGAACTGCTCGAACTCGCGGACCTCGGTGATGTCGCCGACACACCCGCTGAACGGTTCTCCGGCGGGATGAAGAAGCGACTGGACGCCGTGACGGCCCTCGTCCACGACCCGGACCTCGTCTTCCTCGACGAACCGACGACGGGGATGGACCCGAAGGCGCGAAACCGCCTGTGGGACCACTTCCGCCGGCTCAACGAGACGGGGACCACGATATTCCTCACGACCCAGTATCTCGAAGAAGCCGACGCGCTCTGTGACCGCGTCGCGGTCCTCCGGGACGGCCGCATCGCCGCGACGGGGTCGCCCGCCGAACTGAAGCGCCGCGTCGGCGGTCAGATCCTCGAAGTCGACGTGGACGGCGGCCGTGAGACCGCCGAAACGGCGGCCGACGTGGCCCGTGAGGGAACGCGCTTCGGTCCGGACGCGACGGTCGAAACCGTCGACGACACGGTTCGGGTGACGACGACGGACGCCGCCGAGCGCGGCACGGACTACCTGCTTGCGCTCCGCGAGGCGGGCGTTGCCGTGACCGGGTTCGACGTGGACGAACCGACGCTCGACGACGTTTTCTTCGCCATCGCAGACGGGCGAACCGATGGCTTCACCGCTGGGGACGACGGCGAAACCGGGCCGGGGCCGTCCGGAGGGACACGATGAGTTCCGCGGGCGTCGACGCCGGCCCGTCGCGGTCGGCCGGAAACTCCCTTGTCGGAGACATCTGGGTCAATTTCAAGCGGTGGACCCGGAAGGCGATTCGGAATCCGACCGTCGTCTTTCTCGAACTCTTCATGGCGGTGTTCTCCCTGCTGATGTTCACGGCCGTCTTCGGCGACGTCGGCACTCTCGCTATCGAACGGGCCGGATTCGAGGGCGTCGGCTACCTCCCCTTCGTCCTCCCCGCGGCCGTCGTCCCGGTGTCGATGTCGTCGTCGCTCTCCTCCGGCCTCGGACTGGTCGAGGACCTCCAGTCGGGGATGTTCGAGAAGGTGACCGTCTCGCCGATGCGCTGGACCGCCGTCTTCGCCGGCAAGGCCGCCGCCGAACTGTTCCGCCTCGTCTGTTACGTGTTCGTCATCTTCGGCCTCGGACTGGCGATGGGTGCCACCGTCGCGACCGGACTCGTGGGGCTGTTCGGCATCGCCCTCGTCTGTGTCCTCTTCGCGCTCTGGTACATGGCGCTCTCGAACGCCGTCGCGGTGGCGACCCGGGACGAGGAGACGCTCGACGCGGTCGGGAACCTCCTGCTGTTCCCGCTACTGTTCCTCTCCTCGGCGTTTCTCCCCGCGTCCTCGCTGCCAGAGTCGGTGCAGGTGGTCGCCACGGTCAATCCGGTCACCTATGGCGTCGACGCGATTCGAGCGCTGGTCCTCGGTCGGGACGTGCTGACAGTCGTCGAGGTGACGGCGTTCGGCGGCGTCTACGACACCCTCGTGCCGGCGCTCGCGGTTCTCTGTGCGCTCGATGTCGTCTTCGGTGCCGTCTCCGTCTGGCTCATGGGCCGTGCGACGGGGTCCGAGGTGGCGTGACCGGGCCGCCCTGCCCCCTCTCCGCCCGCCGAATCCGCTGGAAGCGTTTCGGCCCTCCCGGTGCCCGCCGGAACCCGCGTGCGCTACGCGACGGTCCCGCTGAGCAGGCCGACGAACCCGCCGGCCATCGTCTCGTAGCGGCGCGCAACCGTCCGCTCGGTGAGTCGTTCGCGGGCCGCCCGCACCCGTCGCTCGAACGCGCTGACGTGTGACTGTCTGGACAGGCGCGTTCCCGGCGCGGAGAGGCGGACGAACCCCTCGAACGCGAGGTTCAACGGTGCGGCGAGAGCGCTGGGGCTTCGCTGGAAGTTCAGCAGGGCGACACGGCCGCCCGGGCCAACGCTGTCACACCACGCGTCGACGGCCGAAGCGGGGTCTTCGAAGATACCGGCAACGAATGTCGCCAGGACGGCATCCGCCGCTCGAACTGGCGGGCGGGCGGCGTCGGCCTGCACGTAATGAACGGTCTCGCCGGTTCTCGCGGGCCGTTCGCGTGCGCGGTCGAGCATCGCTCGGGTCACATCGATGCCGACGATCCGACCCGTCGGCCCGACCCGCTCGCGGAGGACCGGCACGTTCGCCCCGGTCCCACAGCCCATTTCGACGACGGTATCGCCGGGTGCGAGCGCCAGCGAGTCCGCTCCCCGGTCGCGCCAGGACGCCACGCCGGGGGCATTCGCTACCCAGTCGTACACTCGCGCCCACCGGCCGTAGAAGGACTGCGCGTCTGTCACAGGATTTCGCGTGCCGTTTCAGCGACCGACACAGCGTCGTCCCCGAGCAGGTACACCACCGGCTCGATACCCATCGCGCCGGTGTGATACAGCACGTCGGCCCCCGGGTCGTCAGCCAGCGCGGCCGCGACGGCCGGTTCGACGCTCTCCTCGGCGTCGAACTCGACCACGGTCCGGCCCGAATCTCGCAGTGCAGCTACGACGCCGTCGTCGTACCGGACGTTCAACACCGCGCGGGCGTCGCTGCCGGCGGCCCGCGCCGCCAGCAACAGCGTCGCGACGTGCTCGCTGACGCCGAACTCCGGGTCCGCCGGAATCGTTGCCCGTCCCTTCACGTCGAGAATCCGTCCCGGGACAGCGGCCACGTCCTCGATGCTGTCGGCCTCGGGGAGACACTGGACGAGATTCGACCCGACCGCCGGGATGAGCGTCGCGAACCCGCTGGTGTTTTCCAGCACGCTGAGCCCCCGCCGCACCGACGCGAGCGTCCGCTCGGCCGACCGCAGCTGCGAGTCCGGGTCGTGGACGGCGAACTCGTCGTCGTAGTCGCCCAGTTCCGGAACGGCCTCCTCGTGTAACTGCGCGAGGACGCCGCCCTGTTCGAGTTCGCGGATGAACACCTCTGTTTCGACCAGCGCCTGAACGGAGCTCATATCCCCGTCGGCCAGCCCGTCAGCCAGTCGCTCGACGAGTTCCTCCAGCCCGCGATGGGCCAGCAAGTCCTCCTGACGCGCTACGTCGCCGTGGACGTACTTCGACACCGCGCTCTGGCTGATGCCCAGCAGGTCGGCGACTTCGGACTGTGTCAGTCCGCGCTCTCTGAGGGCGTCGGCCAGCAGCGAGCGAAACGTCGGCAGGAAGTCGTCGACGACGATTTCCTCGATGAATCGCACTATTGGTCGCCTCCGAATTCTCTATCTCCCTGTATCTTGCTCGCCTGCGGCCCGGACTGGCCCTGGTACTTCGAGCCGCGCTCGGCTCCGTACGGCCGGTCGGCGGGCGTCTTGAGTTCGGTGAAAGTGAGCTGTGAGATCCGCATTCCGGGCGTGAGCGCTACGGGCGCGGTGCCGAGGTTCGACAGTTCCAGCGTGATTTGACCCTCGTAGCCGGGGTCACACAGGCCGGCCGTTGCGTGTACCACAATCGCAAGTCGGCCCAGCGAGGAGCGCCCTTCGACGTGGGCGATGAGGTCGTCGGGGATGGCGACGCGCTCGTGGGTCGTCCCCAGCACGAAGTCGCCGGGATGGAGGATGAACTCCTCGTCTTCTTCGACGACAGTCTCCTCGACGTAGTCGGCGACTTCGTCCTCGGAGTTCGGGTGGATACAGGGGATGTTGGCGTGCTGGAACTCCAGGAACTCCCGGCCGAGACGGAGGTCGACGCTGGCCGGCTGGATCTGGATGTCCGGGTCGTCGAGCGGTTCGACGACGAGGTCACCCTGCTCCAGCCGCCGGAGAATATCCGCATCTGAGAGTATCATGAGAGTGGCGTGTGCGGCCGGAAGCCTAAACTCCTCGATTCTCAGGAGGCGATCACGGGGAGCGTCGCAGCGATGACGGCGACGGCGACTGCGGCGTATCTGCTGATCTCGTGGACGACTCGGAGGCCGCCAGCCCAGACGTACGCCTGCCAGGCTGCAGTGCCGACCTGTATTGCCAGGAATACGAGCCCGGAGAGCCCGTTCTGTAGACGGCGAACCTGTTCGAGCAACAGCTCCGGCGAGGACGCGGAGAGGTCGATGCTGGCGGCGAAGAAGACGAGTGCGGTACCACCGGCGACGACGCCGACAACGGACGGGAGCAGTCCCCAGGCGGTGATCTCTACCGTCTCGCCGAACCGCCCGGAGCCGCCGGCTAGCTTTGCGCCGACGTACAGCCCGATCATCAGTCCGATCCAGGCGATAATCAAGCCGAAAAACAGTCTTGGAAGGGCCCTAGTCGCGTAGTCCCAGATGAACGACCCGACTTCGACAGTCTGTGTCGCCGGTTCGTCACAGCCGGACACGGTTATTCCGCCGACGCCGCCGTCTTCGCACAGCCGTTCCGGCGGCCGTGCGGGGTTGTCTCGCTCGACGGTGCCGGTGAACTGGTCAGCGAACAGCCGGAACGCGACTCCGAGAACGATTGTGACGACGACAGCGATGCCGAGAGCGAGGCCGCCGCCACGGTATCCGTTCAGCCGGTCACGTCGCTGTTCGAAGAACGCGCCCGGTCGCAGGAGGAACGTTCGGACGGTGGAGGGCATCTCCGGGGTGTGCTCGGCCACGGCGTATGTACTCTGTGGTATGTGCAACCGTGGAGGGAGTCCGACGGGCGTTTAAGTACGGGTGGCCATGTAATCGTATGAAGCAGGCTATCGTCGCGCGGGCCGACATCGGCATGGGCGAGGGCAAGCTCGCCGCCCAGGTTGCCCACGCCTCGCTGTCGGCCTACGAGGACGCCGGCCCGAAACCCCGCAAAGCCTGGAAAGGCGCGGGGCAGAAGAAAGTCGTCCTGAAGGCCACCAGCGAGTCCGAACTGTTCGAACTCGCCGACGTGGCCGAGCGCGAAGGCCTGCCGCATGCGGTCGTCCGGGACGCCGGCCACACACAGCTCGATCCGGGGACCGTCACGGCCCTCGCCGTCGGCCCCGCCGAGGACGAGCTGGTGGACCGCGTCACCGGCGACCTGCCGCTGTTCTGAGGGCAGCGGCCCGCGATACGGTTATATAAGAGCAACCCTAACCTCAGGTGAACAACAACACGATACATCATGCAAGGAAACGAACAACAGGCCTACGACCGCGGGATAACCATCTTCTCCCCGGACGGACGCCTCTATCAGGTCGAGTACGCACGAGAAGCCGTCAAGCGCGGAACCGCGAGCGTTGGTGTCCGCACCGAAGACGGCGTGGTCATCGCTGCGGACCGCCACGCCCGGTCGCCGCTCATCGAGCGCGACAGCATCGAGAAGATCCACGAGATCGACTCCCACGTCGGCGTCGCCAGCGCGGGCCATGTGGCCGACGCGCGCCAGCTCATCGACGTAGCCCGTCGCCAGGCCCAGGTCAACCGCCTGCGCTACGACGAGCCCGCCTCCGTCGAGTCGCTGACGAAGGAGATTACGGACTACATCCAGCAGTACACCCAGACCGGCGGCGCACGCCCGTTCGGTGTGGCGCTACTCGTCGCCGGTATCGAGGACGGCGAACCCCGGCTGTTCGAGACAGACCCCTCGGGAACGCCCTACGAGTGGCAGGCAGTCGCCATCGGCGGCTCCCGCGAGGACATCCAGACGTTCCTCGAAGACGAGTACGCCGAGGAGATGGACCTCGAAGCCGGCATCGAACTCGCGCTCCGGGCGCTGGCCTCGGTCAACGAGGACGGCCTCGACGCGACCGGCGTCGACATCGCCACTATCGACGTGGAGACCGAGCAGTTCCAGAAGCTCTCGGAAGAGGACATCGCCGAGCGCCTCGAAGAGTTCGAACTCGGAGGTGAGAACTGATGTACGACCCCGAGAACCGATTGACCGACGCCCACGAACCCGAGGTCGGCACTCTGCCGAACGAGGATGGCGGCCGCGACGAGGAGAACGTCGTCAAGACCGGGACGACGACCGTCGGCATCGCGACGGAGAACGGCGTCGTCATCGCGACGGACCGCCGCGCCTCCCTCGGTGGCCGCTTCGTCTCGAACAAGCAGGTCCAGAAGGTCGAGCAGATCCACCCGACGGCCGCGATGACGCTGGTCGGCAGCGTCGGCGGGGCCCAGTCGTTCATCCGCTCGCTGCGCGCCGAGGCCGACCTCTACGAGGTCCGCCGCGACGAACCGCTCTCGATTCACGCGCTGGCGACGCTCGCGGGTAACTTCGCCCGCGGCGGCCCGTACTTCGCCATCAATCCCATCGTCGGTGGCGTCGACGAAGAGGGCAGCCACGTCTACAGCGTCGACCCCGCTGGCGGCGTGCTCGAAGATGACTACACCGTCACTGGCTCCGGGACGATGGTCGCGACGGGGACCATCGAAGGGCAGTACGACCCCGAGATGAGCCTCGGCGAGGCCCGCGACCTGGCCATCCGCGCGGTCAACGCCGCGGCCGAGCGTGACACCGGGTCCGGCAACGGTGTCGTGCTCGCGGAAATCACCGGCGAGGGCGTCGAGATCGACGCCTTCGACGACTACGAGTCGGCCGAATAACTCGGCTGCCTCGGCTTCGGTTTCTTTGCAGTTAGTTGCCAACGGCCAGTGGCTACTCACTCCCGCGGAACGACCCGCATCGGGTAGTCTGACTGTCGCATGATATTTTGGGCGACGCTGCCGAAGATGAGGCGGTCGGTCTGGCTCCGTTTGCGGACGCCGATGACGAGTTCGTCCGCATCGACCTCCTCGGCGATGTCGAAGATATCCTCAGCCGGGCTGTTCCCCCGGATTATCTGGTAGGTCTCGACGGACACCTCGTCGCCCAGACGATCCGAGACGACTTCGAGCGCGGCCTTCCCGTCGGCAACCGCATGCGGTGGCGTCCTGTCTCCGCCCGGCTGTGAGTTGACCGCGTACACGCTGTCGTCCGGGTCGAGGACGCCTTCGAGGTACGAACACAGTGTCTGGCTGACTGTCTCGGAGTTGGTTGCGAGCACGAAGGTCTGCATATGCGACGTTCCTCACCCATCATGATAAGTATGTGTCTTGTTACCACGAAACGTCGTATATCCGGACTCTCACGGTCGCCGGACTACTCGGTCAGGACCAGCCAGCCGACGGCGAGGAAGACGGCGAGCACGAGCAGAATCGATCCCCAGGCCAGCGCCGCGAACGCCGTCGATCCGAGCGCGGCCAGAGGGAGGATGGCTGACGGCGTCATTGCTCGGACCCCCCGTCAGCCACCGGGTCGTCGAGCGCGCGGACCTCCCGTCCGAGGCTTTCGAGGTCGGCGTCGGCCCCGCCCAGCAGCGTCGCAACAACGGTGAGGGCTGCCGAGACGAGCGTCGCGCCGGCGAAGGCAATGAGGAACGACGGCGCTGGCAGCATACTCCCGACGCCCGGTATCGCGGCTATGAGGCCACGGAGCGACGGGAAGTACGTGAACCCGACGAGTAATCCTGCGATGCCAGAGACCAGCGCGCCCGGTCCGGTGAGCCGCTCGGTGTAGAGGCCGGCGAGGAAGGGCACGAAGACGCCGGCGGCCAGCAGGTCGGCCGTCAGGAACAACTGGAGGACGCTGTACCCCTGTGCACCGATGAACATCGCGGCGAGCGCGACGGCGACCGTCAGCCCGCGCCCGCCCAGCCACAGGGTCCGCTGGTCGGGGTCGTCGAGCAACCGGGCAAGGTCGGCCGTGACGACGCTGGCGATAGCGTTGAACATCGTGTCGGCTGAACTCATCACAAGCAAGACGGCGAGGACGACGATGGCGAGGGTCACCCACGTCGGGAACGCCTCCGCGACCACGAGGAAGAAGGCGATACTGGCGGAACCGGATTCCGTGAGGCCCAGCCCCGCGGCGGCGATGCCGAACAGGCCGGCGAGCAGGAGCATCGGGACGACGACGACGGCGGCGATGCCAAGTCCGCGGCGGAGGGCGCGCTCGCCGTCGGCGGCGTACACCCGCTGCCAGACACCCTGATTCAGCATATTCGCGCCCAGCAGGGCAAAGGCCACGTACAGCCCGAACTCCAGGCCGGGGCCGAACCCTGGGTCCAGCAGTGTCGGGTCGGCCGATACCACCGTCGCGTGGAATTCGCTCGTGCCGCCCAGTGAGAGCAGCGCGCCGCCAAAGCCCACCGCCAAGAGCGGGAGGATGACCAGCGTCTGGACGGTGTCGGTGACGATGCTCGCCAGCAGGCCGCCGTAGGTCGTGTAGACGAGGACGAAGCCGCCGATGAGCAGCGAGGTCTGCCAGAGGGGGACATCTGCAACGAGCGCGAGCGCGCCGGCGATACCGGTCATCTCCGCGGCGAGGAAGATGAACATGTAAAACACCGAGACGAGCAGGACGAGCAGGTACATCCCGGACCCGAAGCGGGCGTAGGCGAACTCCGTCAGCGAGTGGCCCGCGGGCATCACCTCGCGGATGCGAGCGCCGACCGGAATAAAGAGGAGGAGCGGAATCGCGCTGCCGATGGCGTAGCCCAGCACGGCGGGCAGCCCACCGAAGGCGGCCCCGGCCTCGGCGGGGCTCAGCAGAATCCAGACGCCCATCATCGACGCGATGACCGTCGCAGCGAGGGTCCCGCTGCCGGCTGAGTCGCGGGCCGAGATGTAGGTCTCAACAGAGTCAATGCGACCGCGGGCGGCGAAGAGGCCGATACCGGTGAACACGAGCACGGTCGCCGCGGTCAGGCCGAGAACAATAGCTGAGGAGACCATCTACGGACTCACCTCGTGGCCGGGCGTCTCGGTGGTTTCTCCGTAGGCCGTCTCGAAGAACTGTCGTTCGAGCGTGACCGTGCGGTCGAACAGCGATGCGACGCGGGCCTCCCGGCGGGGCGAAAGCGTCGGCCCGACGGCGTCGAGTTCGCCCCGGAGCCAGTCGACGAACGCGACGAAGGAGTCGACGGCGTGGAGGTCCACCCATTCGGCTAAATAGAAGGGGAGTCCCATCCCCGCGCTGGGGAGGCCGTCGCTGTCCGGGTCGCCGTGGGTCGCCGCGGCGGCCGTCGCCCACGACTCGTATATCCACTCTGCCGGGACGAGGACGGCCAGCGTCTCGGCGTAGCCCCCCTCTCGGGCGGCACGAGCGAGCAGGTCGATGAACGCCCTCGTCGCCGGCGTCTGCTCGGGGTCTTGCCAGCGCGAATCTTCGACGCCGAGTGCGGCAAAGGAGCGCTCGAAGTAGTCGTCTTCCTCGTCGGTCACGGTATCGAGGAACTCCACAAACTGGCGTTTGGCGGCCATGTCCGGGGCCTGCCCGACCGCGTGGCCGAACGTCCCGACGAGTTCGCCGACGAAGGCGTAGTCCTGTACCAGATACGCGGCGAACGCGTCCTCGTCGAGCGTGCCGGCCCCGAGTTCCTCGACGAACCGGTGCCCAACGGCGGCGTCCCAGTCCGGCTGACTCTGCTCGCGGAGCCAGTCGGTAAATCGGGGATCGTCGTTCTCTTCGGCGTACTCTGAGTACGTCTCGCCTGTCATAGCTCCCACCCCTCCTGCGTGTAGGCCATCTCCCAGAACCGGTGTTCGAGTTTCGCGCTCGTGCGGAACGCGTCTTCCATGGCGTCGTGTTGGCCAGGATAGCGCTCGCCACAGCGGTCGACGTACGCCCGACACCAGCCCGTCGCCTCGCGGAAGTCGTCACTGGTGTACATATCGATGAACGGCGTGTACTGGTGCTCGCCGTCGGCAAGGTCGGCCATGTGTTCGGCCACGTCGAGGTACCCCTGCATACAGGGGTACAGCGCTGCGGCGATCTCCGCCTCGTGGCCCTCGTAGGCTGTCCGAACGAGGAAGTTCGTGTACGCCAGGCAGGTCGGAGCCTTCTCGGTAGACTCCAGCTCACGACGCGAGATGCCGTAGTCCGACGCGAACTCCCGGTGGAGGTCCATCTCGGTGTCGAGCACCTGATGGGCGACCCCGAGCAGGTGCGTCATCGTCGACTCGTCGTTTGCCGTCGCGCCGGCGAGCGCGAACAGCCGCGCGTAGTCCTGCAGGTACCGGTAGTCCTGTTTCACCCAGTGCTCGAACGCCGCTTCGTCGAGCGTCCCGTCGGCCAGTTCGCGGACGAACGGGTGGTCCTTCTGTGCGTCCCAGATGTCTTCGCCGATGTCGAGCAGGTGGTCGCTGAACGCCATTGGTGGCCAACACAACAACCTCCGACGTATTATATCCTGCTAATACAACTAGGTTGTACCTGGGCGGTGAGTAACGCGCACAGCGAACTGTGGGGCCTGCGCGTCTCGGGACTTTCTGGCGGCCCGAACCCACAACGACGCAGTCGACCGGCAGCTTTCGTAGTCCAAACTGCTAAACGAACCACGACCCTCACTTCTGGCAATGACACTGCAGTTGCCGAGCGAAATCGTGGTCGAGCGATTTCTCCCGACGGCCCGGGCGATGCTCGCCACGGAACTCGACGAGAAGGGCTGGACCCAGCAGGAGATCGCCGACCAGCTCGGAGTGACACAGGCCGCAGTAAGCAAGTACGGCAGCGGCTCGGTCACCGTAGAAGAGCGATTTCGAGAGGATGCCCGGATGCAACAGACTATCGAGCGGATCGCCGACGGGCTGGCCGCGGGCGAGATGGACGAGTTCGCGGTGCTTGGCGAACTGCTCGCCCTGGTACGGGAGTTCGAGGATAGGGGGCCGATCTGTGCGGTCCACGAGGAGGAGATGCCGGCGCTACAGGGGATGGGCTGTGACCTCTGCGTTCGGGGGACAGATACCGCCGTGGAAGCGGAACGGGCCGTGCTGTCGTCGGTCCGGCGAGCCACGCGACTGCTGGCGGACAGCGCCGTCGTCGTCGACGCCATCCCGAACGTGGGGATGAACGTCGGCATGGCGCTGCCGGACGCCGGAGACACCCTCGACGTGGCGGCAGTTCCCGGCCGAATTCACGACCTACGGGGACGGGTCAACGTCCCGTCGAACCCCGAGTTCGGCGCGTCGGAACACGTCGCGCGGACGATACTGGCCGCGATGGCCGTCGACCCTTCGCGCCGGGCGGCGCTCAATCTGAGCACTGCCGAGTCGCTCCTCGATGCCGCCCACGAGCAGGGCATCGAGCCGCTGGAGTTCGACGCTGGCTACGAGGACCGGGACGAACGGCTCGAAGCGGCCTTCCGCGAACGCGGTGACGTCCCCCGTGTCATCTACCACAGCGGCGCGTTCGGCATCGAACCGATAACCTACGTCTTTGGCGAGTCGGCGCTCGAGGCGGCCGAACTTGCGGTCGAACTCCTCGGCGCAGTCGACACATAACCGTCTCGGCCGCCGAGACCGTCAGAACCAGCCGGTCTCGGGGTCGACGGGGTTCTCCGGTTCCTCGCCCCGCAGGACCCGGATGACGTCTTCGGCCACGGTCTGTGTCAGTTCGACCCGGGACGCCTCGGAGTACCACGCGACGTGGGGGCTACAGACGACGCTGTCGAGGTCGTGCAGCGGCGAGTCACCGGGCGGTTCCGCCTCGCGAACGTCCAGTCCGGCCCCGCCGAGGTCGCCGCTGGTGAGCGCGTCGTACAGCGCCGTCTCGTCGACGAGCCCGCCCCTGGCCGTGTTCACGAGCAGCGCGTCGTCGCGCATCCGGTCGAGCGCGTCCGCGTCGATCATCCCCCGAGTCTCATCGGTCAGCGGGGCGTGCAACGAGACGATATCGGAATCGGCCAGCAGCGTCTCGAACGCGACCGGCTCGACGCCGAGGTCGCCCATCCGGTACTCGGGCGCGTACGGGTCGTAGGCGACGACGTCCACGTCGAACCCCCGGAGCTTCGCGGCGAACCGGCTGGCGAGCTTGCCGAAGGCGACGAGGCCGACGGTGCTGCCGGCGAGGCGACGGATCGGCTGCCCGACCGACCACTCCCACTCGCCGCGCTTGACCGAGCGGTCGAACGTGGGTATCTTCCGCAGGCAAGCGAACACGAGCGCGAACGTGTGGGTCGACACCTCCTCGACAGAGTACTCCGGGACGTTGACGACCGCCACGCCGGCGTCGACTGCCGCTTGGACGTCGATGTTGTCCACGCCGATGCCGGCCCGGCCCACCACTTTGAGCGAGTCGGCGGCGTCGATGACCGCGGCCGTGACCTGCGTGCCGGCGTCGACGATTAACGCGTCGGCGTTCTTCACTGCGCGTGCGACGGCCGCCGGCTCTTTCGCCGCTATCGTTTGGACGGTCGCGTCGACCGCGTTCAGCACCGCCGCCCGTGTCTCCCCGTCCATCACCTTGGTGTCAGAGACGACGACTTTGTATGACATACTCTGGCTTGCTTCGGACCCGAGATAAAATCATCTGTCAGGATCGGTCCGGTCGTCGGAATCGCGTCACAGGACTGTGGTTGCACAGCGGTGACTAGCGGAGAACTGACAGAATAGTAGCAAACTTTTATGATATATTCGCGAGGAGGTGGCAACAGTATGTCGGCTGGTAACACAGATGAAACCTCCCTCGAACGTATCGGCTATCGACTCTCCGCGTGGGTGGAACGGTGGATGCCCAGTCCGTTCCTGTTCGCGCTCATCCTCAGCTACGTCGTGTTCCTGGCCGGCGTCGGCCTCACCGGGTCCGGCCCCGTCGAGATGGTCGGGTTCTGGTACGACGGCTTCTGGGCCTTCCTGACGTTCTCGATGCAGATGGTCCTCATCCTGATGACGGGCTTCGTCGTGGCGTACCATCCGCGTGTCAACGCCGGTATCCGCCGGCTGACGGAGCTTCCCAACACCGGGAAACAGGCGGTCGTCCTCGTCGGATTGCTGACGATGCTGCTCGGCTGGATTCACTGGGGACTGAGCCTCATCCTCGGGGCTATCTTCGCCCGAGAGATGGGCAAGACCGCCCACGAAAACGACATCGACGTCCACTATCCGGTCCTCTGTGTCGCGGGCTATCTCGGCCTCGGCCTCACCTGGCACTGGGGGCTGTCCGGGTCCGCGCCGCTATTGCTTGCGACTGAGGGCAACGAGTTCATTCAGCAGGGCGTCATCGACGTCGTCGTCTCCGCCTCCGAGACCATCTTCCACCCCTACGGCCTCATCCTGACTGGCCTGTCGATAGCCTACGCCCTCGTCGTCCTCTACGTCATCACGCCGACCGGTGACCAGGCGCGGGGCATCACGCACTACATCCCCGAAGACGACCTGTTCGAATCCGCGAGTGACGGCGGCGTGGAAGCGACCACCGAGCCGTCTCCGCAGGTCCCGGCCGAGCGCATCAACCACAGCCGCGTCCTCGGCGGGATTATCGGCCTGACCGGCATCGCGCTGGTCGTCTCACAGTTCGTCCAGTCCGGCATCGACGCGCTCGGGCTGAACATCGTCAACTTCGGCTTCCTGACGATTGGCATCTTCATCTACATGGACCCACAGACCTACCGGGAGAAGTTCGGCGAGGCGGCGACCGCCGCGTCGGGCATCGTGTTGCTGTTTCCCTTCTTCGCCGGCATCCAGGGGATGATGGCCACCTCCGGGCTGGCGCAGTTGATGGCCAACGCGCTCATCTCGGTCTCGACGCCCCAGACGTTCCCGGTCATCGCCTGGCTCACGGGCGCGACGGTCAACATCTTCGCCCCCTCCGGCGGCGGCGAGTGGATCATCCTCGGCCCGCCGATTCTCGAAGCCGCCCAGAACCTCGGCGTCCCGGTCGGCCAGGCGACGATGGCCTACGCCGTCGGTGACGCCCACACGAACCTCCTGAACCCCTTCTGGGCGCTCCCGCTACTCGCCATCACCCAGATCAAGGCCCGGGAGATGTTCGGCTACGCTATCGCGATGTTGCTCGCGCTCACGCCGTTTCTGGCGGTCGTCCTGTTCGTCCTCCCGTACTGAGCAAGGACCTGGCGGGACAGCTACGGCTGTTTGCCCCTTCTTCGAGGATTAAGACCCTGGGCGAACTGCATCCGAGTGATGGCAACCGAGACGGGAGCCGAGGAGGACGTGGACCTGCTCGACTCCTTCCGCCAATTCTTTGCGCTGGAGCGGGACGTACTGGTCCTGTCGCTGTCGATGCTGGCCTTTAGCCTCGCGTTTCAGATGACTAGCCGGTACATCCCCGAGTACATGCGTCTTCTGGGGGCCAGCGCCGGCGTCATCGGCCTCTACGGGAGCGTCGGGAACCTCATCAGCGCGGTGTACCCCTACCCCGGCGGCGCGGTGTCTGACCGCATCGGCTCGCGGCTGGCGTTGACTGCTTTCGCGACGCTGGCGACGGTTGGCTTCGGCATCTGGTACCTCGCCTCTGTCGTCGGCGACATCACGCTCGGCGCGACGACGCTACCGGCCTGGGCGCTCGTGTTCGTCGGCCTCTTTCTCGCACAGGCTTGGAAATCCTTCGGGCTGGGTGCGACCTTCGCCATCGTCAAACAGAGCGTCCCGTCTCAGCGGCTTGCGATGGGGTTTGCCAGCACGGAGATGTTCCGCCGCATCGGGTTCCTGCTCGGGCCGCTCGCCGCTGCGGCGCTGCTCGCGACGACTGCAACCTTCGTCGACGGCTTCCAGCGCGTGCTGCTGGTCGCGCTGGCCTGTGGCCTCGTCGCCACCGTCGCCCAGCACGTCCTCTACGACGCCAGCGAGGATACGCTCGGGAAATCCTTCGAGGGTATCGACCAGATACTCGCCGACCTGCGAACGATGCCGGCGACGCTCCGACCGCTTCTGGTCGCCGATACGCTCGTTCGTTTCGCTAACGGCATGGTGTACGTCTTCTTCGTCATCGTCGTCACCGAGTTCCTGTCGGTGGGGTTCACCGGCTTCGGCGTCCAGCTTCGGCCCGACGCCTTCTTCGGCGTCCTACTGGGCGTCGAGATGGTCGTCGCCATCCTCTCGATGGCTCCCGTCGCAAAGCTCACCGAGTGGGCCGGCCTCAAGCCTGCTGTCGCGCTCGGCTTTCTCGTCTACGCCGTCTTCCCGCTCCTGCTCATTTTCGCCCCGGACGACCAGTGGGTGCTGGTGTTGCTGTTCGCGTTCTCCGGCCTGCGCTTTGCCGGCCTGCCCGCCCACAAGGCGCTCATCGTCGGCCCGGCAGAACAGGACGCTGGCGGCCGCGTCACCGGGACGTACTACCTGCTTCGGAACACGCTGGTCATCCCCAGCGCCGCGCTCGGCGGCTGGCTCTACGGCAGCGAGTGGGCCGTCTCCGTCGGTGGCGTGGCGCTACAGGCCGGCCCGGAACTGGCCTTCGGCGTCGCTACGGTCGTCGGCCTCGTCGGTGTGGCCTACTTCATCGCCTTCGGCCGAGAGTTCGAGGCCTACAGATAAACCGCCGTGCCGGCCTACCACTCCTCGCGCGGCGGGAACTCCTCGCCACAGCGTGGACAGTACCGCATCGGTGCCCGGGACTCCTGCCCGTCCCTGTCGAACGTTATCTCTCGTCCGCAACTCTCGCATGCTAGCTTTGGCATCGTGGTGCTCTCCGGTCGCCCGCATAGCCACGACCTGTAAACAGCTAGATTGTGTGTCGTGATAACACTAGGTGCCGGCCGTGATTCGGGACGGCGGCGAGTCCGCAAACGCCAACCCTAAGCGCCGACCCACGAATATCCAGTCAATGCGAGAGGCCCACCCAATCGAGCAGGCCGTCGGTATGGAGTACTACGTCAGCGACGCCGACGGGGTGGGCGGTCGCCTCCGCGCCTCGCCCGCGGATTTCCGCGTCCGGGAACTGGAGGCGTTCGACACCGAACCGGTCGACGCCGACACCGGGGCGTACCCGCATCTCGTCTTCCGGGCGGAGCTCCGTAACTGGGAGACCAACGACTTCGCCAGCAAGCTCTCCGACCGGCTGGGCATCTCCCGCGAGCGAGTGTCGTGGGCGGGGACGAAGGACAAGCGCGCGGTCACGACCCAGCTATTCTCGGTGAAAGGGGTCGCAGCCGGGGACCTGCCGGAAATCGGCGGCACGGACATCGAGGTCATCGGCCGCGCCGGCCGCCCGATTCTCTTCGGCGACCTGGCGGGCAACGCCTTCGAGATTGTCGTCCGGGACACCGAGAACACCGACAACGCCGCCAGCGTGGTGGCGGACCTCCGCGCGTTCGCCAGCGGGGACGACCCAACGGCGAGCGAGGACCGCTCTAGCGATCCCGCACTGCCGGACGGCGACACGACGGTCGGCGTACCCAACTACTTCGGCCAGCAGCGGTTCGGGTCGCGCCGGCCGGTCACCCACGAGGTCGGGCTGGCAATCGCCCGCGGCGAGTGGCGGGACGCGGTCCTCGCCTACGTCGGGAACCCGAACGAGCGCGAACCGGAGTCGACGCAGGCGGCGCGAGCGTACGTCGACGAAACCCACGACTGGGCCGGCGCGCTGGACGAACTGCCCGGTGCGCTGGGCTACGAACGCTCTATCTGCCACCGGCTGGTCGAGAACGGGGCCGACGAGCCGGACGACTTCCGCGATGCGCTAGAGGCGCTGCCGTCGAACCTCCAGTCGCTGTTCGTCAACGCCGCCCAGTCCTACGTGTTCAACCGCATCCTCTCGGAGCGGTTAGAGCGGGGGCTCCCCTTCGACCGCCCGGTCGAGGGCGACGTGGTCTGTTTCCGGGACAGCGACGCGCCCGAGGACTTCCCGATTCCAGACGCCAACCGGACCCAACAGGTCACGGCAAAGCGGCTCTCGACCGTCGAGCGCCACTGCGAGCGCGGCCGAGCGTTTGTCACCGCGCCGCTGGTCGGGACCGACACCGAACTCGGCAGCGGTGAGCCGGGTGCTATCGCCCGTAAGGTGCTCGACGATGTCGGCCTCGAACAGAGCGATTTCGACCTCCCGGGGGCGTTCGACAGCGACGGGACGCGGCGGGCCATCCTGCTCCGAACGGACCTCGGTGTCGAGCGCGACGACGCCGACCTGACGTTCTCGTTCTCGCTTCCGAAGGGAAGCTACGCGACGGTGCTTCTCCGGGAGTTCCGGAAGGGAGACCCCGACACGTAGCGGGCCACTCAAGGCTCGGTAAATGACGCGGAATATGCAACGGTTAAGTCCGGCCACACACGCCATCTCGTATGGGCGAGCTACCGGACGAGTTCTCGTGTACCATCACCGACTGGGAGTACATCTACGGCCTCTGCCGGGACGTGGCCGACGACGTGAAAGCCGCCGAGTTCGAGCCCGACGTGGTCGTCGCGCTGGCGCGGGGCGGCTGGTTCGGCGGGCGCTGTCTCTGTGACTTCCTCGGGCTGGACGACTTGGCAAGCCTGAAGGTCGAACACTACGTCGGGACCGCCGCGAAAGGCGAGGAGGCACAGATCAAGTACCCGCTGGCCGACGGCGCAGTCGAGGGGAAGGACGTGCTGGTCGTCGACGACATCGCCGACACCGGCCAGTCTATCGAGACGGCCGCCGAGTGCGTCCGTGACCGAAACCCAAGCAGCGTCCGGACGGCGACGCTCCAGTTGCTCCAGACCAGCGACCACGAGCCGGAGTTCGTCGGCGAGCGCCTCGACGAGTGGACCTGGGTCGTCTACCCCTGGAACTTCGTGGAAGACATGGTCGAACTCGTCGCGGGCGTGATGGCGAAGAGTGGTCAGGAAACCCACACCGAGGACGATATTCGCCAGTTACTGCGGGAGTACCACGGCGTCAGCCGCACGAATCTAGAGATCGCACAGCCGAACCGACTTGGCGAGGTCACGACCGAGATGGAGCGGCGCGGCGTCGTCGAATCGGTCGGCGACGGCTGGCAACTCACCGACGACTGAGGATGTTCGACGGGAAGGGACGACAGGAGTCACTCGAATCCGCTAGTCTCGCCGCTCACTATCGCTAGTCACTCGCGCCTGCTAGTCACGATAAAAATACGGTCAGCGACGGGTGCGGCCGTCGTCCCGGACGTACTCTAACGCGCTGACGAACTGCTCTTTGTCGACCCGGCCTTCCGCCTCTTCGAGTCGTTCACGAATTTTCGTCGGAGTCATGTGTATTGGTAACATGGGACTGCGTCGATATAACTCTTTCTCACCCGCCAACAGATTCGATGTGAGCACGGGTCTGAACTGGCCGGTGAGCCGGACAGTAGACCGCCAAACCGCCGTACCGGGACGACACCCCCGTCGAGGGAATATATTTAATACCCCGCTTACCCAATAGAAACTATGGCCGCTTACGGCCGGCCGTCACTTCGAGACCTGTTCGATGAATCACCGACGCCGCACATCGCGCATCCGCCGCGGAGTCACCATCGAGACTTCTACATCGCCACAGACGGGTCGTTCAGACCCCACGGCGGTACGACATCACCCGACAGCGAGTCAGGCGGCCCGACAGGCGGGCTGGGTGTCGTCGTCGAAACGCTCGACGGTGAGCGCGTCGTCAGGCTGTCTGTCCCAGATACCTGCCCCGACAACAACGTCGCGGAGTACCGGGCGCTCCATCTGGGGCTCGACGTGCTTGCGAGACGGGCCCCGCCCAACGCCTGCGTCGGCCTGCTCATCGACCACGACCAGCTCGCCGAGAACGTGAACGCGGAGGTACTGGCCTCCCATGGCTCCGCCTACGACCCGCCACACTCCGTGTCGGTCCCATCGGCGACAGGGCTGCACTGGCGCGGAATTCAGGCACGTATCAACGGGTTCGGCGAGGTCCGTGCCGCGCGGATCTCCGGCGACCGAAACCCCGCCCATCCGCTGGCGAACGCACCCGACCAGTACGCGCACGTCAACGGCGAGCCGGACCGGTGTGTCCTCCCCGACGCGCCGACGGTAAACGAACGCGTCCCGCCGCCGTCACGCGCGGAGCGTGGCGGCGCATCTGACTGACGGAGCGCACCGGCACCCCTGCCGGCCACAGTATCCCATTCTTTCACACCGCTGCCGACAGTAGCACGTAGCCGTAGCAGCCCCTCGACCGGCACGCAGCTGTCGTCCCTGAAATATCACATACGACCGCGATTCTGTGGAGAAATCTGACCACAGCCAGAAATCATCGTAACTGGTGGTTCCGAGGATCTCTGTCAGTCACGTTTCACAGTAGATAATCTCTATAAGTTATGCAGATAGTTGAAGCCATTCCAGCGTACGTTTGGGGAACGTCACACAGACCAAATTTTATGTATTAGAAATGGGATAGTATACAGTGGGAGGTGAGCAACGGTGAGTACCAGAACTGACGGACCGGACGGTTTCAGCGGACAGTACGTCGAGCAGCAGTTGCCGCGTCAGTCGCCGACGCGGCACGACCTCGTTCTCGCCGTCATCCCCGCGGTGTTCGTGCTTACACTCGTCGCTGCGGTTGTTCTGGATCTCTCGCTTCAGGCGGCAATCGCTGGCGGTTCACTTGTTGGCGCTGTGGCGGTCGTCGATGCACTCTTCCTCCACCCACCGACACGCGGTCGACGGCGAGACGATACGTGACATCGCGTTCCGGCGACGGGCCTGAACGCTATGTTCTGACGGATGATTCCGACCTAGCTCGAAAAAAGCAGTCGCTAGTCGTTACTCCTGCTGTGCGTCGACGACAGCGACGCCCGCAAGGTTCACGATGTCGCTACCACCTTTTTCAGCGTCGGGTGTGCTCGCAGCACTCGCACACCACTCCTCGAAAAACGTGGTTCTCGTGAGCGGAGCGAACGAGGGCTCGAAAGACGAGGGCAGCGAGTCTTTCGGCGGCGAAAAACGCTCGCTACGCTCGCGTCGATTACTCCTGTTGAGCGTCGACGACGGCGACGCCCGCGAGGTTCACGATATCCTTGACCTCGTCGCCGCGCTGGAGGACGTGGACCGGCTTGTCCATGCCCACGAGCATCGGTCCGATGGCCTCAGCGCCGCCCAGTCGCTGGAGGAGCTTGTAGCCGATGTTCCCGGCTTCGAGGTTGGGGAACACGAGGACGTTCGCGGGGTCGTCGAGTTCGGAGAACTCGTAGGTGTCTTGCAGGATGTCCTCGACGACGGCGGTGTCGGCCTGCATCTCTCCGTCGACCGGGAAGTCGACGCGGTCGTCGTCCTGCAGGCGCGAGACCGCCCGGCGGATCTTCTTCGTCCCGGGGTTGTCGACGCTCCCGAAGTTCGAGTACGACAGCATCGCCGCTCGCGGTTCGACGTTGAACCGACGGGCCAGTTCCCCGGTGTGGCGGGTGACCTCCTCCAGTACGTCCGTGTCGGGGTCCTGATTGACTGTGGTGTCAGCACAGAAGATGACGCGGTTCTTGAACGTCAGCATGTACACACCGGCCGCGTAGTCGGCGTCGTCGGCCGTGCCGATGACCTGCAGCGGCGGGCGCAGGGCCGAGGGGTAGTGGTGGGTGAGCCCGGTCAGCATCGCGTCGGCGTCGCCCATCTCGACCATCACGCTGCCGAGGTAGTTCCCGTCCCGAATGAGTTCGTCGGCTTCGCGGCGGGTGATGCCTTTCCGCCGGCGGAGTTCGTACAGTCGGTCGGCGTAGTCTGCCACGTCGGCTGTCTCGGGGTCGACGACGACTGGGTCGAACTCCAGGCCGAACTTCCGGCGCGTGGACTCGATGCGGTCGGCGTCACCGATGAGGACCGGTTCGGCGATTCCCTGTTCGACCAGCTGGTAGGCCGCGCGGATCATCTTCTCGTCGTGACCCTCGGCGAGCACGACCCGCTGGGGGTCGCTCTTGGCCTTGTTGAGCACGACGCGCATCATCTCGCGGGACTTGCCCAGCCGCGCTTCGAGCTCTTCGACGTAGGCCTCCGTATCGATATTCGTCCGTGCTGCGCCACTCTCGATGGCGGCCTCGGCGACGGCGGGGGTCACCTCGAACAGGACCCGCGGGTCCAGCGGTTTCGGGATGATGTAGTCCGGGCCGAACTGCAGGGGCTGGTCGCCGTAGGCCTTGACGACCTCGTCGGGCACGTCCTGCTTTGCGAGGTCGGCCAGCGCGCGGGCCGCTGCGACTTTCATCTCCTCGTTGATTTCGGTCGCCCGCACGTCGAGTGCGCCGCGGAAGATGAACGGGAACCCGAGGACGTTGTTGACCTGATTCGGGTAGTCCGAACGGCCGGTCGCCATGATGACCGTGTCGTCGCGGGCGGCCTTGGCCGACTCGTAGCCGATCTCCGGATCCGGGTTCGCCATCGCGAAGATGATGGGGTCGCTGGCCATCGACCGTACCATCTCCTGGTCGACGATGCCGCCGACGGAGAGCCCGACGAACACGTCGGCCCCGTCCATCGCGTCGGCGAGGTCGCCCTCGGGGATGTCGCGGGCGAACTCCTGTTTGAATCGGTTGAGTTCCTCGTGGGTCGCTCGTTCCTCGGTGATGATGCCCGAGGAGTCACACATCGTTATGTTGTCCTTCGAGACGCCCAGGGAGACGTAGAACTTCGCCGAGGCGATAGCGGACGCTCCGGCCCCGGAGAAGACGACCTCCAGCTCCTCCAGATCCTTGTCGGCGATGTCGGCCGCGTTGACCAGCGCCGCGCCGGAGATGATCGCGGTCCCGTGTTGGTCATCGTGGAACACCGGGATGTCGAGTTTCTCGCTGAGTCGGCGCTCGACCTCGAAACACTCCGGGGCGGCGATGTCTTCGAGGTTGATACCGCCGAAGGTCGGCTCCATCGCCTCCACCGTCTGTATCATCGCCTCGGCGTTGTCCGTGTCCAGCTCCACGTCGAACACGTCGATGTCGGCGAAGCGCTTGAACAGCACGCCCTTCCCCTCCATGACCGGCTTCCCGGCTTCCGGGCCGATGTCGCCGAGGCCGAGCACGGCGGACCCGTCGGAGACGACGCCCACGAGGTTCCCCTTCGCGGTGTACTCGAAGGCCTTCTCGGGATCTTTGTCGATCTCCTCACACGGTGCGGCCACGCCGGGCGAGTACGCCAGCGAGAGGTCTCGCTGTGTGTTCGTCGGCTTCGTCGTCGCAATCTCTATCTTCCCCGGCGGCTTGCTCCGGTGGTACTCCAGTGCGTCCTCGTCAAGTCCCATATCCGGATGTCGAACCCTACTGTAAAAAAGACAAGTTTACCGTCAACGGACGAGCGGTACAACGACGGTTGTCGAATGTCGCCTTGTTGCAGCGGTTTTTGCCCCGGTCGTGTCCCACCAATTGGAAAACACCCGCCGCCGGGGACCCGCCCGATGGACCGGCCGCGGACCTCAGTTCGTGTTGGTGAGTTCGCCGACCCGGTCGGTCAGTTCGGTGACCGCCTCTTCCTGTCGGTCGGTCGCTTTGACAATCTCTTTCGTCGCCGTTTCGGCCTCTTGGGCGTGGTTCTGTGCGTCTTCGACCATCGAAGTCACGTTCTCGATAGCGCTCGCTTGGTCGTCGTTGGCGTCGGCGACTTCCTGGATGCCCCTCGTCGCTTCCTCCACAGCGTCGGATATCTCGTCCAGCGCATCCAGGGCGTCCGCGATCTCGGATTCCGCGTGCTCGACCTGCTCGTGGGACGTCTCGACCATTTCGGCTGTCTCGGACGCCTGGTCCTGAATCGTGGTGATACTCGTCGATATCTCGGACGCGTACTCGCTCGTCTCGTTAGCGAGCGTCTTCACCTCGTCAGCCACGACAGCGAACCCGCTCCCGCTTTCGCCGGCTCTGGCCGCCTCGATGTTGGCGTTTAGCGCGAGCATATTCGTCTGCTCCGCCACGTCGGCGATTATCTCGACGATCTCACTCACTTCGTCCATCTGGTCGTCGAGGTCTGTGACGGTGTCCACGAGGTCTTCGCTCGTCTCGGCGAGCCCGTCGGTAACGTCCATGACTGCTTCACCGGCGTCTGACCCGTCTTCTGCGGCCGCCTTCGCGCGCTGTGCTGCCGACGCCACTTCGCTAGATGTCGCGGCGACCTCCTCCATCCCGGCCCCGATATCCTGGATGTTGTCGGCCGCCTGGGTGAGGGAGTCGGTCTGTTCGGCAACCCGGCTCTCGACGTCCTCTGCGGACGAATTCGCCTGCTCGATAGTGGTCGCAAGTTGCTGCGCCTGTGCGTCCACCTGGTCCGCCAACTGCTCGACCTGTTCGGCCATGTCGTTGAGCGAGCCGACGACCTCGTACAGCTGGTCGTCGACGTACTCGCCGCCGTCGGTCCGGTCGAACGACGCCCGGGCGTCGAGGCGGCCGTTCTTGAGCGCGGCCATGGTCGATTTGATCTCATCGACCAGACTCGTCACGGCCTCGTGGCGGTTGGCCTCGTCAGTCCGGTCCTGGACCATTTCGACGACCGCGATGAGTTCGCCGTCGTCGTCGTAAATCGGGGCGGCGCTAAAGGAGATGTGGCGTTCGTTCCCGTGCTGGTCGGCCATCACGCTCGTGTCGCGGTACAGCGTGAAGTCCTCGTCCTCGACCTTCGGCACGTCGTACTCCGTATGGGTGGTCTCCGGGGCGTCGAGAACCTTGTCGGCGAGGGTCTTCCCGCGCCGACCGTCTGGATAGAACGCCATGCTCGCCATCTCCATCTCCTTTGCTTCGGCCTCGGAGACGCCGGTGAGGTTTTCGATCGAACGGTTCCAGCTGAGGATATCGCCGTTCGTATCCAGAATAAAGAGCGGTGTCCCGATGTGATGCAACACGCTGTGGTAGTCGAGTCCCGTGCCGGAGCCACTGTCCGCCGCAGAGTCGGTGAACGCATCGACACCGGCCCGGGAGACTGACTGTGTCGTTTCCAGCCCTTCTTGGAGTTCCACCTCGACGGAGTCGATAGCGGCCTGTGCATCCGGGCCGAGTTCGTCCCGAAGCTGCTCGAACGCGCCTTCGACGAGCGATTCGGTGACGAAGCCCTGGGCCGCAATAAACTCACTCTGGCTGATTCCGGCGGTTTCGTATTCGTCGATCAGCGCTCGGAGTTCGTCGGGTTCGAGTTCGAACTGCCGCTCGACGTGTTGGGTCCCGATAGCGGCCTTCTCGGAGTCGTCGAAGCGGTCGTTGAGGCGTGGCGAGTCCGGGTCGATGGCGTCGGCCAGAAAGCGGGTCTGCCCGTCACTCGCGACGAGGCCTCCGTCCGCCCGTCGGGCCGCAGCGTCCGAAGAACGGGACCCCTGGCCGTAGATGTAGGTGCGGATCTGTTCGAACATAAGGTAGCTATGTTACATTCCAGAACACCTGTAGATAAAGATGACTCCGAGAATATCAGTAAAGATAATGGTGCTCGCTGGCAAGGCACGAAAAGAGAGCATAAGTACGTGCAACCGAAGATATAGGTATGACCACCCGTTTCCGCCGACTGGTGGCGACGACGACGGTGCTGACGTTCGCACTCATCCTGCTTGGCGTGTACACCGGTGCCATCGGCGCCGGGCTGACCTGTGAGGCACGCTGGCCGTTCTGTGACGGCTGGATGGGTCTGTTCCCCGCAAACTGGGCGAGTTTCGTCGAGTGGTTCCACCGTTTAGTCGCGATGATCACCGGCTTCGGCATCCTCGGTTCGACAATCGCCGCGTGGCGCGGTGAGTACAGCCGGCGGATCAAGCTCGCAACTGCCGTCGCCACGGTCGTGCTCCCGGTGCAGGTCCTCCTCGGCGCGAACACCATCTTCAACTTCGGTGCCACGGCGCAGGTCCTCCACCACGGGGCCGCACAGCTCATCTTCGGCGCGATGGTCGCGGCGACGGCGTGGGCCTACACCGACACGGCGGAGTCACCGTCGGTACAATCGGCCGATACCCAGCACACGGCACGCGCAGACGATTGAACACGAGTACCACCCCCGTGGTTAACACGTAAGATATATTCCGGTCTGTCGTGTGGTGGGGATTATGTCAGACGACGGCCTTTCACGACGCCAGTATCTCTCCACGGTCGGTGGAACCGCAGTAACCGTCTCACTTGCCGGCTGTTTCGGCGGCGGCGGTGGCGGTGATGACGGCACTACTGAAATCACTGCCGGAACTGCACCGGGCTTCCCCCCGTTCGAGATGAAGGAGGACGGCGAACTCGTCGGGTTCGACATCGACCTGCTGGAAGCGGTCGTCGACGAGACCGACTACACCCTGGCCGGCTGGGAAGAGTTCGAGTTCAAGTCCCTGATTCCGGCGCTGACGAACGAGAACATCGACGTGGTTGCCGCAGGGATGACTATCAACGACGAGCGCGACGAGACCATCGACTTCACCGACCCGTACTACAGTTCCAATCAGGCAATCGTCGTCCGCGAAGACGGTGACTTTTCCCCGTCCTCGCTGTCGGACCTCTCCGGACGCCCCATCGGCGCACAGAAGGGTACTACCGGCGAGAGTACGGTTCAGTCGGAGCTCATCGAACCGGGGAACCTCGATGAGTCGAACTACAACTCCTACGGCAACTACGTGCTGGCTGTCGAAGACCTCCAGAACGGCAACATCGACGCGGTCGTCATTGACGAGCCGGTCGCTCAGACCTTCGCCGCCCAGCGCCCGGTCGTCATCGCCTTCACGTACGAGACGGGCGAGAACTTCGGCTTCGGCGTCCGCGAGGGCGACGACGAGTTCACGCAGGCCCTCAACGACGGTCTGTCCACTGTCAGGGACGGGAGCACGTATCAGGACCTGACGAACAAGTGGTTCGGTCAGCAGTAACCGATGCCCCCCCTCCCGTTGCAGAGTGACTGGGCGTTCGTTGTCGGGAACCTCGACCTGCTACTCGTCGGTACGGGTGTCACGGTCGCCCTGACAGCGGCGAGCATCTTGCTTGGCTTTCTGCTCGGGTTCCCGGCGGGAGCCGTCGAGGTGTACGGCCGCGGCCCGCTCAAACGCGCCGTCGAGACAGCCGGCGTCGTGCTCCGCGGGACGCCGCTGCTCGTCATCATTATCCTGCTGTTCTTCGGCCTCTCGGTGTCGAGCAGCGCCTTCGTGACGGCGACTATCGCGCTCGGACTCCGGAGCGCCGCGTATCAATCACAGATCTTCCGTGGCGCGCTCCAGAGCGTCGACGAGGGGCAACTGGAAGCCGCTCGCGCCGTCGGCATGGGCCGACTACAGGCGATCCGTAGCGTAGTCGTCCCGCAGGCGCTGCGCCGGAGCGTGCCCGGCTTCCAAAACGAGTTCACGATCGTCCTGAAAGACACGAGTATCGCCATCGTCATCGGCCTCGGCGAACTGCTGACCGTCGGCCAGAACCTCTACCAGGGCGGTCAGAGCACGGCCGCGCTTGAAATCTTCTTGACTGTGAGTCTCATCTACTTCGTTCTCACGTTCGTGACGAACCGTTCGCTCGACTACGTCGACGACCACTTCAGCATCCCCGGAGGTGAGCGTGCATGAGCGATCCGCTGTTGGAACTCGACGACGTGTACAAGTCCTACGGTGAGGAACAGGTGCTCTCCGGCGTCAGCTTCGAGATGGACGCCGGCGACGTCGACGTGGTCATCGGCCCAAGCGGGAGCGGCAAGTCGACGATGCTTCGCTGTGTGAACCGCCTCACCGAGATTAACGGCGGTGCCATCTACCTCAATGGTGAGTGCGTCACCGATGCCGACACCGACGTGAACGAACTCCGGAAACAGGTCGGCATGGTGTTCCAGGACTTCAACCTCTTCGCCCATCTCACCGCGCTGGGGAACGTCACGCTCGGCCTCCGGAAGGTCCGCGGCATTGACAAGGCGGCGGCTCAGGAGCAAGGCTACGAACACCTCGAACAGGTCGGGCTGCTTGACCAGGCCGACTCCTACCCCGCCGAACTCTCAGGCGGCCAGAAACAGCGGGTCGGCATCGCTCGCGCGCTCGCCATGGACCCGAAGCTCCTGCTGTTCGACGAGCCGACCAGCGCGCTCGACCCGGAACTCGTCGGGGAAGTGGTCGAGGTGATGCGCGACCTCGCCGCCGAGGGCATCACGATGCTCGTCGTCAGCCACGAGATGGGGTTCGCGCGGTCGGCCGCGTCGGACATCATCTTCCTCGACGACGGTGAAATCGTCGAACACGGCCCGCCGGAACAGCTGTTCGAGAACCCGCAGGCGGCCCGAACCGGCGAGTTCCTCAGTCGCCTGGAGACGACCCACGAGGGGGAGTGACCGATGGGGACGCCGGAGTCCACGACGACCGGCCGAACGATCCGCGCCCGTGCCGCCGGACTGACCGACCAGCCGCTGACGCTGCTGACTGTCGGGGCTTTCTGGACGTGGCTCGTCGTGCGCTGGACGAACGACTTCCTGCTGGACGGCGCGCTCATCGAGCGCAACACGTCGTTTTTCCCGACTGCACCGTTCGAGTCGGCCGCGTCGACGCTCGGCGGTCTCGCGGCGAGTCTCGGTCCGGTCGGGTTCCCCGTCGGCTGGGTCGCCGGCTTCTTCGAGTTCCTGGCGGCGTCGATTCCCTACCTGCCACCGCTGGCGACCGGCGTGTGGGCGACGATACTGCTGACGCTGCTGGGTATCGCCCTCGGGTTCGTCATCGCCGTCCCGCTCAGCGTCGCCCGGGTGTACGGTGGGGGCGCCACCCGCTCGGTCGCGCTGGGGTACACCGAACTGTTCCGCGGGACGCCGTTGCTCGCTCAGCTGTTCGTCCTCTACTTCGCGACGCCGCTGACGACGATCATCCGTGAACTGCCTACCGTTGGGACCGGATTCATCCCCGCCCAGGCGTTCTGGGTGGCCGTCATCGCGTTCACCCTCAACAGCGCGGCCTACCAGTCTGAGTACATCCGCTCGGCGCTGAACTCCGTCCCGGAGGGTCAGCTCACCGCCGCTCGTTCGATCGGCCTCTCGAAGGTCGATGGAATCCGGCACGTCGTCCTGCCCCAGGGCCTTCGCTACGCGATTCCGGGCTGGTCGAACGAACTGGTGTACCTAATCAAGTACTCCTCGCTGGCGAGTTTCATCACCGTCCGCGAACTGTTCCAGCGAACCGACTCTATCGCGAGCGAGACCTACCGGTACACGGAGCTGTTCGTCCTCGCCGGCCTGCTGTACCTGGCGCTGGTCATCTCGGCGTCGCTCCTGATGGAGTACGTCGAAGACCGTGTCGCGATTCCCGGTCTCGGCACGACCGGGCGGTGACTACATAAAGTCAGAGAGGCCGGACTGCTGGTCGTCGTCTTCGGCCGCCTCGCTCGCGGATTCGGTATCGTCGCTGTCAGCCGCATCGCTTGCTCCGGTGTCATCGGACCCTGCTTCGTCGTCGGCCGCAAGCGTTACTTGCTGGTCGCCGTTCTCCTCGTCGGCGTCGGCGGTTTCGTCGCCATCCGCCTCACCCGCTCCGTCACCGCCGTCCGCACTCGCCCCCTCGAAAACCCCGCCGGAGTGTTCGACGGCGGCTTCCTCCTTGAGCGCCTCGGCGTCGGCGACGATGTCTTGCACCTTGTTCGTGTCCTTGCCCGATCCGGTGACGAAGGAGACGTGCTCGGCCTCCATATCGTAGGTCGCCGCCATCGCCACCGTTAGCTCGCGGTTCCGACAGTGGTGGGTCATCGTCGAGAGGAACGGCATGACCTCCCGACGGGCGGTCCGCATCGAGACGCCGTCGATAGCGGCTATCTGCTGGGCGACGTAGTCTCGCGTGTTTCGGGTCCCTTTCGACCGGCCCAGTTTCGACCAGTAGCTCGGCGGGCCGTAGCGGGTCCAGCCGCCCTTCGTTCCGTCCCGGGCCGCGGCGACGCCGGCGGTCATGTTGTCGCCCGCGTAGCGCCAGAAGGAGTAGTTCTGTGTCTCGCGGACGCGGCCGAGCCACTGGTCGGCGTTCGAGAGGAACTCGTAGGCCCGGGTCAGTTCGGCCCCCTCGTAGTCCTTGGGCATGTTGTCCTCGATCCAGTTGATGAGGTCGTCCGGCGTCTCGTCCACGTCGTAACTGGCCTCCAGAGCCTCCTGCGCGCCGGCCTCCTTGAGCACCACGTCGAGGTACTCGAAGATGCCCTCGGTCGTGTCGCGCTCGCCGGTCACCACGTCGTCGGCGGTCAGGCGCTCCGTCGTCTCGGCGATGGCCTGGAGGTCCTTGACCGCGCCCCGTAGGTCGCCGCTGTTCTGCTCGGCGAGTTCCTGCAGCGCCTCACTCTCGTACTCGACGCCCTCTTGGCGACAGAGGTCACGGAGGACGGGGACGATAGAGCGGGGCGAGACGTCCCGGAACTCGATGTCCTGGCAGTTGTTCCGCAGGCCGTTCGACATCTCGTAGTACTCGTTGGCGATGAGGATCATCGGCTGGCTGGCCTCCTTCACCAGCGCGGTGATGGCCCGCGCGCCGCCGCGGTCGGCGTTGCCGTGGATGTTGTCCGCCTCGTCCATGATGACGAGTCGCCGGCCGCCACCGCCGGCGGTCAGCGTGCCGGATTTGGCGGCTTCGCCGGCCACCCGATTGATAACGTCCTTGGTTCGGGAGTCGCTGGCGTTGAGTTCGATGGTCGGCCACCCCATGTCGTTTGCCAGCGCGTGGGCGGCCGAGGTCTTCCCGATGCCCGGGGACCCGTGGATGATGACCGCCTCGCGGTGGTCGTCCCACGTGTCCGCCCACTTCTTGAGTGCGTCGCGGGCCTTATCGTTGCCCCGCACCTCCGACAGTGTCGTCGGGCGGTACTTCTCCGTCCAGTCCATCAAATCACGCACATCCCATGTGCATAGTTTTATCGTACTGGTTCAACATAGACGGTTCAACGATGGGTGAGCGCATACATCTCGTAGTCTCTGAGGCGCAAAAAGAACGTTGGGATGCGTTTGCAGACGGCCACAACGATATTGACGACCGCTCAGACCTCATCCGCACAGCGGTTGAGACGTACATCGCCTCTGCCGACACCGAGTCCGATTTGCCGGAAGAAATCGAGGACAAGTTCGATGACCTCCTTGTTCATTTTGAACGTCTGGAATCTCGCGTCTCGTTCGCGAACGAGTCATTTGAAACCCTGCTCGAACATCAGTTGGACGCCGACGAAGTGGAGGACATCGTTGAATATCACACACAGATGTTGAAGGACGAAATCGAACGATACGAGCAGGGTGCTACGGAGGACGGTTCGGATGAGTGATGACGACGAAGACGCGTTCCCTGAATGGGACGGCCCGTTGAAGAAGCATCTCGAAAAAGTTGAGAGCCGGAAATCCTCCAACACGTTGAAGAACCGGCGAGTCGCGATGGGCCAGTGGCGCGACTACTGCGAGTCAGAGGGCACCACTATCTTGGACGCCTCGGCTCAGAATCTCGATGACTGGCTCGACCATCTCAACAACGAGGGGTATGCCGGAAAGTCGATTCTGAACAAGTTCTACGACCTCTCCGCGCTGTACAAGTTCCTTCACAGGAGGACAGATGACGATGGGGTAGCGTACATCGACGAGGACTTCATAGATAAGATGAAGAAAACCAACCTCTCATGGCTCAATACCGACCCAGAAATCAACGAGCATCTTGACGCGCGGTATCTGGAGTTCAACGAGTTCGAACAGTTGCTCGAAGGATGCAATACGCTTCGTGAAAAGGTCCTTATCCGGTTCCTATGGGAGACCGGGGCTAGAGCGGTTGAGGCTTCTCGGACGCGTATCACGGACTTCGCCCGAGATGACCAGACAGTGACGCTTCGCACAGCGAAGCAGGGAGAGGGGAACTACGAGGAACGGGACGTGTACTACCGGCGGAAGCTCGAACGGCTTCTCAAGGAGTGGATTGACCGGGGAGGAAGGAACCGCTACTTGGGGGCAGAGAACTCACCATTCCTGCTCGTGACGAAGGAATCACCGATGATGTCGGCCCAGCGTATCGGGGAAGTCGTCCACGATGTCGCGGTGCGTGCTGGCCTCAACGAGAAGGTCACGTTCTTCGACGAAGATGAGATGAAGGAGGTCGAATTAACGACAGCAGATGGTCGTCCTCGGTACGAATTTTCGACTCACAGCTTGCGTCACTCCTATGCAGTTCACCGGACGAAAAATGGGATGCCAATCGTCTACCTGCAACGCCTCCTTGGGCACTCCGACATCGACCAGACCCGTATCTACCTTGAATTCCGTGATGACGACGTGGAAGAAGCTGACCGGAATTACGCTCCGACGGTGTAACGCGATGGTTTAACGAGAAGGCCCATACCGGATGTCCCTCATGGCCTCAGTACAGCGGAGGAGTTCATCGACGCCAGCGAGGAGCAGTTGATTGACCTCCTCGTTGAACAGTACGTCATGTAGCGCCTGTCCCCTTACCACTCGAAACCTGAAGTAGTTCATGGGGGAGGTCTTCTATAAGGGGTCGTTGGTCGCACTGGAACGGGTAAATCACGGTTTCTACACGTTGTAGCCCGTACACCGACTCTGCACGGATATTCCGGGATGGGGGTGCTCCTTTGGGCTCACAGGACGAGTCTGCACTATGACCTCAAATGTAGCTCGTCACGTCGATAACAAAGGACTCCGGTTTCTTCGCGCAGTCGAATACTACGGCGGAGAGGCATCCATGACCGATATTCGACAACGAACAGGACTTTCTCGGGATGCGGCCAACCACCGCTTCAGGCGGTTGGAAGAACTGAATCTCATCGAAGTGACCTATGCGGACGAGGGATTCGGCCAGAGAAGCCCGCCAAAGGTCGCCCACCTTACCGGGACTGCACGTCGAGAAGTCGAGCGAGGACTGTTCAGGCCCCTTCGTGACGACGCCCGGGGCGACGCGGATACGGTGGACTTGGAGGCGGAGATACGCGCCATGCGGAAGGAGATAGACCGGCACAAGCGTCGGCTTGACGCGCTGTCGGCGTCGCAACCGGGTGTTGACGACCTCGAAGAGCGACTCGAAGCCGCAGAGGAACATCTGGACGACCTCGAAGCATATGCGTACGAGTGGGACGAGACCGCCGAAATGTATCTGAGGGCACTTCGGGCGGCGCTAGAGGACCGGGGCATCGACGTGGGCGCGTACCTCCGCGACGCTCAGTGAAAGGTGAGTGCTGTTCAGAGTTGGTAGGACGGTATCTTTATCCAGACATAGGCCTGCGACCGCTGTTAATGAAGTATAACCACTAATCACGACTATTCCATGTTTCCTGACCGTCAATTCTCGGTCAAAGTAGCAGACTTATTAACGGCCCTTGGGAAGTATGATGATATATGACAAACACGACGCAGGAGTCGTATGATAGACTTCTTGAAAAATACACAGAGTTCAACCATCTTCAGAGTGCGAAAGGCGTTCTCGAATGGGACCAGTACGTGATGATGCCCGAGGGTAGTACGTCTACCCGGAGCAAACAAATGTCCACCCTCTCCTCACTCGCACAGAATCGAATTACCGATTCAGAATTCGGTGAACTGCTGGACGAACTTGACGGAGACGAACTCTCAGAGGAAGAGCAGGCAGTAACTCGTGAGATTCGGCGCGAATACGATAAAGCGACCCGCGTTCCAGCCAAAATTGAGGAGGAATTATCGGAACTCACATCTAAGGCGCAATCTGCGTGGAATGAGGCCAAGGACAGTGATGACTTCAGTGTATTCGCCCCACACCTCAAATCGATTGTCGAGAAAAAGAGAGAGTATGCGAATGCGATTAATCCTGACGCTGACCCATACGAAACGCTCGTGGCTGATTTCTTCCCTCAAGTCGAGTACGACACAGTTGAGCGAACCTTGCTAAAAATCGAAAACGAACTTGTCCCACTGCTCAAACAGATTCAGGAAAGCGAGGTCGAACTCAACACAGACGCCTTACACGGAGACTACGACGATGACGAGCAGTTAGCGGTGGCTCGTGACCTACTTGAGCTACTCGGCTACGACTGGAGCCGAGGGCGGCTCGACACATTCGATATGCCGTTCACGTTCGGACTTCCGTCCGATGCACGAATCTGTACATGGACGGATAGGAGTCTGTATCAAACGCTATGGACGACAGCCCACGAGGGCGGTCACGCATTCTACGCTCAGGGCCTCCCAGAGGACGAGTTCGGGACACCACTCGGGGAAGCCCGGGGAACCTTCGTGCACGAATCGCAGTCCAGTTTCTGGGAGTGTCATGTATTCGGAAACCGTGCGTTCTGGGAGGCGTTCCTTCCGTCTGTTACGGAGAGATTCCCGGACATCGATGCAACTCCAGAGGAGGCCTACGAGAGCGTTAACTCCGTTCGAGAACGGAACCCGCTGTGGGTAGAGGCTGACGAACTCACAGGGCAGATACACATTCTATTGCGCTTCGAAATCGAACGTGACCTGATTAACGGAGAAATTACGGTTGACGAGGTTCCAAACGTGTGGAACGACAGGACTGAGGAATACTTCGGCATGAGACCGGAAACTGTCGAGGAGGGCTGTCTGCAGGATATTCACTGGTCGATAGGTAATATCGGGTACTTCCCGACGTACACCCTCGGGCATGTGCTTTCAGCACAGGTTGCCGCCGCATTAGAACGCGATATTGGTGACATCGGTGAGTTAATTCGGGAGGGAGACTTTGCCGCACTTCTGGAGTGGCAACGTGAGCACGTCCACCAGCATGGCCAGCGCTACACCACGCCAGAACTGATTCGAAAAGTGACCGGGGAAGACCTCTCAGCGGACTACTTCATCAAGTATGTCTCAGATAAGTACACTGACCTCTACGATTTATAGGTACACCCATTCAACGGTATAGCTGACTGCGTTTCGTAGTAGGGTCTGAATAGGGAAACAGCGCTACTAACCACTGTTCTCAAATGTAAATTACCGCTTCGCACGAAGTGTATCAACGGATAGCTGGAAGTGCCTTAATCACGCGAAGGTTATGTCAGTGTAAAGATAGTGCTCTGTTATCCGCGTTCAACGTGGAGTGACGTATGGACGTTCAGGATGTCGAGTGTATCAGCCGCGAGACCGCGCTCGACAGGACGTGCCCTGAGTGCGGTAGCATAGATTGGTTTCCGGCTCTCGTTCGGGACGATGATGGTGGTTTCCGGCTGGGCGCGCACTGCGACGACTGCCTCTACTCGGAGGTGCTGTGATGCTGGAGCTTGTCTACGTGCTCGTCGTCGGCATCATCGGTGTATTCGTCGTGGGCTACGCCACGCCCAAGGTCGCTATCTGGGGGAGCCTCGGAACCGCGATGATGTGGATGATGGCGCATCTCATCCCCGCCTTCTCGCCGGACGAAGTACTCGCCACGATTGGCCCGCACATCCTCGACCTGTTCTTCGTATTTCCGAAAGCCATCGGGCTGGCGTGGAATTCGATGAGCGCAGATGCGGGACTCGTTGGCGGACTGGCCGTCCTCCTCTGGGCAGTCGTCCTGCTCATCCCCTACCTGTTCGGCATTATTCTCGGATTGTTAACGTGGCCGGAGCTTTTCGTCTTCAGGGTGATTCTCTAATTATGACTGATGATTCTCCCCGGGGCCGCACGGCGCGCTGGGAACTCGTTAAGTGGGACTGCCCAGAATGCGGGGGCGAACTGGGACCGCTCGACGACCGTGACCATTCGGTCTCGCAAGACGACATTTGGCCCGACGACAAGGGGTTCGATGAGGTCGCCTACGACGCCGCGAACCGTCTGACTACGCCAGTCGTTATCTGCCCTGACTGCGGGCGTGATTTCGACGTTCGGTTCGAGAAGCGTAAGGAGAAGGAATGAGCGACATCGAAACCACCCGATGGGAGCACGTCGTCTGGATTTGCCCGCACTGTGGAGACGAAGACTTCCCCTCGCGCCTGCAACTGGTCGATTCGCGCGACGTGTCGATTGAATCTCGGGAGGTCTGGGAGGGCGAGTACGACGCCGAATTGCATAGGCGGAAATACGCCACGGAAACAGCGGTCTACTGCACGGATTGCAAAACCGTGTTCGACGTGTCGTTCACGCCGCGCTCGCGAGAGGAGGACGAATGAGCGACGACGAGTATATGACTCGGGTCGCAGTCCACGGGAGTGTCCCCGAGGACGTGCCCGGAGACATCGAGGTTACCAACGAGGAGCGCGACGCTATCGTGGAGATACTCTTCGTTCGGTCGGACGACGAATATCGAGTGATGTCTCGCCACCATCAGACCCTCTTTCTCGACCACGGCGGTGGCCCGTTCGACGAGTTCGGGGATGCTCTGGAGTCCGCTATCGAGACCGCTCGCGATGAGGGGCTTCCGCTCCTCCGGCGCATCTACTCGTGGGTGCCTGTGAGCGAGGCCGACGAACTCGGAGTCGACCGCATCCCGATTCCGTGGGAAGACGACGAATGACCCGATTCTCGATGAAAGCAGTCCTACACAGACCCGTTTTTCTCGTGCTGACTCAGAAACTCCGGGGGTTCGTGCGTCGTGAGAGACACGCCGCTGGGGAATCAGAGAGGTTGGGTCCCCGTCGGGTGTTCCTGTGAGCACATCTCTCGAACTTGTTCGTGGCGTGCCCGAACACATCCGGTTCTACGACGACGAACGTTCACTGTGTGGAGCCGACTGTACTGGCGGGAGCGCCCGGGTCGTCCCCGACGACCAAGACCCCGTGGCCGTTGCTTCCGTTTACCTCTGTTCCGACTGCGCCGACGAGTGGGCGCGTGTCGCAGACGAGACCGAACGCGAGTCCACGGTGCGGTGCGTGTGCGACCGCGTTGAGGCCGGGACTATCTGGAAGTGTGCTCGACTCGTTCCCGCGAGTATCGCCCGGGCTCTCCACCATCCTGCCGCCGACGGTCCTGCCCCCATCTGTCCCGACTGTTACGAGTGGATTCGTGAACATCCCGTGAACTCAGTCGAAGAACCGTTCGATGACGCTCCGTCGTGGACTGAGACAGTTAATTGAAGGCAGGCTGTCATAGAAAAGTCCACGCACCAGTCGTTTTCGGTTGGGCGACGAATTACCGGAGCGGTAGATACAGTGAATACAGTTAACACACCAAACCCCCAACTTGTCCAACATGACCGATGTAGTGCTGACAAAGCAGAAAATAGAGGGTGGGAAAACAGCACAACTGAAGGAATGGATGGATGAAGTCTGTGAGCGTGAAGATGAGGCGATTGAAACGCTGAAGAGCGAAGGTATGCACTCGGAAACGGCTTTCATCGAACATACCGCGAAGGGCGATTTCTTGGTCTACTATATGCGGGCGGACGACATGGAGCAGGTGTTTGAATCGTTCGAAGAGTCAACGCACGATATAGACGAGGAGCATAAACAGGTGATGCACGAGGTGCTTGAGAGTGGTGAGAACATCGGTGATTACGAATTGCTCTATCACATAGATAATCCAGAACGTCCATAGCGTCTCGAACAGTTCCGCATATCTACCTACCGGATGATTCACCGTGATTTCCTTGAAATATCCTTGGTGGGGACCGTTGTATGACACCCTCTGAAGAAAGGATTGAGGTCTATTCCTTCCTCGTAAGGCGCTCAAAGGCCACCGCTGTGTCCAACGCTTCTTGGTACTTCTCTTCGGCACGCGAATGATACTCGTGGGCGGTCGAGACGGCTACTCCCATCTCCTCCGCGATGTCGCTCCATTCCCATCCGTTGGCTCGGAAGAGCAGGGCTTCTACCTCCCGTGGTGTGAGCCGACCACTCAACGCCGCCACTTGCTTCATCGTCATTCCGACAGATTCTGTCGGATTCGTTTTCGGGGATTTCCCGAGCGAATCCAGTAGGGCGAAAGCGACGTGTTTCGCGAGACGCGGAGGTACTGCGTTCCCAACTTGCTCAGATTGGCTCGTCGGTTTCCCCCGGAACTCGTATCCGAGCGGGAACGACTGGATAGCCGCTTCTTCTCGGACTGTCAACGCACGTGGCTTGCCGGAATGCCAGTGAGCGTTCGAATTCGTGATTGTTCGCGAGGGCGAATTCGGGTCGAGACGGACTTGATGATTGCTTCCGTTCGGGTCCCGGTTATACTCTGTATCTCGCCACTGGTTTCGCGTGCCTTCCCGGTGGTCAGACTCCGTATTGTTGAGCAGACGCCTCGACGACAAATCATGGAGCACCGACCAGACCGATGGCGGGTCGTCTGTTGTCGTCGGTTCCGGCCACGTCGGGGTTCCGTCGCGTACGCCCACGACGAACACCCGCTTGCGCTTCTGTGGAACGCCAAAATCAGACGCGGTGAGAATCTGGTACTCGGTCTCGAAGCCAAGTTCGTCAGCGCGAGAAAGCAGAGCGTCAAAGAGGTCGGCGTTGCGGTCCCACGTCAACTCTCGAACGTTCTCAATTACGAACGCATCCGGGGAAGTCGCGTCCACGTAATCCAGAAACCATAGGAGGAGAGTGTTACGGGGGTCGTCTGGGTCGCGATGACCAGCAGATGAGAGGCCCTGACACGGGGGTCCGCCGATGACGACATCTACGTCGTCGGGGTGAATGTCGAGGAGGTCAAGCACCTCTTCGGGTTCGTGCGCGCCGAGGTCGAGACAGTAACCGGGCGCGGAATGGTTTCGACGGTATGTGTCTAGAGCATCCTCGTCAGCATCAAGCCCTGCCAGCATCTCAAAGCCAGCTTGCTGGAATCCGAGCGAGAAGCCACCAGCCCCACAGAAGAGGTCGAGAACCTTGAGAGCCATACACCCCGTCTGGATGGGGGGTTCTTAGATACTCCGGGTGCGATTCCGGGGATTAGTAATCTATCAGATGACTTGACGGCAGAGCCTTCTTCTATATAACTGAATACTATATTGGCATCATATCAGAGTACTTACATACAGATGGTTCGAAGTACTGGGTGATGGCAACTGAAAACTGCCCTGAACCGTCCCCGGAACCGTTGTACGACCTCGCCGGTGACCTCATCGAGAGTGGCGTGGTCACGATAACTGCCGTCGAAGACATCCTCCCGACTGACCAGTTGATGCTCTCGCTTCACCCCGCGTTGGACGCAGATGACGACGCGATTCGTGCTATCTTCGAAGGCGTCGAACAGGTGTGCGTTGGTGACCGGGTGTTCACGCTCTACTGCGACATCGACCCGTTCGGCCCCAGCACGCGCAGTCGTGTGACGGTCTTTTTCGACCCCCCGGGAGGCGTAGTGACCCACTTCGTTCCGCCAATCTCACTCGAAGAGGGCATCGACCGGCTCCTCAGTATCGCGAACGGTGGCCGGTGAAACCATGAGCGAGATACCCGACGATAACACCGAGACGACGCCTGTACAGATTCACAACTTCGTAACGGAGAGTTCTATGTTCGAGAGCGAGCAAGAAGTCACCACCAAGTCGTGGTATCTCCCCACCCGAACGGTAGAGCACCTCCGCTCCTACATCGTCGGACAATACGGCACGCCCAAGCACATCGGAGCGTTCTGTACCCGTGCGATGCGGAACTGGATGCAAGCTAACCCGTCCGACGACGCTCACACAACGTGGGCGCACCTCAAGAACGACTACGACTACGATGGCGTGGACGTGTCGGGCTGGAACTACCGCAACTACCGTGACTACACGGAGATGGACAAAGAGGAGAAGACCGCCCTTGGCTTCAGCGCACCTGTGAGCGTCATCGAAGCGTTCACCGACGAACTCACCAAGAACGAATACGGGAGCGAACTGGCGAACGCAGTCGAAGCGGAGATGCTCAAATTGGCGCAAATTCGCCGTATGAAGCACCTCATCACCGAAGGAGGTGCAGAGCGCACGGGTGAAGAAGCCACCGCTCAGGCGGGCGCACAGAAGGTCGAGGTTGACGAGCAGGGGAGTCGGGCAGACCTCTCCACCATTACGCTCGAAGATGACGACGCTATCACGATGGCAGAGGCCTACCAGTTCGGTGAGAACAACGACGTGGACTGGATGACCCGTCGGGGTCTCCTTGCCGCCGTCGTCCGGGGAAGGGCTGTCACGCCTAAGAAGCTCCTCTACGCCCTCGATGATGACTTCGGTGTGAAGAAGAGCCGAAGCAAGAGGAAGGACTACAACGCCATCCTTGAGCAGGCTGAGAAGGACGAGGAACCCATCTGCATCGCCCCTGCGAAATTGGTGATGGATGAGATGGGTACGCACAACCTCCAGCAGACCGCCGGACTCACCCACCGCCGACAGCCCCTCACGTTCGACGAAGACGGCGATGATTTCATCGAGATGACCGTCACCCTCTTCAACCGTAACAAGGCCACAGCCGTGGACATATGGGAGGACTTCGCCGGGGCAGTGTGCGACATCGGCTACCAACTCAGCGAAGTTGAGTGGAACAAAGGTGATGACGTGACAGCGGTCTACAAGGGAAAACACTACCAAGATGCCCTCCGCCGCTTCCTCCCCTTCATCAAGGCGATGAAGCAGGTCGCAGAACGCGAGCAGGACGACGAAGAGCTTCACGCCCTCATCAGTCGGGCCGACATCATCATCGACAGTCTGGAGGACGCTCTGGACGAAGTGAACAACTACACTATTGGGACAGGGAGTATCCACATCAACGAAGCCTACGACGACTTCAAGGCGCGGGGAGAGACTCCCACGTCGCTTGAGTTTAACACCAAAGGTCGGATGAAGCAGGGAACGACCCTTGTGATGTAAGCCAGCAACAATCCCCTTTGGCTGGCGTCGATACGACGAAGAGCCGTTAGACGGCTGTTCTCAGATGATTGGTGGCAATACCTCAACGATGAGGCGATTAGAATGCTGGGGTGGGTGGGGTTGCTTCCCGCCCAAGCAATTCTGGGTGAGCAAGAACAGCGATGAAAGCTAAAGTGCCGGAAACAGCCGTTTCAGACAATATTGGTTTTAGTGATGGGCTGCTATAGTGGGTAGCTGGGTGTGGTGGGTAGGTTGTATGTAGTAGTTGTAGTAGTAGTTACAATAGTATTAGTGTTAGTAGTAGTGTAGTGTGTGAGCCGTGACCACGGCGCAACAGACCTCAAAACGACATCGCTCGGGAACGGCTGAAAACCGATTCGTTTGAAATCAGCCGTTTCACGGGAATCGTCCTGTCCCGCTTCCTATCCCTACTCTCACCTGTCTTGGGCGGGAAGCAACCCATCCCTCACCCCTGTTGACCGCTCTCCTCGTTCGGTCGCTTCGCTCCCTCGACAGTCGTGGTGGGAGTGTACCGGCGAATCACTCTCCCCGAATCTGTGTTGTCGGATTCCCGCTACTCGTTCCTAACTGGCGTCACCCTCCGTCCGAAGTGGGCGAACATCTCGGCCTCGCGGATATGGCGACACTTCTCCTCGGCCATCGTCTGCTTCGTCACGTCACGCTGGTTCTGGCTAAATCTCTCACACTCGCATTCGGCCTCAACCGGCACCCCGTTCTCGATGGTCAGCGTTACGGTCATCGCGCCGACTGTGTAGCGTTCCTCGGTCATCGTTCACTTCGACGCCGCGACTCGTTATCAAGCGCGCATCTTCTTCCACCCGAAACGTCTTTGCACCAAACTGGTACGGTTGGGGTCGGTCGGCGTTTCTCGGGTATGGATACGACGCTTGACCTCGCGGCCCTCGATTACGAGGAGTGCGCGGACGACCCGGGGTGGGTGCGATGTAGGTACTGTTGGAGCAAAGTGTATGCCGGAAGCGGCGTGAACAAGACTGACCTCGCCCGGCACGCCGAGCGGTGCGAGTGGCGTTGAGTGAACATCGACGAACTGCTCGCTGAACAAGTCGCGTGAACAGTAAATCGGCGCATTCGCACATGATATTCACACGATTCGGTTGTATTCTCCGTCCAATCCATTGGGTCGTGATTGGCGCGACCGGCGTTTAGGGATTGCGGAGCGGTGTCGGTCCACTGCTGAGGTTTTTGTCGGAAGGCAGCACATAGAGCGTGACACCAGTGGCAGTACAGACCTTCTATCGTGACTGTCGCGGTGTCAGTCCCGTCATCGGCGTCGTTCTCGTGCTCTCGGTCACCGTCCTCTTAGCCGCGACAGTCGGTGGGTTCGCACTCACTGCGACTGCCGACCTGGACCAGCGGACGCCCACCGTCGCCCGCTCGACCGGAAACTTCGTGCCTGGCCCGTCGGGGGGATGCGGCGGGAACACAGTAGCGATTCGACACGCCGGCGGCGATCCGGTCCCGGCCGATGAACTGGCAATCGCTGTCGAACTCTCTGACACCGACGCCCGCATCGTCGACCTGCCAGTTTCCGGAACGGCGCTGTCAGCGAGCAACACCGACGACCCCGACAACATCGTCTACGACTACTGTGTCGGCGGTGTCATCGCCAATGGCGGCAAGCGGTGGTCAGCGGGCCGGGCAATCACCTTTCAGTTGAACGCCGGCGGCGGCACTGTCGACCCGGGCGACAGCATCGACGTGCGCGTCGTTCACGCTCCCACGAACGGCGTCCTCGCTGCGGTCGAACTGACCGCCCGCCGGTAATCGCCCGTGGTTCCGATACCCTTTTATTCGCGACCCTCCAGCGTGTGAACTAATGGCAGGGGGCGCACGCGACGACCTCGCGGAGAAAATGGCGGGTGAGGTGGCACTGAGCGACGACCCAGGGGCGACCCTGCGGAAGTGGCGCACTGACTTCGACGTTGCACAGACCGAACTCGCCGACGAACTCGACGTCTCTCCGTCCGTGGTCTCGGACTACGAGAGCGGGCGGCGTGACAACCCCGGTATCGGCGTGGTCAGGCGACTCGTCGTCGCACTGCTCGATATCGACGAGAATCGCGGCGGCGACCACATCCGCCAGCACGCCCGCGTGCTCTCGGCCGGGTTCGACAGCGACGTGGTACACGACCTCCGCGAGTACTCCGCCAACGTCGGCGTCGAGCGCGTCTACGACGCTATCGACGCCGAAGAACTGTTCCGGGGCAGTCAGGACACCGTCGCGGGCCACACCGTCATCAACTCCATCGCCGCCATCACGCGCCTCTCCTCGGACGAGTTTTACCAGCTATACGGGCAGTCGACGAACCGCGCCCTCGTGTTCACGAACGTGACCCGCGGCGAATCCCCGCTGGTCGCGCTCCGTGTCGTCTCACCGACGCCGAACGCGGTTATCCTCCATGGGCTTGACGACGAGGCGGTCTGGGAGCACGCACAGGACCTCGCCCGCATCGACGACTTCTCCCTTGCGATCACCGATATCGATCTGGAGGACCTGCTTGGCGGGCTGCGGAGTCTTCCCTGAGCGCGCCGGTTCCGGCCGTGCTGTTTCGCGCCCGTCGACGTACTCTCTGGAAAACGACTGTTGTCGTGACTGCGATCTCTTTGTTCACCGGACAGCGTGACACAACTGCTCCGTCGGACTGCAGAGTTTCTAGGGAGAACTACTTTGATACCGAGGTGTCATGTCCACGCATGGTGCAATTGGGCTATCTTATCCTCTGGGCGTTCGCCGGCTTTGGACTTCTTGTTGCTGCCTTATTCGTCGGGACGATGCTTGCGCTTCAATACTACAACAGTGGGGGAACCCTCTCTGTATCTCTCGATGACAGTATTAGCCGCCTCAACAACGATAAGCCGTAGTCGGGTAGTGTATACTGTCCAGTGCAGTACAAATAGAATTCCACGTATCCACGACAATAGATGGGATACCCCTCGCTATTCTCCACGGCTCCCTGCGGTCGCCGTTCCGATTCGAGGGCCACTCCCTTCGGTCGTGCCCCTCGCTGCTCACGGGTCACTCCGTTCCCCGTTCGCATTTCGAGGTTCTCGCTCGCGCTGCTCGCTCCGAACCTCGCCTACTCTCGCGGCTACGCCGCTCGTCGTGTACGAGAGCCACTCCCTCCGGTCGTGCCTCTCGCTACTCCACGTACCGATATTTCCGCTCACCCATCCGGCCCCAGCCGTCGAAGGCGAACTCATCTTCGGGCGCGGTGAACTCCTCGACATCGGTCTCGGTCTCGTGGTTGTGGACGTCGTGGACCTGTTCGTACTCGGCGAAGGAGAGGTCGTAGCGGTTCCGTATCTGCTCGTCGATGTTGAGCGCGCCGATTTCCTCCTCCCACCCGGGGACGATGGTCTCAGCGTGGACTTCCGCCTGTGCGCCGGACCCGTAGGAGGCAACTAACAAACGGGCCTCGTCCAGATCCAGTCCGCTCTCGCGGGCGTGTTTCAGGCCGGCGGCGCGGGCGATGTGGACGGAGCCAGTGTACCAGTTCCCGACCTCGCGGGAGATCGCAAGCGTCGGCTCGATGGTGTTAGCGTACCAGTCTTGATAGCGCTCGGTTTCCGTGAGTGCGTCGGTGTACTCCTTGATAGCGGCGTGGAACTCGTCGTCGGTCTCGAAGTCCGCGCGCATGGGCTGGTGACCGATTTCCTCGGCCATCAGGTCACCCACGTCGGTGCCGCGGATGATGTGCCGGTAGCCGAGTGCCGCGGCCTTCCGGACCATCCCCGGGAACGGCGTGTGGAACGGAATCATCTCGTAGTCGCCCGGGTGGATGTCGCCGGCCACCTCCGCGAAGTCCTCCAGCGCCTCGCGCATACGGGCGAGGTAGACGTTCACCGAGCGCTTGCCGTCGACGGACGGGAACTGCTGGTTGGGCTTGAGGAAGTCAGTTTCGTCGGCGCTGCCGTAGCCCTGTTCGGTCGAGAGCTCGACCAGATTCGGGTCTTCGTCGACGAGCATCGCCACCGCGCCGGCCCCCTGCGTGGCCTCGCCGGGGTCGTCGCGGGCGTACAGGGCGGTGTCAGTTGCGATGACGAGCGCCGCCCGACCGCGGTTGCGGCCGGCGCGGATCCAGTTGTAGGCGTCGTCGAGGCTCTGTGTCCCGGAGATACAGGCGAACTTCCGCTCGCCCTTGTTGGCGTGGTGGAAGTTCTCGTCGTACACCTGTTCGAGACAGCCCGCGATGTACGTCGAGACGGGCTTCGAGTTGTCGAAGGCGCTCTCGGTCGCCACATCGATGCGGCCGATATCCTCGGGCGTCAGCCCCTTGCGCTCCATCAGGCGATGGGCCGCGTTCGCCCCCATCGTGACGATATCCTCGTACACGTCCGGGAACGACGACGCGCGCAGGCCGAGCCCCTTCGTGTACTTCCCCGGGTCGTCTCCTTGAGCCGGCGCGAACGTCTCTGCGAGGTCGAGTTTGAGCTTCCCGGTCCAGATCTCCATGGCGTCGATACCGACTGCAGTCATGAGTATAGCGTCAGCGTGGATGTATATGGGCTTGTCGACTGTCTTTTCGACGGTTGACTAGTATTGCGCCGATGGGCCGCGAACTCTCTGTGGGACAGTTACTCGCTGGTCGCCGGTTCCGTACTAAAAGAGAAATCGACCATGCATTCGCCTTCGAGAACGTCGTACGGCTCATCCGGTGACGGAACGGCACGCGACCAGTCGGTGTTGTTGACTACGAGCCGATACGTCCCCGGCGAGATGGTAATCCGCTTGTCGCGGATGTTCGTCTCGTGGAACCGCGACACCTCACCGGCGTATCGGGCCCGGTAGCGGCTCTGGAACGCTCGATACTCCTCTTCGGTGAACAGGAGGACATCTACGGCCGGCCCCCGTCGAACAATGAGATCGTAGGTGAGCGTTGTCTGGCCAGTCGCGTCAACTGTGAAATCCTCGTACTCGTTTTCCTCCAGTCGGAACGTCGTATCGACCGACCGGTGGTCCGGCTCGGGTGTCGGCGTCGGTGTCTCGGTCTCGACCTGGAGACGTGCCGACGTCTCCGTAGAGTTGTTCGCTTGCGCCGCATCAGCGCGCTGTGCTGTCGGGGTGTCCGCTGAAGCCGCAGCACCCTCTGCCGCTGGCGTCGAGGCAGCCCCGGCGTGGTCAGTTGTAGCAGCACGCTGTGACGCTGTCGGTTCCGGGACTGGTGTCGTCTCGGACTCCTGTGTCGGTCGATTCCCGAGACAGCCGGCGGAGAGCGCGGCGAGCACCGAGGCCCCGAAGCCGCGCCGCGACAGGTCACCCATACCTCAGCACACGCAGCCACAGTAAAGATGTTTACGGGCGGGTTTTCGTCGCTGGTAATCGGAACGCCGATTCTGTCCAAACATATTTGTGGAGAGAGAGCCGAATCTACGCCGTTCGAACCAGTCCCGGGAGAACTGTATCACAGCTATCATCTCTCGGAACAGGACAGGAACGTTTCACATGAACAGATCGGTCATCACATTCGGATTAATTGTTCTGGCGGCACTCAGTGTCTCGGGACTCGCAGGAGTAGCAGTCGAAGGGACGCTTGGTGCAGACGCGACCGAGTCAGCGCCGGCGGAATCCACGGATGCGTCGCCGGCAGCGACGCCCAGTGCAGAAAGTGCGTCACCGGTGACGCCGAGTACCGAGGCGACTGCGGCCGGAGTGACGCAGTCCGCAGAACCGACCGCGACCACGGACGCGGCACAGACCACGCCAGCTGATTCGGGGACGGCTATCGATACGGCCCGTCTCGAAGACCGGCTTGTGGCGGCGATCAACGACCGACGCGGCAACCCGGTTGCCAACGACGCCTTCGACGGCTCCCTCTCGGATGAGACCAAAACCGGACAGAAGCTGTCAGCCATGGCCGGTAACCACAGCGGACGAATGGCCGCGCAGGGGTCGGCCTCGCCGATCGCGAACGGGTCAGACACGACGGACCGGTACGCGGCCGCCGGACTGTCCGAGCAGTGTCGCCTCCGCCACGAAGGAAACGCGTACATCCGCCCGGTGACCGACCTCGAACTGGTCACGAGCATCGACCCGAACGGGGCGAACGCGACCCGGACGGCGAACGCCGTCGCCGACCATTGGTTCGACCTCTCTGGCCCCCGTGACACGTTGTACGTGGCGAACGCGAACCACATCGGCGTCGGTGCGGCCACCGCTGACGGCGTCGTCTACATTACCGTGAATCTCTGCTGAGGGGCGGTGAGAACGGCCGTTACGGAACCTCTTTGCGGACAGTGTCGGCATTCCCTTCCGAGTCAACGACGCGGAGCGCTACTTTCGTGCCAGACGACACCCTTCTCTTCTCTAATGTCTGGCCGTTCGCATCGTCGAAGATACCGTCGCCGTCGAGGTCCCACTCGTAGGCCACGATGTCTCCCTGCGGACTGGACTGGCTGGCATCGAAATCCCATTTCCCGTTCGATTCTCCCCCGTTAGAGGTTATCATGAAGTCTGCGTTCGGTTGCGCGTTCGTGTTCGCGCCGCCGGGAGTGACGGTGAACATCTTCGAATCGGTACCACCACTCGATAGCTCGTAGGTGACGGTTATCGTGACGCTCTCTCCAGTCATATCTATCTCGGAAGAGCCAAACAAGGTATCCTGAATAAACTCGAACAGGTGGAATGTCGCCGTTGACGTATCGGACAGCACTGGGTTTGGACCGTTCAGGCTGCCATCACTGTCGACATCAACAGTCCGTGGGACATCTGTTCCGCCACCGAAGTCGGTATATCCGTTAGTGTCTGCCTGAATATATACTTCGTTCTCTTGTGGTGCTGGGTCACGGTCGTTGCTAAAGGTATCACTGAGTCGGATTATATCGTCGTTAACCGGGTCGATTGCCACCGTCGTTATTGTGATCTCCTCGCCTAATTCATTGGTGACACTAAACTGGACGCCCCCATCAACGCCCCCATCAGTGTTCCCATTGCTGTTGAGGGCAATAGCGTCCTCGTTGTAGATGAGACCTGTGTTGCCGGACCCGCCCCCAGATCCGGGATTCGCTTCCGTCACTGTCACCGGCACTGAGACGTCTTCAGGAGATTCGCCGTCGAACGAACCATTGATCTCGTCGAGGCTGAACTGGACGGTGGCTGTTCCAGTTGCCGTCGACTGGCTGGTCTCGTAGACGAACCTGACGCGACCGTCGCTGTCGGATGACTCTGTGTCCGTGGTAAGCGACCCCGTGTTACTCCCATCGACTGAGCCGTTCACTTCGACATCGCTTACGGGGTTGTTGTACGCGTCCCGAACCTCCAGCACAATCTCTTCGTCGTCGCCCTTTGCGACAGTAACGTTCTCACTGCCGACAGTGGTGAGGTACGCGTCACTTTCAGAGGCAACACGAGTGCCGACGCCCGCTTTCGCCATCTTCAGGCGATATGTGGCTCCCCGCTCGAAGACGACTGTGACGTTGTAGAGCGAGCCTGGCCCCTCGGCTTCGATGACGTTTGCGATGTACCGGTCGTTGCTTTTGTTACCCGGATTCGGGTCGATTTCGTCTTCGAGAAGCACTCTCCACTCCTCCGCCGGGAGCCGGGAGAGAAACGAGACCGACACGTTCGACGTCTCTGTCGCGTTCGTGACGCGAACCGTTCGGGACGACTGCGATGTCGGCCGCACGTCGACCGTAACCGAATCGCTCGCCGAGCGGCTCATCGACCCGTTGAGTGCGACGAGCGTGATGTCGCGCCCATCGACCATCGCCTGTTCCGAGAGCGTGATGTTCCCCTCGCGGAACTGGTTGTAGACGACCGAGTGCTCGTACACGGTCTCCGGGGCCTCCCCGTAGACGTTGTACTCCGGCTTGTAGGCGATGGCCCCCGTGTTGTAGTGCCGCGGTGCGGTTCCGTCCCAGTAATCTGCCGTCTCGGGGTTAATCGCCTCGGCGTTACGAACCGTGAGGTTCTGCGACTCGTTGGTCGTTCCGTCCGTGTATAGCAACCCCGACGGCGGCCCGGGATTCGTCGCCACCAGCCGACTCGGGTATCGGGTTCCCAACTGGACTGAGACGGCTTGCTGGCTCGGCTGTCCCGGAACGGAGACGATGGCGTTTCGCAGGTCCTGTAGCTGTGTCTGGACCTGCTGATTGTGGTTGAACTCCACCTCCCGGTTTTGCTCCGGTACGGCAAACGCCTGGTACGAGGAGAAGGCGATGATCAGCACGCCGAACAGCAGTACAGCCCCGACCTGTACTGACTGCGCGCGCTCATCGCCCGTGAAAGTCATGCCGATGAGTTGCGGAGACGGCGGTAAAAACCTGACTGCCGAATTATCAACTCTCGTCTTCTTCGACGACTTCCGGGTCGCTCATCGCGGTCTGGAGACTGTCGAGTCCGTTGACCCACTCGGAGACGAGCCCGTATTCGAGGTCCTCGGCGACCTCCATCGGGAGCTCCGACCCGCCGATGATCTGCGTGCCGGCCTGTACACAGTACCCGAGCGCCGCATCGAGGTCCTCCTCCGCTTCCGCGTCTGCGGCGGCCTCGATGTAGTCGGTGATGGTCGCGTCGTCCGCGGCCCCTTCAGCAACGAACTCCTCGGCCGCGTAGAACACGCACAAAAGCGAGGTCTGGACGCCGTCGATCAGCATCACGGTCTCCTCGTCGTCGATGTCGATGTCGTCGAGAACGATCTCTCGGACGCCGGTAAGCTCGTCGATGGTCGCCTCTTCGTCGAGCGGCCCGTCCTCGTAATCGGTGAGGATCTTCGCGACCGCGATCGCGGCGTCGTCCTGGAGGTTCAACAGGAGCCGTGCTGAATCCTCGTCTTCAGGGTCGACTTCTTCTTCCTCGATACGGTCTAGCCAGTTCTGCCAGCGTTCTTCGGTGTAATACTCCCCCGGCGGAGTGCTCATATCACTCCGTTCGTCCCGTTGGGGATAGTAGTTTCGACCGGCGGCCGCTCCGCCGCGGCGTGTCTACCACCCAGGGCGAACGGCAAGTACTGGTTTTAGCGCCTGAGACGACTGTTCTGTGTGATTACCGGATCGGCTGCGCACTCCGAATATGTGTCACGGTCTCCGTCGAGGAGCGCACTTTTATATCATTCGAACATGTTATGAAATAGCATGGCACAGGGACAGCCGGCCGCGACCTACAGCGGACCCCTCGACCCGGCTGCAGTCGCCGCGCGAGCCGAACGTGTCGGTCTGGTGCTGATCGCCGTGGCGCTACCGGTCGCCGTCGGCACATTCGCCGGTATGGTTCTGACCTCTGGGTCGCTCTCGGCTGCGAGCGATGCCGCGACTGCCGCGATGAGCGGGCCGCTGACAACAGAGCAGGGGCTGTCCTGGCTGTTCTACGTCAGCACGCTCGGGACCGCACTGGGATGCTGGGTTCTCGGACTGGGGCTCCTTCTCGACGGTCTCGACCTGTAGGTCAGCCGTCGCCGTCCGGACGCATCTCCACGCCGCCTTCCAGCGACTCCTCGTCCGCCGCGTCCACGCGGTTCGAGAGGGTCCGCTGGGGGAACGGGATCGTGATGTCCTCGTCGTCGAAGGTGGCTTTCACACCTCGGACGACCGCCGAGATGGCGCGCCACTTTCGCGGTGGCGTCGGATGATCGATCCAGAACCGGAGTTCCATCACCACAGCGGAGTCCCCGAAATCTTTCGGGACAACATCCGGCGTCGGCGAATCGACGACGTGTTCGATGTCGGCCATCGCCTCGCGAGCGAGGTCCATCGCCCGGTCAACGTCGGTGTCGTAGTCCACACCGATGTCGACCGTGAGCCGCAACAGCCCCTTGCGGCTACGATTCGTCACTGCGCGGTCGCTCACGCGGTCGTTCGGAATGATGACGAACTCGCCGTCGAAGTTCTCTAGCCGCGTGTTGAAGATGGTGATATCGGTCACGATCCCTTCCTGGTCACCGACGAGCACCCAGTCGCCGATGGTGAACGGGCGAGAGAACATCAGGACGAAGCCGGCGATGAGCGACCCGAGCGTCTGTCTGGCGGCCAGACCGACCACGATACCGAGGAAGCCGGCCCCGACGAGCAGGCCGCTGAGGTCGATGCCCCAGACGGCGAAGATCGTCGCACCGATGGTGACGAACACAGTGACCTGCCCCAGTCGGAGCAGGATCTCTTCCTGGTGTTCGGTGAAGCCGGTAACGGCCTGGCTGAACCGGCCGATCCACCGCTGCATCTGATCGGACAGGACAAAGGCCAGCATGACGAGGACGACCGTCTGTATCGTCGCCAGTACTGACTGATCGCTCCCGTCGAGGTACGGACCCACTGTCTGGACTACATCGAGGACTCCCCAGACGATGAGAAACGAGACGACGACGAGGACGACCATCGAGAACTGAGCGATCCGGAGAAACACGCCCCGGATGGTCGTCGGCGTATAGTCGGCCATGACCTGCAGCCAGTCGCCGGTTCGGTCCGACGTGACAGACCGAAGCCGGGAGAGGGCTGCGGGAACGACGACGACGCTGAAAAGCAGGACGACCAGGAGGATGAGCGTCGCGACGAGTCGCCCCTGCGTCGCGACCAACTGGTCCAGCGACCGCTGTAACACGGTAAAGAGTTCCAAAAGGCCTTCACCGGTGTCGTTGGCCGCTGGCGTCGGCGTGGCCGTCCCCTGCACAGCCACCTATCGCCGCCGTAGGAACTTGTGTCTTCGTCTTTGTGCGGCCGTCTGTAAGCTGTCTGACACCGGAGGGAAACCGACTGGTCGCGCCGTTAGACGCCGCGGCCCTGCAACTGCTCTTCCTCGTCTAGGTCCGCGTTCGCCTGTCCCTTCATCCCCTTGCCGGGGTTCTTCGCGATCTCCTTGAGCTGTTCGGGGTCGTCGTAGTTGTTGACCGCCGCGACGATGGACTCGCCCATCGCCTGTGGGTTCTCCGCGCCGAAGATGCCCGAGCCGACGAAGATGCCGTCACAGCCGTGTTGCATCATCAGTGCGGCGTCGGCAGGCGTCGCGATACCGCCGGCCGCGAAGTTGACGACCGGAAGTCGGCCGCGGTCCGCCGTCTCGTGGACGAGCTGCCGGGGAGCACCGTGTTCGCGGGCCCACTCGTCGCGCTCTTCGTAGGCCATCCCTTCGAGCATCCCGATGGAGCGCTGGATGTTACGCTGGTGGGTGACGGCCTGGTTCACGTCGCCGGTGCCCGCCTCGCCCTTCGTACGAATCATCGCCGCGCCCTCGTCGATGCGGCGCAGCGCCTCGGCGAGGTTCCGCGCCCCGCAGACGAACGGCGCGGTGAACTCCCGCTTGTCGATGTGGTAGCGGTCGTCGGCCTGTGTCAGCACTTCCGACTCGTCGACCATGTCCGCGCCAGCCGCTTCCAGAATCTGGGCCTCGGCGGTGTGGCCGATACGGGCCTTGCCCATCACCGGAATCGACACTTCCTCGATGATCTCTTCGAGCTTGCCGGGGTCCGCCATCCGGGCGACACCGCCCCGCTTGCGGATGTCGGCCGGCACCGACTCCAGGTGCATCACGGCGACTGCGCCAGCGTCTTCGGCGATTCGGGCTTGCTCGCGGTTGACGACGTCCATGATGACGCCGCCCTTCTGCATCTTCGCGAAGCCGCGCTTGACGAGGTCAGTCCCGCGACGGAGGTCCTCGAGGTCGGTCTCTTCAGTCATTACCCAGACTTAGGACTGGATTTACTTAACGCGTGTCCTTTCGAGGGACAGAACGGCGTTTGACCCACGCGCAGAGGCCCCGATATCGCGCCAGCGACCACAATATTCTCCAGGGGACGGGGCTGAGACCACTACCGTTTTCATCGCGTCTCCCCACTGCATCGACATGGCTACGGACGAGGGTGTCGGCGGGCGCATCGACGCGGCTGTCGCGCGGGTGTTCAGCCGCCGGCTCCCCGATGCCGAAGGGCTCCCGCGGTACGTCGCGCCGCTACCGGCGTGGTTAGAGAACGTCGGGCTTCGGCTCGCCTGGCCAATCGCCCTCGTCAATCTGGTCGGGACGCTCTTCGGCTTCTGGTACTACGCCGGCCGCCCGCTGAACACAGCGCCGCCGCTCGTGGAGGGGCAACTGGGCGCGGCTCCGCTGGCCGCCTACCCCTTGATTCCGGACTCGCCCGTCGCGACGATGTTCATCGGGCTCTCGCTGGTGGCCTGGCGGCTCGACTGGAACGCGGAGTGGCTCCACATGCTCGGCTTCTTCGGCTGTATCAAGCTCGGTCTGTGGACGCCGTACGTCCAGCTCGTCCTCAACGGCCCCGGCGGGATTCCGCTGTGGCTCTACTGGTTCCTGATTCTGAGCCACCTGGCGATGGCGCTGGAGGCGTTTCTCATCCACCGCTACGCGAGCTTTTCCGTCGTGTCCGTCGCCGTTGCGGTGTTCTGGTACGGCTTCAACGACGTGGTAGACTACTTCGTCCCGATTCTCGACGGACCACACCACACCTGGCTGCGGGCCGAGCCGCTGGCCGCAGCCGGCGGGTTCGACCATACGGTGCTCGCCCACGACCTCGCGGCGGGCTGGGCGGTTGTGTTGACGCTCATGGCGACGTTTCTCGCACTGGCGACGCGCGTAGAGAAAGTAAAACGGCAGGCATGACCGCCGGTGTCTCGCGCTCGCGGTTCCTTCGGCGTCTCAGGTCGTGAACCCGTCCTCGGCCTCGCGCTCGTCGAGGACCCACTCCAGTTCCTCGATAGCGCGCAGGATGGCGACCTCGGCCTCGTCTTCTAGCTCGGTCGACGGCGGGTCGTGCCTGTCGTACTCGTCCTGCAGCGCCTCGATGCGGTCCCGGATCGTCTCCTCTGTTCGCATGGTTCCAATGACCGGACCCGCAGGTCTTGATGCTACTGGTCGCGGCGATGGGTGCGGACCAGCGGCCATTCCGAATACGAAAAAAACGCGTCGAGCTTACCGAACGACGACGACGGCGCTCTCGGTTTCGGTCATCTCGCCCTCGCCGGAGTAGGTCCGGGACTCCTCGACGGTGAACATCTCGTCGGCGAGTTCGTAGTCGCCGCCAGCAACGACCAGCGTGTCGCCGTCGATCTCGTAGTCGCCGCTCTCGATAGCGTCGTCAATCGAGCCGACTTCGCTGCCGAACTCGGGGCCGACGATGGAGTAGTCGAGGTCGATACCGCTGACCTCGGTCGTGATGTCCGGGGCCTCGTCGTAGGTCTCCAGTTGGGCGACGTGCATCGCCTCGGCGACGGCGTCCTCGAAGCCGGCGATGTGGCCGAACACCTCGACGTGGTTGAGGTCGGCGTTCAGCGGTAGGCCGTTCTCGGTCTTGTACCGCCGGAGCGCGGAGACGACTTCCATCGCCGTCTCGCCCGCTTCGAGGTCGGCGTCGTAGCCGCCTGCGGTCGGCCAGTCCGTCGTGTGAATCGAGTCTTCTTCCGAATAGCACCGCTCCCACAGCTCCTCTGTGATGTGCGGGAGGAACGGTGCGAACAGTTGCAGGAAGGTCCGGTGGGCCTGCAGTAGCGTGAACTCGGTCGAGGTGTCCTCACCATCAGACAACCGCTGCTTGGCGATTTCGAGGTAGTCGTCACAGAACGTGTTCCAGAAAAAGGAGCGGAGCTCGTTCCGGGCCTTCGAGAACTCGTAGTCCTCGAACTTCGTCGTGACCGACTTGACGGTTGCGTCCAGTTCGGCCAGCAACCACTCGTCGACCGCCGCCAGCTCGTCGGGCTCGTCGGGCTGACTCGCGGGCGTGAGCTGGTCGACCAGCCGCGAGGCGTTCCAGAGCTTCTGGAGGAGGCGCTCGCCGGCCTCTAGGTCGCCTTCCTTGTACGGGAAGTCGTCGCCGATGGAAGTGCCAGCGGCCCAGTAGCGCGTGGCGTCGACCGGGAACTCCTCTAGGACTTCGCTCGGCGGGATGACGTTGCCCTTGGACTTGGACATCGCCTCGCGGTTCTCGTCTAACACCATCCCGTTTATCATCACGTTCTCGAAGGGCACCTCGCCGGTGTGCTCGTAGCACTTGACGACGGTGTGGAACAGCCAGAACGAGATGATGTCGTGGCCCTGCGGGCGCAGGTCGAATGGGTACAGCTCGGGGTTGTCCCAGGTGAACTCCTCGCTGTCGGCGTCCCAGTCCCAGCCAGCGTTCACGAGCGGGGTCAGCGACGACGTCGCCCATGTGTCGAACACGTCCTCCTCGGGCGTCAGCGAGTCGTGGCCGCAGTGGGGACAGGCCTCGACCGGCGGGTCGTCAGACAGCGGGTCGACCGGGAGCTGGTCGCGCTCGGCCATCACGGGCTCGCCGCAGTCGTCGCAGTACCACACCGGAATCGGGATACCCGAATCGCGCTGTCGGGAGATACACCAGTCCCATTCGAGCCCTTCGATCCAGTGCTCGTAGCGGGTCGCCATCTTCTCGGGGAACCACTCCATCTGGCGGCCGGCCTCGATGTACTCCTCTTTCTTGTCGAGCAGTTCGATGTACCACTGCTCGGTGACGAGGTACTCGACTTCCTCTTCACAGCGCTCGTGGACCTGCACGGTGTGGTCGTGGTCGCGGCTCTCGAGCAGCGAGCCCTCTTCGCCGAGGTCCTCGATGATGGCCTCGCGGGCCTCGGTGGTGTGCATCCCCTCGTACTCACCGGCGAGGTCGGTCATCGTCGCGGACTCGTCGATGGCCAGCCGCAGCGGCAGGTCGTGGGCCTGATACCACTCGATGTCGTTCTGGTCGCCGAACGTACAGCACATCACGATGCCGCTGCCGGTCTCCATGTCGACGCGCTCGTCGGCGATGATGGGCACCTCCTGCTCGAAGATGGGGACCCGCGCACTGCCGCCGACAAGGTGCTGATTGTCGTCGTCATCGGGGTGGACGAAGACGGCGACACACGCCGGCAGCAGTTCCGGTCGTGTCGTCGAGATTGTGAACGTCGCGTCGTCGTCGGCCGGCCCCTCGCCCGTTTCGACGAGGTCGAAGGCGATATCGTTGAACTTCGTGTGCTTGTCCTTGTCCTCCTGCTCGACCTGCGAAATAGCCGTCTCGCAGTCCGGACACCAGATAGTCGGCGCGCGCTGGCGGTACTCCCGACCCTGCTCGTAGAGGTCGAGGAAGGAAAGCTGGGAGACGCGCTGGACGTCCGGCGCGATGGTCTTGTAGGTGTTGTCCCAGTCGATGGAGATGGCCAGCGACTGCACGTCCTCGGTGAACTCGTCCTCGAACGCCGTACACACGTCGCGGCATTTCTCCTGGAACTCCCGTCGCGGGTAATCCTGGTGTCGAATGTCGAGTTCGCGCTCGGTGAGCCGCTCCGAGGCGATGCCGTTGTCGTCGTAGCCGAAGGGGAAATACACCGTGTCGTCGCGCATCCGGTGGAAGCGGGCGACGAAGTCCTGGAGCGTGAACTGGTAGAGGTGGCCCATGTGGAGGTTCCCCGACACCGTCGGCGGCGGCGTGTCGATAGTAAAGCGGGTATCGGCGTCCTCGTCGTAGGCGTAGGTCTTGTCGGCGACCCACTGGTCCTGCCACTCCGGCTCTACCTCGCGGGGGTCGTACTCCCCGTCGAGCGCGTCGTCTGATTTGTCTGCGGTCGATTCGTCCTGCGGTGGGTCCTGTGTATCACTCATGTTCGAACTCGGGTGTAATACCCGGATAGCAGCGGACTGCGGCGCGGTTATCAGCGGTGCGTGCGTCGATTTGGGGCGGTGGTGTGGGGCGTGGGGGCCCCTACACCGACGGGCGCGAGAACCAGCGTTTGGGAGAGTCGACGCACCATCTGTCTAGTAGTCTGCCAACGGCAGGATTAACGACTTCGGTTTTCGCCGGCGGCCCGCAAGTAGTCGTCCCGGGTTATACGTTGAGAACGCGGCCGTGCCTCGGTGGCGCTTCCGATACCTCGCTCACGCCGTCGCCTCGTCGGATCCGATGTCCGGCGACACGAGCGGGAGGTCGATATCGATAGCCTCGTACCAGACCGACGGCCGTTTCGACTGCCCGTCGTCGACGAGTTCTACGAGGTGCAGTTCTTCGAGTTCCTTCAGATTTCGGTGAACCTGGCTGACGTCCCGGTCCACGAGTCGCGCTGTCTCACGAATACTCCCGGGGTCGTGCTGGACGATTGCTCGCAGGAGTTCGAGTGACTTTGGCCGCGTCACCCGGTGAACGTCGGCCGGATCGTTGTACACGACTTCGAAGTACGGCTCTGGCGCTTCGTTCCGGTCGAGCGCCGCGAGGGCGTCTTCGATGCGGTCGTCATCTCCCTCGCGGAACCGGATGTGCAGTGTCCTGTCTGTCGTATCGGAGTTACCAGTCGTGGCCATAGTCTATCACCTCGGATTTGAACCGCTGGAAGAGAGGTCGAAGTCGACGTCCGTCACCGTCCCGTCAGCATGGTGTTTGTGGTGGTGCGCCGCGTCGGGATGGTCGGGGAAATTGTCGTAGCGAACGATGGTCTCGCCCGCGGCGTTCCCGTACTGCATCGAGTACTTGATTCCCTCCGGATAGCGGTCTGACTCGGGGACGCGGTAGGCGCTGATTTCGGCGTAGCGATCACCGAAGTCTTTCGTGACTTCGAGGACACGCTGTGCCCCGTCGTCCCCGGGCATGGGTGTTGGTACTCCATCCAACAGCAAAAGTGTTGGTATGGATCACAACGGTCTTACGGCAAGTCAGGCTCGCGGTGCTCGCGGTCCTCGGCGGAGTGGGCACGGACCCAGAGCTGTCCGATGCGGGAGAGCGTCGTCCGGTAGGATTTCCCGTGGTCCTCCTGCTCGATGTACCCCTTCCCGCCGGGGCCGAGCCGGTCGACGTTGTAGATGACCTTCGAGCGGAACGAGTCGGTGTACTCCTCGCCCATGTCCCGGGCCAGTTGCTGGGCCAGTTCGGAGACGGACTCGAACTCGCCGTGTTCGCCGAGCGTGAAGAGGATGACCTCCTCGAAGGGCTTGACGTTCGAGAAGGAGGCGACCGGCAGTTCGACGATGTGGGAGCCGTCGATCTCCTTCGCGCCGATGGTCGTCCCGCGCTCGTCGAACTCAGACAGCAGGTCCCGTGCGGTTTCGAGCCGCTCGTCGACGCGCTCGTCGACTTCTTCGCCTGTGCGCATATCTTCCAGCATGTCGATTTGCTTGCGCAGTTCCTCCGCAAGCTCGGTCTCCAGATACTTCTCGGGGACCGTGTAGTAGGTGTGGATGCGGTCCCGGTCGCCCTCGCGTTCGACCATGATCGAGTGGGCCGCGGTCGCAAAGGCAAAGGAGACGGTTCGGGGCATCGCGGAGACGTTGACCCACACCTCGCTGCCCGCGTCGAGTTCGGCGTTGATGAGTTCGAAGGCCTGCTCGAAGGCCTCGTCGTAGTCGTACACGTCGGCGACGACGAACCGCTCGGTTTCGGCCCCGAGCAGGTTCTGGTAGTCCTTTTCGAGCTTCTCGGCGAGGTTTCGCGAGTACTCGACGTTGGCCTCGCTGCCGACCGCGCCCTCGAGCAGGATGACGCGGTCAACGTCGAGTTGCTCGCGCACGAGCGGCGCGATGAGCCGGTCGTAGTCGAACCCGACCGGGACGATGTGGGTCTGCATACGTGAAAGACTGGGACGGTGATTATAAAAAGAACCAGACTCGGGCTGCCGAGCGCGTATCGGGGCGGCGCGTTACTCGCAGCTTTCGTGCACGATAGCGCCGTCATCGTTCGGTCCGCGGCGCTCCCCGGGAACGATGGGGTCCTCGCAGACGGCGCAGGTCAGCTTACCGCTGGCGTGGCCGTTCGAGGCCTCGGTATCGCCGGAGGAGGTGAAGTCCACGCTCACGTCCGTCGACTCGTCGGCTGCCGGCTCGTCGTCAGCATCCGGGGCAAACACGTCGTCGTCATCGGCCGACGTGTCGATGTCGAGCGTATCGTTGAAGCCACAGTAGCCCGTCGAGGCGTTGAATCCCAGGCCGAGCGCGCCGATCCCGGCGAGCAGGCCGCGCTTGCGCTTCCCGCTGCGAAGCCAGCGCAGGGAGACGATTGTCAGCACGACTGCCAGCACCGCTCGGATCAGGCGGTCGCGACCGCCGACGTTTTGATCGGAGTCCATACCGACACATTGGTCTGGACGCTTTTGTAGGTTTACATGTCTGCCGACGCCCGCCGTCCAGTGGTTGCCGTGCCGGAGGGCGGCACGCAGACCGACCGCGTCTCAGTCGCTTTCGATACCGGTGACGGCGTAGGCGGTACGGTTCTCGGTCGCGGCGGGGGCAGTCACCAGCGAGACGGCGACTGTCAACACGAGACCGACTAGGATGCCGACGATGCCGGGCGTCCAGCCCAGGTACGCTGTCGGCAGGGCGACGTCGAGGCCGGCCAGTCCCCCAATCGTCGCAAGCACCGGGAAGACGTGCAGGCCGTAGAACACCTGACTACCCACCACGCCAGCGTACATCCCGGTGCGCGTGGTTCCCTGCCAGTACAGCGCCAGCGCGACTGGGACAGTTAGCTGGGCGAAGCCGCTGAAGGCGGTGTCGCCGATCTGGACCAGCGTCCCCGGCGTGTAGAGACTCGCAACGAAGGACAGTGTGGCGAAGGCGACGACGCCGATGCGGGCGACGAGCGCTTCGCGGCGGTCGGTCTCCTGGTCGCTGGCGTCGTCGCGGCCGGTCAGCGGCCGGTAGAGGTCACGGGTGAGGTACGACGACCCCGAAAGCAACATCGAGTCGCTGGAGGACATCATCGCGGCCATCGCGCCGGCGATGACCAGCGCGGTGAACCACGTCGGCGTGTACTCGCCCAGCAGCGCCGGGATGACGTTGCCGCCCTCCGGAACCGTGATGCCGAGGCCGGCCGCCCACGCCCCCAGCATGAACGCCGGGACGAACAGGAGCAGGACCAGCACCGGCCAGAGCGCGAACGTGCGCTTGAGCACCGTCTTCGAGCCGGCGGCGAAGAAGCGCTGGTTGATCTGCGGGAACATCGTCACGCCGAAGGCGATGCTGACCGCGGTCGAGATGATGTACTGCGGCGTGTAGAGGCCGCCGCCAAGGCCGACTAAGGCCGGCTCTTCAGAGGCCAGCAGGGCCGTCGCCTCGCCCGCGCCGCCGACGGCCGACAGGACCCAGGCGACGGCGACCCAGATCAGCGAGAGCATGAACAGCCCTTGGAGCGTGTCCGTCCAGGCGACGCCGCGCATGCCCGAGAGCGCAACGTAGAGGATCATGAACAGCGTGATGCCGCCGGCTCCGACCCAGAACGGGACCGCACCGTTCGTGAGGCCGACGATGGCCTGGCCGGCCCCCTTCTGCTGGAGCATCACGTACGGGAACAGCCAGACCAGGCTCACGGTGGCGACAAGGACCCGCAGCGCCGTTGACCCGAACCGGTCGCCCAGCATCTCGCCGAGCGTCACGTAGCCGTGGCGCTTGCCGACCAGCCACTGCTTGTACCCCAGCACGTACCAGAGAACAGCAAAAATAACGCCGTCCATCAGCCCCATCACGAGAATCCACTCGGGGCCGGCGCTGAACGCGAGGTTCGGGCCGCCGAAGAACGTAAACGCCGACAGCAGCGTCGCGAACGTCGTGAACAGCAGAACGACCGTGCCGAGCGTCCGGCTCGCGAGGTAGTAGTCCTCGGCGGTGCGCTCGGTGAGTCGATAAGCGACGGCCCCCACTGCGAGCGCGACCACCATGTACGCGCCGACGATACCCAACTGGAGCGCGGTATCGGCCACGTCAGTTCACCTCCTCGACGCCGAGGCCCCAGTCGGTGCGCGCGAAGACGGCGAAGACGACGCTCGCGAGCGCCATCCACCCGATGTGCCACCACAGCCACACCGGCAGCCCTGCGGCAATCGCGCTGGTGTCCCAGAGGAACCACGGCACTGCCAGCGCCATCAGCACGAACGCGACGACTGTCCACCCAGCGACCCTGACCGAACTCATATTACGACAAACTAGCCGCTAGCGATACTAATGGGTAACGAACCTTCACCCAGCCTCGTTGAAGAACAATCGTCTTCAATACGTCCGCGTCACAGAGATCGCTTTCAATACACGCGCGTCCCGGGTTCGACCTCCCGCTCGGGCGTCAGGTGGACGACACCGTCCTCGCTGTCGACGCCGGTGACCAGGCACTCGCTCTCGAAGCCGGCGATAGAGACTGTCCCGAGGTTGACGACAGCGACGACCTGCGAGCCGAGCAGGTCCTCCGGATCGTACACGTCGGTCAGTCCCGCGGCGGACTGGCGCGTCTCGTCGCCGAAATCCACGTCGAGTTTGTACACGTCCTTGCGGGCTTCGGGGAACGGTTCGACGTCGACGATTTCGCCGATACGCATCTCTACGTCTTCGAGGAACCGCGCGGGGTCGATCTCTGTTTCAGTGAATCCCATGCCCGCCGGTAGTATGTCCAGTTATTTCACGACAGCGTTCGCAGCAACGGTATGCAGACAGCGATCCAGCTCTGGACGCTCCGAAAGCTCCAGGAGCCGCTATCGGACGTACTCGACCGTATCGCGGCCGCCGGCTACGACGGCGTGGAGTTCGCCGGCATCGGCGACCCGGGCGCATCCCGACGCGCGCTCGACGAGGCGGGACTCGGTATCGCCGGCGTCCACGTCCAACTGGAGGACCTGCAGTCCGATTCTCGCACCGTTGAGAATCAGGCCCGGACGCTCGACGCGCCGTACGTCGTCCTCCCGTATCTCGACGACGACCACTTCGCGAGCGGGCGCGCCGTCGAGTCGACCGCGACGCTGCTCGGGATGCTCGACGCGGAGTTCGACCGACCCCTGCTGTATCACAACCACGACCACGAGTTCGTCCCGCTCGGGGACGGTACCGCCTTCGACGCGCTCGCCGACGGGACGACGATCGGCTTCGAGTTCGACGCTGGCTGGGCGCACGCGGCGGGCCAGGACCCCGCCGCACTGATTCGGCGGCTCGACGGGCGCGTCCCAGTCGTCCACCTCAAGGACATGACCGAGGACGGGGAGCCGACCGCCCTCGGTGACGGCGTCGTCCCGCTTCAGGCGGTGGTGGATGCGGCCCGCGAGGCCGGGACTGAATGGCTCGTTTTCGAACACGACGACCCCGAGGACCCGGTCGACGCCATCCAGGCGGGTATCGACGGTATGCGCCCGTTACTGGAGTGAGTGGCCGACCTGTCGGAGGAGAGATTTCCACACGGGCAGTGTCGGCTCGCTGCTCAACTGAGGCAATGTCGGCTCGCAGTTCCACCGAGCGATGGTTTGTCCTCCACCGACTCGCGTGCGCAAGGTTATTCCGCTGTACTTCCCAACATCAGTATAGTGACAGCAGTCCGTCGGAACAGCGTTCGAGGGGCTGGAAAACAGGACAATCATGCAAGATACGGCGAAATATCTGATACATGCCGACATCACGGCGGCGGGAGTCGTCGAGCGGAGCGACGTCGTCGGCGCGGTGTTCGGCCAGACGGAAGGGCTACTCGGCGACGAACTGGACCTGCGGGACCTGCAGGACTCGAAGAAGGTCGGCCGCATCGACGTAGAGATACGCTCTGAGGGAGGACAGTCCTTCGGCGAGATAACCGTCGCAAGCGGCCTCGACAGAGTCGAGACAGCGATTCTCGCAGCGGCGTTAGAGACCATCGAACAGGTGGGGCCGTGTCGCGCCGAGATCGAGGTCTCCGAGATAGAGGACGTACGCAGCGCCAAGCGGCGCGAAGTCGTCGAGCGCGCGACAGAACTCCTGAACGACTTCGAGGAGAAGTCGATCCAGACCGCGGACATCGTCGAGACGGTCAGACAGCAGGTCCGGGTCGCCGACGTGACCGACTACGAGGGACTCCCGGCCGGCCCGCGGGTGGCCGACTCCGACGCGATTGTCGTCGTCGAGGGCCGCTCGGACGTGATGCAACTGCTCAAGTACGGGATCAAGAACGCCGTCGCAGTCGAGGGAACGGACGTCCCCGACGCCATTGCGGACCTGACGGCCGGCCGGACGGTGACCTCGTTCCTCGACGGTGACCGCGGCGGGGACCTCATCCTGAAGGAACTCGCGCAGGTCGGCGACGTGGACTACGTCGCCGTCGCACCCACCGACAAGTCCGTCGAGGACCTCTCCCGCAGCGAGGTGATGTCGGCGCTCCGGGACAAGGTGCCGTACGAGACAGTCGCAAGCGCCAAGAGCCTCGACAGCATCCGCGAGGAGATGTCCCATCCCGGGGAGTCGACGACCGCTGACGGCGGTGCCGTGGCGGCCGCGACGTCGGAGGACACCACAGACAGCCAGCCTGCGCCCGGTCCGCAGGCCGGGTCGGCCCAGGCCGAAACGACCGAGGGGGCGACGAGTGTCGCGGACAACTCGAACGCAACCGCTGTGGCGGATGCCGCAGCCGACGAGGAGTCGACCGAAAGCGGCGACGGACCGACCATCCCCTCGCTTTCGGACCACATCGAAGCCGTCATTCAGAACCACAGCGGGACGGCCAGGCTGGTCGACGAGGACGCGACGCTGCTCGCTGAAGGCGACGCTGATACCGTCGTCTCGCTGCTTGCAGCCGCTGAGGCCGTTCCCAAGACCGTCGTCATCGATGCCGACTGCACGCAGAAGCTCCTCGATGTCGCCGCCCAGCGCGGCGTCGATGTTGTCGTCGCCGCCGGCCACGGCGAGTACGTCAAACAGCCGACGGCCGTACAGGTTCGCATCGAGGACTAGAGTTCGCGAACGAGCAACACACCGTCGCCGTCGTCGTAGTGGTCGGGTAGTTCGTCGGCGACAGAGAACCCGAAGCCGTCGTAGAACGAGCGTGCCCGCTCGTCGTCCGCGCGGGCGGTGAGTCTGATCGTCTCGAACTCGCCAGCGCGGAGCCTGTCCAGCAGCCCGTCCATCAGTGTCGTCCCGAGGCCCTGCCCCTGTTTGCCGGGCGCGATAGCGAACTCCGCCAGGTACGCGACCGGATGGTCCGGCACGACGAGCGCGTAGCCGAGCGGTTCGCCGATGTCGAGGACCAGCACGAGCGGCGGGCCGTCGATTCCGACGCCGAGGAGCCCCGGCCACGGCTCGTCGAGCGCGTTCGTCTGGATCGCCCGGAGACGGACCTCGTCTTCGGGGCGGGCCTCGCGGATCATAGGAGGCCAACGGCCAGCACAACGCCGGCACCGGTCAGCGCGGCCGCCAGGGTGGCGAGCATATTGACGCCCTGATTGCCGACAACCGAGCCCTCGACGGTCGCACCCAGCAGACTGTCGACGGTCATGCCGACCAGCCCACAGAGGAGGATGACGCCGCTGCCGACTGTGCTGATGTCCTGCGTGAGCGCGGCGATGCCGGCGATGATGCCCGCGCCGACGGCCCCGGCGGCCACGCCCTGCCAGGTGACGCCGCCGTCAGTGCCCGGCTCGACGGGTTTGAGCGTCGTAATGAGTCGCGGGTTGTCGTAGAGCCCACCGAACTCACTGGAGAACGTGTCAGTCATCGCGGCGGCGACGGCCCCGGCGAAGGCATAGAAGAACAGCAGCGGGTCGACGGCGATGTGGCTCGGACTCGCCGCCGCGGCGACGACGGCGAACAGCGCGACGATGGAGTTCGCGAGCACGTTCCCGCTCCCGCGTGCGCCCTCGTTCTCCTCGGCGATGCCGCGGTCCAGTTTCTCCTCGTAGCGGAACTTCGTCGAGAGGCCACCGAGCGCGAAAAAGGAAATCAGCATGGCGAACCAGCCGAAACCGCCGAGCACGATGGTCAAAAAGGAGAGGAGAACGCCGGTGAGCATCCCCGGGAGGGACGCCGTGTCGAGCGCGTAGGAGAGATAGCCGAGCAGCACTGTCACGGCGAGCGCGATGACGACGCGTTGTGCCGTCACCGACGGGTCGAGTTCGAAAAACAGCCACAGCAGCAGTCCCACCGTGAGCATCACGAGCGGGTCGTCCCGTTCGAACAGGACCGAGCGAAGCAGGGCGGCGACGAACGCGCCGCTGGCGGCGAGAAACAGCACGAGTGGCATGTCGACGGCGGCCGCTCCCTCGCCGACGGCGGCCTGAATCCGCGTTCCGAGCACCTGTCCCGCGACGCCGGCGACGAAGCCGACGAGGACAAAGCCTGCGGTTGCGACCACCTCGTCGGAGCGGACGGTGTAGGCGAGTCGCTGGCCGAGGTTCCCGTAGGCGACGACGACGACGACGCCGACGAACACCGGCACCGGTAGACTGAATCGGACGGCAAGCAGCGCGAGCCCGGCGGCGGCAAGCGAGAAGGCCGCCAGGCCGTACAGTTTCCCGTCCTCGTAGTCGCCGGGGCGCGCGAACAGGTCGAACAGCCGCGAGTCCTGCCCGATGACCGTCACACCGAGCGCGGCGACGAGGACGAAGGGTGCGATAGCGGCGACAGTCGCGAGTTCGAGCGAGCGAAAGCCCGTTGCGGCCGGGACGGCGACCGCGAGGGTCCCCACGGCGGCGAACGCGCCTGCCCGACGGACTGTGCCAGTCACGTCCCACCGGTATCCCCGAGAGGCACTTACCCTTTCCGAACTGCGGAGGCGACGGTACCGTGAGATTTACTGGGGCTGTCAGCATACCGGCGGGCGTGGGACTATACGACCGATATCTCGCGATGCGCGTTCGGCGCAGCGACGCCGACCTGCCCGAGACGGTCGCGCTGGTGATCACCGAGCGGGACCTCCTGGGAGACGGTGCATACCGGACGTTAGAGCGGTTCTTCGACTGGGCCGTCCAGTACGGGACCGACACAGTCGTCGTCTACGTGAGCGTCCTCGACGAGGAAGCGATTCCGACGCTCCAGCGCGAACTCGAAAGCGTCACCGCGCCACGGGAGATAGCGGTCAGAGTACCGGACGACGAGACGACGGCCGACGCCCCGATCCAGATTTCCATCGGCCTCGGCGGACAGTCGGAGTTCGCGACGGCCGTCCAGAAGCTCGCGGAAGACGTCGACGAGGGGTCACTCGACCCGGCCGACATCGACGAGGCCGCGGTCGAGGAGCATCTCGTCTTCCCGACCGACCCGGATCTGGTTATCAAGACCGGGGCCGAACGGCTCTCGGATTTCATGATCTGGCAGTCCGTGTACTCGGAACTGTACTTCACCGACGTGAACTGGCAGAACTTCAGACTGCGGGACTACTTGCGGGCGCTGCGGGATTATCAGGAGCGGCAGCGCCGGTTCGGGCGGTAAGAGGTCAGTCCGCGAGGTCGTACTCTTCGTCGAGTTGCTCGCGCTCGGTACTCGGGAGCGCGTCCCGGAACCGTCCGAGCATCCGTTTGGCCGTCGGCAGTTCCGACTGCTCGATGGCACGGACCAGCGCGAGCGACCGCTCGGCACGGGTCGTCCGCCAGGACTGCTCGCGGTTCTGGTACGTCCGGATCGCCCGCAGGAAGTCGACTTTCCGGAACTCGGGCCAGTAGGGGGTACAGAAGAACGTGGCGGCCTCGTTGCCGTTGGCGTGCCACGGCAGGAAGTTCGAAGTGCGTTCGTCGCCGCCGGTCCGGACGATGAGGTCGACGTCGCGGGTCGGCCCCTCGTAGAGCCGCGCTTCGATAGTCTCCGCGGAGACATCCGTCGGGTCGAGAGTGCCGTCTTCGACGGCGGTGGCGACGTTGCGGGCCGCGCCGAGCAGTTCGGCCCGGCCGCCGTAGGCCAGCGCGATGTTGAGGTTGAGCTGGTCGTACTGGGCGGTTCGCCCTTCAGCGTAGTCGATAGCGTCTCGGACCCGCTCGGGTAGCATCTCGGTCTCGCCGATGGCGCGGATGCAGACGCCGGCATCGTGGACCCGGTCGGCGTCGGCGAAGCCCCGGAGTTTCTGCTCGACGAGGTCGAAGAGATACTCTCGTTGCTCTTTCGGCCTGTCGAAGTTCTCCGTCGAGAAGGTGTACAGCGTCACCTCTCGAATGTCGAGTTCGTCACACCAGTTTAGCAGAGCCTCGGCCGTCTCGACGCCCTCGCTGTGGCCCTGCGTCGTCTCGACGCCCTGTTTGCGGGCGTAGCGTCGGTTCCCGTCCATAATGACGGCGACGTGGTCCGGCGTTCCCGACAGTTCCCACTGGAGTAATCGCTCGTAGGCCGCATATCCCAGTCGCTTCCCCCTCGATAGCATCGTTGTATACATTTCAACCACTCAATAAGGGCTTTGTGGAAGGGACCGGGTACAGTTATTTCCCTCCTAATCTGGCGAAATATATGCGCATAGTTTTAATATACCCCGGCTTAACGTTCAAATTGCAATGGCGACCGGTACGGTAGACTTCTTCAACGACACAGGCGGTTACGGGTTCATCGATACCGAAGACTCCGACGAGGACGTCTTCTTCCACATGGAGGACATCGAAGGTCCTGACCTCGAGGAGGGGCAAGAAGTGGAATTCGAGATCGAGCAGGCCGACAAAGGCCCGCGCGCGAAAAACCTCACGCGGCTGTAACCATGGCGACAGGCACTGTAGACTTCTTCAACGATACGGGTGGCTACGGTTTCATCGAAACCGACGATGCCGACGAAGACGTGTTCTTCCACATGGAAGACGTCGGCGGCCCGGACCTAGAAGAAGGGCAAGAAGTCGAATTCGACATCGAACAGGCAGACAAAGGCCCGCGGGCGAAGAACCTCACGCGACTGTAAGCGAGAACGGCTCGCTTTTCAACGGGTTCGCGACTGACCGAGCGGCGCTACTCGGCAGCGCGTGGGTTCCCACCGCTGTCGCTGTGCCACCTCTCGGACCGAATATCTTCGGGTAGAGCCCGACCAGCGCTTGGAATCCGAAGTGTCTTAGGGACAGCAACACCGACCGCATGGTATGAGCGAGGCCGACGCACTCGACGACGACCTTTACCGCCGGACCAAACAACTGCTTGAGCCCGGCGAGATCCAACTCAACGGCGCTGTCGTCCACACGGAGTACGACGGCAGCGACGAGATCGAGATGATGCAGGCCACCATCGAGGTCGGCGAACTCATCGCCGAGGGCGCGGGCTTGGACCCGAAGGACACGTACGTCTACTCCGGTAGCGACGATCCGGAGTTCGCGTCGAACCAGCATCAGGGCCTCACGCTGGACGACGAAGAGTTCGTCTGGGAGTGCCAGCAGCTCCTGCGTAACAGTTCCTTTGACCTGGTGTTCTACTACGAGGCCAGCGCCGACCACGACGGCATTCTCGAAGCTATCGAGGACGCTGGCTACGCGGTAACCGGTGTCGAAGGCGAGTAACCGCGTCAGTCGCCAGTCGCCAGCCGTTCCTGGCAGTTGTGACAGTAGGTGTAGTCGGGGCCGTTCGCTGCGCCACAGATGCGACAGGTCGTGGCCTCGACGGCGGCCTGTTCGAAGTAGGCGTTGAGCTGGCCGGTGTCGCGACCGTTGCGTCGGCCGCTGAACTGCTCGACCAGCGTGTCGTGTGCGGCGTAGTCCATGAGCCGAAACATCAGCACGAACCACAGCGGCACCCCTATCAGGACGAACAGGTAGACCAGCAGCCGGACCGCCAGTTCGGCTGTCGAGATTGCCACATGTGAGCTAGGGGCGGAAGGGGGTAAAACGCTCCGACGACCCGGACATGGTACCGGCTGTCCCGGACTGTTTTTATTCGCAGGCCCCCCAGATTCGGGCATGAGCGAAGACCTCGGGACGGTAGACCGGGCGGTGTTGAACGCCTTCCAGGGCGGCTTCCCGGTCGTCGAACGGCCGTTCGAACCGGCCGCGGCGGCCCTCGCCGACCACGGCGTCGACATCGACGCGGACGAGCTGTTAGCACGCGTACAGGATCTCGACGACGCGGGCGTGCTCACGCGGTTCGGAGCACTCATCAACGCCGAAGCTATCGGCGGCACCGCGACGCTTGTCGCAACCCACGCCCCCGAGGACAGCTACGACGACCACGCCGAGATGATAAACGCACACCCGGAGGTCGCGCACAACTACGAGCGCGAGCACCCGCATCTGAATATGTGGTTCGTTCTCTCGGTGGCCGAGGAAGGACGGGTCGAGGAGGTCCTGGCCGAGATCGAGGCCGAAACCGGCGAGGAGACGTACAACCTCCCGAAACAGCAGGAGTTCCACGTCGGCGCGAAGTTCCCCGTCGAGGGGCCACAGACCCAGGCCATCGACTGTTCGGACCTGGGGCCGGACGTGACACCGACCGAGCAGCGGTCGCTCACCGCCGACGAACTGGACCTGGTACTGGCGATTCAGGACGGCCTCCCGGTCACTGCCACGCCGTACGCCGACGTGGCCGACGAAATCGACGCCGACGTCGACTGGGTACTGGAAACGATACAGCGGTTCAACGTGGAGGGGAAAGTCCGACGCGTCGGGGTCATCCCGAACCACTACGCGCTTGGCTACAGCGAGAACGGGATGACCGTCTGGGACGTCCCCGACGAGGTCATCGACGAGGTCGGTCCGGCCATCGCCGAGTTCGACTTCGTGACCCACTGCTACGAGCGGCCGCGCCACGACGGCGTCTGGCCGTACAACTTCTTCGCGATGACCCACGGGCGAAGCGAGGCGGAGAGTCAGGAGCGCATCCAGCAGGTCCGCGACCGGATGGCCGACCACTGGGACGTGTCCGAGGACGACTGGGACACGCTGTTCTCGACGCGCATCCTGAAGAAGACGGGTATCAGGCTGGACGAACGAGCGCGGCAGAACACAGAGACGGCGTGACCGTGTCCGCTTGGTGTAGCAGCGCCAGATCAGGAGGGGAGCACCGATGATTCCGCTGATGCACGACTTCGAAGGCGAGACGGTACTCGTCGTCGGCGGCGGTCCGGTCGGCGCGCGCAAGGCCCGAACGTTCGCCGCGGAGGCGAGCGTCGTCGTCCTCAGCCCCGAGTTCGCCGACCGGGCGTTCGCGGACGCGGAAAAGGTCCGGGCTGCCCCGACTCCTGAGGACGCCACAGAGTGGGTCGAGCGGACCGACCCGGCGCTGGTCGTCGCCGCGACGGACGACTCGGACCTGAACGACGCCTTCACCGCGGCTGCCAAGGACCACGGCGCGTTCGTCAACCGGGCCGACGACCACGGCGACCAGTCGTTCGGCAACGTCGTCGTTCCGGCGACGGTGCGGGACGACCCGGTGACGCTGGCGATTGCGACCGGTGGGCGCGCGCCGGCGCTGTCGAAACACCTCCGCGAGCGTTTCGAAGACGAGTTCGGAAACGCCGGTCTGATGGCGGAACTCGCCGGCGACCTCCGTGAGGACCTGCGCGATCGGGGGGTCCCGCCGACCGAACGGCGTGACGCCGTCAGGTTCGTTGTCAGGTCACGGGAAGTTTGGAAGGCTTTAGATAGTGGCAGGTACAAGGGAGAGCAAGTAGCTAGAGACGTGATCGGAGAGTTACCTGGTGATCAAACGTGAGAGGGGACACTGGTGCAATCGTTGGGGTCTGTATCTCCCATGAGCGCGCGAGCGTCGACCAATTAGAGACCGCTGCGGCGGACAGCGAGCGCCACGCCGTCGAATCCCTGCTCGCCAACCCCGCGGTCGAAGAGGCGATTGCGCTGCAGACGTGTAACCGTACCGAGGGGTACGTTGTCGTCTCTGATCACGAGGACGGGCTCGACGCACTCGAACTGTTCACCCGCGCCGTGCCCGAAGATGTCGTCGTCGAGATGGGTCACGAGGAGAGTCTCCGCCACTTGCTCCGGGTAGCCGCCGGGCTCGAATCGATTGTGCTGGGCGAGGACCAGATCCTCGGCCAGCTCCGGACCGCCTACGAGACCGCCCGCGGCGTTGGCGGCATCGGGCCGATGCTGGAAGACGGTGTCACGAAAGCGATTCACGTCGGCGAGCGCGCCCGCACGGAGACGAAGATCAACGAGGGTGTCGTCTCGATTGCCTCCGCCGCGGTGCGCCTTCTCAAACAGGAGAGTTCGCTGGCGGACGGGACCGCGCTCGTCGTCGGGGCTGGCGAGATGGGCCAACTCGCTGCGGATGCGCTCAGCGAGGAGGTAGACCGGCTGCTCGTGGCCAATCGGACAGTGCCACACGCCGAGCACGTCGCCGAATCGGTCGACATCGACGCCAGCGCGGTTGCGCTCGACGGCATCGAAGCGGCCGTCTCCGAGGCCAGTGCCGTCATTTCGGCGACGGGAAGCGGCGACCAGGTGTTCGATATCGGGACGTTCAGCGACGTTGGCGAGGTTTCTATCGTCGACATCGCACAGCCGCGTGACGTCCCGGCCGGGGCGGACCGACTCCCGTCGGTGACGGTGTACGACCTCGACGCGCTGGAGTCGGTGACCGCCGAAACGCGCAACAAGCGACAGCGAGCCGCGGAAGCGGTCGAGCGCATCGTCGACGAGGAGTTCGACCGCCTGCTCACGCAGTACAAGCGCAAGCGCGCTGACAGGGTCATCTCGACGATGTATGAGAGCGCCGAACAGGTCAAGGCAGCCGAGATAAACAGCGCGCTCTCGGCGGCTGACTTCGACGATGACCAGGCGGAAGTCGTCGAAGCGATGGCCGACGCCATCGTCTCGCAGATCCTCGCCGCGCCGACCAAGAGCCTCCGCGACGCCGCGGAGGAGGACGACTGGTCAACGATTCATACGGCGCTCCAGTTGTTCGACCCGGACTTCGGCGGCCCGGACCAGGCCACCCCGCCCGAGTTCACCCAGGGCATGTCGGTCGACGACATCCCCGACGGCATGCGCGACGAGATCCCGAACGCGATGCTCGACCGGCTCTCCGACGACTGACCACGCCCACCTTTTTGCCCACGCCGCCCGACGTAGCCGATATGGCAGACCTGCTCTCTGATGCAGAGATTAGCGACCGGCTACCCGAGGAGTGGACCCGCGACGGCGACGAAATCGTTCGCGTCTTCGAGTTCGACGGCTATCTGGACGCGTCGGGCTTTCTGAGCGCCGCGGCCGGCCTCGCTGAGGACGCGTGGCACCACCCGGAGATGACCATCCGCTGGGGCGAGGTCGAAGTCCGACTCACGACCCACGACGCCGGTGGCATCACCGAGAACGACATCGACCTCGCCGAACGGCTGAACGGCATCCACGACTGACGGCGTGACCGTGGACACGACCGACGGACTCGCTTCGCTCCGGCCGACCGAGCCCGACAGCGCGACCGCACGATACGTCTTCCGGGTCGAAATCCGACTGGAGCCGGACGCGGACGGGCTGTGGACCGACCCCGACCGGTTCGAGACGACGCTGTACCGGGCGGCTGACGATCCGGGGACCAGCGGGTGGCTGTTCTTCCGTGACACGCTCTGGCGTGGCGAACTCGCTGACGAACCGCACTTCCGTCGGCTCGTCGCGGACGAACTCGGCTGTCCGGTCGTCTCGGCGTCGTTCAGCGAACTCCGGACTGACGAGGCGTATTTCGACGCGCTGAAAGCCGAAATCGCCGACGACCTGGCCCTGTTCAACGCCGACTCGGTCAGCGAGGTGCTCACCAAGTACCTCGGCAGTTCAGTTCGTGTGGCGTGAAACGAACTGTCGCTTCGTAGTCAGTGTCTATAGCGGCGTTATACGCAGCAAAACTAGTCGTAGGGCCCGAAAGACTTTATTAGCGAATCCCCAATAATTGTACCCCTCATGACCACCGACTACGACTTCTGGCTGTTCGACCTCGACGGAACGCTCGTCGATATCGAGCCAGCGTACCCCCGGAAAGTGATGGGTGCCGTCGGCGACCGCCTCGGCGTCGAGTTCACGGACCGGGAGCGGGATGCGCTCTGGTACGGTTTCGGTGGAACACGGTCACAGACACTCGCAGAGCGCGATGTCGACCAGCAGGAGTTCTGGCGGCTGTTCCACGAGGAGGAAGACCCCATTGCCCGGGCCGAGGCGACGTATCTCTACGACGACGCCGAGCAGTTCCTCGCCACCCTCGATACACCGGTCGGGCTGGTCACGCACTGCCAGCAGTACCTCACCGAACCGGTGCTCGATCACCTCGACATCGCCGACTGGTTCGAGACGGTCGTCTGCTGTGACGACGACATCGGCTGGAAGCCCGACCCGAAGCCGGTGGAACTGGCGATGCGGGAGATGGACGTCTGGTACAACGGCCACCGCGGCGTGCTCGCCGGCGACAACCCGTCAGACATCGGCGCGGCGTGGAACGCCGGTCTCGACGGCGTCCACGTCGGTCGCCGGTCCCCCGCAGAGACGGGTCGGTGCGTGCGTGGCGACCGGCGCGTCGCATCGCTGCTTGACCTGACCTCGTCTCAAGGGAGGTAGTCCCAGTTTTCCACCCTGACGGTCGTCCCGGCATCGATACCAGTTTCGTCTGCAGGCACGGATACCCAGCCGTCGGCTCGGGTCGCCGTGGCGAGGTCAACGCCGGGTAGCGGCGTTGCCGTCCCGTCGCTCACGGCGACCGGAGTAAACGTCCGGACCGCGTCCTGACTGTCGACCTGCTCCGCCAGCGTCGCTCGTGTCTCCGGATGCGCAGACAGCGGTGCATCGGCAAACGCCTTCAATAGCGGACGAAAGAGTTGTACCGCGCCGACGCGGGCTGCACTCGGCGACTCCGGCAACAGCAGGACTGGGCGGTCCTCGACGACGGCGACTCCCGTCCGCTGGCCCGGGTCGATATCGACGTAGTCGGTGAACACCTCCCCGAGGTCCGCAACGACCTCTCGAAGCGTGTCCCCCGGCTCGGTCCCGGTGATGACGAGCGCATCACGGGTGAGGTCGCGCTGGACGGCCATCCGGAGCGCCGGTGCGTCGTCGGCGACGGGGTCCCGGTAGGTCACTTTCCCGCCCCACCGGTCGGCGTACTGCGCCAGCGTGAACCCCGCTGTCTCGACCTCGCGGGCCGCGCTGGCAGCCGCTCGGAGTTCGTCGCCCGTCGGTACGATTCCGACCTGTGGTCGCTGGCGGGCGAGCAGTTCGGAGACGCCGCTTGCCCGCAACAGTCCCACATCGCCGGGCCGTACCTGATGCCCCTGCTGGAAGACGGTGTCGTCGACCGAGATATCCGCCTCTTCCACGGGTTCGTTCGCCGTCGCATCTGTCGCCAGCACTCGTCCGACAGCGACGGACAGCGGAATCCTGTCTGTCCGGTCGACGGGGACAGCGAAGCTACCGAGCTGTCTGCGGGCAGTCTCCAGCGCGAGCGACTCGGCCTCCGACGGCGGGGAGCCAGCCATACCCTTGCTAGTGGGTACTGTGGCAAAAACGCCCCGAGTGGCCACGGCCCATCAGTCACCGGTCCACATGGACTGGGAACGCTTTTGTTCGGTCCGACTCGGAGTGGCCGTATGGTCCTCCCGCAACTGGTCGCCATCGTGTTCCTGGTCATCGGCGGCTTCGTCCTCCTCCGCGGTGGCCGGGAACTCCGAACGGTGTTTCACATCCTCCGTAACGATCCAGTCCCGGTGCGCTCGCTCGACGGGCACTCCGGTCCCGTCGAAATCACCGGCACAGCTGTTGCCGACGAGGACGCCGGAACCGTCACGGCTCCCTTCACCGGCAGCAAGTGTCTGGCCTACACCTACGAGGTCGAGGAGTATCGGTCGTCGGGGAAACACTCCAGTTGGGAGACGCTGGACGAGGGGCAGGCCGGCGTCGACTTCGTAGTCGACGACGGGGGCGCTCGCGTCCGCGTGAATCCCGACGGAGCGGACGTGCGGTTCGAATCCCAGTCAGTGACGGTGTCCCCCGGGACTGAACTCCCCGAGCGCCTGGCCGACTACGTCGAGCGGACGGAGGGCGTCGAGGCACAGGACGGGTCCGTGAACCTGCTCGTGACGGAGATCAGCCTGGGGAACAAGCAGCGCTTTACCGAGCGCCGGCTGGACGTTGGCGAGGACGTGTACGTCTACGGCCAGGCGATGCGCGGCCCCGCATCGGAGTGGGGAAGCAATCTGGTCGACGCCGTCGTCGGGGACGGCAACGGGACGCCGGTGTTCGTCATCTCCGACACCAGCGAGCGTGGCACGGCCCGACGGATTGTTCGGGGCGCTATCGCTGAAACTGTGTTCGGACTAGCGGCTGTCCTCATCGGTGCTGCCGTCCTCCTCTCCGTACCCCTGTAGAGTAGCAGAGACCGTCGGGTTTACCACTGCGTACCACTTAGACAGGCGTATGCCAGCCCTGCGTGAAGCGCTTCGGGACCTTCCCGACGCCGTGTTCGCGGACGTGCTCGAATCCGAGGACGAATACCTGCTCGTGCTCGACCTGCCGGGCGTGACCGCGGAGACAATCGACGTGACCGTTGAGGGGGGCCGCCTTCGTATCGACGGGCAACGGACCAAGGACGTGCCCGGGGAGTTCACGTTCGTCCGCGAGGACCGCTCCGTGTTCCTCGACGCCGAGCTCCCGCTCCCGCCGGACACGACCGGGCAGGGCGGGGAGGGGACCGTGGAAAACGGCGTCCTCGAACTCCGCCTGCCGAAGGCGACAGCCGCACCGAGTACTACAATCCCGATCGACGGGGACTGACCCAGAGGTGGCAAGCCGGTGAACCTTCGCGCGTACTGGCGGTTCCTCGTCGTCGCTCGCCACTTCCTGCCCCTGTTGGTCGCGTACGCACGAGACCGAAAGCGGTTCTTCGTGGTCGGCTCGTCTCGCCGTGTCACGCCTGAACAGCGTCGCAAACGTGCACAGCAGCTGCTCGACTCGCTGCTGACGCTCGGCCCGACGTTCATCAAACTCGGACAGATACTCTCGACCCGCCCGGACGTCCTGCCACCGGAGTACATCGAGGAGTTCTCCAAGTTGCAGGACCGCGTGCCACCGGCGGACTGGGACGAGGCACAGGTCGTCATCGAGGACGAACTGGGCTCTGTCGACGACCGCTTCGACGAGTTCGAGACAGAGGCGATAAGCGGCGCGTCGCTCGGTCAGGTGTATCTGGCGGAGGTCGACGGCGAGAAAGTCGCTGTCAAGATTCGCCGCCCCGGCATCGAATCGCTCGTCGAGGCCGACCTGCGGGTCGTCCGCTGGTCGCTCCCGCTGTTGATGTACTTCATCGACGACTCCCGGTCGTTCTCGCTGGAGACGCTGGCCGACGAGTTCTCGAAGACCATCCGCGAAGAGATGGACTACCAGCGCGAGGCCCGCATGCTCACCGAAATCCGGGAGAACTTCAGGGACAACGACCGCATCTGTATCCCCAAGGTCAAGGAGTCCCACTCCACGCGGCGCGTCCTGACGATGGAGTACGTCCCCGGTACGAAGATCAACGACATCGACAGCCTCGACGCGGGCGGTATCAACCGGACGGAACTGGCTGAGACGCTCCAGCGGGCGTACCTCCAGATGATAATCGACGACGGCGTGTTCCACGCGGACCCCCATCCGGGCAACCTCGCCGTACAGGACGACGGGACGCTCGTCTTCTACGACTTCGGGATGTCCGGCCGGGTCGACCCGTTCGTGCAGGACAAGATCATCGACTTCTACGCCGCCGTCGCCGACCAAGACATCGACGCCATCCTCGATGCCCTCATCGAGATGGGGACGCTCTCACCGGAGGCCGACCGGCAGGTGATGGGCGACGTGATGGAACTGGCCATCGCCGACGCTCGCGGCGAGGACATCGAGCAGTACCGCGTCCAGCAGATCATTCAGCAGGTCGAGGACACCATCTACGAGTTCCCGCTTCGGCTCCCGGCGAACCTGGCGCTCGTGTTGCGCGTCGCCACAGTCGTCGAAGGTGTCTGTGTCACCCTCGACGAGGATTTCGACTTCATCGGTGTCGCAACCGACTATCTCCGCGAGGAGGGGTATCTCGCCGAGGGCGTCCGGAACTTCGTCGAGGACCGGGCGACCGAAGTGTCCGACGCCGCCCGGTCGGCCGTCCGAATCCCGCCGAAACTGGAGTCCGCCCTCGACAGAGTCGAGCGGGAGGACTTCCGCGTGCAGGCCGACATCGAGGACTCCGACGGCCTGCTCGCGACGATGACCAAGCGGCTCATCCTCGGGATGTTGCTTGCGAGCACGCTGTTCTCGACGGCGTTCCTCTACACGCAGGCGTCGCTGCCGGCCACCGGTGTCGGTATCGCCGGAACTGTCGGCCTGTCCCTGGCGCTGTGGTGGTCGTTCCGTTCGAAGAAGGCCGTCCGGGCCAAGCCGCAGTTCACGCGACAGAGCATGCGCGAGCAGGACCGGGAGAGCCCGGGCGGGCTCAACACCTCCTTCGGCGAGGACACCGACGACGCCTACAGCGGCGACTGAACGCCCATCCGACTGTTGGGTCAGAGCCGTTTTTCGAAGTGGACGAGTTCGTACTCGCCCTGCGTCGACCGGCCGACCTCCTGATACCCCTCGTCGCGGTAGAACGCGACCGCGGCGGGCTGGCTCTGTGACGTCGTCGCAAGCAGGACCTCGTAGCCTCGCTCGGCCACTTGCTGTTCGAGTTGGCCGAGCAGGCTGCGACCGTAACCGCGCCGCTGCCGGGACGGGGCGACCCGCATCCGGTGGAGTTCGGCCGCGCCGGGAACGGTGCGCTCGTCCGCGTGGCCGACCTCGTTCGGGAGGAACCCGCCCATCGCGGCCAGGCCGCCGTCGAACGTCTGTGGGAGTTCGTCGTCGACGGCGGGCACGACGCCGACGAGAAACGCACCGCCGGTGTCGAAATACCGCGTCTCGATGTTTTGCAGGTCCGACGTGCCGGGGATGTCACTGGGGTCGTTTCCGGTCGCTCGTATCGCGCGCTCGTGGAGACGCCAGACAGCGTCGGCGTCTCGGTGGTCGTAGGACCGAAACTGAATCTGGTCGGTCATCGAACACGTCCGAAATAGTCATTGTCGGAGAAGGGTTTAGTTCTACCTTATCAGAGTATGGTTCTATTATAGCCGTCTGAATTTATCCGGAACGTTCAGTATTCAGTGTCTGGTATAGGGGGTATGAGAGAATTCGGTGGTACGCACTGGGCGCAAACCCCAGTTTGTGGACGCGATACGTCGGTACTATTACCGTTGTGGGGGAGTGTGGGCCGACAATGACGGCGCCGGCAACGAACAACGTGGTGCTGGTCACGGTTGACTCGCTGCGGGCGGACGCACTGGGTGGTACTGACAGCGTCTCCCCAGTCCTGGACTCGCTCGCTGAGTCGGGCGTCGTCTTCGAAAACGCCGTGGCACAGGGGAACTGGACGCCGTTCTCGTTCCCGTCCATCCACGGCTCACGGCCGGTGTTCGCGGAAAGCGAGGACATCGGTCTGGCGTCGACGCCGACGCTGGCCGAGCAGGTGTCCGATGCCGGTATCGAGACGGCAGGGTTCAACGCCGCCAACGGTTTCCTCACCGACCACTGGGGGTACGACCGCGGGTTCGACGAGTTCGAGCCGTTCGTCGACAGCGGCGGCTACAGCAAGTATCTGGCGGCTCACCCGACGATTCAGGCATGGGTCCAACTGGGGACCTCGCCGTTCCGTCGTGCCGCGACCGTCCTCAGCGGCGGGTCCGACGAACGGCCCTTCGCCGACGTGTCTCGGATGGGCGACCTCGAAGACCACGCCACCGAGTTCCTGAAGGCGACCGACGGACCGTTCTTCCTGTGGGTCCACTACATGGACACACACACGCCATACGTGCCGGCCCCGCGGCACATCCGCGAGGTGTCGGACAACCACTTCGGTGTCCTCCGAATGCTCACCTCCCACCTCCGAACCGGGCTGGGCTGGGAAGTCGACGACCGGACGCTGGAGACGCTCCGGACGCTGTACGAGGCGACGGTTCGGCAGGTCGACGCCAGCGTCGGTCGGTTACTCGACACCCTCGAAACAGAGGGCCATCGCGACGATACGGCCGTCGTCGTCGCCGGCGACCACGGCGAGGAGTTCCTCGAACACGGCCATCTCGCCCACTACCCCAAGCTCTATCGGGAACTCATCGACGTTCCCTACATCGTCTCGACGCCGGACAGCGAGGGCCAGTCGGTCGAGACCCCGGTCGGCCTCGACACGATCGCGCCGACGGTGTGCGATCTGCTGTCGCTCACGCCGGCGGCGGAGTGGGACGGGGCCTCCGTCGCCCCGGCGATCCACGGCGCGGGTATCGAGGACCGCGGCCCCATCGTCTCCGCAGCGGTCCGGGGCGAGAGTGTGACCAGCCAGCCGATCCCGCGGAGCCGCGCGGACGGGGAACTCCTCCTCAGCGCCCGCGACGAGCGATACACGTACATCGAGTTCACGGAATCGGGGCGTCAGGAACTGTACGACCGGACGAACGATCCCGAAGAGCAGGTCGATCTGTGTTCGGACTCGGCGGACGCCCCGCCTGCGACCGTCCTCGACCGGCTCTCGGATGCAGTTGCCGAACACCTCGCAGAACTCGATAGCGACGGGACCGGTACTGAAAACACCGAGGCATCCGACGAGATAACAGCACGGTTAAAGGCGCTCGGTTATCAGTAAGGCTGTATGGCGTCCGCTGTCGTCACACCGGCCCGACGACAGCAACTCGTCCGGTTTTTTCTCGTCGGTGTGTTTGCCGCGTCGATTCAGCAGGCGCTGTTGTGGTTGTTCAACGATGTCGGTGGCCTGAATTACATTCTCGCGGCCGCTATCGCAATCGAGTGTACGATTCTGCTTCAGTACGTCCTCAACAACGCTTGGACGTTCCACCGGTCACAGCATTCGGATCTGCGGGAGTACGTAGTCGGGTTAGGGAAGACGAACCTCGTTCGTGGAACGGCGATCCCGCTCCAGTTGGGCCTCCTCTACGCGTTTGTCACCTGGGGCGGTGTCGTGCCGCTGGTCGGCAATGGCGCGGCTATCGTCATCACGGGCCTGTACCGGTACGCCCTCGACGCCCACTGGACGTGGGGTTAGACGGTCGGGACGGGGACTTCGTCGAGCACGCTCTGAATGACTGTTCCTTTGTCGACCTGCTCGACGCGCGCATCAGGCGTCAGCACAAGCCTGTGAGCCAGTACCGGCTGCGCGACCCGCTTGATGTCGTCCGGCGCAACGTACTCCCGGCCCGCGATGGTCGCCATCGCCCGCGCTGCCTCGAACAGCCGCTGGGTCCCGCGCGGTGAGACCCCGACGTCCACGCGGTAGTCGTCTCTGGTCGCCCGGGCGAGGGCAGCCATGTACTGCAGCAGGTCGTCGTCGACGGTGACCGTCTCCGGGACGCTCCGGAGTTCCGTGACCGACTCCGCGTCGAGTATCGGCTCCACGGTCGGACTCTGTGTCGTCCGGCCGGCACGCCGCCGGAGGAGTTCGACCTCGCCCTCGTCGTCAGGGTAGCCAAGCGAGGTCTTTGCCAGGAACCGGTCGACCTGCGCTTCGGGGAGTTCGAAAGTCCCCTCCATGTCGACGGGGTTCTGCGTGGCGATGACGAAGAACGGTTCGGGCAGGTCGTAGGTGTCCCCGTCGACGGTGACCTGTCCCTCTTCCATCGCTTCGAGCAGGGCGGACTGGGTCTTTGGCGGTGCGCGGTTGATCTCGTCGGCCAACAGGACGTTGGCGAACACCGGCCCCTCGGTGAATTCGAAGCTCCGGGACTCCTCGTTGAAGATGTGTGTTCCTGTGATGTCGGCGGGCAGGAGGTCCGGCGTGAACTGGATGCGGGAGAAGGACAGTCCCAGCGCGGTCGCGACGCTGCGGGCGGTCAGCGTCTTTCCCGTGCCGGGAACGTCCTCGAGCAGGACGTGGCCCTTCGCGACGACTCCCAGCAGCACCGTCTCGAAGAAACCGCGGTCGGCGATGACGGCACTCCCGATCTCGTCGAGGATCTGACTCGACACCTCGCTTGCCTCGGTAGCGTCCATAGCCTGTCATGTTACGGGTCCGGTAAAGGGGTGTCGAGTCTGAAATCGAAACCCCTAAAGAGCAAACGGCGGTACTGATGGGTGAGCCGAGGTAGCCTAGCCTGGCCAAGGCGGTTGCTTCGAGAGCAACTGTCCTCACGGACTCAGGAGTTCAAATCTCCTCCTCGGCGTTCTCTGCAGCCATTCCGACGAGCGCAGCGAGTCGGCAGTGCTGCAGGACCGTGATGCGTGGAGAGTTGGAGTAGACCAGTCGCAGTCCGGAACGGCGCACCGCGCCGCACGCCCGGACCGTCTGGGCGTGGTTCAAATCTCCTCCTCGGCGTTCTCTGTACCAGAGTCGGCGAGCGTAGCGAGTCGGTAGTGCTGCAGGAATCGGATCGTATCCGGCCGACTGCCGTCAGGTCAGCAGGAAAATCAACACGCTGATCGTCATTACGACGAGAATGAACGCCCCGGCCAGCGCGCCACCCATCGAGACCATCGCGTTGGCAGTCGAGGCCAGCGTCTCGGTCCGGTCGTTGCCGAACACCGTCACGGTCGCCTGTTCGCTCGCCATCCCGGCCTCGACGGGTTCGAGGTCGGCGACGGCTCTGTCGACGAGGTCCCCGATGAGCGCAACGATTTCCTTCTCGGGGATGACCTGTCCGACCTGGTTCTCGGCCTCGACGGTGTTGACGATGTGGGTGTCGCTGGTCATCACCTCCATCAGATCCACGCCGTCGGCGGCGTCGATGATGCGCTGGCGGAGGCCCGGTTCCATGTTGTTGCCGTCGATGAGCACGTACGCCGTTCGCTGGCCGTTGACTTCGAAGACACAGACCCGTATCCCGAGCGGGCCGATACCCTCCTCGGGCTCCCAGGGGGTCCTGTCCCAGGCGACACCACAGCGGAGTTGGCCAGTTTCGGCGTCTGTGAGCAGGCTCCCAAGCTGCCCGGCCCCGTGGAGCATGTCGAATGACCGCTGACTGCCGGGAACGACGTGGCCGAGGTCGTCGCCCTCGAGCCCGTCGTTGCAGTTGTGTGCGTCGACCAGCAGCACGTCGTCGAGGCCGTCGGCCCGCGCTTCCGACATCGCTGAGAGACCCACGGCGTACTCCACGTCGTCGGCACAGCCCGGCGCGTACGTGTTCACGACGAGCGCGTCGTCGCCGAAGGCCTGACCGGTCAGCGTGGCCTCGCCCTCTGTGACACGGAGGCCCGCCGTCGCCTGGTCGTCGTATTCGAGGTTCTGGTACGCCGTCTCTGCGGTCGACAAGATCGTGTCGACCTCCCGCTCGGTGACGAGGTTGAAGTCGTGGCCGGCGGTCGCGTGTGGCGGAAAGGCCAGGCCGTCGGCCGATTCGGCGACGCGTCTGGGGAGGTTGCCGCCGCCGATTTCACCCATCGGGCCGGGGTGAATCATCGGCAGGACGAACCGGGCTTTCTCCTCGCCGCCCGGCCGACGGACCGACAGCAAGGTGACCGGGACGACGGCTTCTTCGCCGATTTCCTCGAAGAACTCCTCCAGTTCGCGCGTACCCTCGGCGATGTGCCCGATGAAGCCCCGGAGGAAATCCAGCGCGGAAACGCCGAGCGAGGAGCGCCACGGTTGGTCGATGACGACCAGGAACAGCCAGACTGCCAGCGCGTAGATGACACAGATAACCGCGAGAATGATGAAGTCCTGCGGGATGAACCCCTGTACCTGCGGCGGGACCTCTTCCGGGCGGGAGAGGTACTCCCGGAGCATCGGGTCTTCGAGGATGAACGCGGTCGCCCCGCTGTATATCGCCAGCAACACGGCGGCAGTGACCGTCTGGACGCTCGCCGGAATCGCCGCCTTCAGCAGTGAGTGCCGCGAGACGGCCATCAGTATCAGCAGCCGGAAGGCGAATATCGACGCCAGCGCGACTAACAGCACGTCGAAGACGAAGTTCTGCCCGAGGCGGACACTGAAGATGGCGATAACGCCGGCGACAGTCAGCATCGCGATAGTGATCAGCTCACAGATGACCGCAAGCAGCGTGGCCCGGTTCGGGGTCAACTGCCCGCCCAGTTGCCGGTCGACCCACGGTGTCACGGCACTGGCGATTGAGGTCGGCAGGCCGATGAGAAACACGCCCTGCCAGGCGTCGTCGAGGATGAACCGTGAATCGAAGGCAACGATGCCCGTCATCGCGGCGATGACCAGCGCAAAGGCAAGGCTCGTATACCAGGTCGGAGCCCTGAAAATAAACCGCGAAAGGCTAGCGAGATTGCCCTGTGTCGCCGTCATTTATGTATCACAGCCTACGAGCGAATATAAAACCAGTTACATTGCCCTCCGACGGTTACTGGCGGGCGACAGACTGCTGGTCACAGACCGACAGGAAGTTCTCGAACACTTCCTCGCCTTCCTCAGTATGGGCGACCTCCGGGTGCCACTGGACACCGTATATCGCCTCGTCCGTGTTGCTCATCGCTTCGACGCCACAGACGTCGGAGGTCGCGGTCCGCTCGAATCCGGGCGGGACTTCTTTCACTTCGTCAGCGTGGCTGGCCCACACGCGCGTTTCGGGGTACAGCGAGCCCAGAAGCGGGTCGTCCTCGTCGAGGATGTCGACCGTCACGTCCGCGTAGCCGCCGTACTCGCCGCCGCCGACCCGACCGCCGAGTTCGTCGGCGATGAGTTGCATTCCCAGACAGATGCCGAGCACGGGAACGTCGAGGTCGAGGTACTCGGGACAGTTCCCGATATCGTCCATGTCCGGGCCGCCCGAAAGGACGATGCCGTCGGCATCGATCTCCTCCGGGGGTGTCGTGTTGTCCCTGAGCGAGACGTCGACGCCCATGTCCCGGAGCGCGCGCTGCTCCAGATGTGTGAACTGTCCGTGATTGTCGATAACGTCGATTCGGGTCATTACTGACGCGAAGGCTACGAAGGCGTATATATCTCCTGATGCGGTCGACGGTTCCCCCGCGTCCGGCTTCAGGGCCACTCTCGAAGGGTTTGGCGAACCCCGTCAAGAACTGTCGGGCCACGCAGTTCCAGCGTCACGGTGTTGCCGCCGTCCGAGGTCGTGAGGTGTACTGCCCCGCCGTAACTCTCGACGATCCACGTCGTCAGCCAGAGCCCGATCCCCTTTGAATGGCACAGTTGCGTTTCCACGCCGCTATTGAGGACATCTCGTTCGTGCTGTGGAATCGACGGACAGTTATCGCCGACGTGAACGAACACGGTTCGGCCGTGCTCTTCGACTGAGATATACAGCGTCGGGGTATTTTCGCAGTGAACGACCGCATTTTCGATGACGTTCCGAAGCACAGTGTCGAGCATCCAGTCGGCGTACACCTTCGACTGCTCCGGGAGGTCGAGTTCAACAGTTGTCTCCGGGTGCGATTGCGTGATTTTTTTCGCCTGTTCTCTGACACACGGCACGAGGTCGATCGGTTGCTGTGCGCGACGGTCCGCGTCGAACGCGAACTCTATCTGCCTCGCCTTCTCCGTAGTGGCGATGATATCGTCGATAGTACCGTTCAACTGCTCGACGTGCGCACGCGACTTGGAGTCGCCACGCTCTGCTGTCTCCCGCTGCAGTTCGCCGAGGTGCCCGAGTGCGACGTTGAGGTCGTTCCGGAGGTCGTGCCTGAGCACTCGAAACAACACCTCGTTGCTCTGGGTGAGTCTGCGCCGGGACCGCCGGAGCTCCAGCAGCCACCCGAACAGAACCCCGCCAAACCCGCCGACTGCGACCCCGCTTGCGAGTATCGACGGGATCATCGAGGACTGCGGTACTGGGGCGAGCAGCACGACGATTTTGATGAGCGTAAACAGCGCGATGCCCAGTCCGCACCACTCCGCGGCAGTCCATATCTGATCTCCGGACAGTCCGCTCACCGGGAGCCAGTAGTTCGCGGCTACCAGGGCTAGCGCCGGTGTCAACCCCACGCTGAGGATGACCACGTCTATCGGGGACGGCCGGACGATAGACATGCCGTGGGCGAGTAACGCGCCGGAAATCACGAAACCCGTTGCGACGACATATCCCGTCCCCAGCGACTGCTTCGTGAGCGCCGGAGAGGTCACTATACTAATCAGTTACTGTGTTCCTACTTATCCGTCTGCCACTGATTATCGGGTTTGATAATCGAGTGGGGCTACGAGTCGTCGTAGCGGTCGGCAGCCGATTCAAACCCCAGTTCGGATTGCTCCTTAGAGCGGCGCTGTTCCCGCTGTGCAATGGCTTCAGGGTCCGGGTTTGCGTCGTCGTCGAGCCGCGCCCACGACTGGTGGATCTTCGCGTGACACCACCGGCAGAGAAAGACCGTTATTTCGTGTGATAGCTCGTTGCCGCCTTCGCGGTACGAGAGGTGGTGTTCCTCTAGCAGCGGTCGGTCCGCAGAGTGGGCCATCCGTCGCTCTTCAAGTCCGCAACGAACACACTCCCGGTCGTGGTTCCGAGAGCGGAAATGCGGGCAGTCGACCCAATCCCATTCCGGCTCCGCGTCTGCGTCCGCGTCATCGGGTGCAATCGCTGCCGGACAGCGAAAGTCGTCGGCACTACGGGTGTTGGCGAACTCGGGGTCGTGGTGGCCGTGTTCGCGCGCCCAGCGACACTTCCCCTCGCCGGTGACGAAGTCACACCGCTGGACGTGGTCGTATGGGTCGTCGACGCCGACGGACGTCCCCCCGGGAGCCTTCTCCATGTGACATAGTGAGTGGCCGTGCCCCCTCAAACCCTCCGTTCCGACAGAAGACTTTTTGCCTGCCTACGACTTCCGCGGTGGTATGCGTCTCGTCCACGACCCCGACGGCACGGCTCGCCCCCTCGCGACGGAGGTGGAGTACGCCGAGTCGATGCTCGAACAGGGCCGGGGGTTGATGTTCCGGTCGTCGATTCCCGACGACTACGCGCTGGTCTTCCCCTTCGACCGCGCGAGCCGACAGTTCATCCATATGCTGTTCGTCCGGTTCCCACTCGACGTGCTCTGGCTCGTCGACGAGGAGGTCCAGGCCGTCGAAACCCTACAGCCCTGGCGCTCGGTCGGCTATGCGAACGCGGACACTGTCATCGAACTGCCCGGTGGCGCGGCGTCGGACGTTTCCGAGGGCGATACGGTCCGTCTTGAATAACGAGTATCAATAGCATGGGTCGTGGTAATCAGTTCCGTCACCTTTTAGACGGTGAAGAGTAGAGTAGACACCACTATGTCGGAATACCCGACGGAGGATAGAGGAAGTCGCCGCGAGGCGGCTGGCCGCGAAATTCGTGGCGCGTGATGGAGCATCTTCTGTGAGTCAGAACACATTGTTCGAGGGGCACCCAGCGATGCGTGCGCTCTCAGATGTCGGTGAGGTACAGTTTCTCGACACGACACTTCGCGACGGTGAGCAAGCCCCCGGCGTGTCGCTGACGCCGGACGACAAGGCCGATATCGCCCGCTCGCTCGATGCGGCCCGTATCGACGTCATCGAAGCCGGGAGCGCCTGTACCGGCCCCGGCGAGCGCGAGACGATCTCTCGCGTCGCGGGGCTCGACCTCGACGGTACCGTCACTAGCTTCTGTCGAGGTATCCGGAACGATATCGACCTCGCGCTCGACTGTGGTGTCGACGGCATCAATCTCGTCGTTCCGGCCAGCGACAAGCATGTGGAGCAGAAGGTCGGCACGTCCAAGTCTGAGAACGTCGAGAACACCGTCGAACTGGTGGAGTACGCCGCCGACCACGGGCTCTGGGTCGAGGTCATCGGCGAGGACGGCTCGCGAGCCGATCTGGACTACCTCGAAGAGCTGCTCGGCGCCGCCGTCGAGGCCGGCGCGGACCGCATCTGCTGGGCCGACACCGTCGGTCACGCGACGCCGGACCGCGCACTCGAATGCGTCTCCCGGCTCTCCGACCTGGGCCCAGTCAGTACCCACACCCACGACGACCTGGGGCTCGCAGTGACGAACGCCCTGGTCTCCATCGCGGCAGGTGCAGACCTCGTCCACGGGACGATAAACGGCATCGGCGAGCGCGCCGGCAACGTCGCCCTCGAAGAGATCGCTATCGCGCTCGACCACGGCTACGGCGTCGAGTCGATGGCCCTGACCGAGGTGTACGACCTCGCCCAGCTCATCGCCAACCGGACCGGCATCCCGCTGGCTCCCAACAAGGCGGTCGTCGGCGAGAACGCCTTCACCCACGAGTCCGGTATCCACACCGACGGCACGCTCAAGGACGACTCGATGTACGAGCCGTACCCGCCGGAGAAAGTGGGCCGCGAGCGCCGCCTCGCGCTCGGGAAGCACGCGGGCCGGGCCGGTGTCGAGGCTGCACTCGACGAGCACGACGTCGAGGTCACAGATGACCAGCTCTCGGAGATCGTCAGCCGAGTCAAGGAGATCGGTGACCGCGGCAAGCGCGTCACCGACGCCGACCTGCTGACTATCGCCGACGAGGTGACCGGCGACGCGCGCGACCGCCGGGTCGAACTGCTCGGCCTGACCGCTGTTTCCGGCTCCGATACACCGACAGCGAGCGTCCGGCTCGCGGTCGACGGCGAGGAACGCAAGGAGGCAGCGGTCGGCTCCGGGCCGGTCGACGCCGCGATGAACGCCGCCGAGGTGGCGCTGTCCCACACCGCCGACGCGACGCTCGAAGACTACCACGTCGACGCCATCACCGGCGGAACGGACGCGCTCGTCACGGTCGAAATCGAGATGTCACGCGGCGACGACCACGTCGTCGTCTCCGCCAGCGACTCTGACATCACACGGGCGTCCGTGCGCGCGATGGTCGACGCGATGGACCGCCTCGTCGCCGACGACGAGGACCCGCTCGTCGCCGACGACTGACGGCACGACAGCTCTCTGGTTCAAACGCGTAGAATCAGTCTGGCCCTCACCGCGGACCACCACATGTCGTTTTGTTACTTATATCCGCGGCTGGCTTCGTGGTACTGGAACACTGTCTCCATGCCCTGCACCAGTGCGTCGAGGTCGACGCTGTCCGTGTCGAACTCGCGGTCACGGACGGACTGGTAGATGTCGGCCCACCGGTCCCGGAACCGGGCCTCGAACTGTTCGGCTTTGATTTTGTCGATGAGTTCGGCCTTTCCGTCAGGGTTTTCCAGTTCTTCGGGAGTGACGAACCCTTCTTGAAGGGCCAGCACGACGATTCCCGCGGTGTAGTCTCCCTCCCTGACTTCTCGTTCCCAGGTCGTGAGCCAGTTGCCGATGCGGGCCATTTCTTGCAGGTCCCAGATCAGGTCCCGGACCGTGCCGTAATCGGCGAGTTCGAATTCCGGCGAATACATGAGGTCAACGGCCGCGTAGGGGAACATTACCATGTTATGTGCCCCGTATGTTTCGGCCCCGCTGAGGTTCGCAATCCGTGGGTTCTCGTTGACGACGGCGCTGTAATCCATCGCGTTCAGCGTCTGTCGCATATCGTAGGTGAACACGTCGTAGAACTCGTCGACCCGGGGCGCGTCAGCTAGTCCACCCTCGAACTCGCGCCACACACGCTCGATAAAGGAGAAATATTCCTCGCTTACCGCCGCACGGCTCGGGTCAACGGACGACGGGTCCTGCACGAGTCGTCGGGCCTCTTCGAAGGTGTCTCGGTCCCCGTCGTTCTCGACGATGTCGTCCAGAATCGTGACGTACATCGTGAGTACCGTCTTCTGCGTCCGGACGTGGTCTGCGTGGTCCGGGTGGACGGAGGAGAGCGTGAACTCGGGGAACAGCGAGTAGATCCACTGCCAGAGGAACCGGTCACGCTCGCCACAGACCCGCTCGTACTCGTCTGCCAGTTCTGCAACCCGGTCGGGGAGGCTGGTCGTCCGAACCTCTTCGAGAAGGTCCTGCGTATCGACCGAGGGTGACTCAACGCTCATTGTGACTGCCCCCCAACGCTTGCACCCTGCATCTCGGCACAGCCAGTTGAATAATGTTCGATTAACCGACTTTTGGGTGTTTCTACTTCTTCAGATTGGTCGGTCACTGCCTCGATGCTTTTGCCCGACCGCGAGCCGGTTTCAATCAGTTGGTGTCCGAGGTCCATACATTCGAGAGGCGAAGTTGCGCTTATAGTGGTACTGACCTGTAGGGTGCTGGTAATGTGCTATTAACAGTATACTTAAACAATTTTACTCTAAGTTACGTACCAGTTTTTCAATTGCTACTACAAAGGAAATATCTGCTTACTGAACTGTCTCAATGATATTCAAATGAGTGAGGAAATAAGGCGACAATAATGCACCTCTTGACGGGAGTCACGGGTAAGGGTACACAGCGCCAGCAGAACAGTCGCACACGGAGCCGAGTTACGCTTCGAGCCCAGTTGCCGCCGAGACGTCGCGGGACGGTGTCACCAGCACCGAACGGTTTCCTTCGACTTCGATACGACAGCCAGCCATACTGAACACGACCAGCCCGTCAGGGCTCGTGGTGCCGTCCGTATCGGGACGGAACAGTCGGTCCAGCGCATCAGGGTCGATACAGTCACTGATTCGGTCATCGAGGTCGACGGGGTCGATACCCAGCGTGTCGGCCACGGCGTGGACGATGGTTTCGCTCAGCGGTTCGTTGGGTGTCGGTCTGTAGACCAGTTTTGCCTGGGACATAGTTTGTCGCTGTTTGTCCCTTGATGAGTGATTGAAAAGGTGATTGTGGCTATACAGATACAGCCCGCCGGACTGGTCACTACTACTATAGCGACGGTCTCAGCTATCGCCGAACACGAGTTCGAGCAGTTTTCGCTCGCTGACGCGGAGATGGCGGTTGACCGTCGGCTGTGACACGTCCAGGCTGACCGCGATTTCCTGGCCGGTCGTCTCTCGAGGCCAGTCGAAGAAGCCACTCAGATACGCCGTCTGGAGTACTTCGAGCTGTCTGTCGGTGAGTTGCTCCTCCAGCGCCGACCGGACTGTACTGTCTCGCTGGCCATTGGACTGTGTGCCGTCACGGCGCGCGATCAGTTTGACGTCCGCGTAGCGCTCGCCGAGTTGTTCGACGAACTGGCGGACATCAGTTTCGCCCGAGACGACAACCGTCACCGTGAGTCCGCCCGTCGACGTTCGGATCGTTTTCAACCGCCCGCCCTGCTCCAGTAGCGTCTCCGCGACAGTCTGGCCGGTCACGACAACCTCATAGAGCCCGTCCAGTTGGTCGGTCGAAATCGCTCGTGCGGTGTCGACACGAGCCATCGACAGCATCTCCTCCTCGACGACAGCCGGGTCGCAGTCCGAGATAGCGAGGAAGAGACGGATCGCGCCGTCGCTCCGCTGGACGGCCCCCTCACAGATGACCGGGACACCGACTCGATCCGAGAGGTGGGTCAGGAACGACTGCGGGGCTGACAGTGAGAGTTCGAGTTCGACGGTGCCGTCACCGGCCCGGCGCTGCCGGGACTCGACCTCCCGTATCGCGTTCGCGATGGTCTCACCGAGTTCGGCAAACACCTCCTGCAGCATCTCGTCGAACCCGTCTTCTTGCTCGGCGTACACCGTCAGGACACCGTAGACGAAGTCGTCGTATTCGAGCGGGATGCTGAGCGCCGATTGGAACTCGCGAGAGAGCGCCTCCGTCCGCCAGTGGTCGCCCCGGAGGTTGTCAGCCACCGACGGGACGATAGTCATCGCTTCGGACTGTGCAGTCTGGACGGCCGGCGGCCCGCCCTCGCGCTCCAGCGACAGCGAGATGGCGTCCAGATAGCTGGCGGTGTCGCCCGCCCACGCTCTGGGGACGAGTTCCGTCGCGTCCTGTCGGCCGATCCAGGCGAAAGAGAACCACTGGGATTCGGCCAACTGGTCACACACTGCCTGCTCGATCTCCTCGGTGGTCTCCGCTTCGACGAGCACCTGATCGATCCGTCGGATGATCGCGTTGACCTGCTTGAGCCGTCGCAGCTCGCGGTTCTGTTCGCGGCGCTCGGCCTCGCGTTCGCGGAGCGTCGTCTCGCGGTCGACGCGCGCGAGCGCGGCTTCCGCGCTGGCGGCGAGCAGATCCACCATCTCTCGGGTCCTGGCGTCGCTGTGTTGCTCGCCCAGTTCGATGTAGAACACGCCGTGGTCTTCGAGCGGGAGGCAGAGCCGCTTCGCGTCCGCCGTGACCGGTCCCGCACCGAGATCGATGCGTTCGCCGGGGGCGACCTCGACGGCGCTGTCCTGCACGAACACGTCCCACACTGTGCTCTGCCCCGGCCCGACCGACGCGCTTCGGTCCGCTTCGGCGCCGCCGACACTGCGAAGGGTGTTGTCGCTTCGGTCGAACAGATAGATCTCCACGTCGGGGAGTTCCAGCACGTCGACGGCCGTGTCGAGTATCTGTTCGGCCACGGCTGTCTTGGTTTCCGTGTGCAGCAGTTTTCTGGTCGACTCGTGCAGCGCCGCGAGCGTCTCCTCGAACCGCTTCCGGTCCGAGATGTCCCGAACGACGCCGACCTGCCGATAGCTTCCGTCTTCGCGGTCGTACGTCGTGAACTTGGTCTCTATCGGGAGCGTGTCCCCGTCAGCGGTTCTGAGGTCCGTCGTCAGCGTCCCGACGTCGCGCTCGCCCTCGATGAACTGCCGGGACATCTCCGCGGCCTCCTCGATAACGGATTCGTCCGCCAGTAGCGTCGCGTTCGACCCGACCAACGTGTCCTTGTCGTAGCCGGTCATCGACTCGACGGCGCTGTTGACCGTCTGCATCGTGAACCCCTCGTCGAGCGTGTAGATGCCGTCCTCGATGGTCTCGACGATGCGCTCGTACTGTTCGAGCATCTCCGTCCGCTCGTGGCGCTCGGTGATGTCGTGGACGATACCCAGGTACAGTTCCTCGCCGTCCCACTGCTGGGGTTCGAAGGCGATTTCGACCCACCGTTCCGTGTCGCTGGCGGAACACGACGACGTCAGCGGTGTTCCTGGCGACGGACTGCAGTGGGTTCCGAGGTCAACGTCACGCAGATCCGGGAAGAACTCGGCTATCGGACGCCCGAACACGTCCGACGGGTCGGAGTCGAGGAGGTCACAGAGGTGATCGTTCCCGGTCCGTATCTCCCCGTCCGCGGCGGTGACGACCACTGGCTCGGGCATTCGCGCGGCGAGAGTCTCCAACAGCACAGGGGGAGACTGCTGTGCCGGTGTGTCGCGTGCCGCTTGTTCGTTCTCGTCCGTTCCACCGACCGGCTTCTCCATACCGTTTCACGGCACTTGCCATGGGAAAGGTTGCTTTCAGTATACGTACCAGAATATGCTGACTATGCATCTGTTAGGTCCGGATACGATTCAGTCGCTCCCGCTGTGTCGGCCAGCGATCCGAACCACGTCTTCGAGGCCGGACACGTCGTGGTCCGGCGTCACGTCGAGTCGGGTGTCGGTCCGATGCGGACGACGGATGAACGCCGAGTCGATTCCGGCCCGGTGTGCCGCCTCGATGTCGGATTCGTTGTCCCCGACGAACAGGGCGTCACTGACACCGAGGTCCGCCATCGCCCGCTCGATGTAGTACGGCCGGGGTTTCTTCCGGCGGAGGCTCTCGACTGTCGGCTCGCGCGCCCAGACGGTGTCGAAGTAGTGACCGATATCGAAATGCTCGAACGCGAACGCCACGGTGTCCCGTTGATTCGACGAGACCACGCCCAGCGGACAGTCCAGTCGGTCGAGCATGGACACGTCGCCGTAGGGCTGTTTCTCGCCGGCCCGGATAAGCGCCCGCTGCACTGTAGTCAGTGCCTCGTCACGAGCCTGGAAGAACCGCTCGGGGTCGATATCGTACTGGGTACAGATGTCGGTGAGTTCGGGCACCGTCACGCCGATGCTCATGGCCTCGACGTGGGCTGTCGACGGCGACAGCACGCCGAGTTCCTCGAAGGCCCGGCGCGCGCCGACGTAGTGTGCGTCCATGTCAGTCAGCGTCAGCAACACGCCGTCGTTGTCGAAAATGACCGATTCGTACCCCATCAACGGTATCAAGGGCGGCAGACGCAGAAATGTTTCGCGTTCTCACAGCCCGAGGTCCTCGCTGCCGCTCCCGCCTTGGTCGAACTGTTCCGGCGGTCGCCCGGCCTCGTCGATAACATCGTCCGTTACGACGACCGGACAATCCACCCGGAGGGCAATCGCGACGGCATCAGAGGGGCGGGCGTCGAACACCATGTCCTTGCGCCGGTCGTCGGTGTACTGCTCGGCGTCAATTTTCCCGTAAAAAGTCCCGTCGGCCAGATCGTCGATACGGACCCGGTCGATGGCGCCCCCGAACTCCGTCACCATCTCGACCAGCAGATCGTGGGTGAGCGGGCGCTCGAAGGGCTCGCCGGCCATCGCCAGTTGCATCGACTGGGCCTGGTCCTTGCTGACGAAGATGGGGACAATCTCTTCGCGCGCACGGAGCAGGACGACCGGCGTGCCACTCCCTTCTTCGCTGACGCCGACGCCGACCCCTTCGACCGTGGCATCGTGTTCCATGAACCAGTGTTGGGTTTGCGGGTATGAAAAGCTACCCCGGCGGCGGTTTCAGGGGTCTATCCTGTCCGCTATCATCTGGCCGACTCCGGCTCCGTCCTCGTCGATCTAACCGACTGCGCGACGCGCACGCCAGCCATCCCGCCCAGCAGACCAGACTCGACGCTGTGGGGCGTCGATTCCACCCTGAATCGGGATTAAACCGAATTAAAACGGGAGATAGAGCATCCAATTCGGATAAATTCGACTTAATTCGCCTTTTCGGCTTGCCCCCTTCATATGCCACTGGGACAGAGAGACGAGCGGAGGCAACGATCACAATGAAACTCACTACGATTGCCGGCGGCCTGCTTGCCGTGCTCGTCATCACGGGCTCGGCGGCGGCACTCCCCGGCGCAGCAGGCGCACAGGCCGATGACCACGCGGACAACGCACAGGCGGACAACGCCGCCGAGCAGGCAGCGAACGAAACAACGACCGCAGACGAGAACGAATCGGGCGGCGCTGCCGAGGCAGCTGACCGCCGCGGCCCGCCCGCTGACGCCGGCCAGGCAGGCGATCAGCGCGGCCCGCCGTCGGACCTCCCCGGACAGGTCCCTGACTTCGTCAGCGAGATTCACACGCTCATCGGGCAGAAGCAGGCCGGCGAACTCGCGGGCGACCTGGGCGCACAGATCAGCGACCTGACCCCCGGTGACGAGAGCGACGGGGCCGAGAACGAAACCGAATCCGCGTCCGAGGACGCTGATGCGGACGATGCTGGCGAGGAGTCCACTGACGACGCGGATGCAGACGAGGACACCGACGAGACGGACGCGGACGACGAACAGTCCACTGAGAACGAAAGCGACGACAGCGACGCGTAATCCCCTCTGACCTGACGGCTCTTCCATCGACGATCGACCAAGCGCGGTTTTTTTGCTTGCTGAACTCCGAGTAAGAGGTATGGATGACACCGCCGAGTCCAGCGTCCACGCCGACGACGGACCCCGTGACCGTACGACTGCAGACCTCCTTGCGGGTGACGAGGACTCGTCGGCGTCGGAACCGTCAGATGGGGTGAACCGGAAGCGAGCCCTCCTGTTCGTCTCGCCGTTTCTCGCTATCGGGCTGTTCGACCTGGCCCTGCTACTCGGCTGGGGCTTAGACCCGCTATGGGGGTTCATGATTCTCCCGCCGATACTGTTCGTCTCAGTGCTCGGCTGGATTGCGTTCCGAACCGGGTTCGCGAGCGACCGGACCGGGGACCCAGCCACGACTGACGGGTCGCGGCGTCGGTAGAACACCGAGTGACTGCCCGCTCCGTTGCGGGTCCCTATTCTTCGAACAGGTCGTCGACGGCGGCCCGAGCGGCAAGGGCAGCGTCGTCCGCGACCTGTGCCTCGTCCTGCCGACTGTCGGGCGCGTTGACGTACACGTCGACATCTAAGACGCCGTCTTCGAAGGTGACAGTCACGTCGAGGTCCTCGACCGCGCTGACATCGTATCGCGAGAAGACAACGTCTTCGGCTGCGGTCGAGGCTGTCTCGACGACCTCATCGTCTGTCGGCATCGCCTTATGCGCCGCCAGCGCCGGGGCCGCCGGCCGGACCCGCGCCACCTGCGCCGCCGAGCATCTGCTGGAGCTCGCTCTGGAGCTCTTCGAACTGCTCCTGCACGCGCTCTTCCTGCTTTTCGAGCGTCTCGACGCGGACTTCGAGGCTGTTGACCTTCTCTTCGAGGTCGTCCTGCGCCTCGTCGAACTCAGTCTTCACGAGGAGTTCGCCGACCTCGCGGTACATGGTCGAGTCCTCGTCGATGTCGTCGAGCTCGTCCAGAGCCGTCTGGGACTCCTGGAGCTCTGTCTCGGCCTGCTGTTTCTGTGCGGCGACCTGCTGTGCTGTCTGCTGAAGGTCCTGCAGTTCCTCGAGCTTCTCCTGTGCTTCAGGCGGAAGATTACCCTGCATACCTCCAGAGTTGGGGGCCGCACTGTTAAACCCACGCTTTCAAGTCCAGCAGCGGGACGGCAAGGGGCTGAGAGCACAGTCGTTCTGTCGAAAACCCGGCGTTAAAACACACGAACCCACTATTCGCGGCAGTGAACTCAGGCGACTTCTCCGACTGCCCGCTCCCGCAACTCTCCGGTCAGGTGCATCCCGTGTTGGTCGATCCGTCTGACGATCCGCTTCGCCTGGGTCGGTTTGAGGTACTTGTCCTCGATAGCGGCCCGGACCACGACGCCGAAACTGCTCGTCACTTCTGCCCCCAAGCCCTGCGCCATCCGGCGGACCGTGCGATCTTCGGAGACGACGGCCACGGCGGAGCGGTCGTCGCTGTCGCGGTGGGCCAACACGCCGGCGAGTACCGTCACAGCGGCACCGAGGTCTTTCTCGCCCAGCAGGGACTCGGCCTGGTCGACGTGGGCCTCGTCGACGCCGGTGTCGATGCCGTTCTCGCGGTACTCGGTCAGGTTCGTCGCGGTCGGTTCGACCTGGACCTCGTCGATGACGGGCTCCGGAATGACGATGTCGCCGTCGAACGCGTCCAGCAGCGACAGCTCCCCCACCTGCCCCAGCGAGTACAGCGACGTCGGCCCGACGTAGATGCGGGTCATAGCTCCGCGGCCGTGTCGGCGTCGAGCTCCAGATCGGACAGCTCGAGCTGCGTCGTCAGGTTTCGCTCGCGGGCCACGTCGAGCCACTCGGCGATGGAGAGGTCCGCAAGCTGTGCGGCTTCGGCCGCCGACACGTCGCCGGACTGGTACTGCTCGACGGCGACGCGGAGCCGGAGCGTCTCCAGTCCCTCCCGCAGGGCCTTCCGAATCGTGGTCGACCGGTCCTCGGAGAGCAACTCGGCGACGTCGTCCAGTTCGTCTTTCTCTTCACTCGGGAGCCGCGCGCTGATTGTCGGCATGTTTTCACAGTCATCTCGTGTAAACATACATCAAACTACGGGTCGGAGAACCGCCTGTCGGTCTCCTGAAACTCTGGGCGGAGAGAACGCCCACCAGCCTGTGAGGACGGAGCGGGCGACCACCAATCCTTAACGCCACCGGGTCCCACGGGGAGGCAATGAGCGACGAAGCACACGCGTTCGTTCCCGGTCACATCACGGGCTTTTTTACGGTCGACCGGGGCGATGACCCCATCGAGACCGGCTCTCGCGGCGGCGGGCTGGCCCTGTCTGACGGCGTTTCTGTTACCGTCAGCCGCGGAGCTGAAACCGAAATAACGTTGAACGGCGAGGAAATCGAGGTGGAAGCCGTCGAGCGAGTGCTGGACGCGCTGCGAACCACGGCGACTGTCACCGCCGAAACACCGCTCCCGCTCGGCTCGGGCTTCGGCGTCTCCGGCGCGCTGGCGCTTGGCACCGCACTGGCGGCCAATGCCGTCTTCGGCCACGGGCTCTCGTACAACGAACTGGTGACAATCGCCCACGGTGCGGAGGTCCAGGCCGGCTCCGGGCTCGGCGACGTTGTCGCGCAGGCCCGCGGCGGCGTCCCGCTCCGGCTCGAACCCGGCGGGCCGCAGTTCAACTACCTCGATGCCATTCCGGCCCGCAGCCGCGTCGAGTACGTCACGCTCGGGGAGCTATCGACGGCGGATGTCGTCGGCGGTGACACGGACATCCTGACAGCTGCCGGCGAGCGCGCGCTCTCTACCGTCGTCAAGGAGCCGAAACTGTCGACGTTTATCCAGGCCTCCCGGCAGTTCTCCCGTGAAGCGGAGCTGCTGACGCCGGCGGTGAAAAGCGTCATCGACGACGTGGCCGAAGCCGGCGGGGACGCCGCGATGGCGATGCTCGGAGAGACGGTGTTCGCGCTGGGGACCGGCCTCACCGACGCGGGCTACGATGCGACCGTCGCCGCTATCTATCCGCCCGGTGCGACCATCGAAGACGAGGGCTGACCACACGTCGCAAAACCACCGAACCGGCTTCCTTATCAGCGCGCAGCCGTAGCCACAGCTATGGACTGTCGGCAGTGTGCCACGCCGCTCGACCGACCGGGCGACTACTGCCTGGTCTGTCACACTGCCAACACCGACGCCGTCGTCCTCGAACTCGACCGCGAGCGGGCGACGGTGACATCGCTGCTGGACGGGTCGATTGTGGGCCAGCGAACGGTGACGACGACGCCGGAGGGCGAGGGGAGCGACGAAACGGTCGTCGTCGAGCTCCGCAACTTCGCCGGCCTCGTCGCGGACGAGGTGCGACGGAAACGACCGGAGGAGGTGTACGTCACGGGCGACCGTGACGTCATCGCCGCCGTCCGCCCGCAACTGCACTACGAGTTCTTCCGCGTCGAGGGCGACGATCCGGTTCAGCGGGTCATCGACCGCCAGGGCGAGCCCGCGCTGGAAGTGGTCGACGCCGCGCCCTCGGAGAAACTCGGCGGGAGCCACTCGACGCTCATCGGCGGCCGGTCGGGCCAGCGAGTCATCCAGACCGTCGCCGGCCACCCCCACGTCAAGAAGGTCATCCCCGGCCCTATCGACGCCGGCGGCGCGAGCTCACCGACGGGCGTCCGAGCGAAGGCGACCCGCGCCGATGCTAACGGCAACGTCCGGGTGCTCATCCGCGACGGCTCCAGCGTGCAGGAGAACCGCGTCGTCACGACGGCCGGCGACCGCGAGCTCGGCGAGCACGTCCGGGCCGACCTGAACGAGGCGCTGCGAGAAGCTGAACTGCAAGAGTAGTGCTTGTGGTACTCTATTCACGCCACGACAACGCCGACAACGAGCACAGCGGCTACCGCGGCACCAACGACACCAGTCCGGTGAACAGCCGGTAACGCCGTCCGCACGTCGAGTATCATCGGACCTGCATGGAGCGCAGCGAGCGCCAGATAGCCGGTCGGGGCGACCAGCGGAAACGCGACGGCCCCGATAGTCAGCAGACAGAGGCCGACGACGCCCGCTCCGAGGTAGCCGCGGCCGCGCACGGGCTGACCGGCTCCTTCGAGGACGCCGCCGGTCCAGCAGTAGCCGATGGCCGTCGCGCCGACCCACGCGTGCCAGAATGCCAGTTGTTCGGGGACGACACTGAGGAGGCCGCCGACCGTCAGCGCCATCGCAGTGGTGTTGACCGTTCCCCAGGCGAGCATCGCGTCGGAGAAGCGGACCGAGTCCGGTGCGTGCAGGACCGTCAGGCCGACGAAGCCGCCGATCAAGACGACCCACAGCACCGTTGCGAGCAGCTGGCCGTTGGCGTGGTCGAGCCAGGTGAGCGCCTGGGTGCCGCCCCAGCCGAGCAGTCCGGCTGCTGCGCCCGAGAGCAAGAACTCCGAGGCCGTAAGCCGCCCGCTCGTGGCCGGTGCGACCCGCTGGAGGCGACTTCGGAGCCCGTCGAACGCTGCCATCGACCGACGGTTTGCCCGCCTCCCTCTTGAGTTCTCTAGGCTAGCTCCGCGGTCAGCAGGAGAATGCTGGGCGCGACGAGCAGGACCATACCGGCGAGTATCAGCACTGCCGGCACGACGAGCAGTCCCATCTCGGTGAACAGCCACAGCCCGAGCCCGCCCAGCAGCGCGACGAGACCGACGATTCGCACGAGCCATGTGACGATACCCTCGAACCCGGAGTCCGCGACGAGGTCGACGACGTCGAGTAGCTCGTCCATGTCAGTCGGTCGTTGCCGGCCGGGCCTGTTAATCCCTGTGGCCGTCGGTCGACCGGGCCGCATCTCGAAGGCCTTATGTGGCCGCTCGGCGGACAACAGACCACTATGGCTAGCAAGAGCGGAAAGACCGGCAGCTCGGGCCGTTTCGGCGCTCGCTACGGTCGCGTGTCCCGACGCCGCGTCGCGGAGATCGAATCGGAGATGAACGAGGACCACGCCTGTCCGAACTGCGGCGAAGACCGAGTCGACCGCCAGGGGACGGGCATCTGGCAGTGCAGCTACTGTGACTACAAGTTCACCGGCGGCAGCTACAAGCCGGAGACGCCTGGCGGCAAGACCGTCCGACGCTCCATTCGGGCCGCACTGTCCGAAGACGAGGAGTAAAGGACCCCCGTTCCTATCTCTCAACTATGAGCTACAAGTGTTCACGCTGTAAGCGCGACGTGACGCTGGACGAGTACGGCGGCGTTCGCTGCCCGTACTGCGGACACCGCGTCCTGCTGAAGGAGCGGTCACCCGACGTCAAAGAGATCAACGTCAACTGAGGCTGTCGGTACGCCGTTGACGGTCGACGGCCGACTGCGCCACGTTGCAAACGGCTTTTCTGGGACAGTCCCGCGACTGATACGACGACGCTCCCATTTCGAACAGTATGACTGCACAACACCAGACCCACCTCACCGCCGAGTACGACAGCGCCGACCGGGCTCGCGCTATCGAGCGGAGCATCCGTCCCGAAATCGACGACATCGAGGGCGACCGGACGACGGCGCGCCTCAGTCGGGACGGACAGCGGGTCGAACTCACTGTCGAGGCGGCCGACCTCGTCGCATTGCGGGCCGGCATCAATACGTGGCTGACGCTGCGTGGCGTTGCCGAGGACGCTCTGGCGGGACGGAAGTGACGAAAGCGGCGTCAGTCGAGCGTTACTGCCGGTATCGGTCCGGAACATAGGTCGCAATCGACTCGGGAACGTTGCCGAACACGACCGGGGCCAGGGTTGCCAGTCGACGCCGGAGGAGGCTGTACGTCGCACCGGTGACGAGGGCCGCGGCGACGACCCACCGGAACGGCCCGTCTAGAACGACGAACAGCGGCGAACCCACGAGTACCATCAGCCCCACATCCGACGGTGCACCGTCGTACTGTATCCATCGCTTCGGCGACCGCCATCGCCCGCGGACGTGGTCGTACACGGCGCGTTCGGACGTGCCTTCCCACGGGCGGAGTTCGAGGCCGCCGCCGTACCGGTCCATCCGGCAGTGGAGGGCAGCGCCCAGCAGTACGAACGTGAGCGCGACGAGCAGCGGTGTCTGGAGGATAGCGGCGAACCCGGCGGTCGGGAGCGCCGCGAGCGTGTACCCGCTTGGATAATGGAGGGTACGCCGATGACCCGAGTAGAGGTCGAGGTCGGGCAGAACGCCACCGACGAGGCCGCCAGCGAGCGCTACTGCGGCGTGGTCTGGCGCAAGGACGAGCAGCGGTGTCGCGATTGCGAGCCCCGCTATCGCGTGCGTCGGCAGCATCATATACCTGTACAAGGGGCCGTAGCCGGTATAAACACGTCGCTGGGTTTATTCTCCGTCGTACCCCAGTCCACTGCAATGAGCGATGGTGCCGGCCGTCCCGACAGCAGTCTCGGGGCTATCGACCTCGATGACACGTTCGAGAAGCTCTTTCGTGATGGGCGAACAAACGCGATCATCGCGTGGATGCTCGTCGCGATTCTCACGGCTGTGTTCGTCGAAAGCGTCCTCGATATCGACTACCAGTGGATACTGCTCGTCGGTGTCGTCGGCTTCGTCGTCCTCGTGCCGCCGGTGGCGTTCCGCGAGTGGCGCGTCATGCTGCCCTGGGAACTGCTCTTTCTCGCCTGCCTGCCGATCTTGGTCCGCGGCCTCGTCGGGGGGACGGTCGGAACCTTTGCCACGTATGTCTCGCTGGCAGCGCTGTCGCTACTCGTCATCGTGGAACTGCATATGTTCACCGAGCTGGAAGTCACACACTGGTTCGCCGTCTGTCTCGTCGTCTTGACGACACTCGCCGCCGTGGCGGCCTGGACGGTGTTCCGGTGGAACGCCGACCGGTTTCTCGGGACGTCGTATCTCACGACCAACGAGGCGCTGATGACCGAGTGGCTGTACGTCACCCTCGCCGGACTCGCCGCGGGTGTGTTGTTCGATGGCTACTTCAGACGGCGGGACCGCCGCCTCTGGCGTGGTCTCCGACGGATGGTGCGGCGATGAGGCTGCCCCGACCGTCGATGCGGAACCAGCGGCGGATCACCCGCGCGATGCAACTCGTCTTGCTCGGGCTGGTCGGCTACGGCATCGTCGCCGGCCAACCGAAGCCGATCACGAACGGCGGTATCGGCCTGCTCGTCACGTTTCTCCCCGCGGTGATGCGGCGAAACTACAATCTGGCCCTGGACCCGTGGCTCGCCCTCTGGATCACGACCGCGGTGTTCCTGCACACCCTCGGGTCGGCCGGGCTCTACGGACAGATCGGTTGGTGGGACCACCTCACCCACGCGATGTCGGCTTCGCTCATCGCCGCGTTCGGGTACACGACGGCCCGGACCATCGACCTCCACAACGATTCGATTCACATCCCCAAGCGCGTCTTCTTCGTGTACATCTTCGTCGTCGTGCTGTCCTTCGGCGTGATCTGGGAACTGTTCGAGTTCGCGCTCGATATCATCGCCACCGAAACGGGTGTCACGATGCCGCTGGCGCAACACGGCCTCGACGACACGGTCCGGGACACGATGTTCAATTCGCTCGGGGCGCTCCTGGTCGCGGCGTTCGGACAGGCCCACCTCACCGATGTCGCAGAAACCCTCCGAGAGCGGCTGTCCGTTGTCGACTGACTCGGATGTGTCACTGGACCCGTTGCCGGGATGATAGCTGGCGGGACTGTGGTGACTGAACACAGTGCGTCATCGGTCCGAGCGTTTTCTGTCCGATGGGCTACGACAGGAACCGTGTTATCCCCGATGGGGTAGCCACTGTGTCGGCAAACGTGTCGGCTCGTTGTCTGGAGCTGCTGTGGCCGCCGAACAGTTATTATGCCTCAGTAAAGTGGTTGAACAGCATACCAGGGCGATGATTGGGAATGGCCTCGACGACGTCGCGTTTGCGGGAGCGAGACGGACCGGCGCTGCCAGTCGAGACATCGAAGTCGTGTATCTCGATTCCGACGCGACGGCACGAGAGCAGATACACGAGGTTCTGGCGGATCACAGCGCCGAGATGACGGTGACGAGCGTGGCAACGACGGATGCCGCGTTGGAGGCTGCCGCGTCGACAGCGGTCACCTGTCTCGTCCTCGACCCGACTGGACTGGGCGATATCCCGGCCCCACTGGTGTCGAACGACCGCTACCCGGTCGTCCTCTACACCGACGCCACTGCACCGGACAGCGCTGCGACTGTCTTCGACGATGCAGAGACGGTCGTCAGGAAACAGGGGGACGGACAGCCGACGTTTCTGGCGGAGAAGATCGTCAGCGTCGTGTCGGCGTCGGCCGATCGGACCGAATCCGCGCTCCGAGATGCGCTGTCCGGAATCGAATCGCGCGCTGAAGCGAACGAAATCGCTGTCCTGCTGGCGGATGACGGGACGGTACACTGGTCGAGCGACTCGGTGTCGACGTTCGTTGACCGCCTCGACGATACCCGCCGGGTCGAGGGCTTTTACGACGCCATGGCCACAGCGCTTCCCGACACGCCTGGCGGCCGTCGACAGCTACAGCGACTCCGGGACACCCCGACCGAACCGGTTGCGGTCCGGGTTCCGGGTAGCGACCGCGACCAGTACCTCCTTCGACACGGGCACGAGCTACCGGACGCCGCTGGGGGACTCACGCTCGTCCTGCTGCGAGACATCACCGAGACTGCACGACGTGATGCCCGCATGGCGCTGCTGGATCTCCTCGTCGAGCAGGCACAGGACGGCCTCTACACGCTCGACGAACGTGGTGTCATCGACTTCTGTAACGAGTCGTTCGCGGCGAACCTCGGGTACGAGCCGGACGAACTGTGTGGCGAACACGCCTCGACAGTGCTGGCCTCCGGTGAACTCTCGAAGGGGCAGGCGACTGTGGAAACGCTGCTCGAAACGCCTGGGCAAGAGAGCACGACTGCCGATCTGACGTTCTGTCGGAAAGACGGTACCGAACGGGAGGTGTCGATCAACTATACGCTGATTCACGACGAAGCCGGCAACTACAGCGGGTTGATCGGCGTCGCTCGGGACATCACGGAGCGCTGTAACCGCGAGCGGGAGTATCAGGAGATGACTGAGCGATTGAATCTCGCGCTCGAAGGCGCGGAACTCGGCGTCTGGGACTGGAACCCCAAAACCAACGATGTCACCTTCGACGAGCGCTGGACCGGGATGCTCGGCTACACCACGGACGAACTGGAGCCACACTACGAGACGTGGGCCGACCTCGCCCATCCAGACGACCTCGACCGAGTGGAACAGGCGCTCGCGGAACTGAAGTCCGGGGAGACCGATCTGTATCAGAGCGAGTTCCGGATGCGGACGAAAGACGGGGAGTGGCGATGGATCCGGGACATTGGCAAGGTGTTCGAGTGGAACGACGACGGCGAGGCGATCAGGGCCGTCGGGATCCATCAGGACATCACCGAAGAGCGGAAACGTCAGGATGCGATCGAACGACAGCGCGACGAACTGGCGACACTCAACGGGGTCAACATGCTCATACAGGACCTCATTCACGCTTTGGGTGGTGCCGCGACTCGCCACGAGACTGCAGAGACAGTGTGTGAGCGCATTGTCGAATCGGACCTCTGTGAGCTAGCGTGGATCGGTGAGCGAGCCGGCGCGGACGATAGACTCGTGCCGAAAACGGTAGCCGGCGACAATAGTGACGTTCTCGACGAACTCATCGTTAGTGACGGGAACGACCAAGTGCTGTGTGAAACAGCCCTCGTGACAGGTGCGGTCCAGACGATACAAGACTGCGGCGACCCGGCCGAATTCAAGCAGTGTGGGGCCGCTGCTCGCGAGGAGGGGTTCAAGTCCGCCGCAGCGATTCCACTGGTTCAGGGAAACACTGTCCACGGCGTTCTCTGCGTGTACGCCGACCAGCCAGCGGCGTTCGGCGGCCGAATAGCTGACAGTTTCGCTGTCCTCGGTAAAATGGTCGGGTACACGCTCGCCGCGGTCCAGAACAGGCAACTCCTGTCTGACGATACCACGCTCGAACTGACATTCGAATCGGAATGCCCCGACATACCCCTTGTCTCGGCGGCGAATGCGTACGGGTGCCGAATCGAGGTCGTCGAATCTGTCGATACCGAGCCGACGCACCTCCTCTATGTCTCCGTCGACCACGGGCCGCCCGATGCAGTCTCTGCGCACCTCTGTTCTCATGCGGAGATTCTCGGCTCGCGGGTCGTCCGTGCAGACGATGCCAATGGTATCATCGAGCTGCAGGTTACAGAAACCGTCCAATCGCTGCTTCTCGATGTCGGTGCTCGCTGTCGGACGGTGGTTGCCGACGATGGGGCGCTCTCCATTACTGTCGAGGCCTCGCCGGATGCCGACTCCCGGGCGATACGGGACGCAGTCTCCGACCGGGTGCCTGAGAGCACGCTGACGGCAAAGCAGGAGTGCGACCGGACAGACGACATACTTGACGTCGAAACGGACCCACGCAACCACCTGACTGACCGCCAGAAGGAAGTCCTCCGCACGGCCTTCCTGACGGGCTACTACGCCTGGCCCCGGGATACGAACGCCGAGCAACTGGCAGAGAGGCTCGGTATCGCGTCACCGACGCTCCATCAGCATCTCCGGCGAGCGCAGCGGAATCTCATCGACGCTGTGTTCGATATGCAGTGATACGCGACGGTGACGCTGTTGGCAATTACAGCCAGCGCGTTCGACGGGTACCTAGCCGCCTAGGTACAGAGTTAATAATATTGGAGGCTATTAATTTAATGCGCGTAAATGAGTAACCAAAGGAATGGAGGGTCTCAGAGTGACCAGTGGTGTGGGATGACGCCGTCGGACAGAACGCTGTCTACGGCGGATGTAGACGACGTGTTCGAGGTTTTGGCTGATTGGCGGCGCCGGGCCGTCTGTCACTACTTCGCGAGCGGTGACCAGACGGCCGCTGACGTCACGGCGCTAGCCTCGGCAATATCGGAGCATGGAGAGACGAGCACGGTCGATGCAACAGATACGTCACCCTCGACGATCCGAACACAGCTCGAAGAGGAGCACCTGCCAGTCCTCCACCGGATCGGGCTCATCGACTACGACGAGCGAAGCGGCGCAGTGAAGTACTGGGGGTCCCCGACCGTAGAAAAGTGGGCTGACCACGCGGAAGCTGTCACGCAGCGGACCGACTTCTAATCGACCGGCGGGCCGCATCTGGGGGGATGTGGCCTGTCGGAGCCACTACTCCTTTTTAATAGGGGTCCGAACGCCGGAGCATGGATCTCCCACCGGTCGGACTCGGCACGATGGGTATCGAGGACGAGTCCGTCGTTCGGACGGCCATCGACTGTGGCTACCGCCACCTCGACACCGCTCAGATCTACGACAACGAAAGTACTGTGGGTGCAGGCATCACCGCCGCCGACACCGATCGGGCTGACCTGACTGTCGCGACGAAACTCTGGATCGACGCCCTTGAGGCGACCGCTGTCCGTCCAAGCACGGAAGCCAGCCTCGACCGACTCGGTCTCGACGCCGTCGACCTCCTGTACGTCCACCGCCCGCGTGGCGACTACGACCCCGAAACGACGCTGCCTGCCGTCGAGGCCGTGCGCGAGGCGGGACTGACCGAGCACGTCGGGCTCTCGAACTTCGAGCCGGACCAGTTGACTGTCGCGCGCGAGCACCTCGACGGAATTGCTGCACACCAAGTCGAGTTCCATCCGCTATTCTGGCGCGAATCGCTGCTCGCTGACGCCCAGAAACACGGCTACCCGCTGGTCGCGTACGCACCGCTGGCCGGCGGTCGCGTGTTCGAGGACCCGACCGTCGTCGACATCGCCGACCAGCACGACACGTCGCCGGCCGCCGTCAGCATCGCGTGGGTGACCAGCTACGAGAACGTCGTCACAATCCCGAAGGCGTCTTCCCGACCCCATCTCGAGGCCAACCTCGCCGCTGCCGACCTGGAACTGACCGACGCCGAAATTGCGCGCATCGAGGCCATCGAGCGTGAAGAAGAGCTGTTCCCGGAGTGATGCTTGCCCGGAGCGGTTAGCTGTTGGCCGTTTTTCATATCATTCTCACGGGGTGAGCGTCGCTTTCCGAAGTCTGAATATAAACCGAATACCGATACCGTTTGGCCATACGGTCTTAAGTGGTCCTTTCCTATATTGGATGTATGACAGCTGCCAGTACCACTGCAACGACAGTACTCCAGGCGACACAGTCAGACGTGCTCCAGGAGATACAGTCGAATTTCCTCCTGAACTCATCGCTCTGGGTGAACATCGCGCTGGCGGGCGTGGTCATCCTCCTGTTCGTCGCGATGGGTCGGGACATCGAGTCGCCCCGTGCAAAACTCATCTGGGTTGCGACGATGCTGGTTCCGCTGGTCTCGATTTCCAGCTACGCCGGTCTGGCCTCGGGCCTGACGGTCGGCTTCCTGCAGATGCCGCCGGGCCACGCTCTCGCCGGGCAGGAAGTCCTGTCACCGTGGGGCCGCTACCTGACGTGGACGCTCTCGACGCCGATGATTCTCCTGGCGCTGGGCCTGTTGGCCGACACCGATATCGCGTCGCTGTTCACCGCCATCACGATGGACATCGGGATGTGTGTGACCGGCCTCGCCGCCGCACTAATTACTTCCTCGCACCTGCTGCGGTGGGTATTCTACGGCATCAGCTGTGCGTTCTTCGTCGCGGTGCTGTACGTCCTGCTCGTCCAGTGGCCGGCCGACGCAGAAGCTGCCGGGACGAGCGAGATATTCGGAACGCTCAAGCTCCTGACCGTGGTCCTCTGGCTCGGCTATCCGATTCTCTGGGCGCTGGGTTCCGAAGGGGTGGCCCTCCTGGGCGTCGGCGTCACCTCGTGGGGCTACTCCGGTCTCGACATCCTCGCGAAGTACGTCTTCGCGTTCCTGCTCCTGCGTTGGGTCGCCGCCAACGAAGGCACCGTCTCGGGGTCCGGGGCGAGTATCGGCTCCGGCGGCGCTGCGCCCGCAGACGACTGAGATACGCGTCGCGAACGCTCCTCTTTATTTTGCCCGTTCTATACATCTCCCGGCCGCTGTTCTTCCCAACCGCGCCCACTCAGTACCCTTCGTGGTGGTCACCCAATCGCCGGCTGTAGCTGTCGCAATTGGCACTCGCCGGCACCTGAGTCGCTCACAATCCACCGAAGTCAGAAACGAATATGAGACAGCGTTCGATTGACTAGTCTGTATGCCCTCCCCTTTCGAAAACCCGGTCGTTCGCTACGGTATCCCACTGGTCAGCGCCGCGGTAGTTGCGGCTGTCGCGTTCCTCTTCCTTGAGGGAACGATACGGTACGTCGCACTCGGTATCGCTGCGCTCGAAGTTGTGGTCACGCCACAGATTCTGAAACAGGCGGCGTCGAACGCATAGTCGGGGACGGGTCGTACTCCCGTCCTCGTGTCGGATACAGTGTGTAGCCCTGCGGCTGTCCCTCAAGACATGCCGAACTCGAACCGCTGCGAGGCAGTGCGCTCGCGTATCGCTACGCTCGCGCTCGCTGTTTCGAGGTCCCTATGGAGAGATTCGCTGTCGGTCCTGCTGGACTCACTGCGTTCGTCCCGCTGGCTCTCAGGTCTTCGCCGCTCACGGGTCGTTCCTCCCCGTCGTCGGGCGGTGGTACCGCCCGACTGCCTGCGGGACCTTCGGTCCCGCTCTGCTCGCGATTCCGAGGTTCTTCCCCGCGGTCAGAACCTCGCTTCCTACGGGCTCAGACGCTGCCGATCTCGCGGGAACAGAACCGCTTCTCGGATGTTCTCTAACCCGAGCATCGTCATGATGAGGCGCTCGCCGCCGAGGCCCCAGCCGGCGTGGGGCGGCATGCCGTACTTGAACATCTTGGTGTAGTACTCGAAGGCTTCCGGGTCCAGGCCCTGCTGTTCGAACCCTTCGACGAGGTGGTCGAAGCGGTGCTCACGCTGGCCGCCAGAGACCAGTTCCATCGACGGGTGCATCATGTCGAAGCCGGTCGAGACCTCCTCGTCGTCGTCGTGGTCCTTGATGTAGAACGGCTTGATCTCGCTGGGCCAGTCGGTGATGAAGTAGTGCTCGCCGACTTCCTGCCCGAGGACGTGCTCAGCCTCGGTCGAGAGGTCGTCGCCCCACACCAGCGGCTCGTCGAGTTCGCCGGTGGCGTTGATGCGGTCCAGGGCGTCCTCGTAGGTGAGTCGCGGGAAGTCGCCCTCGGGGGCCGCGAACTCGTCTTCGAGGCCGAGCGCTTCCAGTTCGTCCTGACAGTTCTCGGCGACGCCCTCGTAGGCGGATTGGACGACGTGTTCGCAGGCGTCCATCGCTTCGGTGTGGTCGTAGAACGCCGACTCGAAGTCGATTGAGGTCGCTTCGTTGAGGTGCCGCGGCGTGTTGTGCTCCTCGGCGCGGAAGATCGGGCCGATCTCGAAGACGCGTTCGAGGCCGGAGCCGACCATCAGCTGCTTGAACAGCTGCGGGCTCTGGTTCATGAACGCTTCCTGCCCGAAGTAGGTGATCGGGAACAGCTCGGTCCCGCCTTCGGTCCCCGTAGCGACGATCTTCGGCGTGTTGATCTCCGTGCAGTTGAGGTCGCGGAACGCCTCGCGGACCGACCGGAGGACCTCTGCGCGGATCTCGAAGATGGCCTTAACCTCGTCCTTGCGGAGGTCGAGCGTGCGGTTGTCGAGGCGGGTCGGCAGTTCGGCGTCGACCTTGCCCGAGGGGTCGAGCGGGAGTTCGGGGTCGGCTTCCGAAATCACGTCGACGGACTCCGGCGTGACTTCGACGCCGGTCGGGGCGCGCGGCTCCTCCTCGACGTCGCCGGTGACCGAGATGACCGACTCGCGCTGGACGTTCAGCCCCGTCTCCACGAGGTCGTCGTCCATCTCGTCTTTCTCGAACTTGACCTGAATCTTTCCGGTGGTGTCCCGAAGGATAAGGAAGGCGATTCCACCGAGGTCTCGGATCTCGTGGACCCAGCCGGCGACGGTGACCGTGTCACCCGGCGCTGCGTCCGTCGTGTAGGTTCGGTTTTCCATGGACGTTGGTTCTTGTGGGCCTAACTTAAGAACAGTCTTTCGAGGCGAGGGCGCAGGTCCCTCTCGGACGCGGTGGTCTCGGGACAAGACGCCATTGATGCGCAGGCCCGGCAGAAGCGATAGCTCGGTGCCGTGTAAACAGAGTAGCCGTTGACAGTGTGTTTTATATGAAACACTTTCAAATCCGACTACATGGCCCTCCCCCGATGGTTTCCCGTCGCACGGAAAGAGGCAGTCGCGTTACTCAAATCGAAAGGAACCTGGATACTTGCGCCCCTGCTCGTCGTCTGGGGGTATGGTCCCACATACGAGAGCTGGGACGTGCTCGGCCCGAACGTCACGGTCGGCTTCGTTCAGGTCGCCGGGTCAATCCTCCTCCCGCTGGGTGTGCTGTTGCTGACGTATCGGTCGATTATTCAGGAGCGCACGTCGGGCAGTTTGAAATTCCTGCTTGGACTGCCCCTCACGCGAACTGATATTCTCATCGGCAAGGTCTTCGGTCGGAGCGTCGGGGCTGTGCTCCCGTTTGCCCTCGCAACAGTTATTCTCGGCGTGATTGGCGGTGTCAAGTTCGGCCTGTTCTCCCCGTTACGTTTCATCGGCGTGTTTCTGGTGACAGTGCTGTACATCGTTGTGCTCGTGTCAGTCGCAACAGCGGCATCGGCAGTCACGACCAGTACGGTCCGTGTGACTGGCGCGCTGTTTGGCGGTTTCTTTCTGATCTTGACGCTGGGGTGGAAACGCATCGGCGTCAGTATCTATTCCGCTGTGACGGGCAACGCAGTCAATCCGTTCGAACCACCGGCTGACGGTCTATTGTTCGCTATACTTCGGTTTTCGCCGGGTCGAGCGTACCGAACTGTAACGAACTGGATACTCGGAACGGGGAACTCCGGTGGCCTGTACACGTCAGTCATCGACGTGCTGTATCGCGGCATCTCCACCAATGAGTACGTCGTCGATGCAACGTTCAGTGGACAGTTAGTCCCGGTCTACCTGCACGAATCGCTTGGCCTCGTCGTACTGCTCTTCTGGGGTGTCGTCCCGCTGGCACTGGCCGGCTATCGGTTCAAGCGAGGTGACCTCGCATGACGCCGCCGGCAATCGAGACCGACGGGCTTTCGAAGCAGTACGGCGAGACTGTTGCGCTTGATGCGCTGAACATGACCGTTGCACAGGGCGAGGTGTACGGCTTCCTCGGCCCGAACGGTGCCGGGAAGTCGACCACTATCAATCTGCTGATGAACTACATCAAACCAACGTCGGGAACGGCCCGCGTTCTCGGCCACGACCCGTGGAACGATGTCGTCGCCTGCCACCAGCGCGTCGGTATCTGTCCCGACCGCTTCGAGACCTACGAGTCGCTGTCCGCGCGGCGGCACCTCGAACTGGTGATCGATACGAAGCGTGCGGACGACGACCCACGAGCACTGCTCGAGCGCGTGGGACTGGCCGACGCTATCGAAAGACCCGCTGGCGAGTTCTCACAGGGGATGGAACAGCGGTTGGCACTCGCGATGAGTCTCGTCGGGGAGCCGGACCTCCTGATTCTCGACGAGCCGTTCACCGGGCTCGACCCCCACGGCGTCGCGCTGGTGCGAGATGTTGTCGAAGCCGAGTCCGAACGCGGTTCGACGGTGTTTTTCTCCAGTCACGTCCTCGGGCAGGTCGATCTGGTCTGTGACCGCGTCGGGATTCTCTACGAGGGGGACCTCATTGTCGAAGGGACCCTTCCGGCGCTCCGGGACACCTGTGACCTTTCGTCTGACGCGACAGTCGAAGACATCTTCATGACACTGACTGACGGCTCCGCTCACGCCGGGGCGGTGGACGCATGAACCGCCGCCAGTATCTGGCCGTGTCGACGGCGGCGCTGTCCGGTCTCGCCGGCTGTCTCGGCGATACCGAGTACACTATCTCCAGCGTGGAGACCGAGGATGGTTCGCACCCGCTGGCACTCGATGTAACACCGGCTGACCGGGCTATCGAGATCGAAAGCCCCGGTCGGCTGGACATAACGCTCCGAAACACCGGGACACAGGACCTCAGAATCAAGAACACCGGCGTCTGGCCACTCGGGGTGTTAGGACTGGTTTCAGCAGGCGATTCGGGGTCGCTCGACGTCTTACTACTGACTGACGAGTATGCGGAGGTAGATACCGTCGAGATACGGCCAAACGGGGCGAACAAAGACAACGCCCCACTCACCGGAACGCTGGAGGCTGGTGAATCCATCGAGCGGCAGTACGAACTCATCGGGCGGCGGGTTTCAGGTGCCGGCACGTACACGCTGCAGGGCTACTTTGACGAAGTTCCCCTCTCCTACCGCACTGGCGAGAATACCGACTGGGTCGCGTATCACCCGACGGTAACCGTAACACTCACCGAACAGTCGGTGCTTTCCTGAGACACAGCGGCGTCTGTGGCTCGAATCCCCATAGCGAGTCGCCGTGTTGCTGGCGAACCACAGCGGAGTGTCGAGGACAGTCGGGCGATACCAAGGCGTCGGGACAATATCCTGAACCTTTGTACTGGTAGCCGTCAAAACAGCCGACATGGCCGACGCGGAGTACCCTATCGACGATCTGGACCGGAACATCATCTACGCGCTCCAGCAGGATGCGAGACACACGTCGGCGAGTGAGATCGCTGAATCGCTTGATGTCTCCGCACGAACTGTTCGGAACCGAATCACAAAGCTCGAAGAGGCCGGCGTTATCGCCGGCTACGATGTCGATGTCGATTACGAGGCTGCGGGGTATCAGCTCCATACGCTCATCGTCTGTACGGCACCGATCCACGAGCGCGAGGAGGTCGCACAGCGGGCGCTCGAGGTGTCCGGCGTCGTCGCCATCCGGGAAGTCATGACCGGAGCCGACAACGTCCACGTCGAGGTGGTCGGCACCGACGGCAACGACCTGAGCCGCATCGGCAGGGACCTCAACGACATCGGACTGGAGGTCGTCGACGAGGACCTTATTCGGAACGAGTACACCCGGCCGTTCCACCAGTTCGGGCACGACGACCCCGGTCCAGACACTAAGTAATATAAACTTCCGAAAATTGATTATATGCATAAATAGATCCGGAATCGGAAACAGGTCCTAGATATTTATCGGATGTCGGAACCAATGGGTGCGTATCGGTCGGGTAGCTCCGACCTCTACGAACCCATGATCTCGCTTACAGGACTCCGCGAACGAGTGGACGACGACATCGACCCCCCGTCGGTGCTGGTCATCAGTGACTGTCACGTCGGGTCTGAGGTAGTAACGACGTTAGATCGAGGTACCGATGCCTGTCTCGTCACCGACCACGACGGCGTTGCCGGGCAAACGCCCGACGACACCCGCGTGGTAGTCGGTGACGGGCGGGAGCGTGCTGTGCTTCAGGACGCCGGGGCCGAAACGACCGATGTCGCCCTGATCTCGATGCAGACGGACCACGGGGCGTTCCTCGTGACACAACTGCTTCGGACGCAGTTCGATGTCGAAACCGTGGTCGTCGTGCTCAATGACCCACAGCATCGATCGGCGTTCGAGTCGGCTGGCTCGACGGTGATCTGTGGCTCACGCATCCTGGCGACGGAACTGGAACGCGCTGTGGAAACAACGCTCCAGACGGCCGAAATCGCCTAACAATGGCAAAGGACCTGGAACGCGACCTCGGACTGCTGTCAGTGGTAGCGATATCCATCGGCGCGATGGTCGGCAGTGGTATCTTCATCTTGCCGGCGCTGGCGGTGAAAGACGCGGGGGCCGGCATCATCGCCGCCTACCTTCTCGCGGGCGTGCTCGTGCTCCCGGCCGCACTCAGCAAGGCCGAAATGGCGACAGCCATGCCGGAGGCCGGCGGCACGTACGTCTATATCGAGCGGTCGATGGGGCCGCTACTGGGCACAGTTTCGGGACTCGGAACGTGGTTCTCCCTCTCGTTCAAGGGCGCGCTGGCGCTCGTCGGCGGCGTGCCGTACCTCGTCCTCCTCTTCGATCTGCCAATCAAGCCGGTTGCCATCGGGCTCGCCGCCGTCCTCATCCTCGTCAACATCCTCGGCGCGGAACAGACCGGCCGACTCCAGATTGGCATCGTCGCCGTGATGCTCGTGGCTATCGGCTGGTTCGTCGCCGGTGGCGGTCCGGCAGTCAACACCGCGAGTTACGGCGGGATGTGGGACTACGGCGTCGAGGGTATCTTCGCCGCGACCGGCCTGGTGTTCGTCTCTTTCGCGGGCGTGACGAAGATCGCCTCCATCGCCGAGGAGGTAGAAGACCCGGACCGCGTCATCCCACTCGGGATGCTGGGCTCGCTCGGCTTCACGACGCTGTTGTACGTGCTCGTCGTCGCCGTTGTCGTCGGCGTCATCCCGCTCGACCAACTCGCCGGGAGCACGACGCCCATCGCGGACGCGGCCGAGGCGACGCTGGGAACTGCTGGCGTCGCGGCCGTCGTTCTCGCGGCGATTCTGGCGCTGGTCAGCACGGCCAATGCCGGCATCCTCTCCTCGTCGCGGTACCCGTTCGCCATGAGCCGTGACGGCCTCGCGCCCGGCCTGTTCAGCACGGTCAGCGACCGGTTCGGCACGCCGGTGACCGCGATCACGCTGACCGGCGGCGTAATGTTGCTCCTCATTCTCTTCGTCCCGATCCTGGAGATCGCGAAGCTCGCGAGCGCGTTCAAGATCCTCGTCTTCGCGCTCATCAACGTCGCGCTCATCGGCTTCCGGGAGAGCGACGCCCCGGACTACGACCCCTCCTTCGAAGTGCCGCTGTACCCGTGGACGCCGATATTCGGCACCATAACCGGCTTTGCCCTGCTGACGCAGATGGGCCTGATCGCGATCGTCGGGGCCGTCGGTATCGTCGTCGGCAGCATCGTCTGGTATCTGGGTTACGTCCGGCCGCGAGTCACGAGGGAAGGGGCGATCAAGGAGTCCGTCCGCCGGAGCATCGGCGACCGCGCGCTCGACCGGACCGAGGAGACGCTCGATGAGACGACAGAGACCTCCGTGCTTGTCGCGCTCCCCGAAGGCTCCTCGCGACAGAGTGAAGCGACACTGCTGGAAATCGGGGCCGCGCTCTCGCCAGCCGGCAGCAGTCTCTCGGTCGTCCAGTTCGACGAAGTGCCCGACCAACAGCCCCTCGATTACGCCTCCGGCGTCCAGTCCTCTGACGACCTCGAGTTCGAGTGCCGGACCGACACGCTGGCGGCTGAGTTCGATGTTCCCGTCGAGTACGGTGAACTCGTAAGCCACCACCCCGAGCGGGCCGTCGCCAACGCGGTCGACGAGCGGGACGTCGACGTGCTCCTGGTGGAACGGGGCGCGTCGTTCGAGGACTCGCTGTTGGGCGACAGTATCGACCGCATCCGGAAACAGACCGACTGTGACACCATCGCTGTCGACGCACAGTCCCTCGAATCGTTGGAAACAATCACGCTGGTCACGACCCGCGGCCCGTACGACCCGCTGAAAGTCCGCGTCGGCAACGCTGTCGGGACGGAGACCGGAGCCGACCTCCAGTTCCTCTACCCGCTCGACGAGCGCCAGTCCGCGGAGGAACGCCAGCAACTCGAAGCGTACCACGACGACCTGCTGGACCTCTGTGACGTGCCGACGGAGCGGACCTTCGTGGACCGGCAGGACCTCTCATCGGCGATAGACGCGGCTGACAGCGACAGAACGCTCCTGATACACGCGAACAACGGTGGACTCGCGGCTCGTACGTCAAACGACGACGGGTCTACGCAGTCAGCAATTCAGGACAGCGACCACGCGTCGATGGAAGTAGACACGAAACGCCATCCGGGGGGCGTCGTCGGTCGATTGCTCGAGCGGCTGGCGTTCTAGCTACTTGACCGTCGCCGTCGCGTCTTTCGCGCCTTTCACCGTCTCTCGAACCGCGTCGACACCCTCGTCGTGGACGAGGTCGCCGACGACGATGGTGTCCGCGTGCTGTGCCATCGTGCGGGCGGACTCGTAATCGTGGATGCCACCGCCGTAGAACAGCGTGGCGTCGTCGAGGATGTCCGCGGCGGCGGCGACGATGTCGGTGTCGCCGAGCATCCCCGAGTACTCAACGTAGACGATCTCCTGCCCGAGGAGGTGTTCGGCGGCTTCGGCGTAGGCGGCCACGTCGTCCGCGTCGAGGTCGCAGTTGGCCTGCGTGTAGGACGCCACCGACGCCTCCGGGTTCATCACGATGTAGGCCTCGGTGAAGGTCCGCGACCAGTCGATATCGTCGTCCATGCGTATCCACTCCTTGTGCGCGCCGGTGATCCAGGCCACGTCGCCGGCGTTCATCACGACCGGGATGAGATAGCCGTCGTGACGGTCGCTGTGGACGACCGATGCGGGGTTGGACGGCTCGATGTACACGGGGATGTCGTGTTTCCCGCAGGCGTCGACGACCCGCTTCATCTTCTCCTCCGTCATCCCGGTCGTCCCGCCGACCTCGATGGCGTCGGTCCCCGTCGCCGCGACGTCTTCGAACGTCTCTCCGTCGACCAGCGTCTTGTCGGGGTCTATCTTCACGATGTGGTCCCAGTCCGCCCAGTCGCTCATACCTGCCAGACTTGCGCGTGGCCGTATAACCGCTTCGGATACACCGACCACAGTGGGTCACACTGACAGCCCGCCCAAACAGCCACGCTGACAGCCCACCCGAACAGCCAGATAGCGACCGAGTGGTGTCGGCCCCATACGTATATCTCCGAAGATTTATGATGACTATGTTACAATCGTCAGACAATGACCGCGGACAAGCGCCGGTACGTCGTCGCTGCTATCCGGGCCGCGCTCGTTCTCACAGGCGCTGTCGTAACGGTGGCAGTGCTGTACTCGTTTTCGACGATGCCGACAGCGTCACCGTCCGGCAACGGCTTCGTCCGCGGGCTCTCGTATCTGTTCGGTAGCGTTTTCTTTATTCTGGCGCTGGGCGGTGCCGGACTCGGCATCGCCTTGCCATCGCTGCTGGGGGCTGAGGACGCGCTGGCGTTCGACCGCTGGCAACGCCGCTGTCTCCAGGGCGCTGGCGGCCTCTTCGTCGGAGGTTTCGTCGTCGGACTGACGGCAGGACTGCTCACCGAGTTGCAGTTCGGTCTCTTTCTCTGGCTCGTCGCCATCGTCCTTGCCGTGCTCGTCGTCAGTTGCGTCTTGGTCTGGCGACTGTTCGAGGTGTTCGTTACCGCACTGGTTCGCCTCATCGCCGCGGAGACCGGCGAGTGACGCGCACAGTTCCCGCCGTACTACGGTAACGCTGATACCGGCGGCAACCGAACACGCCAGCCGTGCAGCGACTTACGACAGTCGAGACGGTCCACGAGGACGGGTCGTGGCTGTTCACCGCCGAAGACGCCTACGGCGACCTGGAGGAGGTCGTTCTCGTCCCCTGCGAGGACGGCGTCGAGGCATGGGTGAACCGATGTACGCACGAGGCACAGCGGTTCGACACCGGGCGAGGCGTCCCGATGCGGGACGACCAGCTCATCTGTCCCCGACACGGCTCCCTGTTCGACGCCTGTGACGGCGGCTGTGACAACGGCGACGCCGCGGGGACGACGCTCCCTGGCGTCGAAATCTCGGAGACTCACGGCGACGTGTTCCTCACGGACGACGACTACACGTTCGCCCACGAGGGCGGTATCGATGACGACGACGGCCCGAGTTCCACGTCTCACCTCCAGCTGTGACCACTGGCCACAGCATCGACCGGGACCGACTGCGGGCGGGCGTCGTCGAGTGCCCGCTCTGTGAGCGCCAGATTCCCGAGCCGGTGGCACACGCGGTCGTCTACGGTGCCGTCGACCCAGTCACAGCCGACAACGCGGAGGCCGTCGAGTGTCCGATCTGTGACGGCGTGACGTTCGTCGCCGACTGACCGGGCCGAATGTTAGGCTTCCAGTTCGTCCTGCCACTCCCGGACCTGCGTGGCGCTGACACCCTGCACCTCGGTAGCGACGATGTCGGGGTCGGCCTCCCGGAGCGCCGCCAGCGAATCGACGCCGGCATCGCCGAGCTTCTCCGCGGTCGCCGAGCCGATGCCGCTCAGGTCTTCGAGGTCCTCGACGGCGGTGCGGGCCTGGTACTCCTCGTAGTTGCAGATGGGACAGCCCAGTTCCCAGGGGTCGTCGCTGTCGGCGTCGATGACCAGCTCCGGGAGGTCGTGCTCCTCGCAGAACGCCTCGGTCACCGAGATGTCGCCGTTGCGGGGCAGCGGCAGCGAGTAGTCACAATCGGGGTAGCGCGTACAGCCGACGAGCCGGGAGCCTGAGCGGAGGTGTTTGATGGCCAGCTCGCCCCCCTCTGCTTCGTCGCCGTCGCCTCGTTGTTCCTCCGGAGCAACGCCGCATTCCGGACACGGCCCGATGACCTCGTCCTCGCTCTCGTCGGCCTTCTCGGCCTCACAGCGGGGGCAGCCGTGGACGAAGGTGTCCCGGCCGGCGAGCATCTTGACGTGGTGCATGTCGTGTTCCTCGCAGTGGTCTTCGAGCACCTGCGGCTCACCCGTCGACGGCAGCGGCAGCGTGTTGCGACACTCGGGGAAGCCGTCACAGCCGACGAAGTACGACCCCTGGCGCGAGCGCCGGACCAGCATGTCCTCGCCGCATTTCGGACAGGGGCCGAGCGTCTTGTCGGCTTTCAGCGACTCCTGGAGGTGCTCGCCGATCTCCTCGCGGGAATCGCGCAGTTCGTCGAACACCCGCTTGAGCATCTCGCGGGACTCGTCAGCCACCGTATCGAGCGACTCCTCGCCGTTGGCGATGGCGGTCATGTCAGCCTCTAGCCGGGCGGTCATCTCGTCGCTGACGACGTGGTCGGCGAACTCCTCGGCGGCCTCGACGACGGCCATCGCCAGCGTCGTCGGGCGGGGCGGGTCGCCCTCGATGTAGCCGCGGTCGTACAGTTTCTCGATGGAGTTGTGTCGGGTCGACTTCGTCCCCAACCCTTTATCCTCCATGGTCTGAATGAGCCGCGACTGGCCGTAGCGACGCGGCGGCTGGGTCTGTTTGGCTTCCATCCGCACCTCGGAGATGGCCAGCTCTTCCCCTTCCTCAACGTCGGGGACGTGGTTCTCGCTGGCGCTGGAGTAGGGGTACACCTCGTGGTAGCCCGGTTCGACCAGGCGCTTGCCGTTGGCCTTCAGCGAGCGGCCGCCGGCGTCGGCGACGACGCGGAGGTGCTCCCACGTCGCGGCCTCGGCGACCGTCGCGAAGAACCGTCGGACGACCAGTTCGTAGATCTCCCACTCGTCGTCCGAGAGGTCGACCTTCGGCGGAATCTCGCCCGTCGGGTGGATGGGCGGGTGGTCGGTGGTCTCCTCGTCGCCCTCGGTGGCGGTGATGTCGTCTTGCTCCAGCAGCTTTTCGGCGTCCTCGCCGAAGTGGCCGGCACCGACGAACTCGTCGAGCAGGGCGTCCTCTTCGAGGTCGTCGGGATACACCGTGTTGTCCGTTCGCGGGTAGGTGATGTAGCCGGTGGTGTACAGTTCCTCGGCGATAGACATCGCCTGCTGGGCGGAGTAGCCCAGCGAACTGGCGGCGGAGATGAAGGCGGTGGTGTTGAACGGCGTCGGCGGGCTGTCGGTGCGGGTCCGGCGGCGGACGCTCGTCACCGTCGCCGCGTCGACGCCCGTCAGGTCGGCGTAGGCGTCGTCGGCGTCGTCCTCGACCCAGACCCGCTCGGCCTCCTTCCCGTCGTCGTCGTAGAAGTACTGGGCCTCGAAGCCCGAGCCGTTCTTCTGGAGGTCGGCGAAGATCTCCCAGTAGTCCTCGGGGTCGAAGGCCTGGATCTCGCGCTCGCGGTCGACGATGAGCTTCAGCGTCGGCGACTGGACCCGACCAACGGAGATGAAGTCGTCGCCCAGTTGCCGGGCCGACAGCGAGAGGAAGCGAGTGAGTGCTGCGCCCCACACGAGGTCGATAATCTGGCGGGCCTCGCCGGCGGCCGCCAGGTCGAAGTCGATGTCGTCGGGGTTGGCGAAGGCGTCCCGGACCTCCCGCTCGGTGATCGAGGAGAAACGGACGCGGTCGACGGGCGCGTCGGTCTCCTCGCGGATGAGTTCGTAGGCCTCCTTGCCGATGAGTTCGCCCTCGCGGTCGTAGTCTGTCGCAATAGTGGCCTCGTCGGCCTCCCGGGCCAGTTGCTTCAGCGTCGTGACGATGTTCTCTTGGGTCGGCTCCTTCGTCACGTCGGCGTCGATGAGTTCCACCGGCTCCACGTCGCGCCAGTCGTTGTACTCCTCGGGGAAGTCGACGCCGACAACGTGGCCGGAGAGGCCGACGACGCGGGTGTTCCCCCACCGATAGACGTTGACGCCGTTTTGCCGGCTCGCGGACGCGCTCCCCTCGGAGAGGATCTCCGCGATGCGGCGGGCGGCGTTGTCCTTCTCGGTGATAATCAGCCGCATCAGACACCACCTGTCTCTGTCATTACCCGTCGCTACGGAGTCAATTGTTCTAAAGGCTTTCGGGAAAATCAGGCGACAGCGCGGGTGTGCGGGCGCTTGCGGGGCCGCTCGCGCTCGCGCGGAGGTAGCCCTTTACCACTCCGGCCCCGGCTCCACGCTATTCCCTTTACCACTCCGGCCCCGACTTCACGCTACTGGCGGCCACGGCGCTACTCACCACTTCGATGCACTCTTGACACTGCCACCCCGACTGCCGGTATGGATCGCCGGACGACCAAACTCCTCCGCGGAACCGCCGCCGCACTCGTCTTCTCGACGGCGGCGTTTCACCTCTGGTGGGGTCTCCCGCGAAGCATCATCTACGCGCAGGCGATCGAGGGACTGTTGGGACAGGGGCTCCCGCCGGACCCCCGCCCGTTCCTGTTTGTCGCCTTCGCCGCGGTGTTGCTCGCCGGCCCGTATCTCATCACCCGGGGCGTCATCGGCCTGCGGAACGCCTACATCGCCGGGACGCTCCTCATGATCACGTCCATCGCCGGCTGGGTGTTCTGGCACGCTACTGGACACGGTGCCTTCCTCGTCGAGGGGTTCTCTGCACCGTCGTCCGGTGGCGGCGGACACCACGGCGGGAGTACCGCGTTGCTGATACTAGACCATTTCAACACTGAACCGACCGAATCAGCTATCAAGACCCTCGAAGCCCTCGCCGCTGCGATATTCGTCACGCTGCTGTGGAAGGACCCCGCGATCATCCCGGGCGAGCGGCGCGAGAGCGTCGAGTCGAACGCGTCGAGCGAATCGTAGCACGCAGCTCAGCGTAGCGGCTATCGGGCCGGCCTCTCAAATCAAATTCACCTGTACGATTCAGGATCGATTCGGCAAGGAAACGGCGGTATCGTGACATTTATCATCAATAGTATGTCTCTTGTTACAGGATGGAAACCTCTATCCCGGATGTGATATGGGACCCAGGGATGGACCGGGTGTTCGAGGCGTTGTTTACCCGCCGTCGACGAATGATTCTGTTTATGGTAAAACAGAGTAGTCCACGGCCGATTGTCGACTTTCTCCCCAGAAGTGCCGGGGCCAGAAACACCGAAACCGAACTCCGCCACGACGACCTGCCGCGGCTGGCCAGTCTGGCATACATCGACTGGGACCGAGCGGCCGATGAAGTATCGCGGGGCCAGCGATTCGACGAAATCGAACCGATGCTCGACCTGCTCGAGAACCACGCTGATGAACTGCCGGCCGACTGGCCACAGCGGTGACTGTGACAACTCACCACTGTGCCGCGCAGGCCGAGTAGGACGCTGTCTTAGCTCTCTAACTCCTCGCGAAGCAGCCCGTTCACGTCGCCGGGGTCGGCGCTCCCGCCGGTCTTTTGCATGACCTGCCCGACGAGGAAGTTGATTGCGCCGTCCTCGCCGTTATGGTAGTCCTCGACGGCGTCGGGGTTTTCGTCGATGGCGTCCACGACAGCCTGCTGGACCTCGTCGCCGGAGGTCTTGCCAAGCCCTTCGCGGTCGACGACAGCGTCGGGGCCGTCGCCCGTGTCGAGCATCTCCCGAAGCACGGTCTCGTGCGCGTTTTTCGCCGTGATATCGTCCTCGGCGACGAGTTGGACGAGCCGGGTCACCTCGTCGAAGCGGTCGTCGATATCGGTGATGGCCATGTCGCGGTAGTTCAGTTCGCCGAGTAGATTGTCGGCGACCCAGGTCGCAGCGAGGTTGGCGTCGAAGCGCTCGGCCACGTCCTCGAAGAAGTCCGCCACCTGCTTCGTGCTCGTGAGCTTCGAGGCGGCTTCCTCGCTGAGGCCGTACTCCGCGACGAACCGCTCGCGGCGGGCGTCGGGGAGTTCCGGAATCGGGACCTCGTCCTTCCAGTGGCTCACGCGAAGCGGCGGCAGGTCGGCCTCCCGGAAGTAGCGGTAGTCTTTCTCCTCTTCCTTCGAGCGCATCGACACCGTGTTGCCGTGCGTTTCGTTGAAGTGGCGGGTCTCCTGCTCGACGGCGCGGCCCGACTGGATGAGCTTCCGCTGGCGGGAGGCCTCGAAGGAGAGCGCCTGCTCCGCGCCCTTGTGACTGGAGATGTTCTTGACCTCGGTGCGGTTGGCGTCTTCGAGGACGGATTCGTCGATGTCACCGTCGTCGTCCACCTCGCTGGCGTCGACCATCGAGAGGTTCGCGTCGATGCGGAGGCTGCCGTCCCGCGTCGCGTCGAACACGCCCAGGTACTCAAGCACTTCTTCGAGCTTTTCGAGGAACGACCGGACCTCGCCCGGCGCGCGAAAGTCCGGCTCCGTGACGATTTCCATCAGCGGCGTGCCGGCGCGGTTGTAGTCGATGAGCGTGTAATCCGCGCGTTCGATGGAACAGGTCCGGGACTCAAGCGGCCCAGTGCCCTCGCGGACGTGCTTGATGGAGCCCGGATCCTCTTCGAGGTGCGCCCGGCGGATGTCGACGCTGCGGCGCTCGCTCTCGACGGAAAATTCGAGTTCGCCGTCCTGGCAGATGGGCGAGTCGTACTGCGTGATCTGGAAGTTCTTCGGGAGATCGGGGTAGTAGTAGTTCTTCCGGTGGAAGGTGGTCTCCTCCGGGATGTCGGCGTCGATGGCCTTGCCGACCTTCACGGCGGCCTCGACCGCCCCCTCGTTGATGACCGGGAGCGCGCCGGGAAGGCCAAGACACACCGGGCAGGTGTGGGTGTTAGGTTCGGCATCGGCCACGTCGGTCGAACAGCCACAGAAGATCTTCGTCTCCGTCTCGAGCTGGACGTGGACCTCCAGCCCGATGACGGCCGCGAGCTCGCGGGCTTCGGACGCTTGCGCAGTCATTGTCCGGGATTCGGTGGCGCGTGGCTAAAGGCTAACGACCCTGTACAGTGTCGGGAGGGGACTCGATCCATCGGACCGGACGTATCACTCGGACTGCCAATGTCTGACGTAGGTATAAGTGTCCACAATGGCTGGGTTACGGATATGTGCGGCAACCGAGTCGAGGAACTCGAAACGCGCGTCAGAGAACTGGAAGCGTCGGTCGAAGGACTGACCGACGAACTCGTCGAATGCAAGGTCCGCATCCGTGAACTCGAAGCCAGCGTCGACGAAGACAACGGATTCAGCGCTGACGAGTCCGACTCGGAGGAATCGGCCGCTACCCCGACGGAGGCCGACACACCTAACACCGAGGATACCGACGAGGTTGATAACAGGGAGGAAGCCGAGGCCGCGTCGGAGACCGAGACCGAGGAGGACTCGGAGTCCGACATCATCGTCGCGTAGGGCTGTCGGCCATACCACCGCATGCATATCAAAGAGCTCGTCCTCGACAATTTCAAGAGCTTCGGACGCAAGACCCGAATCCCGTTCTACGAAGATTTCACTACTATTAGCGGCCCGAACGGCTCGGGCAAGTCCAACATCATCGACGCGATTCTGTTCGCGCTCGGACTTGCTCGCACCTCGGGTATCCGCGCCGAGAAGCTGACTGACCTCATCTACAACCCCGGTCACGCCGACGAAGACGCCGAGTACGACGGCGAGCGCCAGGCCAGCGTTGAGGTCATTCTGGCAAACGACGACCGGACGCTGTCACGTTCACAGGTCGTCAACGCCGCCGGCACCGAGGACGTGGGCGACGTGGACGAGATCGCCATCAAGCGCCGGGTCAAGGAGACCGAGGACAACTACTACTCCTATTACTACATCAACGGCCGCTCGGTCAACCTCTCGGACATTCAGGACCTCCTCGCGCAGGCGGGCGTGACGCCGGAGGGATACAACGTCGTCATGCAGGGCGACGTGACCGAGATCATTAACATGACCGCCGGCTCCCGTCGGGAGATCATCGACGAGATCGCCGGCGTCGCCCAGTTCGACGCGAAGAAGGCCGACGCGTTCGACGAACTGGAGGTCGTTCAGGAGCGCATCGACGAGGCCGAGCTCCGCATCGAGGAGAAACAGGAGCGCCTCGACCAGCTCGAAGACGAGCGGGAGACGGCGCTCAAATACCAGGACCTCCGCGACGAGAAAGAGGAGTACGAAGGCTATCGCAAAGCCGCCGAACTCGAAGACAAACGCGAGGAACTGGCGGCCGTCGAGGAAACTATCGACGAGCTGGAAGCGGAACTCCAAGAACTGCAGACCGAACTCGACGAGCGCAAGGGCGCGGTTATCCGGCTGGAAGACGAGCTCCACGAACTCAATCAGGAGATCGAGCGCAAGGGCGAGGACGAACAGCTCGCCATCAAGCGCGAGATAGAGGAGATCAAAGGCGACATCTCCCGTCTGGAGGACAAGATCGAGTCCGCCGAGGAGACCGTCGAGGCCGCCGAGAACGAGCGCCGGCAGGCGTTCGTCCAGATCGACCGCAAGCAGGAGACCATCGACGACCTCGAAAGCGACATCCGCGAGACGAAGGTCGCCAAATCCAACGTCAAAGCCGACATCGCCGAGAAGGAGTCCGAACTCGCGGAGGTCCAGCAACGCATCGACGAGGTCGGCGAGGAGTTTCAGGAGGTCAAGGACGAACTGGAGGAGAAGCGTTCGCGGCTGGAGACGCTCAAAAGCGAGAAGAACGACCTCCAGCGCGAGCAGGACCGCCTGCTCGACGAGGCCCGCCGGCGCTCGAACGCCGAGGACGAGAAGCGTGAAGCCATCGAAGACGCGGAAGCCGAGATTCCCGACCTCGAAGCCGATATCGAGGACTTAGAGACGGAACTGGAGAAAGCAAAGCAGAACAAGGCCACCATCGGCGAGGTCGTCGACGACCTCCGGGCCGAGAAGCGGGAACTCCAGTCGGACCTCGACGAACTCGAAGACGAAATCAGCGCGAAACAGCAGGAGTACGCCCAGCTAGAGGCGAAAGCCGGTGAAGACGGCGACTCCTCGTACGGCCGCGCGGTGACGGCGATTCTCAACGCCGGCCAGGACGGCGTCCATGGGACCGTCGGCCAACTCGGCGGGGTCGACCCAGAGTATGCCACGGCCTGTGAGACGGCCGCAGGCGGGCGGCTCGCCCACGTCGTCGTCGACGACGACAGCGTCGGCCAGCGCTGTATCGAGTACCTCAAATCCCGCAGCGCCGGCCGGGCGACGTTCCTGCCGATCACGCAGATGCAGAACCGGTCGCTGGGGTCGCTGCCCAGCGCCGACGGCGTCATCGACTTCGCGTACAACCTCGTCGACTTCGACCGCGAGTACGCGGGCATCTTCTCGTACGTGCTCGGCGACACCGTCGTCGTCGACAGCATGGACACCGCTCGCGACCTGATGGGCGACTACCGGATGGTCACGCTCGACGGCGACCTCGTCGAGAAGTCCGGCGCGATGACCGGGGGCTCCTCCTCGGGCACGCGCTACTCCTTCTCGGGTGGCGCGGGCAAGCTTGAACGGGTCGCCACGCGCATCAACGAACTCGAAGACGAGCGCGCGGACGTTCGCGAGGACCTGCGGGACGTGGAGGAGCGCCTCGACGACGCCCGCGACCGCGAATCCGACGCGACCGAGCAGGTCCGGGACATCGAGACGAGCATCGAGCGCAAGCAGACTGCCCTCGAAGACACCCGCGACCGCATCGAACAGCTGGAAGCCGACCTCGAAGAGATCGCCGACGAGCGCGAGGACGTGGCCGACCAGATGGACGAACTGGAGGCCGACATCGAGGAAAAGACCGAGGAAATCGACGCGCTCCAGAGCGATATCGACGACCTCGAAGCCGAGGTCGAGGATTCGGAACTGCCGGACCTGACGGACCAGCGCGAGTCCATCAAGGACGACATCGACGCGCTGGAGGGCCGGCAGAGCGAACTCGACGCGGAACTCAACGAATACGAACTCGAAAAGCAGTACGCCGAGGATGCCATCGAGGACCTCCACGACGACATCGAGGCGGCCCAGAACCGCAAGGCGGAACACGAGGAGCGCATCGAGGACCTCGAAGCGAAGGTCGCCGAGAAACAGGAGCTGAAAACAGAGAAGGAGCAGGCTGTCGCCGATTTGGAGGAGGAGCTGGCCGAACTCAAGGCCGAACGCGAGGAGCTGAAAGACGACCTGCAGGAGGCCAAAGAGGCCCGCGACGAGCAACAGGCCGCAGTCTCCGAAATCGAGCGGGACCTCGAATCCGAGCAGGAAACCCAGGAGCGCCTGGAGTGGGAAATCGACGAACTCGAAGCGCAGGTCGGCGACTACGACCCCGAGGACGTGCCTGACCACGACACGGTCGAGCAGGAGATCGACCGGCTGGAGACGGAGATGGAGAAGCTGGAGCCGGTCAACATGCGCGCCATCGAGGAGTACGACCGGGTGAACGACGACCTGCAGGAACTCGAAGACAAGAAGGCGACGCTGGTCGAGGAGGCCGACGGCATCCGCGAGCGCATCGACACCTACGAGGCGCGCAAGAAGGAGACGTTCATGGAGTCGTTCACGGAGATCAACGACCAGTTCCAGAACATCTTCGAGCGGCTCTCGAACGGCACCGGCCACCTCCACCTCGAAGACGAGGACGACCCCTTCGAGGGCGGGCTGACGATGAAGGCCCAGCCGGGCGACAAGCCGATTCAGCGCCTGAACGCGATGTCCGGCGGCGAGAAGTCGCTGACGGCGCTGGCGTTCATCTTCGCCATCCAGCGGCACAACCCCGCGCCGTTCTACGCGCTTGACGAGGTCGACGCCTTCCTCGACGCGGCCAACGCCGACCTCGTCGGCGAGCTGGTGGACGAACTCGCCGGCGACGCCCAGTTCGTCGTCGTTTCACACCGCTCGGCCATGCTCGAGCGGTCCGAGCGCGCTATCGGGGTGATGATGCAGGGCGACAACGTGAGCGCCGTGACTGGGATTGACCTCTCCGGTGAGGGCACAGATGACGGTGACGAGGAGGTACCAGCCGATGACTAGCGAGCCGCCACGCGGCTCGGAATCTCGAACGGGGAGCGAAGCGACCCGTGAGCCAGAAGACGATGACGAGGATATTCCGCTCGATATCACCGGCCACGAGGACCGCGAGCCGCCCGGAGACTCAGGCGATGCGGCGGCGCTGTTGGGCAATTCCACTGACACTGCGGCTGACACACCTGAGCAGGCAAATTCAGACGAGCAGACTGCCGACGACGACGAGGACGTCGAACCGGTCGAGGTACTGGTCCAGCTCGCGGACGACGGCGAAATCGACCCGTGGGACATCGACGTGGTACGGGTCACTGACAAGTTCCTCCAGCGCATCGACGACGCGGACCTGCGCACGTCGGGCCGGGCGCTGTTCTACGCGAGCGTCCTCATCCGGATGAAAAGCGACGCGATGCTGGGCGAGGGCGACGACGAGGAGGAGCCGGCCGAGCCGTGGGAGCAGGCGATGCACGAGGACGCACCCATCGAGGACCCGGATCCCTTCGCCGCGCTGGAATCGGAGATGGACCGCCGGCTCGAACGCCGGCGTGCCCGTGGGATGCCACAGACGCTCGACGAACTCGTTCGGGACCTCCGCGACGCCGAGCGCGAATCGTGGTGGAAGGAGTCCCGCGAGTACGACACCAGCGACTCCCCGAGCGGGTACGACCGCGGGACGCAGGAACTGGACTACCGCGGGGCCGACGACATGCGGCTGGACGAGGAGCCGTCAGCGGCGGACGTGACCGGGACGGCCCACGCCGAGAACATCGACGACATCATCGCCGACGTGCACGACGCCGTCCGCGAGCAGTACGACCAGGGCCGCGAGGAGGTGCTGTACCGCGAGGTCGACACCGCCGGCGGGACCCGCGTCGAGACGTTCCTCGGCCTCCTCTTTCTTGCCCACCGCGGCCAGGTCCGCCTCCAGCAGGACGACCTTTTCGGCGACCTCTGGATTCAGGACCCCAGCGCTGCGACCGGGTCGGACGAGGCTGTCGCGGACTGACTGGTTCAGTTGCGGCGACGGCTCTCCGTGCGCACAGCGGGGCCAGCAAACAGGTTCAAACGGGTCGAACCCCAAACGCGAGTAATGGCGACCCAGTCCTCGCCGCCGGAGTTACCGGACCCGGAAGCGCTCGCAGACTCGTTCTACGTCTACGAGGTCGACAGGACCGCCGAGGACGGCGTCCGGTATTACGGCGAGCCGATGACCGAGTCCGAACAGGTCATCCACCGCATCGCACCGGCGTTCCGTCAGCGCGGGTATCGCGTCGCGCTCAAGCGGGAGATGGGCGAGTGGGTCCTGATCGCGCGGGAGCGGTCGCTCGGCGTCGACGGCATCCCGTGGCTGAACGTCGGGCTCGCCGTCCTGACGCTGTTGTCGACGCTGTACGCCGGGACCCGCTGGTACGGGCTGTCTGTGCTCGACGAGCCGACAGCCATGCTCGAGGCGTGGCCCTTCGCCGCCGCTGCACTGGGAATCCTTGCGATTCACGAGTTCGGCCACTACGTCATGAGCCGCTACCACGAGGTCGAGGCGAGCCTGCCGTACTTCCTGCCGTTCCCGAACGTGCTCGGGACGCTGGGCGCGGTCATCAGCATGAACGACCACATCCCCGACCGGAAGGCCCTGTTCGACATCGGCGTCGCCGGTCCGCTGGCGGGCCTCGCCGCGACAGTCGTCGTGACCGCCATCGGCGTGACGCTCCCGCCGGTGGAGGTAACCCGCGGCATCGTCACGAACATCGAACTCGGCTACCCGCTGCTGTTGCAGGGCATCGCGGCGGTGATGGGTGAACAACTGGAGTACGCGAACCCGCAGCTCCTCCCGAACCCGGTCGTCATCGGCGGCTGGGGGGGGGCGTTCGTGACCTTCCTGAACCTTCTGCCGGTCGGTCAACTCGACGGCGCACACGTCGCCCGCTCGCTGTTCGGCGACCGCCTGTNCCCGAACCCGGTCGTCATCGGCGGCTGGGTGGGGGCGTTCGTGACCTTCCTGAACCTTCTGCCGGTCGGTCAACTCGACGGCGCACACGTCGCCCGCTCGCTGTTCGGCGACCGCCTGTCGCTGGTCCAGCTAGCCGTCCCCGTTGCCCTGTTCGGGCTCGCGGGCTACCTCGTCGCCTTTGAGGGGGGTCGCGCAGCCGGACTGTGGGCGTTCTGGGGGCTCCTGGCGCTGGTGTTCGGTCGGCTCGGGTCGGCGACGCCGCTGGACGAGACGCCGCTGGGGCCGGGCCGCTGGGCTATCGGCCTGGTCACGTTCGTTCTGGGCATGCTCTGTTTCGTTCCGGTGCCGCTCGTCATCACGATGTAGGCTCCTGTGGACTGCCCCACCGACCCCTTACAGCCCGTACGGGTCGTACTCGGGTCTGTTGTCCGTGTCGGCAGAGAGATCATATCGGTCCCGGAACTCAGCGAGTAGGTCATCAGCGGCGGCGGTGAACAGCACGGCGACGCCGTAGGGGCGGGCGTACGAGTCGGCATCGGGCGGGTCGGGGTCGATGAAGATAGCGTCTGTCGGCGGTTCGCCGATACCGGGGAGGTCGGTCAGCAGTGATTCCATCGGCACGAGGCCGGTGAGCACGCTCGGGACGAACGTGCCGCCGGGCAGCGGCGCGCGCGGCTGCACGAAACACTCCGCGACCGGCTCGCCGTCCTCTTCGAGCACGGCGCTTGCCGGGCGTTCGAGGCCCGGTTCCCAGAGGTCGGCCGCCACTGCTGGGACTTCAGCATCCACAGCAAAGTCCATCGCGACGCGGTCGAGCCGCTCGAAGGAAAGTAGCGACCAGGCCTCGTCCGAATCGTCGGGATCACCGCCGAGCGTCGCCTCGACGCGGTCACCCGTCCGGAGGTCGTCGACTGCTGGCTGGCGTTCGCCGTAGCCGGACTGATACACCGTGTAGAGCCGCGTCGCGTCGGTGTCAAATAAATTGATGTGCGGGACCGCTTCGACGACGCGGTAGACCCTGAATACGCCCGTACGCTCGTCCATATCTGCCCGACGGGTTCCACCGTCAAGACTCCGCGGACTCACTGACGCTCAGGCAGCTGTCATGAGTTTGAGCCAGTCGGTCAGGCAGTCGTCGCTACAGTGGTGGTGGCGCTGTCGTCCGCAGGCTGTATCCAGGACTCCGACGACGAGATGCCAGTCGTCAGCGTAGACATGGCCGCCACAGACCACGCAATCGCGCACCGTCTCGTCGTCCGTCCGTTTTCCGACGGATACCGTCTCGACGTAGTAGGTCCCCCCGAGGGCGTACGGCGTGTCCAACTCCATCGGCACAGTCTGAGGACTACACACCCCTAAATGACGGGGACAAACTGACTGCTCCGACGCAACACGGAGGTAGCCTCGGCTCTAAGCCACAGGTATGAGTCAATCCACGGACCTCCCGGACCCGGACCCGGAACAGCTCCGCCTGGCCGTCGAACGGCTGCTCGACGAGACGGTTGATCGCGACGAGGCGCTCCACGTCACGGCCGATGATCTGTCGGTCTCTATTCCGATGCGATTCGGCTCGGACTCCCCGCAGGCGACGTGGCGGTTCGACGGCGACATGACGATCTCAGTCGACGGTATTCGGGGGCCGCTCAGAGAGTGGGTCGACCTCCTCGAAGAGTAGCCGGAACGGAGGTGAGACGCTCAGAACGCTTCGACGTGGGGGCGGAGGTCGAGTTCCAGCGTCCACGCCGAGCGGTCCTGTTCGACGAGATGCCAGTACGACTGAGCGATTTCGTCCGGGTCAAGATACGACTGTGTGTCGCGGTCAGCTGCGTCGGCGGCGCTCGGCGGGAGAATCTGACCGTCGATGACGACGTGGGCGACGTGGATGCCTTCGGGACCGAGTTCCCGGGCCATCGATTCGGCCAGCCCGCGGACGGCGAACTTGGCGGCGCTGAACCCGACTGCGCCGTCGCGGCCCCGGACGGCGGATGTCGCACCGGTGAAGATGATCGTCCCGCCGTCACCCGTCAGCATGTCGTCGACGGCCTCCTGCGAACAGGCCAGCCCGCCCGCCGGGCCGACGGCGAGCGCGTGCTGGAACTCGTCGTGTGTGATCTCCTGTATGCCTTTCCACGCGCCGCCGCTGGCGTGGTTCACGAGCACGTCGACAGGGCCGAACTCGTCCCGGACCTGCTCGAAGCCTGCCGCAACCTGGTCCGGGCTGGTAATATCAGTCTGTACTGCGAGCGCGTTGTCACCGAGGTCTGCCGACAGTGACTCCAGATACGACGCCGACCGGGCGAACAGGCCGACCTGACAGCCTTCGTCGATGAATGTTCTGGCCAGTGACTCCCCGAGGCCCGGACCGACGCCTGCAATGACTGCTGTCCGTGACATATGCACACGAACGACTACCGGGTGGATGAAAGTATGGTCACAGCGGCACTGCGGGGAGGAGGGCCGCACTATCTACGGTAATGCCTGGTATCATAGGGTTCCGTGTCGAATCACAGGGTTCCGTGTCAGTCGTCTCCACCGTGTGCGTGGCCGATACGCAGCGTCACGGCGTTGAAGACGACGAGCGCGACGAACGCGATCCGCGTCGCCCCGGAGTTCAGGCCGGTAATCAGTAGCGGGAGATATAAAAACGGGAGCGCAATCGCCGTCCAGAACGCGATACCTCGAACGGCGGAGACGAGCGACTCGTCGAACTCCGGTACGGACTCATCAAACTGGGCGAGTAATTCGTATGCGGACGAACTTGACATATGGGGGACCTATCCACGGCTTCTACTGGAGATAGCTTATAACCTCTAGAGGTTTCCGCCCGTTTCGCTTCGTTTCACGCACAGCGGCCCCTAGCCGTTCATTTTATTACCGGCTAAAAGACGCTTAGACGTTTTATTGGCGGTGTAGCTGTGGTATGACCTACTGTAACACTCCCAGTCCCGGTAACGCCTCCGGTGGACGTGTACGACCGATTACGGTCCGAGTAGTGACACAGTTACGTCGTGCGCTGTGTCGCTTAGTGTCGTGCTATCGACGACGTGGTCCGGAAGCGACTCCCGCCACTCGGCGAGTCGCTGCTCGTGGTAGGTCCGATGGCGCTCCACCGAGTACGTCTCATCGTCGTGAGCCCGGAGTTCGTCGGCGGTGTCATCGGGCGTCGGATACGACGGTGCATCCGTAGTCAGCAGTGAGTCGGGCTCTATGTGAACCGTGTCGTCATCGTCGTCAGGCTGGACGACGTGGAGACGCGCCCGCATTCGACCGCTGAACGGTGGTGTGACGCGCAACACGGTCTCTGATTCGTCTGCAGTCGCTTCAATAGCTGCGACGAGGTCGGTGGCGCTTATCGCGATTGATTTGATGTCTGTCGGGTCAGTGTCCATGGCTGAGTCTGTGGGTCCCATTGGTTCAGGCAGTTACATCCGGTTGCTATAGTCCCAGGTGTGGAGACGGTCGGGCGTGATCGTGATCTGGATCTCGCGGCGGTCGGGTGCGAGCAGTCGTTCGGCCAGTGGTGAGTCGGTCCCGCCGAGGTAGCGGTGCAGCAGGTCGGTGAGCACCGTCTTGTCCTCGTCTGTTGTCATCGTCGCTGTGCCATTGCCTCTGACGCCGCGGTACGGCGGCTCGTTCGTCGAGACTTCGAATGACACGTCGTCGTCATAGTCGAGGTAGTCGACAACCGCTGCGTCTGCCCCGGTCGCACACTCGAAGACACCGTCAACGAATCGGTACCAGAGCGAGAGCATCCAGGGCCTGTCTGCTGGAGTTCGGCACCCGAGACGGAGTGGAACCGTTTCGGCGCTGAGAAACTGTTCCATCTCCCCGCTCGTCCACGGTCCGGAGACGGTCACCATACACACAGGGTACGGTCGCCGCTATGTTAACATCTCTGGGATAAGTCACTGCCTTGTGACAGCACGCCTCCATGAAAAAGTCAACAGACCAACTGCAGTGTTCTCAGAATCGATAATATGCTGGGTACCTTTATCTTGCTGTTCGGGAAAGTCACCGTGAGAGCAGTACGTGAGTCGACAGGAGGGATAACAAGTGCAAAAGCGTGGTGAGACGGAGGAGGCAACGGTGCTCGTCGTCGACGATGAACAAGATATCGCGGATCTGTATTCGACGTGGCTGCTGACCGCACACGACGTTCGGACCGCACACAGCGGTACGGAAGCGCTCCAGTTAGTCGACGCGTCCGTCGACGTCGTCTTTCTGGACCGGCAGATGCCCGATATGAGCGGTGACGAAGTCCTCGATACCATCGCGGAACGGGGTATCGACCCGGCGGTAGTGATGGTAACGGCCGTCGACCCGGACTTCGACATCGTCGAGATGCCCTTCGACGAGTACCTGACTAAGCCGGTCAGCCGCGAGGACCTCCTCGACACCGTCTCGGAGATGCTCGTCCGGACCACGTACGACGATCAGGTGCAGGAGTACTTCGCCGTGGCCTCGAAGAAGGCGACGCTGGAAACGCAGAAGAACACCGCGCAACTGGAAGCCAGCGACGAGTACCGGACTGTCAGCGAGCGACTCGAAGAACTCCGCGAGACAGCCGATTCCACGGCCGCAGAGATTGACGACTTTGAGGCCGTGTTTCAGGAGTTCCCCGGCGGCGGCCTCTCGTCTGGCTGACCGCTGGCGGTTCTTTTCCCACGAAACTACCATCTACGTCTCCAAACAGTCGTGACAAGCACGACAGCGTTCGGGAGCGACTCGGCGAGGATACCGTCTGATCGCTCGGAACAGCCCTGCTCGGGCTAGTCGCGTACCGTTTGTTCGGCACGGGCCAGTGATGCTGCTGGCTGCTGGCCGATGTGATCTGGAAAATGCCCGGGGAGGGCAATATACCCGAGCTTTACATGCCCGTCGCCCGTGGCACTGTCTACATGACCGACAACCCCGCCAGCGCCGTCGACACCATGGTCGACCGCCTTGAGGACGGTCACTATGACATCAGCGACGCCGACCGGGACCTCCTCCTCGACCTCGACCGGCAGATTCGCCTGCTGGGCCCCAGTGAGTTCTCCGACCACCGCCACGAGTTCCTGCTGCGGCGTGGGCTCATCATCGCGAAGCGTGTCGGCGGGCTCGCCGATGGCGTCGACGACCGCGAAGCCGCGGAAGATATCGTCCAGTGGATCAACACCGAACAGACCGGCAGTCCCGAGACGAACAAGGACTACCGCGTCGCGTTCCGCACGATCGGGAAGATCGTCACCGACGGTGACGAGTATCCGGACGCTGTCGAGTGGGTCCCCGGCGGGTATCCCGACAACTACGACCCGGCACCAAACCCCGCAACCATGCTGGACTGGGCCGACGACATCCAGCCGATGCTGGACGCCTGCCTCAACTCCCGCGACCGGGCACTGGTCGCCCTCGCATGGGATCTGGGCCCCCGCCCCGGCGAGCTCTACGACCTCACGCCCGGCGATATCGTCGACCACGACTACGGCCTGCAGGTCACACTCAACGGGAAGAACGGTCGCCGGTCGCCCGTCCTCGTCCCATCGGTCCCCTATGTCCGCCGATGGCTCGACGATCACCCCGGCGGCGACACCGACCCGCTGTGGTGCAAGCTCTCGTCGCCAGAGAGCATCTCGAACAACCGTGTCCGTGACGCACTGAAAGACGTCGCCGACCGCGCCGGCGTCGACAAGACCGTCACGCCGACGCACTTCCGAAAGTCCTCGGCCAGCTATCTCGCCTCGCAGGGCGTCTCGCAGGCCCACCTCGAAGAACACCACGGCTGGACGCGTGGATCCGACATCGCGAGCCGGTACATCGCCGTCTTCGACGACGCCAGCGAGCGGGAGATCGCCCGCGCCCACGGCCTCGATGTCGAAGCTGACGAACCCGACTCTGTCGGCCCCATCGTCTGCCCGCGCTGTGAGCAGAAGACGCCCCGGGAGAAAGACGCCTGCGTGTGGTGTGGCCAAGTCCTCTCCCAGTCCGCGGCCGAAGAGGCCGAACGCCAGCGACAGGATGCGATGGACAGCATGGTCGCCGCCGACAGCGACCTTGCCGAAGCCATCGCGACCGTCGAAGCTGAAATCGGCGACGACGTCTCCATCCGTATCGAAGGACTGGACGAGTGACTCAGACATCGTAGCCAGCCTCCCGAAGAGACGCAAGCCAGTTTTCCGCATATTCGGCGTAGGGAACGTCGCTCTCGGCGATGGTCTGCAGCTCTTCGTGGACGTTGTACAGCGTTTCGAGTCGGTCGTCGTCAGGGTCGTCAATTTGTGTATCAGCAGTTTTACTCATCAGAAATCAGCCTCCTGCAGTGACTGTTCGGGATCCTCGCGAACGTCGCGAGCGACGGCGTGAAGTTTCCCTCGGGCTCGCAGGTCCGGCGCCGGCGCGGTTACCCCCTCGAAGGAATCGCGCTGGCGCCATCGCGTGGCGAGTTCGGTGGTGATACGGCCCAGTCCCTCACACAGCGCACAGCAATTGTCGCCGTGCATGCAGTGGCCCTTCGCGTGACAGATATCGTCGATGCATTCGACGTGTTCACCGGTGCCACCACAGCGAATGCAGTCGACCCAGTCAGCGTTGCCCCGGGTGGTGGTCATGGTATCGCCCCCACGATGAAGGCGGTCACGACCAGCGAGGCGAGCCCCAAGAGCAGCATCACAAGACCATGATGAACCGGCTGCATCAGGCCTCACCCCGGTAGCCGCTGGCGTCGGTTACCTGGTCGTACACACCGACGGTGTGACAGAACAGGCGCGCTCTGGCTTCCCGAACGTTCAGCTCGTCAGCGACGTCGCCGAGGTAACTGAGTCCCTCACGCTGGCGTCCCTCAACTCTCTCGACGGCATCACGGATATCCTGTGCTGTGACACCCGGCGGCAGATCTCCATCCGACTCAGTCGTGACGCCACCGTCGGCCTCGGCCTCTTGTGCACCGGCGCTGTCCTTGTCGATAGGGTCACCGACGCGGTGGTCATCTCGCTTGCTTTCGTCGACAAGTGAGTAGAGCTGTCGGCGGCCGTCATCGGGATCTGCCCGCGACTCGACGCGCCCCATCTCTTCGAGGGCGTTGAGATTCGTTGAGATAGCCTGCAAGCTCCGCTGGGTAATGTGTTTTAGCTCGGCACTGGGGAGCTCACCATGCTCGGCGAGGGCAGCGAGTACCTCCTCGCCTGTTGGCGGTAGCTCTGACAACTCGTCGTCGTCAACAGCGACTTCGACGTCGGCATCGGCCGCCTCGTCATCTGTGTCATCGGCCGTGTCAGTGGAGCCCGCCTCTTGCTCGGTGGCATCACCGTCGACGTCGAACCCGAGCCGGTCGGCATTGAACTGGACCCGCGGGAGGGAAAACGCACGCTCGCCCCACTCGTCGGTGAGCCGGTCGATAACGATCTCGATCTGGGCGTCATCGTAACAGCCCGTGGCCGTGCCGTCGTCGTGGACCTGCTCCTCATCGGGTAGGTGGTCGACGACGAAACGTCGGGCGAGCTCCCAATCGTCGACGTCGATGATCTCGACCGGGTGCGTGGTGAGGCCGGCTTGCTCGGCGACCCACAGGCGTTTGTGTCCTTCAACGACCTCGAAATCTTCCGTGCCGTCGACGGGGCGGACGACGGGGAACGAGCCGGTCCAGCCGTCGTTACGGACACGATCGATGTAGCCGCAGTTCCCCTCACGGTCGAATTCGCGAACGGCGTACGGCGCTGGCTCGATGGCGTCGGGACTGACTGTCTCGATGTGACTCTTGGCCTCTAGAATCTCGATGCTATCGCAGTGGGCGACGTAGGCCGTCCCGATATCATCGTCGCGGTCCACGTTGACCGCGTCACGGAGCAGGACATGGCGGTCGTGGTGGTGCAGGCGCTCGGCCCAGCCCTCGTAGGTGGTGCCGTCGTTGCCGACGACACGGACTCGTTCACCCCGGAAGTGACCGTCGAGGGCGTCGAACAGCGGGTTGCTCACAGACTGAGCACCTCCCGCACTGCCGCGACGATATCTGCTGGCCGTCGACCGTGGATGTAGGGGTGTAACGTGCGATCGTAGCCGCTGTGGACGGAACAATACGAGACGTAGCAGCCTTCGGCCTGCATGTGGTTCGCAGCGGCGACGTGACGCCGGTGCATGTCCCAGAGATTAGGGCTAAGCCCGGGTCCACCCGGCCGGTTCTCGATAGCTGGCCGTCGCGTCATGATATCCGCCTCCGAACGGTGTCGACGTGCCACCACGCGGTCATGACTGTCCAGTCGTCGTTGGCCTCCGCGCCGGTCGGGTAGCCGCCCGGCCAGACGTGGGTTGCCTCACCAGTGTCGATGAGATAGACCGTCGCGACGTGTTCACCGCGGACCCGAGCCGCAGCCTTTTCGATGGCCTCGCCGTCGTCGTCCAGGACGCCAACCTCGCCGTCGACGTCGTAGGTGTCGCCCTCAGACATCGTCGTCACCACCCTCGAAAAAGCACTCAACACAGCTGTCGAGCCAGTCGCCCTCTGGTCCGGGACAGCCAACGACGCCGTGTTGGCAGGTAGTGTCTTGGTCGCCGACGCCGGTCAGCTGGGCCGTGGTCGCGATGGCGTCGCGACGGCTCACGCCACCGTCCGTTGCAACGCGCTTGACCTCAACATCATGCCGTTCCTTGCGTTCGTGGCGCTCGGCTTCGTCGCTCGCCGACACGAGATCCTGCGCGGTCTCGGACCACGAGCAGTCCTGACAGTCAGCAACCGCCATCAGTCCGTACCTCCCTCGACCAGCGTGGCTTCGTCAGCGGTCACAGCCCGGGGCGCTCCATGGAGCAGGTCCTTCGCAGCGGACCGGGTAGCGACCTCCCGGAAGTAGGGGTCCTCGTTTTGGAGTCGGTCCAGCGACGAGTAGCCAGCGATGAAAAACCGCCCCTCATCAGGAACGTACTCGATCTCGTTGAACCCAGCGCTTGACCAGGTCACTACGACGAGGTCGCCGCCGGTGTGTTGGATGGCCCGCAGCCAGTCAATCGGGCGCGGTTCGTCGGCGGGAATCTCGCCACACAGTGCCGCCCGGACACGCTTGACCGTCTTGCGTTGGCCGTTGTCGGCCTCGTCGAGGGCGGCCAGTGCGGCGTCGGTCGCAGACTGGTCGGCCGGTAGTGGGAGCTGGTCCAGGTCCCACGAGAGGTCCTCGTTCGGTGGGTGGCTTCGCGTCGCAGGCTGGCGTGATGTGGCCGCCATCTACGCCACCTCCTCGCCGTGCTTGCGGTCCCATTCGAACTCGTAGTCGACCTCATCGAGTTTGTGCCGCAGCGAGGGCCGCTGGTCGCTACGACCGCCGTGTGGCTGGTCGAGGACACACTTCGTGCAGGCCGGATACAGCCGGCGGTGACACTCCCGCCGGGTCATGTCCGCTGGATCATCGGTCGTGAGGTCGGCACAGTCCGGGTCGTCGTGATAGCAGATGTCGCCGCGGCCACTTGTCCGGACTCGGTAGACGGTGTCGTCGAGGTCGCCGTCGTCTTGCTCGATCCGATGGCGTCGTTCGTCACGGGTGATTGCGCCGGCCATCAGCACCACGCCTCCCGCTCGACCACGACGTTGCTCTTGATCCATTCCTCGGACTCAGTCGTCGCGACCGTGACGTTCGCGAACGCAGTGAGCTGGATGTCGGCCGTCGGCGCGAGCAGCACACCGGTCGGGTCCTCGATACAGGCCATCTCCTCTGGCAGGGTGTGCTGGCGTTCGCGGGCCCGGCGCTGGGCGCGCGCGGAGGCTTCCGACATCAGTCGTCACCCCACGAGCCACGGAACGTCTCCTCGACGGTCACATGCACGGACACGTCGACGCCGTCGGCCGCCGAGTGTCGCGCCGCGCGTTCGAGGTCATCCGCGAGCGTGCGGAGTTTCGAGGCGGCCTCGATGCGGGTGTCCGCAGTAGTGTCGTTATCGAGGTGGTCGTCGGCAGTGTTATCGGCCTGTGGGCCAGCGGTGCTAGTGGAGGGACAGGCCCCTATCTGAGTCCTCTCCGGGTGACTCGCGTCTTCGCGCGAGTCCGTTTTCTGAGTGCTTCTGTGTTCTGGAGTATCACGACCGTCTGCACGGTCGACTATGCCGCTCTCGTTGGGCTCACTTTTATGAGCCCGATGTCCGTCTTTGTTCATGCTCGGAAACCTCATGCTGAGGTTCGACCCGAGCCCGGCGTAGTACCAGTACGCCGGCCTTTCGTGGGCCGGAAGGCCCGGGTCAAATAACTCTTGAGTTGCCCGATTAATAGTTCTTGCTGTGAGACTCACAGCAAATAACCTATAACTAGGTACAGATTTATACAGTCAGTGTCCGTATAGGTGCTTACCGGAATCACTATGAGTTTCACAGCGCGACAGTGCAACGTGGTTAGACAACGTGCAGAGTGGATGCGCCCCGTTGATGAACACATCTTGGAGACGATGCGTGACGAGGGCAACATGACACCTGATGCGTTGGAAAACACATTCGACGTGACTGTCGCCAACTACGCCAGTAACCGGCTCTCGGAGCTGGCAAAGTATGGACTTGTCGAGCGGTTGGGAACTGGCCTGTACCGACTCACCGACGACGGTCGGGCCTTTCTTGACGAGGAACTCGACGCCAGCACGCTCGACCCCGTCGACGAGTCCTGACATTCTCACGCGGGCTGTGCTATCAGCGATAGCTCATCTTCCAGCCAGTCGGGCGTCTCGATATCGGCGAGTTCTCCATCGCGGTACGTGCTCTCGACGTCCATCTCGCCGGACAGACTGACTTGGCAGATCCAGCGCCGGCCATCGGGGTGCGTGACCTTCAGTCGGTGGCCGTCCTCGCTGCGGCCCTGCTGGCGCACCTCAACTTCGTTGCCGGCGTAGTCCCGGATACTCATTTTCTGTGGCATACACGCTACACCGAGGGGTGGATATTGCTTAAAAAGGTGCTAGATGTCCGAATAATCTGCTGGAGCGTGTCATACAATAGTTCTCAACAGTTATTATCCATGACACCAATATTGAATAAAACTAATAACTGACGAAGATACGGGCTTATGCGCGAAATGAAAACTGTATAATCGCAGGTAGAGGGTGTGAGATGTATTCTATGATACGCTGTGTTGTGTTGAATAGCGCCTCCTAAGCCACGGTGAGGCAGCGCCGGTTCTGAGATTGCTGGCACTAGCCCCTGACAAGTCGACTCAAATTTCTACTGTCCTAACCAGCACCGCTATTCAACACAGCAGAATAACCGGGCCGTGCTCCTTGCGCTGTGTCTCCGGATTGTCGTTGCAATCGACAATTTCGCGCGGGGAGATAATCCGGTCCGTGAGAAACTCACGCTATGAGACAGATTCTATGACAGGCTCCATCCAATTGGCCCTTTCTGACCAGCCATACTATGCTGTAGAACGACACACGATAAGAATGGTTGCGTAATTCAGCCAGCCTACTTCTTTTACGATGGTTTGATAAGACGAGACGGTAGAGTTGAAGCAACTTCGTATATGAGCGTTCAGGAAACTGAAGACATTGACAAGGACGCCATACAGGAGTTGGTAGACGGCTACCAATCTCATTCTCCCCACGAGCGGAAGCAAATGAAGGAAGCCACCGTCCGACAGCAGTTCATCAATCCCCTTCTTCGAGCGCTCGGATGGGATACGACGACAGACCAAGTGAAACCTGAACAGCGGACACTTGTCGGAGAAGCCGACTACGCATTGAGTCTCAATGGACGTGAACAGTTCTTCATTGAGGCAAAGTCGTTCTCGGAAGACCTCGACGGGAGTCGTCGGGTGAGCAGTGACGAAACACAGCCCTATGCCGAACAAGCGATAGACTACGCATGGCACCAAGGGTGTGATTGGGCTGTCCTGACCAACTTCGATGAACTCCGACTCTACTTTACGCACGTCAGCAAGGACAACCTTGAAACTGGTCTGGTATTCACTCTTTCAGCGGATGAGTACACATCTGAAGACGGGTTCGAACGACTGGCAAATCTCTCTAAAGCCGCTGTTGCGGACGGGTCACTTGACCGACTGGAAAGAACACGAGAGCGTGATACAGTCACCGAAGAGATTCTGAACGTCCTATCAGAAGCACGTCGTCGCCTCACACAGGACGTACACAACTCTCACCCTGACCTGTCGATGGACGAACTTCGAGACAGCGTACAGAGAATTTTAGACCGGGTAGTAGTCATGCGTGTCGCGGAAGACCGTGGTGTGATACCCGCAGATACGTTACTGAATATGGCCGAGTCGTGGGAACAGACCACGATTAATCCAGACGTGCGGACACTGGTTCGTGACCTGAAAAACGCGTTCCGTGATTTCGATTCAGTCTACAACTCCGAGTTGTTTGCGGAACACCCATGCGAAGATTACGAAATCTCAAACGACGTACTGTTAGATACTATCGACTCGCTGTACGACTACAACTTCTCGTATATAGATGCTGACGTACTCGGGAACATCTACGAGGACTATCTCGGTCACGCTATTGATGATAAATCCGAGGACTTGGAACTGGTCGAACATCCGGATGAACGTCAAGAAGAAGGCATCTACTATACGCCAGTTCCGGTGGTTGAATACATCGTTGAGAGCGTATTGGGCGACCGACTTGACGCTATAATGGCAAACGTTCGAAGAGAGTTGGAAGGCAACGAGCCAGATTTTGAAGCCGCCCGTGACGAGTTCAACGCTATCGAGGGCATTACTGTCTTGGACGTGTCATGTGGGAGTGGCAGTTTCCTGATTAAGTCATTCGACCTACTGGTAGACGCTTACGAGGAGTTCCGGTCACTGGTTCGGTCGGTAAACGGAGATATGGGCATACATGAGTATTCAGCCGCCCAAACAGTACCGTCCGACTACAAGCGACACATCCTTCGGAACAATATTTTCGGAGTGGACTTGGACTATCAGGCGACCGAAATTGCCACGGTAAATCTGTTATTGAAAGCACTGGAAAAGAACGAAAAACTACCAGCGATACTCGAAGACAACATTCGCACCGGAAACAGCCTGCTGAACGGGTCGCCCGAGGAAGTGGCGGATATTCTCGATATTACCGTAGAGGAAGCCGAAGAGATGGGTGCGTTTGAATGGGAAAAAGAGTTCGACCACATCTTTGAGGAACGAGGGGGCTTCGACGTGATTGTCGGCAATCCGCCGTGGGGTGCAGAAATGGGCGGATACGACGCGTGGTTGGAAAGTGAGAGGGGATACGAACTGGCTGAGGGCCAATACGACTCGTATGAGCTCTTTTTAGAATTAGGAGAAGATGTGTTAGCAGAGGGTGGGACACTCGGTTTCATAGTTCCTGACAGCCTGCTAAACAAGAATACATTGCCTCTCCGTCAGTGGTTGGTTGAAAACCAGCGAGTAAATCAGGTTTTCAAACTTGGTGAGGGTATATTTGATAATGTCTATGCTGGAACTGCTATCGTTCAGTACACAAATGAATCCCCTACAGATGAACACGAGGCGAGGGTTGGGCTGATACAAAAATCCGACCGGCAACGGATGATGGGTAGCGGTGGTGAGGCTCTTTCAAGTATTTTAGAAAATAGAAAGAATGTCACGAAGCAACGGCGGTTTGCGGAAGATGACGAATATCAAATCGCTGTCTGGGCAGGCGAAGAAGACTATGAAATTCTGGATATAATGGAAGCGAACACCGTTGCATGGGATGATGTAATCGACAACGGTCGGGGCGACGAGATCGGTCGAGAAGGGAATGTCATGAAATGTCCTTATTGTATGGAGTGGGATACATTCCCACGCAAACGGGCAGAAAGCAAAGGGGGTGGCTACTACGACAAGACCTGTTCACATTGCGGAGAAGAATACGAGTTTGAGGAAGCAATTAGCACTCGAAAAATCATCCAAGAAGAGCCGACAGAGGACTGTGATACTCCAGTCTACTTTGGCGAACACGTCAATCGCTACCGGATGAGTGACCGCGCATATATCGACGAAGGTGTTGATGGTGTAGGATTGAAAGATAATTGGCGATATGAGCCGCCGAAACTGCTTATTCGGCAGGCGAGCGTTGGCTTCTTCACTACCGTCGATTACTCTGACGCTCGGTGTCTTCAGGCAGTCTTCTCGTTCCGGCCCAAGGACGACCGAGAGGAACCGTTCAGTAACTACGACATTGAATACTTCCTTGGCTTCCTGAACTCACGGGCTATGCTCTACTACTACTCGAAGACTCAAGGTATCGTAGAGTGGCAATCGTATCCACGCCACACGCAGACAGATATTATGTCGCTCCCTATCCCGGTTGTTGATTTTGACGACCCTGATGAGAGAGAAGCCTATGACAAGTTCGTAAACTTGGTCAAAAATGCCACCAGTGACGATGAACAAATAGACGAGGACTTGGATTGGGAAATTGAGCGTGCGGCGTTAGACCTATACGATATTCCAGACGAGAAACGGCCTCGAATCTGGAACGAACTCAAGAAACTTCAGCGTCTCCGGATTATCCGAGAACTATTTCCGGACGCTGGCGAAGACGACTAATTTCACTCTCGACTACGGTCAACCGTCTTGGCCCCACGAGCCGACCCGACCATCAGACCGCTTCCACAACACGCTGGCAAAGACTACTACGAAGAACTCCTCTCACCCAGCGGTCTGAGAAAACCCCCGCACAGCAATTAATCTTGCAGGCCAGATTGGAGTGCTCTACTCAGGTCGATATCGTAGCCGGGCCGGACACTCTGGTCGATAACCGCATACCGCCGGTCCCGCGTTGAGCCCAGCCGCTCAACAAGGTCATACTCATCGAGCTTTCGGAGCTTCCGGCGCTGTGACCGCTCCGCCAGCGGCGTTCGCGAGCGGCCGTCGTACGCTCGATCCGCGACAGCGTCGTAGCGGTCATGCAATGTCTCACCGTCGATCTCCCCGGCGTCCCGTACCAGAGCGTAGAGCAGGTGGTGATGGAACGACAGCGAGTCCAGCGCTGCCTGCCGCATCCACTCCCGGGCCAATGGATATGCGCCGGCGACGTCTTCATCGCGAACAGTGTGGTGGTCCCGATCCTGTGCCAGTGTCGCCGCGGCCAGCAGCGAGTAGATCCCGAAGCGGGCGACGCCGGCGACCTCGTCGGCGATCATTTCGAGCTGGCGTCGAGCGACGACGCCATGGTCCAGTCCCTTTTCCGCGCGGGGTTCGAGAATGTCGGCCAGCTCATCGGTGCCGTAGCGATCCAGCGCCAGCGTCTGTCCGTGCAACCGATGGGTGATCCGTCTGGGGGCGTGGGTCAGCCACTCGGTAGCGTCGTAGCAGATGATCACCAGCGAGATGCCGGTGACATCAGCCAGCCGTTCGAGCGCCTTGGTGTCGTGGATGTCAGAGGCCTCGTCGAGGATAACCACCAGCGGGTCCTCAACTCGCTCGCGCAAGGAGAGACACAGGTCTTCGAGCGGCGTGTTGGTAGCGGGTTTGGGCCCGACCGCCGCCAGTACTTCTCGGATGATGCTCGCCGTCGACGCTCCCATACACTCGACGTGGGTGTAGTCGAGATCGTGGCGCTCGGACAGCTGGCTGAGTGTGTGTTGCGCCAGGACAGTCTTCCCAACGCCGGGCGACCCTTCAATGAGGAGGTCGTCGCCTTGCTGACCGCATTTTGTGGGTGCGAGCGCGGTGGCAAGCCGATCGACGGCAGCGTCGCGATGGAGGAGGCGTTGCGGGGCGTACTTGTCGTCAAAGACCGACCGGTCCGCAATCATGTCAGCGACTGATGATAGCGTGGTATATAAATGGGTGCGTGATGTCCGGAAACGTATTTTTGTTCGTCCCAAATGATATTACCTTTGGATATCATGATTATGTTGTATGAAAGTAGTGGTCTGTGGGCCCCCTCATTCTGGCAAGAGTACATTCACTGCCTGCATGATTCAGGTTATCCGAGAACGTAAACGAAACCGCTCATACAATATCTCATTCACATGGATGCCATTGGATGTCACAGATAATTCACTGGCGGCGCTTGTCGACACCGACGACGAGGTTGAACAAAAGCGGGATGTAGAGTGGTCTCAAGAGCGTGCTGAGGAACGGCAAGCTATGTTTGAGGGGCGAGACGAGCGACTTGTCTTGGCCGATGCACCAGGTAAAATAACGGACGAGCTGCAGACAGTCATTCAACCAGCTGACGCGGTAATCGTACTTGCCAGTCGTGAAAAAGAGGACATGGTCGAAGACTGGAAACTAGCCGCGAAAGAATGCGGCTTAGATATTTTTGCAGAACTAACAACAGTACTAGAAGATGATATTGGGGCTGGCTGGCTTGATCGACAAGAGCGTCAAGGAGTACTCCGAAGTATCGAGAGAGCCGAGTTTGAACAGCGACAGATCGATGCTCTGGAGGACCCAACGCGCCGCGTAGTCAAACAGCTTGTAACGGATTTGCTCAAGGAATGTGAGGCAGAGGATTAGTTATCTGCCAACTCGCTGTATGCGGATTCCATTTCGCTGACAATCTCTTCGAGATCGTCAACGGTGGTCTTCAGCGATGTGCGTTGACAGACCAACTGCGCGCGGACCTGTTCTGCAGCGTTGCTCAACTGTTCAAACGTCTCTTCACTGGGGGCGTCGTCAGTTTCGTAATCTGGCGACCCACGGAGTTGGTTCCAGAGTCCTTTGGTATCATCTACTTGGACACGGAGGTCCTTTCGGACTGCCTGTGCACACAGCCGGTTGTACAATTCTTTGTCCCCGGTGACATCGATGGGATCGCTTTGGATGATCACATTGTTTACCACACTCCCGTTGATTTGTGACTCGGAGTCGATTTCGATCCGGACCGCTTCGCTCTCACTTCGGTAGGTGAGGTACCACTCATCCGTGTCTTCAGAGGCGTACTCATCTGTCTTGAGCCAGCCTCGTGCATCGGCGAACTCCTCCAAGTCGTTGTACGTGAAGCCTGCGGGGATATTTCTGATCTCAAGCTTGACATCCCCGTTCTCTTCCACAACTTGGACATCAACCTCTGTCTCTGGATCGAGCTGGTATTCAGAGGCAAAGTGTGCATCAAAGTGGAGCGATACGCCGCCGCCGCTACCACTGGCGGAAAGTTTTTTCCTGAAATGCTCAAGTGGTGGCCCGTCTTTGTTGTCGGGATGTCCATCACCACGGTCAGTCATTTCTGTCATGTACATATGATTCCAACAGCCCCGATTATATAAAACCTGCTCCGTGGGTACTATCTTCGATAATAGCTTTATATGGTGGTCGGAAAACGATAATCTTGTCTTTTAGTTATATTCGGTTTACTCCTCGTTGAAGTCTATGCGTACCAATGGTTGGACCATGTGATAGCCATGTTACGTCTTGGTATCAGGAGTAATTGCCTCGCGCGCGAGTACACACAGTTGGCTTCGGCGTCGAGATGGTGTCTCCCCTGTAAGGACAATTGGAATCAAATATCTCCCGGTTGGCTACCATATCCGCGACTGTGACGATAGGTCGGATAAAAGTCTACTCCAATACCCGAAGCGGTGGGATCAGTCAAGCAGCTGCTCAGCGTACCACTGCGAGTGAACGAACCGCTGTGGACACCACTGCTCGTGTGGGAAGTCGTCGATGTTCGTCGCCACAGCCCTACACTCGGTACATCGAATCTCGCCGGTCGGCCGGCGTGCGGTCAGCCCGCCCTGCCCGACCGAGGCCTCCTCGAAGACGAGTTTGAACGTCGTTGACGGGTCAGCGAAGGACTTCATTTGAGATCGACCTCCAAGCCACTCGACCGTCGGTACGCCAACAACGCGAGTCGGTCGCGTGGGAGCGGCACGTACACGCCCAGCCGCAGCGACGAAAGCGGCGTCAGCTCGACATGGGCCCAGTTGATGCGGCCCTGCCCGTACTGCATCTCGGTCATGCCAGGACCTCCGCACCTTCGATGTCGATGCTATCGACGATCTCCGATCCAACGTAGACCCACTGACAACCGTTCCAGCGCTCCTCGACGCGACGCCAGCCGCCCTCGTCACGCGGTTCGTAGCGATCCCGCTGGGCTGGCCCCCGGAGTGGCTCGCGTCGCACGACGACCGCGTCGGTCTGGTCCGGACTCATCGGGACACCCCGGTATCGATGTGTAGGCCGTCGTCGATAGCGTCGTAATCAACGCCGGCGGGGATTGCGCGCTCGCCGCGTGCGAACTCGACGCGTCGGATGTGCTTGCAGCCACCGGAGGGTCGCCGGTGGATCATGTCCGGACAGTCACAGCAGGGAACGTGAGGCGTGACGATGTAGCGCTGGCCACGATTGTAGACCGCGACCTGCTCGTCACGGGTGGCGGGGTCGTCTGGGTAGACGTCCATGTGCTCGGTCAGTGCCGCCACATCGCGCTGGTCCATCTGGGCGAGGGCGTCGATGTCGACAGCTGCCGCCATCAGTCCTCACCCTCCATGTAGCCGCCGTCCTCGAGCGCTTCCCTCACTGCGAGGGCATGACCTGACCCGTAGCCACGACCGACGGGTGTCGTCCCGATGGAAATGAGGCCCGCTTCGCGGTCGTAGACGCGGACCTCGTGGTCGATACCACCGACGCCCGTCATCCGGCTGCGAATGGCGACCGTCCACTCGCCGTCGGTCGCCCAGCCGCCGGGCAGGCCGGCGTCCTCGATCTCTTCGAAGCCGCGGTCGGCCAGCGCGTCAACAAGCTCGCTCATCAGGCCTCGGCCTCCTCGGGATAGAGGTCTCGAATGACGGCGCGGTACGCATCGCGAGCGTCGGCGTCGACGGTGTTGCCGTGGCCCTCCGGCCGCGAGATGACAGCCTTCCAGTCCGAGAGCGGCCGCACCGTGTCACCATTGCCGGCGGCCTGTGACTCGATCACGACAGCTCGGCCACCGTCGGCCGTAACATACATCGTCTGGATAGCCGGCCGTTCGCGGTTGGCGACGCCGGTTGCCTGCCCGCGACCGTTCGTGTCGAACTCCAGCTGGAGGCCGGGTCGCGTCTCGACGGCGAAGTACCGCTCTTCGTCAGCGGCGGCGTCTTCGCGAGTGCCGTTGTCGGCCCACGTCTCCGGGACGGTCTCTGGGTTGTCTGACTGATCGATCCACTTCCAAACTCGGTCCGTGCCGGACGACTTTTGTCCGGTGCGCGTGTTGATTGACATGCTTCGGTTGGTCGAAGCGCGGGCGGTGTCTGAAGCACCGTCCGAATTCTCGATTTGCTCCGGCGAGCTCCCGCGCTTCATATCTACACGTTATTCTGCCACCACTATAAACCTATGGGTTGTAGGTTAGTGGCAATAGGTTTATGGCGGTAGCCTACCACTTTTACAACGGAGATGAGTACAGCTGAACCAATCATGGACGCAGACGACATGCGTGACGCAGATTGGGCCATCCTCGAAGTACTTCGCGAAGGTCGAGCGAACGCCCCGCTCATCGCTGAGCAGGCGGGATACTCGGCCCAGTACGTTCGAGAACGGCTCGGCCGGCTCAAGCAAGACGATATCGTGGAACCGCTGGGTCACGGCATGTACGCAATCAATCCAGAAGAGATTCCGAACAGGGAGGACGGTGATGCCTGATATCACTGTGGAACCAGACTACGTCGACGAAGACTTCGAGGCCGCCATCGAGGAGGTCATCGCTGCCGGGAAGCTCGTCACGTCCCGGCGTGTGGCTGACCGTGTCGGTTGCTCGCGAGAGCGGGCCCGACAGTACCTGGTCAGTCAGCACGAACAGGACAACCTCGACCGCGACCGCGTCGGCGGCGGGGCCGTTGTGTACCTCCCACCAAGCCACGAACTCGATGATGTTCGACAGTACCGGTCTGCGTCGGCACAATCGGATGTTGCGCCGGCACAATCGCAAGACAGCACGGGTGACGTTGTGCCGGCACAAGACCAGTCTGCGCCGGAGCAATCAGACGACGAGCGTGTCATGTTCTTCCCCGGCCGCCGAGAGATCGTCGTCGATAACCCTACTGCAGCGACCCGTAGCATCTTGTCGAAGACGTCGCACCTTATCGACTCAACTGGCGATGGCTACCTGCACAAAGTGAGCGAGGCTGATGTCTGGAACGCACCCTACGACGAGTTCGAGACGCTGGTCGAGGACCTCAAGTCTGTTGTCGGAGATGATGAGTGGGACGGTGGCTTCGAGAGCCGGCTCCAGGACGACTGGGACCGCGCCCACCAGTTCCGTCTGCGCACACACGAGGACAGCTACACTGTCCTCCAGGCCGCGGATGTCGATGTCTTCGAGAACGTCGCGAAGCGCAAGCTCGAACACAACGACCACTACACCCAGTACTTCGGCGACACTGGGATGCGACTCAAAGCGGGAGCCGAGGCCGATGTCAAACAGCGTCTCTACGAAGAGGGATATCCGGTCATCGACGAGCGTCGCCTGGACGAGGGTGCGACCCTGGACGTCCAGCTCGTCGACGACATCGAACTGCGGGACTACCAGCAGGACTGGGTTGACCACTTCGAGGCGAGAAAGAACGGTGTCTTCGTTGGCCCGTCTGGGTCTGGGAAGACGATCGGCGCCATCGGAGCGCTGGAAGGCATCGGCGGCGAGACGCTCATCCTCGTCCCGAATCGTGAGCTGGCCAGTCAGTGGGAGGACGAATTGCTTGAGAAGACGAATCTGCGTCGTAGCAAAATCGGCCAGTACCACGGTGGCGAGAAGCGTATCCGACCAGTCACGATAGCGACCTACGACACGGCGGCGATGAGCCGTCACCGAGAGCTGTTCAACGAGCGCGAGTGGGGCCTTGTTATCGCTGACGAGTGCCACCATGCAGTCGCCGACACCTGGAAGCGGTTCCGCGAGATCCAGTCTGTCGCCCGACTCGGCTTGTCCGCAACACCGGTCCGCGAGAGCGGCGACGCCCAGGAGATCTACACCCTGATCGGGCCGCCTGTCGGAACTGACTGGGGCTCGTTGTTCGCCGACGGCTGGGTCGAGAAGCCCGACGTCGAAATTATCACGGTCCCGTGGGGGTCAGACGACGAGCGCGAAAGCTACCAGCGCACGTCAGGGAACCGCCAGCTGATCGAAGCGGCGCGGAACTCAGCCAAGACGGATGTCGTCCGATCGCTGCTGGATCGCCACGGTGATGCGAAGAATATCATCTTCGTCGACTGGATCAAGCAGGGCCAGCAGCTAGCCGAGGCGCTGGATCTGCCCTTCATCTACGGCGAGACGAGCCACGACCGTCGCGACGAGTTGTACCAGCAGTTCCGTGACGGCGGCCTCGAGGCGCTCATCATCTCTCGCGTTGGCGACGAAGGCATCGACCTCCCCGACGCCGAGGTCGCGATCCTTGCGTCGACGATGGGTTCGTCGCGGTCCCAGACCGGACAGCGAGCCGGGCGGACGATGCGGCCGATGGGCGATTCCCGGGTGTACGTCCTGCTGACTCGCGGCTCTGGAGAGGAGGACTGGGGTCGTGAAAGCACGCAGTACCTCGCTGAGAAGGGCATCGATATCTCAAAAACGGAGTGGTCAGCTGATGGCTAAGTGAGATCAAGTGGGTGGCAGTATCCGTAGAATTTGATAGGACAGCAGTCTGCAGACGGTACTGAGCAACCCTCAAGAAAAGACGTCAAAATCGTATCGGATGACCATCCGGTCTGGGTCAAACCGGCGGGCTGATAATTGCCACATAATCCCAACACTAATCCACATGACTGCCATCCCCAAGGGCATCCATGACGAAATCATCAAACAGCCGATACTCGTGATACCCCAGCCAATCATTTTGAGAACGGCCTGGAGGTCTCGCTGCCTGACATCGGTGAGTTCTTTCATAATTCGGCTATTCTTTACAGAATAAAGATATTTTCCCACACTAATACAAGGTGTTCGGCCCCACGATACGTTGATCGGGACCACTGCGAGAGTCTGATTGAGAGTGCGATCAGAGACAGGATAGCACCGGCCTTTGGTATTTTATGTTTGGTTGAGGAATATGGGAGCATGCCTCATAATGCAGCAGCAAACGGAACCATTACACTCACGCTGACTGGATTGATCGCTGCGGTCGCAATACTCCTGTTTAGTACACTTTTGTCGCTCTCGACGATCACAATTGCAGCTGGTAACCCGCTGGCGGCGACACAGACGAGTTTCGCTATTAGTACCGCCGAAGCAATTTTACTCGGTGTCGGTGGCGCAGTCACCTTGCTCAACACAACAATTCTGCTGTGGGCGTGCAGCGGTCACTCCCGGTAGTGGCGTACCCCGCGATACAGTAGTCAGCTCAACTCGATTACTTGAGCGGGCTCTTCGGTGGCCATCACCAACGCCGCCCAGCAGGTCTCGCTACAGAACACCGGCCGATAGGATATCGGCCCTGTCGAACTGGTGGCTCGTATCCGGGCCCCGATGTGTTCTATATTGACGGCCATCGCTTCAATGGCGCGTCCGATTCCAACAGTGAACCAGAGACAAACGAGTAACAAAAAAGCGATCCTCGTACTTACGACACTGCTCATCATCGCAGAAAGTGAGGAGCAAAGGGCGCCCGCTTCACTCTAACGAATCTATATTCAACTTCAATATCAAAAGGCGTTACTCACTCTCACAGCCCGGTTCGCCTCCTCGCTCGTGGTTGGTGGTTGCAATAACGAGTCGGAGACACGGCGCAAGGAACGCGGGTGCTGGTACTGCTGGACACAACCTCCACACCTTGCAGCCTCTCTTGAGAGGCTTTCTATGACACACACCGAATGCTTCGTAAACTTCTCGGACCGGCCGTGACTGGGTGCCATCCAGTGCGGAGACAAAACCATGACAGACACCACGACTCTCACCGTCCGTGTGGGCGACGGGACGACGACCAAAGAACAGACGTGTGAACGCATCCGTGCGATGGAGCGCGGCGAGGACATCGAGGTCCGACATGTCCTCGTGCTGGAAGACGAGTCCGATTTGCAGCGGTTGTTCAGTCCAGCGAATCTCGCCCTGCTGCGAGCCATCCGAGAACACGAGCCCGAGAGCATGCGCGAAACGGCTACCCTCGTTGGGCGAGATTTCAAGGAAGTGCATCGAAACCTGACCGAGCTGGAGACACTGAACGTGATCGAGTTCGAGCAGTCGGGACGGTCGAAGCGCCCTGTTGTTCGATTCGATGAGATCGATATCGAAGTCTCACTCGATACTGCCGATACTGATGCCGCTGCTGCGTGACTGATGTACCAGAACGGCCACTACGGCGCAGCGCTATTGTTCGTCGCCCCGATCGGCGCGCTCCTCATTGCCGCCGGCTTCGTCGAGCTCGCCCTCATGGCCGGAGTCACGGCAGTCGCCCTCGCGATGGTACCCGATCTCGACCAGCGCGTGCCGGGTGTCACGCACCGAGGCCCCACTCACACGGTCTGGTTTGGGCTGGCTGTTGGTCTCCTGCTCGCTGCGGTCGGGACGCTCGTGACGGTCGCACCCTCCCTGGTAGGGGTTGTGACAGGGTTCGTCGTCGGGTCTGGGACTATCGCATCGCATATCGCCGCCGACGCACTCACACCGGCTGGCGTCCGACCACTGAGTCCGGTTGATGACACGCACTACTCGCTTGATGTCGTCAGGGCAAAGAACCCACTCGCGAACTACGCGCTGCTAGGACTGGGGATCGCCTGCGCAGCGCTTGGTGTCTGGGTTGGGAGCACGGTCGCGAGCGTCTAATCAACACAACGGGATATTACTGGTCGGTGTAGATTAGCACTATCCATTCACCCGACCAATAGGACTGGACACCTCAGACCAATTCGTGATACAGCGATTCAGAATCAAATCGTCGGTACGGAGTGTTACCAACAGTCTCGTTCAGACGATTGAGTGCGTGGTTTATTTCATCTGGTGTTGGTAGCACCCTCTCCTCAGACAGTTTTGATAGAATCCCGCCTAATGCCCCAGAGACGATTGCCGTAGCGTAGCTTGACCCTCTCTCTATTCCTGCCGCTCCAGTCGGTCGCTCGTAGGCCAAATGATCTGGTGCAAACACGTCTGGCTCTCCTAACCGAAAGTCAACACTCTGGTCAGATATACGCTCTTTTCGGTATGTGTCACAAGTGTGCCCCGGTGCACAATTCCGCCGCGAACAGAAAGTCTGATTTACGGGTTCGCCAGGGTGTTCGTTCGCAGTCTCGCGTATCCAATACGCACCGGGTGGAAAGATTTCTGGTGTTTGTCTGTATCTGCTGCGTGAATTAGATACACTGCATGTACACACCGCTTCAAAGGATCCAACTGAGATAGTATGGTCCGAGAGTGCTGGGCAGTACATTGTTTTTTCTTGCCCATGAAGATCATTCCCAGCACCTGCGACGATGATAGTCCCGGAATCGGCTACCTCTTGAGCAGCTTGGCACATACGACATTGCTGTTGACAGTCGGCGTGATGCACCCCAGCGGAGATGTTCGCAATATCAACACTACCATCTCGGATTTCTGCCATCGCTTTGAGACAATTGCTTGGCTTTATGTCACCGGAGTCAATCACGATTCGGTGCAGGTCATAAATTGCGTCAGGGGCGTACCAGCTAATGGCTCCCAGAACATTGGCTCCGTGGGGGGTCGTGAATGGATCGTCACTAGCTATGTAATTCTGCTGTTTTCCGGTTGTAAGTTCAGAATCATCTAGGAAGCTGACATCTAAAATCGAATCAACTACTGCAATCGTGATTGTTTCGCCTGCGCCAAACTTCTCGGAGTAGTTGATATCAGTCGCTTGGACTCTTCTGATTTCTTCTCTAAGCTGACTTACAGACTGCAACCGTGCAGGATAATTCAGTTTCCCGCGAGAACTTCCATACCACTATCGAGTTCTACGCTCTCGATGCCCGGAATGTCACACACTCGATCAACGCTTGTCTCCGGGAGTGTGGCTTGAAGGCTGTTGAACGGGAGTTCTTCAATGGAAGTAGCCCCCGCCTCGTGAACTTGTTCTTTCACGTCAGCCATAGCTCCATCTGCGACGCCGAGAACCAACGTCACAGTACTTCCAGAGGTAGCATCGTCTCTTAGATGCGCCACCTCCTTCTGGATGTATGGAGCCATCGTTACATTTGACATAGAACATCCAGATGTGAATAACTTTCTGTTGGCTCCAACCGCTAGAGCACGGCTACAGTGCAGATGTCGACAAATCAGTTATCAATTTCTGTTTAGCACTGACTGCTGTGGCAAGCACACCACCGTTTCCGGAGTAAACTTAGACGGTATCGGGGAACACTCGCAGGGTGGTGCAAGCTTCAACCCCACAAAAGATTCGTCTGAAACTCGTGGCAGTCACCGCGTCATCGGGGATCCGTCGCGATGCTTCAACCCCACAAGGGTTCGTCTGAAACTCGTCGTCACTCATCTGTGTTACCCCCAGAGAAGGCTTCAACCCCACAAGGGTTCGTCTGAAACACTGCATACTCGCGGGCCACAAACACTAATCTCCGTGCTTCAACCCCACAAGGGTTCGTCTGAAACCAGACCGAGATGCTGACTATCACCGGGATGTAGCAGCTTCAACCCCACAAGGGCTCGTCTGAAACGGGATACTGCCCCCAACGCCGCCGCTCACGGGCAAAGCTTCAACCCCACAAGGGTTCGTCTGAAACAACAAGCGCCGACCATCCGCGTCCGAGGGCTTGACCTCGCTTCAACCCCACAAGGGTTCGTCTGAAACCGTCGAAATCGAACACGCCGGGGTGCGGCTGATGGAAGCTTCAACCCCACAAGGGTTCGTCTGAAACTTCCGGCAGACCCTGACGCCCCATCCTCTGCTCGTGCTTCAACCCCACAAGGGTTCGTCTGAAACAGCTCCGTTGGGCCGGTCAGCGCGACGAACCCGGGCTTCAACCCCACAAGGGTTCGTCTGAAACCGCCTTCGAGCCCGCTCCAGGCGAGCTGCATATGGATGCTTCAACCCCACAAGGGTTCGTCTGAAACGAGATTCAAGTACCTTCGGCACTGCGCTCTCCGCAGCTTCAACCCCACAAGGGTTCGTCTGAAACTCAGATTGACCGGCTCCGGTCAGAGGACTGGTTAGACGCTTCAACCCCACAAGGGTTCGTCTGAAACCGCATTGCATAGCGGAAAGGCATGAGTGCGTTGGACGCTTCAACCCCACAAGGGTTCGTCTGAAACTTGATTATAGTCTGTGTAGTCGTCTTTGTTTGTCAGCTTCAACCCCACAAGGGTTCGTCTGAAACCCGCCGAGTCCGCTGCAGACGAGTAAGGACTGGGCCGCTTCAACCCCACAAGGGTTCGTCTGAAACGATCGACTTGAGGATTTTGAGCGAGCGGAGCATTGGGCTTCAACCCCACAAGGGTTCGTCTGAAACGGCGACGAAAACGAGCGACCACAAGTCCTGACTCTTGCTTCAACCCCACAAGGGTTCGTCTGAAACTGATTCGATTTCTCGCCAATACTCCTCCTCGGTTTCGAGCTTCAACCCCACAAGGGTTCGTCTGAAACATGAGACCTCCAGCGTCTCCGGTAGCTCCGACTCGGGGCTTCAACCCCACAAGGGTTCGTCTGAAACTCCAATCACGGCCTGGTTGTAGAACATATCCTCGGTCCGCTTCAACCCCACAAGGGTTCGTCTGAAACACGGGGAGCGGCAGTTCGCTCATAGCGACCACCAGAGGCTTCAACCCCACAAGGGTTCGTCTGAAACCGGCGGGTGGTTCCAGTGGCGACTAAACAACCAAGTGCTTCAACCCCACAAGGGTTCGTCTGAAACTGGGCTGTTGGCCCACAGCTCATCGGCGTCGCCGACGCTTCAACCCCACAAGGGTTCGTCTGAAACCATGTCGGGTTTGGGCAGTACAGCCACTCTCTCAGGCACTTCCATAGCAGTACTTTCGTCGACCGGCAATACCCCCTGAACCCCCGGGGGGTCGATGAAATAGGCGTGATGCGAGGTCGCTGCAATTCGACAGTATGCGTAATGAGTGTGATGTCTCTTTTTCCGTTTTCACGGGCGGCCGGAGAGCCACCCTCTGTATACGGCGGGGTACCCGCTCGTGCGTCTCGGGGGTTCCGTCCGTCCGCGCAAGGCGGCCTCGCGGTATGTGATTTCCGGCCACAAGTTCCCGTATCCTCGGGAGGGCCAACCGCTGTTCGTGTCGTACTATCCGTGCAGCCCCAGCTCTCAATGCTGGTGTTCTCCCCGGGGGTCGGTGTGGTGCGCGACCGCTATCCCGGCCGATACGTGGCCTTTGTACAGGGTTCCACGCTTCGTGCCGAGCGTGCCGGCGGGCAGGCATAACGCGTCGTATCGTCGACGACGCGCACGCGGTGAAGCACCCGCGTCCCAGAACGCGACATATAGCCACCGTCTGGTTACATCCTCGTTTCGGCCAAAGTATGATAACGATTACGCCCGTCAGCACAGCGGTAGATGCAGACCAGCATCAGTGAGTTCACTGCTGGCACTGACGAACTCGACATTACCCGGACGATCCGGTGTAAGCTCGCCACCAGCAACGAGAAAAACGAGACTGTCCGTCGTGGGATCGAGGCCTACCAGCAGGTCGCCAGCCACATGGCTGATGTGCTGCCGTCCTACCCCGCATATGAGTGGAACCTCCAGAACACGCAGATGTATCATCAGGCCAAGCGAGCGCTCCCAGATGATGATGTGCGGTATAAAACCACGCTCGCACAGATGGCCAAGAACGATGTCGTCGAGTCGTTCACCAGCTGGCGCGAACGTGGTGAAGACGGGACGTTGCCTCGTGGCCAGTACGGTGACGCTGACTACCTCAGCCTCCGGCATGACGACTGCGAGATTCACGCGAACGACAAGGGCTGGGGTGTCAAGACGAGCTTTATCAGCTACAATCCAGTGTGGTTCCACATTCACGCTGGAGACTATCAGCGGCAGTTTCTCGAACGCGTGACTGATGACGATGATCCGGCAAGCGCCGGGTCTGCCGAACTCCATCTCCACGACGACGGGACGCTGTACCTCCACCAGACGATCACATGGCCAGTTGAGGTCTACCAGCCCGCCGAGGTAAGTACCGTCGTTGGCGTTGACCTCAACGATGATCCACTAGTCTGTGCAGCTGTCGTCGACGACGGTGATGTCGTGGCTGTCGAGTTGGAGTCGGGTGCGGAGTATCGCCACCATCGCGAGCGGGTGAAGCGTCGCCGGAGCGAGGCGATGGAGCGCAACGACCTGAAAGCCATCAAGGACGCTCGACTCCAGTACAAGCGCTACACCGATCACATCACCAACGTCGCCAGCAAACGTGTGGTTGACGTCGCTGAAGAGCATGCTCCGGCAGTAATCCATTTGGAAGATCTCACCCACTATCGCGAGACTGCCGAGGACCCAATTCACGACTGGCCCTTCGCCGAGATCCAAGAGAAGATCGCGTACAAGGCCCACGAGGCTGGCATTCCAGTCCAGGTAATCGACCCACGCAACACGAGTGTTACGTGCCGCAAGTGTGGGGAAACCAATCCAGCCATGCGGGATGGCGATGACTTCGAGTGTTGGGAATGTGGATACGAGGTCCATGCGGACGTGAATGCCGCGATCAACATCGCAAATACAGATCCATAGCTCGCCAGACAGACACCAAGACAGCGGTCAGTATAGAGAAGGCACTTAACTCTCTATAGATTACAACTTGATCTCTGATGATAAGAGTTAGCAAAAACCAATTTCCATCCGTTGCTATCATCCTAATTGGACTCTATCTTGGACTTAGGGAGATTCTCTCGTACGCTCAGTATATTTCGGATCCTCCTAGTCATAAACTTGGCCTCTTGGTAGAGTTCATTCTTCTGGGTTTCCTCCTTTCGTCTTGTATCCTCATCACAATTGGAATCAGAGGGCTTCGCCGTGAACAGACCGCCCTCCCACTCGCCGTACTGGTCGGTATAAGTCTTCTCTGGGGAACTTTCGCCGTCGATTTGTATTCAATTTCTTCTAATACCCAGTTTGTCGTCTCCCTTGGACTTGCTGTGTCAATTCTTCCGGCAGTCGGAACATATGTTCTGTTCCGTTATTTGTGCCATCGTACTGATTGATTCGCAAGCCGTATTCACCACCACTAGTAAGCCCAATTCGCAGCCGTCGAGGGCCAGTCACGACCGCTCGGCGTTCTGCGAGACACGATTCCGGATGTCCTCGATAATCTCCTCGAGGGGCTGGCGGGAGCCGATCCGCAGGTCAGTCCCGGAGGCCGACGGCTGGGCGTCGTGGATGTCGACCTGCTCCGGCGTCGGGAGCGCCTCGAACGCCCGCGACTCGACGAGCGACCAGTCTGTCCGATCGGCGGAGAGTGTTACCGTCCCTTCGGTGACCGGCGTGTCGAGTGTGCTGGCGAGTTGCTTCGCGACGAGCGTGCACTCACGATCCGTCGTCAGTCCAGTGATCGATCGGACGATGGTATGCGGATCCGACACGGTTGTTGAGGACTCGCCAACGGGCCGATAGCCGTAGTCGATGGCCACCTCCTGGCCGTCGCTGATGTTGCCCGATGACAGCGCGACCAGTTCACCGGGCTGGGCGTTCAGGGTGTAGTCCTGGCCCTCGACGTACTCGGTCGACGTGCCGGGGTCGTAAACGGTCTCACGACCATGCACGAGATCGGTCTCGTCCAGCGGAACAGCGGTGTCGTGCTGGGCAGTCACGCGCTCATCGCGACGCCGCAGCACCGAGCCCTTGATCACGACCTTGTCGACGGCCTGCTCGACGCGACGTTCGTACTCCCAGCTGGAGACGTCGTCCTCGGCGTCGGTCGTCCGCTGGCCGGCCTCCGTCCAGATCACGCTGTAAGAGTTCCCATCACGGACTGCTTGCCAGACCGTGCCCGGCGGCGCGATCCGGTTCAGGACCGTCGCGGCGTCGTCATCGAACGTCTGGTTGATGACGAGTGGTTGCTCGTTGAGGTCTGCATACAGTTCGTACGAACTGACGGACTGAGCGTTGTACCCATTCGCGGGAGATTGCTGTCGGCCACTCCCGTATCGGCTCAGGCCGAACCGAGCACGGACTGCACTCGACGCCTGGTCGAATGTCACGTCGACTGTTTCAGTGTTCTGTTCGGACCCGTCCGACGGGACGTAACTGCCGCCCTGATCGTTCGAGACCTGTAGTTGCTGGTTGTTCGAGACGCTGTCGAACGCCGCGTTGACCCGAGCACCTTCCGCCGAGAGCGACGTGACGGCGTCGTCGGTATCCTGTAGTAGCAGCTGTGGATGGGATTCCGGGCCGGGTAAGTAGCCATCACTGTTGACATTGTCTGGAAACGTGTAGCTGAATCTGGCGTCAGTCAGGCCGAGCGTGTCGACCTCGATGACGTTGCCGTTCTCTTCGGTGACGGCGATTTTGACACTAACCGAACTCCCTGCAGAAACACTCGGGGCGTCATTGGCTCCGTACGTTTGCAGGAAGGTAAACCGATCACTGCCGTATCCACCGGCAGGGATCAAGTAAACACTGTTGCCGTCGATCGTCACCTCGAATCCGGGCCCAGAACCACTCGGCGCTCGAAGCCTGATAGAGGCACCAAGCTCGCCGGCCGGGATGTCGTACTGTGGCGTCCACGAGTATTCCAGTTCGTGCACTGTACTACTCATCGCGACCATCTCACCAGCACTTGCATTACTATCAGACCGGACGCCGCCGAAGAACGTCTCTGCTTCAGCTTCTCGAAGCCACGATGTTTGCGCGACTTCGAGCGTGCCGTTGTCCAGCTGCAACGGCGATGTGCTCGGAATATCAGGCAGTAGCTGCTCCCACTCGCTCTGTGTGCTTGCTGACTGGATGAGCTCCTCTGTTGAGGCACTGGGTGGCGCGTCGACATCAGCCGTGTATGGTGTCTGTCCGATGATATCATCGGCGACAAGATGGGCAGCTCTGGTGTCGACCTCCATCCGGACGCGCTCGTCGAGCTCGACAGCCCCGCGTCCCTCCAGGACCCAGCCCCGCTCGGTGGCCCGCGGCGTGTCGACCTGATCGACGGGTAACCGGACGCCGTTGTACCAGACACGCATCGGCTGGCCGTCGAAGTCGCCCCGGGCGTAGCGGTCACTCGCCCGGACAGGCACCGACAGCCGCGGCAGGCCATTGATCGTCGGCTGTGGCGTGGGCTCGCCGACGACGTCCGGGCGCCAGACGGTGCCGTTGGGATGGTCGACCTCGACGTACCAGCCACGGCCGGGCACTGTCGTCGTCACTCGCGCACCTCCGACTTCGCGACGATATCCAGCACCTCGCCGGCGGCCTGATCAGCCGGGCTGGCGATAGGCGATAGGCGGTCGATGAGCCCCTGCGGCGGCGTGGATCCGTTGTCGGGAACTGTCCACAGCGCGTCTTCCCGGCCGCGCTTGAGCGTCAGGTCCAACCGGTGTGTGCCTCCGTTGCTGGTGTCGATCCAAACGGTCTGGGCGTCAATGCGCTCGATGCCGATCCGCGAGAGATCCAGCGTCCGGAGCCGCCAGTCCGAGGCCCCCAGTGAGACGCCGTCGTAGGACGACCCGGTCCATCGCGACGCCGAGAGCAACTGGTTGTCTGTGTCGGCCTCGAGGCGGAGCTTGTCGCTCTCCAGAATGGGCGTGCCGACGAATTCGTGGCTAGTGACGAAGCACCGCTGCCACGTCGGGTCGACCGTCCGCGTCTCGCCGTTGACCGTCGTCTGGGCGGACTTGCTCCGGTTGTAGTCATCCCAGACCCGGACGTCCGTCGGCCACTCGGCGTCGTAGGCGATTTCGTGCAACAGGACCGGGTTGTCGAACCCCGGCTCGGTCGCGTCGTATATCTCTACGTCGTCGTGCTCTCCGGCCATCGTCCGCTGGACGGTCGCCGCTGCCGTGGCGCCGGTAACATGGTCCCACCACTGGACGTTGGATGCCTGTGCCGAGAGGCCTACCTCCGCCGTCGAGGTCGAACCAAACGGGTTGTCGACCGGTTGCGGGTTGCAGTACAGCGCTCGCTGGTGATCCTCTTGCGTCCCGGCTTGTGAGAGTTGCCCATCGAAGCGTTGCAGCCGCGGCTCTTGAGCGGTTGCTTGGTCGACGGTGACGTCCTCGAGGGCGACGTAGGCGTCTCGCTGGTTGTTGGTATCACCGAACCACGGTACGACCTCGATGCCCGTTGCCGAGAACAGTTCCTCGAACTCACAGGCGATGATGTCAGCATACTGACCGGCCACAACGCCGGCGAGAGGGCGCGATCCCGGCTCGGCGGCCAGTGAGTCAACCGCCGGCGAGTCACTGTTGAGCGGTGAATTGCTCGCGACCTGCAGAGACTGTGTCGAACTGGGTTGTTCGAGCGCTGCGTCTGGTACCCTCAGCGCGTAGAGTGTCCTAGTCATGGGCTTACCCCGTCCGCTCCGTTGCACTCACTGGTTGGCTCAGGTCCAGCGTCCGCACACACGTCAGACTGCCAGGGACGCTGCTGCTCTGATCGCGACGCACTTCCCCGCCTGGATCCTCGATGTAGACGTCGGCGTGATCTGCTTCGAAGATGCCACCCGGCGCGTAGCCGCCGTAGATGAGGCGCGCTGGCGTCATCGAGTCCGGTTGTCCCTTTTCGAGGTAGTTGAGGAGGACCTGTGTTTTCTGGTATCGATCACCACCGGTCGCACTGGCGGCGTTGAGGACCGTATCATCACTCGTGTATCCCCACTGGCCGTCATTGGGTCCGGTGTTGATTTCGAAGTCGATATCCCAGATACGCTGCCCGGCGCCGTTGTTGACCGTGATGCCATCGAGTTCAACGTCGTCGACGATCTCAGAGATCGCGGACAGCACCTGACTGAAGCCGTTGTCAACGAGTGGACCTGTCCGAATGGCTTCGTCGACGCTGGCTTTGCGCATCTCGAACCGGCCAGTGCGAAAGGTCCCGTCGATCGTTGCGTCGATCTCAAGAATCGGATATGGCTGAGCCGGCATGGGTTAGATGGTGCTTTCGAGGTTGTTACGGACCTCCTCGACAGCCTGGTCGATGATGTCCTGCTTTTCTCGCCGGCCGAGACTGGTATCCTGCTTAACCGTGACGGAGGTCTCGCTGTTGATGGTGGTCTCTCGCTGTGCAGCCTGGCGATCCTGCCGACCCGCCCCGAATCCGGGAAGGTCGTCACTCGTGAAGTCGTTGGCCGTCTTCAGCAGCTGCGGGAGGACGCTCGTCGGCGGGATGATGCCACCTGGAGCGCCAGATGGAAGCCCGCCGCCACCTCCAAGGCCTATCGACCGAGCGGCGGCCGCACCGCTGGCAGCGACACCGCCAAGCCCGAGGGCCTTGAGAACATCGGAGGCAGAGATATCCGTCACTGGATTAATGATATCGCCGATGCTCGGTGACGCTGGCGAGCCGATTACGTCGCTCGCAGCGATGGCGGCCTTAGTGCCGATCACAGCCGCCGGGCCCAGTGTGGCGGCCTGAGCAACGACCGTTGAGGCAGAGACGCTCGCCGGAGAGTTGACGACGTCCTCGGACAGGATCGATGCAGGGTCTGTGATGACATCGGTCGCTGTGATGGTCGCCGGCTGCTCAACGACGTCCGATGATGTGAGCGTTGCGGGATTCGGTGCTGGCTGTGGCGCCGGGGATGGGGAAGGCGAGGGTGACGGTGATGGCGACGCCCCCGGACTTTGCGGAGGCGGTCCCTCGTCTTCTTGGCCACTACTAGGCAGGTTGTCGAGCAGGCCGGTCAGTGCGCCGGAGAGGCCGGCGATCGCCCCTCCGACAGTGCCGAACCCGGCTCCGAGTAGCCCCAGTGTCCGGCCGCTCCCTTGGGCCCTCGAGAAGCGCTGTGACTCAGACGAGTCCAAGAGTTCACGCAAGAGGTCGTTGCGTGTCTCGTTGAGGTCGAGATTGCGGTCGAGGTGGTCGACGGCCTGCTGGACTGCTCGACCGCCGGAGCGGCTCGAGCCGCTTGCCGCCGAGGACGCACTGACTTCAAATGCATCCTCGATTTCGGCTTGTGCGCCTTCGATACTGTCGATGACGAGCGTGCCTGTCGCGTCGAATCCGGTCATAAGTCAGTCACCTGTCCACCCCAGCGTCCCGCGGACGTCGAGGATATCATGGATCGCGAGCCAGTCCAGCACCGCAGTCCAGTCCATCTTGTCAAACGCCGACGGATCGCCGCCCCTGTCGATGTAGACCGCACGAGCGTACCGATAGACAGTCTGCTGGTCCAGCTCATCGTCAGTCAGGTCTCCTCGGGCGAGTCGCTGGAGCCGATCACGTTTCCCTCGGGATCCATCAGCTCATCTATCCGCGAGCTGGCCCAGTCGCGGTAGTACGGATGCAGTTGCCCGACTGCCGCAGCGGTCATGTCGTCGTCGCCATCGTCGTCGACGTACGGTGCGTCGACCGTGCCGTCGGCGATGAGCAGGAGGTCCGTCCCCTCGCCATCGCGTTGGGCGGACTCCTTTTCGATGCCGGCGAACGTGCCGGCCCGAACACCGCTGAGAGTGACACCGTCGACGTCCTCGTCCCACATCGGAAAGTCGTCGCTCTCATGTGCACGGTCTCGGGCCCAAATCGCACCCTTTCGTTGCGTCGCGAGCTGTGATCGCTGGCTCTGCAGGCCAGGTACGACTGGGTTGTCGTCGTCCAGGTCGTCCAGCTGCTCGGCGATCTCTTCGATCTGTTCCTCGAGCGCCTCGATTGAGTCGTCGAAGCTGATGTATGTCTCGTTAAACGTCATGTGATACTCACCCCCGGGTCGCCGTCGGCGTTCCAGCTGATCGATTCCGTCGTGTCGTCACTCGAGATGACGTTGTTCCAGGCCTCCGTCGCAACCTTGAGCGCGCTGAAGTTGTACGTCGAGACTTGGGTGCCGTCGACAGTGATGTCGATGGTCCCCGGCACAGAGACGAGCCGGTCCTGTGGCGACGTCGCGTCGGCAGCGCCGAGGGCGTACTCTAGCCGCGACGGACCACTGAAGATCGCCTCCGTCGTGACCTCAGTCTCTGGCTTCTCAATGACTGCGTCGATAGGCTCTGGCGATACCGAGCCGTACTGGAAGCGAGCGATGTTGCTGATCGAGACTTCGGCCGACTGCAGCTTCGTGATCGTCGTGCCGTCGATGTCGACGGTGATCGCGTGCGACGGCGCCGACGCTCCAGTGGATACAGCGGTCACGTTCGACGGCGTGATCGACGTGTCGAGATTCTCCGTCGCGTACAGGAACGAGATGGAGAACGTCGTCATCCCGCCCTGCTCGTAGCTGACGGGTGTGAAGTCCACAGGGATGCAGCCGACCAGTTCGCGCTCGGCGACGCCGTCCAAGTAGTCGACGCCGGCGTAGATCTTCGCCGAGTTCGGTCGGCCGGTCGTGAACTGGGTGCCGCCGTCGTTGAACACGAGGTCCTCGACGTCGTTGAACGTGTCCGACGAAATGGCTGCCTCGACCTCGACCGCGCCCTCGAAGTTCTGTTTGACCGATTCGACGCTTTCGACAGCGCCGGCCTCGTCGAGGCGCTGGAGCTGGTTGTCCAGCGAGAGGTCGGTCAGTGTCTCGTCGCGGCCGAACTGCCAGTACTGCGGGTCGCTGTTGGCGTCGGTCTCCAGCGAGCCCTTGAACGACTGCTCTTTCCCGAACGCCAGCGAGCCGCTGCCTGCGCCCGGCATTACTCGATACCTCCGCTAATCGTGTCTCTCATGATCATGAATGAGTCCTCGAAAACTGCCGCGTGGATCCTCGGCGCCGGCCGCGGCCACCGGCGCGTCATCAGACCTTTGTTACAGTTCCCAAGCTATGGAACGGGTGCTATTGAGCAGTCAAGACTGCTTGGACAGCCTTTCGGCAGCAGACTTGTGGATTAAAATTATCATCATCCAAATAAGGAAAAATAAGATGAATACAGCAGCTTCAAACAATGCTGATTGATAATTTGGTGCGTGTCTTGGCCCAAACACTGGGCTTATAACGATAAGTGCAGTGACAGCACCTGCAAACAACATTTGCCACCCAACTCGAATGTACAACCGACCCGACTCGCCCATAACATCTTTTAAATAATTCAGTTCTGATAAGTTTAGTGGAAAAGACGGTTAAACAACATCACTCAAATCAGTTGGAGCTACCCCAAATCCTCCCATCACACTGGAACGAACGTGGTTGGAACACACTGGATTCGGCGTTCGAATAGACCCGATTCGCTCCCGTCTCAAACTCCGGATAGCAGTAGTCTTCGCGGGTTAGATCCAACTCACTCACAATCGCGAGCCCTGCCGGACTCATCCGCTCTGTAAGCCATGGCGGCCCATATTCACGAGATAGATACTCGACCGACGCGCGTCGCGGCGTCGGCGACCACTGCTCTGATGCTGCCTGGCCGTACATCCCTTCGACCATCCATGCTGTCACATACCCACCAAGAACAGTAGACTCTCCCCGATGTTGCTGTGTCCACTCAACGGAGGCTGCTTGTTGTGGTGTCGCGCTATAGACCCGCCCGCCAGTGAATTCCGGCGTGAGATATGCGACACCAAGACCACTTGTCACGATGAGTAGCGCGAGGGACACAGTTGTTGCTTGCCGCCGTGTGAGCGATAGAGCGCGTGCAGCAGCAGGGAGGAGGACAATGGGCGCGACAAGCAACGCTCGGTAGATGCCGACTCCGACGGGCACGACGAACGCCACTACGATAAAGAATCCTCCAATCAGGAGGCTTGAAATATAGGAGACAGCCGTGAGCGACGGTCCGCTGCGGCGAGCGTATGTGATAGCACCAACTGTCGCTGCAATGCCGATCGCGATGACAAAACTCGTCCGCGCAAGAAATTCTCGGAATCCCTGAAATGTGGTGAGTGCTTCCACAATTAGACTGCCGCCGCCGACAGCGCTTTGCTCGCCCGCAGAGGTTTCGAACAAAAGCGCGACTACTGTCGAACGTGTTGCATATAGTCCGAACCCGCCCCAGACGAACAATTGGCCGATAATAAAGACTCCTATGAGGAAGAGGATAAGGGGTGAGGGTTTGTCATCATTTGTGTAACGGGCCACACCGAAGATGACAGCTGCGAAGATTGCCACAAGCGGGTGGATGAATGTGACCACTGCCGCGGCTCCGACGGTGAGTCCATTGACAGCCAACCGCCGCTGCCTAACTGATAACCAATAGACAAGGGGTAAAAATACCATCGCAAGTGAGAACGGTCGGGGAACGAACCGCAGAAAAAACGCCGGGAAAAATGCCACTAGCGCCAATTGGCGGTTCTGGGGGGCCGAAACAACGATCCGAATTGCGGGATATGCAAGCAGTGGCCCACCTGCCGCTATAAGCAGCGGGAGAAATTGTACGGCTGTTTGATTCGAAATCCCTAGTACTGGAGTAACAACCGGGATTGCGTGGTGAAGTCCTGGGTACGGGACACTCAACAGGTTACCTGTATTAAGAATGCCAAGCGCGACCCACCCGTCATGTGGGCCATAAATTGTCCCCCACTCAAGAGAAACGAGTGTGGCTGCGACCCCAGAGATTGAGCTAAACAGGACTGCCGTCACGTCCCGAACCGGGGACTCGACAACTGTGAGACAAAATGCACCGACAGCGGCGAGTAGCAGGAGCCAGAATGGCCAAAACAACTGAAAAACGCTTTCCCACGGCTTGCCAGTTGGTTCGACCGCTGCAAGATAGCCAACGGCAGCCCCAAGCAACAAAAACGCAGACAGCATCTGATGGCGTTGACGAGTCACAACTGTATTAATCCTATTTGTGAGTTAACGTTTACTACTGCTGCTAATTTAGATATTAGAGTCGTAAGCCCCGAATACCGCGATCGCCCCGGAATCACCATGTCTTTGTCAGGGGATGTTAGGGTCCGTTCCTTACGAAATAGTCGTCTCGTTTCCGTCGTCGTCGACAGCGACCAGTTCGCCACTGCCGTTGATATAGATGTGTGCGCCGTTAGAGCCAAACTCGACTTTGCCGCCACGGGCCTGGATGTCCCCGCCACGGATGTTCGCGTTCTCGTTGTCAGCCTCGTTCCAGACTTCAAATCGCCGCCCCGATTCTGAGATGAACAGTGCGGGGTGGTTAAACTGGTTTTTCGCAAAGAAGGCACGGTTCGTCCCGTCTGCGTCTTGGAATTGGAGGTAATCAGTCCGTTCGTCGGCCAGCCCAATGCGATAGCGGTCCCGCTGCATCTTCCGCGTGCCATAGTAGGAGTCCGCAGTCCGCTCGTGGAGCTTGGTATTGCGGTCGTAGACAACATCTCCGACTTCGGCGCGGCTGTGGATAAATGGCGTGTCGTTGGGGTCTTCGAATTTGGCGTCGACGCCTGCGAACGTACAAATTGTATGCCCTGCGTGCTTATCCAGCGAGATGAGTTCGACACCGAGTCCACCGTCGCTACCAGCACTATCGAAGTTGGCGACGACCTCGGCCCCTCGGAGGCTTCCGTCGACGCGCCAACCAATCTTGCCCGTGTTGACGAATGTGACGAAATCAAGCCGAGCGTTGGCCATGATGTAGGCATCGCGCATGTCGAACCCAATCTCGCACTGGGCTATCGACGAATGAAACTTGAGGGATTTAAACGAGTCTGTCCCAGCCCCGCCTGTGAACGTGGCTCCTTCGAGACGGATACCGCTCTTGCAGTCCTTAATCCGTTTGATAACAATGTCGTTGTCCTCCGTGTAGAGGTCCTCGTTTTTGAGGTAGACGCCGTATTCGAACCCGTCAACAACAGAGGGCGTAATTTGATGGCGGAAGGCGTCTATCAACCGAATCCCACGGGAACCCGTGGTGCTCGGACCAGGGCCGCGGATGTAGCCGCCACGCCACTCGACACGGTCGTCAGACCCCGCTCCTGCGTTGGGCAGGATGTCGACGGCGACACCACTGCCCGTATATTCGATTTCAGCGCCGTAGGCCATCACGAGGATGTCTCTCGGACCTTTGGGGTCGATAGTAATCGTCGTGTCCCCGCTGTAGGTTTTCGTCGGGTCGAGCTTGATGTACTGGTGGTCAGATATTGCCTGATTGATGTCTGCGAGGGTGTCGCCCGTAACGGTATAGAGCTTCTCTGTACTGACCGAAGGTGACGACAGGCCAACATCACTCTCTAGGCTGATCCACTGGTCCCCGTTCCCTAGCCAGCGGTCCCCGCTGGGCGTCTCCTTCACCACCCGACCACGGGTTGGGTGGTAGTCACTCCGGTCGCCGACTATCTTCGGATCGTCGGCGAGCACCTCGATTACTGTTGCAAGGTCGATGCTACTGTCTGTGTTCGGATCGATTGGATACGGATCACTCATGATTGCTACCTGCAGGCGTTAGCCAAGCTCTTCGAAGCCGTCGAAGACGACGTCGAAGCTATGGACGTAGTATTGCGAGAAATCGTCTGAGCGCGGCGCTTCGTTGGTGATCGACAGGTGCGTGAACGAAACGTTGGGGCCGCCGGCGCCGGGGTACGTCCGCCCGTCGTAGATTGCCGTTCGCACCCGGCGGACGAACTCACTCCACGGGATGCCCCAGTCGCCGTCGGGATCGACGTGGCCGCCGTGTCCATCGCGAGCCGTCAGCCCTTCGAGTTGCACGCCGACGACTTCGTCGACGTCGAGATCGTATTCGGTGCCGATCGGCTCGCTGTTGCGGTCGGCATAGGCGGCGCCGATGTAGACACCGCGTTCGAGGGCGCCGGCGCGCTGATGGATCGGCGTCGACATGTCGAGCGTTCCGCTGCCGTCGTAGAGACGGTTGTTAGTTCGGTCGACGCGCCGGACAACGACATCGCTGCCGTCAGCCTGCGAGTAGTCCGCGGCGACGCTGTCGACGACGGTAGTGACTTGCTCCAGCGCCCACTCGACGGGAGGATGTGTCATGATAGTTCCCTCCGGAGCCAGTTGAGCGAGTCACGCACCGATCGCGACGGCGGAATACCGCCAGTCTCACTGCCCCAATTGACCGACTCAGTCTGTACCCACTGGTCAGCGGCGTCCCAGTAGAAGTGCAGCAACGGATTCCCGGATATCGTATGCGGTTCGACGCCGAACTCCCAGAACTGCATCACCTTGTGCTCCCACGACCACGCAGCCTGCATCGAGCGCCGGCTTCGCGACGCCTCGACGCCGGCGAAGCTGTCGATGAGCGGGCCCTCGGTGTAGCCGTTCCGGGTCGCGTAGTTCCGCAGCTGCTGGTGGGCTCGGTTAACCGTCTTGAACACGAGGTTGTCCCGCTCACCGACCAACTTCCGTTCGATATCGTCAAGCAGCGCTTCGCGAGCGCTGTCGGCAGGTGCATCCACGACAGTCACGGTGACACTCCCACCGAGTGGATCAGTCTGGAGTTCGACGGCAATCTCCAGCGGGACAGGTATGCTGACAGCCATGTCATAGCGTCGAGAAGCCGCTGTAGCTGGCGGTCGTGTCTTGCCAGGTTTCTTCGAGTGCTTGTTCTTTCGTCGACCGGTTTGTCAGCTGGCCACTGTCGGGAGCGCTCGTCATCTGGTCGTCGTCGAGAGCCAGCATCGTCGCCGCCTTCGCAGCGACGGCTTCAACAACGTCTGCTGGCACGCCCTCGACAAGACCGTCGTCGGTGACTGTCACGTCCTCGCCAAGCGGGCCATGGCGGTACGTGAGTCGGCAGAACCGTGTGTTGGGATCGTCCCACGGCGTGTTCGTGAACCGGCGCTCGAAGACACGGAGCCGCCGGCGGCGATAGTCCAGCGTGAAGGCCTCACCCTCTTGATCGGTGATATTCTCCCACTCGTCGCGACCGGTACGGACCTCGATGACGTCGCCCTGCGCCGGGTCAATTGGCAGTGGGTTGGCGTTGTCGAGGCTGATTGTCGCCGGGTGCCACGACACCGCGTCCTGGACGTCGTAGACTTCCCACGTTCGCGGCTCAGACGGATCACCGACCCGTTTAGGATGGAACGGCCGGTTGGTCCGATTGATCCACTTCTGCGTGGCAGACGCAACACGCGACTTCGCCCGAGTCTTGAGCGAATCCTGCACCGTATTCGGGTCGAGGTCCAGCGCCCGAAGAACGTCATCGGTGGGCGCATAGCGGACGTCAGCCATGGATCAGTCCTCGCCGTTGTCACTGGTGTCGCCATCAGCTCCCGGATCGTCGACGCGGGTGATCGTCACATCTTCGGGATCGGCCTCGCCGAGGGCGGCGTCGACGGCCTGCTCAACGGTGTCGGGGGCGAACCGCGTCAGGTACGCTGCCATATCGGTGAGCCCGGCCGTCCGAAGGTCGATCTCGTCGGGGTCCTGCCGGACGACCTTGACGACATCCGATGCCTCTGCCCGCGAGAAGCGGCCGACATACTCGTCAGTGCGCTGCTGGGAGACCGAGGCCTCGTCGTCGGGCTCGACGCCGGCGATGGTACGGAGTTGCTCGCGATACGGCGCTTCGTCGTCCGTGTCGTAGACGCGACCGGCGTCATCGAGGGTGAGTTTCTCCATGACCTTGGCGCGCTTCCAACGGTCGAACCCCTCGTAGAAGACATCTGTCGGCAGGTAGTTTCGGTCGAGCAGTGCCTCAGATAGCCGTTCGGCGTCGTACAGGACCTCGAAGTCAGACCGCGCTTCGAGAGCGTGGACGCCCATCGAGGCATTCTCGACGTAGTCCTCGTCGAGGTTCGTCGGCAGGATCGCGAAGTAGACCCGCCCCCGCTGGAACTTTGGCGGGCCGTCGTAGCCGGCCCGCTGGCGGAGGTCCTGGTCGGTCTTGACCGAGCGGTCGCCGGTGTAGCGGAACCCGACGAACTCGACATCGGCGTGGCCTTTCTCTTCGAACTCTTCAGCGCTGTTGAGCGTGATTACTGGCATGAGTCAGTGGGTGTGGTGGTATCGGTGATGGTGTCGGAGTCGATTGTCGCGACGGTCTCGACGTCGTCCTCGCGAAGCACCTCAACGACGCTGTCGGTGCCGACATCGAGGACGGTTGTCTCATCGTCGTAGACGTACAGCCGGCCGTCGTCGTCACGGGCCCAGTGGGTGCCTTGGACCTGTCGCACGAACACACGGCCGCCGATTTCGACAGTGATAGTGATGGTAGTAGTCTCAGTCATGGAGCGTTACTCTGCGAGATCGCGCAGCAGCCCGGCAGAGGCGAAGTCGCGATTGACGACCTCGTGGTGCATCAGCATGAGCGCCTGTTCGCGGTATTCACCAGTTGCGAGGTAACCCTGCGTCTGGCCGCGACCGGCCGTCTCGGTGTAGGGCTCGGTGAACTGCTCGATGGAGAGACGCGGCTGGCCACGGATCGTGTCCGTCGGGACGATGAAGATCGACGAGATATCGCCGTGCTTGATCGCGTGCTGGTTGCCGATGATCGGGATGCCGTCGTAGTCGCGATGGCGAGCCGTTCCGGAAACGCCGCGGATCGTCGACGCATCGCCGACGCTTTCGGTCCGGTTCTGGTCCATCGAGATCACGTTCCGGACGTTGTTGCGCTCCGCAGCCAGATCCGAGAGGATGCCAGCAGTGTCATGGCCCGTGAGGATCGCCGCGTCCGAGTAGACGTCGACATCGGCGAACTCGTTCATCGAGTTCAGGAACGAACTGAACAGGTCGTTGGTGAGCTGGCGAGGCCCGGACGCCCCGTTATGATCGACGAACGAGTCTGCCCACGTGTCCGTCGCTCGCTCGACACTGCCGTAGTCGAGATCACCGGCGTTGTAGGCGTTCCCGTTTGGGTCCGTGGCGTTGGCCTCTTCATCGCTTGAGGCGATCGCGCGGTCCAGTGACGTGATCGTGTCTGTGCTGTCGTAGGCCGTGTCGCCCTGCACGACGGCGTCGGCGATGCCGTCGCGGTCGATCGCGAGGTCGAGTTGCTCCTGCTGGAGTTGCCAGAACTCTTCGAACCCGACGGCGTCCTCGATAGCAGCGTAGATCTCCTGCAGGTCCGACACCTCGGCGACCGTCTCCGAGCGCTTGGGATCGAACTCAACCTCTTCGACGCCGAACGTTGTCCCCGAGGAGACGCTGCCACCCTCACTGTGGGTCTGTAGGTCGACTGGGTTCGTCGCAGCACGGAACGCCTTCGCGGTAACCGGCCCTTCCAGTGAGGCGCTGAACCGGTCGACCTGCGAGAGTGCGTTGTACCACGAGTGTTCTTGGTTGTACTGCGCGTACAACGTCGCCGTGTAGATAGCGTTGACGTGCGCTGCGGTCGAGGAGTCGTACTGCGCCCGCTGGAGCAGCCCCTCATCCCAGTCCATCGGGACGTCATTGAGCTTGTTCGATTCGAGGAAGCGGCCGGGACTGTTCCCAGCAGCGTAGGAGTGCATCGGGTGGGCACTCATACTCATTCGTTGCCACCTCCGGTGACCGCGCCGGCTTCGCCGACCGTCTTCGTACTGCCCTCGGGTGCAGTTGTGACCGTCTCATCCGTCGTCGCGAAGTCGCCCTTCTGCTCGACCGTGCCGACCAGTTCGTCTGCGAGGTCGTCATCGGTCGCGAGCTTCTGAGCAACCGCGCCCGCCATCTCATCTAGGACTTCATCACTGGTGACGGCGTCAGCAACACGCTCGTTGATGCTGGCGTCGTCGAGCATCTGGTCGGGCTCGGGATCGCGGTCGTAGTCGTCGCCGTTCATATCCGGCTGGGCCGGTGCTGGCGCACTGGTGTTCGGGCTTCCGCTGCTGTCGCCGTGTCCTTCGACGGTGACGCCAGGGACGTTCTCAGAGACCCATTCGGCGGCGGCCTCCTGGATATCCTTGCCGACGGAGTCGGCGTAGCTCTCGACGGTGTCGGCAGCATCGGAGCCACCGATCTCTTCGACGAGGTCGATCGGGTCCATTGCGTCGTCATCGCCGCCGTCTTGTTTCTGGTCGACGCCGCCGTCAGGCGTGGCGTCGGAGTCGGTACTGTCGGAGTTAGTTGGATCAGTCATATCAGTCGAAAGGGTGTCTGTCAGCGCGTTCTGGTCGACGCCGGCGACATCGCTGAACGCCTCAAGAAACGTCGATGGGTCCTGCTGCTCGGCGCTATCGGCGGCCGCCGAAAGCAGATCCAGGGCATCAGCCTCCTGTAGTGGCGTCCGATCCGCGACCGCGCCGGCCGCATCTCGCATCGCCTTCTGGTCGACATCGGAGCCTTCGACGGCGCCGAGTTTGGCGTCGACCGCATCGTCCAGATTGCGCATTCTCGTTACTACCGTCTCGGGGTCGACGTCATCGCCCGTCTGCTGGTCGGCCGTCTGAAGGATCTCAAACGGAGAGGGATCCTCAGAAAGGTCGTCCAGCACAGTCTGGGCTTTCTGGTCGACCGTGTCAGTCGAGCCGAAAAACGCCATTGTGAACCTGGCCATGGTCCCTCTCGGACGGTGGCCGACCGTCCCGTCATCGGGGAGCTGTTCAGTCAGTCTGCAGCTTTGCGAGCACAGAGTCTGGGAGTGACTCGCCAGTGCCGTCGCCAGTACCGAGCTTCTGCTCAACCTGCCCGACCAGGCTTCGGCGCCGGCGCAGTCGCCGCTGGATCGCGGCCTCCAGATGCGCGCCGTACTTGAAGTCGACAACGTCGAAATCTGCCGCGGGGTTCATCACGAGCTCCTCGTCGCCGAGCGTCACCGCATGGAGGTCACAGTCGACGGTGACACGCGTCCCGTCGGGTTTCTGATGCTCTCGGTTGGAGTACACCGTCACTGAGTAGCCGCCATAGTCACCGGTCAGACAGCGCGCCCGAGCCTTCTTGCTCATCGTGGTCTCGTTGCCGAGATTCGCAACGAGGGTGAACTCACCACCGGTGACGGCAGTCTCGTACATCGTGCCGTTGTCGGTCACCCACTCCCACAGTGGGACGCCGATCGGGACGTCGTCATGCTTGTCGGAGATGATTCCCGGCTCGCGTTCGGATTCCATGTACCGGCCGAGCGCGTCCTCGACGGCTTCCATCTGGACCTGCTGCCCCGTCCGGTCGACGATCTCGACCGACGCCGGCCCCTCGATGATGAAGTTCTCAGCGTCGAAGATCGGCTCTTCCCACTCCTCGGGGACATCCTCACGAGTGAGTCGGCGGTCTTTGATCGGGCCGCTGGCGTCGACTGTGTCGCCGACGTTGGCGGTCGGCTGGCTACTGACTTGCTGGTTGAGTACTTGAATAGACATCGTGAATCACGCCATGCAGAACGGGCACTGCTGGCCCTGTAGCTGGATCATCTGTTGGGCGATGAGGGTGTGGTTGTAGTGTCGGTCGTTTGCTCGTTGCTGGCCGGTTCAGGAGGACATCCATCGGGAGGGGGTTCGGCCGCCGGGCTGTCCGGTGTCGCGGCGCCGGCTTCGGTTGGATCGATATCTTGATCCGGAATCTGGAGTTGGCCGTCCTCGACAGTTACACGCGTGCCGGTCTTGTGTGCCAGTTCGACACCCTGCAGGACTTCCAGCGGGGAGAGTGCCGAGTCCTCGCTCTTGGGATCAACGTAGGCCAATTCCCAGTCGCAGTGGCCGTCAACCATTGCAACGATCCGACAGAGCTTGTCCAGCGCCTTGTCCTTCGTATCCTGATGGGCAGCGGCGACCGCCGAGTTGGTTATCTCGACCTGTGTGCCCTCGGCGTTGAGTCCGCCGGCGTCCGACAATTCGTTCTCGAAGGCATCCGTCAGCCCGAACATCGCCCGGATCTGGGACATGAGCCGCTCGACCATCGGCTCGCGGCCGTTCAGCCCCGACGACGCCGAGAGGTCCAGCAGTTCGATGTCGACGTCGTCCGGGTTACCCTCGTACATCAACCGGCCCTGCTCCCACGGGTTGTTGCTCTCCTCTTCCTTGAGGGAGGCCCGGAGGCTGGATCGGACATTCTTGCCGTACGCGACGAGGAATTTATCCGGCAGCTGCTGGTCGTTCTGTGGCGAGAGGTACTGCAGGTCGTAGTTGCGCGACCACTGGAGAATCGCCTGTAGCTTGATTAGCGGCCGTATCGGAGACTGGCCGTCGAGGCCGTTGCGGATCGGGAAGTGTCGGGCCCAGTCGATGACCTCGTGAGTGAGGTACAGCGTCCGGATGTCCCGCGTCGACCCTGGCTTCGTCTCGACGTAGCCGACTTCGGCGAGTTGGGAGCCACAGTGCGGGCAGACCTCAGTCGGCCTGTCGGCGTCGCCCTCAAACGTGAGATCCTCAGCTTCCCAGTACTCTTCGCGATGGGCGGGACACGTCCACCAGCCACCGTGACGGTTGTGTTCATCGAGGACCGGGAGGATCCGTGTCGGATCGGCGTGGACGAGCTCTTTCAGCGCTGTCGGCTCCCAGCACGTCATCGACTGGATCGGCCGACCGGCGACGGCGACGTCCTTGGTGACCTGCTGGTACTTGAGTCGGGCTAAAATCGTCGAGACGCCGCGATAGCTCTGGAAGTCCTCTTCGTACTTCAGCAGGCTGGCGAGGGATTGACCCTCGGCGTTGACTGACTCGACGAACGACGCCAGCCAGTGTTTTTGCTCGCGTGAGGGGCCCTCGAACTCCGTGTAGCCACAGACCGAGCAGGTGTCACGCTCCTCATCGAATTCGGTCCCGCACTCGAGACAGCGGTCGGTGAACGATGGCACCAGCACCGGGAACTGGTTCCGGTACATCTCGTCGCGGAACCGCTTGATCGTCGTCGCCAGCTCCGTTGAGTTGAGCGAGAAGCTCCGCAGGTCGATACTCCCGAACACGCCAGCGTGTGAGGCTGCCCGCGGGATCGGACCCGCCTCGCCGGCGTGATCGCCAGAGTGTGACTCATCGGTCTGGGGCGTCGATGCGATCTGGGCCGCAAGCGACTGGTCGATGTTGCCGTCGGGCCAGTCGATCGCGACCAACTCTCCGTCCTCGTCCTCGCCGAGCTTCGTCGTGCGTGGGGTGCTATCAGCCATGTGTACTTACCAGTCGAGATGTTCGAACTCGTCGTCAGTGACGTGATCAACCGAGCCATCTGGGCCCCGAGACGCGATCTCGAGCGCGTCGAAGCGGTCATCGTGACTGGCGTCGGGGAACGGCAGCCACTCCTCGCGGATGAACGACTCCCAGCGCTCGTTCTCCTCGCTCGCGACCTTGACCTGACCCTGCTGGAAGCGATTGGCCAGTGCGTTGAGCCGCTGCTCCTTGTCGCCATCCGAAGCCGTCGGCGTTACGTGGATGTCGACGTTGTCAGCGACGACGTCGGCGATCTCGTTGCCGTCGAAGTTGGACTCAACTAGCAACTCGCCGACCGGGTAGTCCGCGAGGTGGACGTCGACGAACTCCGTCGCCGCCTCTTCCCACATGTAACCCCGGTCGCGCCAGACATCGACGGCGTACTCCTGATCGAGATCGCGGTCGTACGCATAGACTGCCAGCGCCCAGTAGTCCGACTCACCGCGCTCGCTCGCCGCAAGGTTGTCAGGGTTCGCGAAGTCGAGGCCGGCGTACCACTCGTAGGCATCCCAGTCGTTGCGTGGGATCGGGTCGACGAAGCGCAGCCAGTCCAGATCCAGCACTCGCCCGACGGCAGCCTCGGGGTTCTGCTGGTTCTCCGCCTGCCACAGCCCCGTATCGCCGGCCTTCGAGACAACCTTCGTCAGGAGCGTCTCGGGCCGCTCGAAGTCGGGCCAGAGTGTCCGGAACTGCGTGTCATCAGCCGGCCGAATGCCATCGTCAATAATATCGACATCATCGGGAACGTCCCGAAGCGTGTCGTAGACGGCGCCGTCAGTCCCGTGAACGACGTACTCCTCGTTCTCGATGACGTGCCAATCCGGCGTGGCTCGCCAGACACGGGCCGACCAGCCCGGTTGCGAGACACCACGGGCGATGTGGCCGTCCCACTCGGGCGTGTTCGTCGCGAGGATCTGCTCGCGGTAGACGTCCTCGGGTGTCTTGCGCGTCCCGATGACGATGTTGACGCTCTTGTGTGGGAGGCAGGTCGCACCACGCTTGGCGGCGACGTTGTCGACGAACTCCTCGAAGTTCTCCGAAATCGTCTCACGGAGTGCCGTCGTCTGGTTGGTCAGCGTCGCGATGTCGTCGTAGATGATGACGTCGAAGTGTGATCCCGTATCCGAGGTCCGGATCGACAGCGGCTCCAGCGTCGGCTCGATGTTGGTCCGGCCGGCCTCGAGCTGGATCGTCGTCTTCGACTCGTCGTACACCGGGACATCGTAACGTTCGCACGCCTCCTCGATGGCCGCGACCGCCGTCTTCGCCCGCTTATTGGCGTGCTTTTTCTTGTGGGAGACTATCGCCATCCGGATATCCGGCCAGTTGACCGCCAGCCACGCCGGCACGACCTCGATCGTCGAGACGGTCTTCCCATAGTTGCGCGGCGCGAACAGCGCCTGGTTCTTCGGCGTCTCCGCATCCGTGACGGCGTCATGGACTGACTGGTACCAGTCCTGGAGATGCTTTGGCGGTGCGAGGATACCCTCAGTGCCAAGGTGGTCGATCGAGAAGGCCGGCAGCCACTGCTTCCGCGCCGCCGGGTCCGACAGGACCTCTGTCCATCTGTCAGTCGAACTGTTAGCGGTAGCACCGGTTGACATTCACTGCACCTCCCGAATCTCGTGACGGCACCAGTCGTGGACGACGTGCGGACTGGACGGTGGATCCTCGACGAAGCGATGCTTGGCCGTCTGCATCAGGTCGACCAGCTCATGATACGGCGTGCCCTCGTCGGGGATCTGGGCCCGGATCCACTGACAGGCCGGATGGTCAGCGTCAGGCCCGCCCCAGCGGAAGCGCCGGCCGGCGAGCCGTTCCTGACGGTAGCCACGCATCCGGGCCTGCAGGACGAGCTGGTTCAGGTGCTGGCGGGCAGTCTTGAACGCCCAGCCCCGATTGATCTCGAACCGCTCAGCCATGTCCTCTGCGATGGTGTAGATGTCCCACGGCTCGTGCTCGACGTGGGTCAGCCAGAACGCCCGGTAGTCATCTCCGGTGATCCGGTCGACGTCGTCTGGTGTTGCCGGTGGGTCAAGGGCGAATTCGCGACGGACGATTTCGGACAGGTTCTCCGTGACCAAGTCCGGCATGTACTGCGACCGGGCGTAGTCCGGCGCCTTGTTCTCGTAGCGGCCGAACTCGGCTTTCTGGTCCGGCGACGCCGCCGACATCAGGCGTGCCAGGATGTGATAGCCGAGTGGATTCATGCTCGCAGGTCCTCCGCGAGGTCTTCGATGATCTCCTGCGTGTTCTCGTCGAGGCCGTGGTCGTGGTTGTGGTCGACCTCACCGTCGACGGCGACGTCGATATCCGGCCCGAGCAGCCCCATGTCCTTGAGCCACTTCCGGTCTTCTTTCCGGAGGCGCTGCTGTGTCTTCACGACGACCGATTCGGTGTACCGGTGCTCTTCACGAGCGTCGTGTTCGGTCGTCTTGATTCGCGTTTCCTTGTCAACGAACGCATTCCCAGACTCGAGGTCCTCAGGTTTGTCGACGGCCCAGTTGTCCGAGTGGATGATCTTGATCTGGTTGATGGCGATCTCCGAGAGACGGACCTTTTCGCCGGCGACCGGCTCGCCGTTGACCTCGCGGTACTTCTTGACGTATCCCTCGAAGATGTCGTCGCACAGATCTCGAAGACCGTCGTCGATGACCTGTTGATAAAACCGGTTGTGCTCTACGTACAGCGCATGAGTCACAGCGTTGGTGTTGCCTTCGGGAGCGCCATCGCCCTCGGCGTTGTTGTTGCCTTCAGGAGCACCAGCGTCGTCGGACCCGCCATGCGTTGAGCAACGACCGTCACTGCTGTTGGTCCCCCAGCCAGCCGTCCGGTTGCAGTAGCCGACGAATCGACTGTCATCGGTCCGTCGAGCGTTGCACTCGTCGTCTGGCTGGCGCTTCGGGACGTCGCCAATGGGCTGTCCAACGAGGTCGTCTTCAGTCTGGTCCATGGGGTTGTTTGTTTCTAGTCCGCCAGACCCAGTGCTGTGAGGACGCGCTGGGCCCTGTTTGAGGGTGTGTAGCCGGTGATAAACGCACGTCGGCGGGCATCGTCCCACGGAACATCATCGCCGTCCGACGGCGTCGGAAGCGACAGGTCGACGACAGTGTCGCCCTCGGCCTTGTGCTCGCTGAGGCGCTCGTAGACGGCGTCAGAAACGGGAATGTTGGTACGACTCACTGTTTGCGGGAGTTGAGACGCCGGCGGAAGAACCGGCCGACTCTGCGAAGGACTGGTTTGAGGTCGTCCGCGACAGCGTCGTCGTCATCCGCGTCGGCGACCTCGCGAGCAGCTTCGATGAGCTGTGCGTCGGCGTAGCGATACACGAGAATGAGCGAGCACATTACGATGATGGTGGTCCCACCGACAACGCGGTTCCCGAGCGTGATCTGCTTGTATGCAAACGGTGCGAGTGCGATCAGGAGCCCGACGATAGCATCCCGGGCCTTGCGCTTGTGCTTAGTCATTGTCAAGACGGAGATCGTCCGGCGACGAGCCATTCAGTCGGTCCGCAACCTCGTCCTCGTCGATGTCGTCGTTCTCTTGGGCGAGGGCGATCACGGCGATGATGACCTCATCGACCTTGTCGGCGACGCGCTCAAGCCGGCCGTGATGTATCTCGTAAAAGAGATACAGGATCACCAGAACGGCTGCTGATGCATTTTCGACGAGAAATGAAAGTGAGACCATCACGCGCCTCCTATGCAACTGGAACTCATCGTAGGCCCGGACGGGGAGTCGAACCCCGCGCTTGTGGAAGCGCACCAGAACCGGGCAGGGCGGCCGACGTATGCCGGACAAGCTTGAGTTGGAGAAGTGCCGGCCGGTTGACGAACGATGCATCCCCTCGTCTACTGCCGCGTGGCAGTCGCTGCGTCATCGGGGATGCCGGCGTCGTCCTCCGGGACACGGATGACGGTGCCATCGAGTTCGACGCGGAACACGCGCTGGATCTCGTGGACGTCGGCCTCGACCAGCTCGTCGACGACGGACCCAGCACGGATGTCGCCCTGGAGCGTCTCGACTGCGACGCGGTCCGGCGTCGATTGGCGGACGCTCATCGTTGGACTCCCAGCGCTGCGGCCGTCGCGAAAATCTGCTTGTCGTCGGCCGTGTAGTCGTCGAGCCCTTTGAGATGCTCGACGGCGGTGTAGATGCGACGCGTGTCGACGTGGTAGCCGGCCTCCTGAAGGCGGGCGGCGAGGGCTGGCACGCGGTCGATGGCCTCGCTCGTCGACAGCGTCTCTGACTGGGATAGGCCTCGGACCGAGCCACACTCGGCACAGGTGGTTTTGGACTCGGGCATGGGCGCACAGTTAGCGACCGACGCCGGCGGCTCGATGAGGTCCTCACCGAGTACGGCCGACTCGGTCCGCCAGGACATGGAGTCCTCGTTGCCCCAGTGGTCGCGCTCGGCGATGTCTGACCGCTTGAGTCGGGCGAAACACTCACTGCAGACGGCATGGTCGTGCCAGATCATCGTCTCGAACCACCGCAACGCGTGGGCCCCAGACCGGGTCGGGTTGCGTGGAAGTGGCGCTGCCGTCGCTGTTGCTGTGTCAATTGATTGAGGCATGGATTAGAAGAGTCGCAGGACTAGTGGCTCGTCGCCGAGGGTCACCGCGGTAACTCGCCCCGACGCCGGTGTGAAATACGCTATCTTTGATACGATTCTCCAGCGATATAAACGCAACTCTGTTGTCGTGAAACGGCCAGTGATGTCCTCCCGTGGGGCTGTACGCGACATCGCATCGAGGGCATCCACGACCGCGTCGTTCTGCCGACCCCACGGTTCGAGGTCACCGGTCATACAGACAGAGTGTACGGAGGGGTTGCCTCAGGATGCCCTGCTGGCAGGTATCCTCGCCGTGCAGGGTAGCCTGGTTGATCGACATCGACGCCCCAGACCTTGACAAGGTGTCCGTCAGCGGTGAGTGTCAGCAGCCGGTCCCGCAGCGAGCCCGGTTGGAGCTCGCAGTGCATCGCGACGTGTTTGGGACGGACTCCGCCGCCGAAGGCGAGACAGTCGTCATTGTCGAGTGCCATCTGGACGGCCTTGAGGATCGTCTCGTCGGACACACTCCAGACGTGCGTCATGTATCTCCCCGGAACTCGCGAATGGTTTCGTGGTCCGCTACCTCTGGATACTCAGCTACAAGTCGGTTGACGCTATCTTCGGTGAGCAGTGCGAATCGCAGCTGACCGTCTTCGTCCTCATATGCGATCGCGTCGTCGTTGTCGAGGGTCGCCTGCAGTGACGCTTTGACGCCGGCCCGATCGTACGATCCGTGCGCCACGAGCGAGAGGTAGATCTTCCCGGGAGTGACGCCCGGCCGCTGCATCGGACTGGTCTGCTGGTAGATCGTCGTGAGGACACGGTTGTATCGACGTTCAGGGTCAACCTCGTTGGAATCGTCGGAATGGATGTGCATCGGATGGTGGTCTGATTTGCGTCACAATCTGACGACGAACGATATCGCCCGTCGCACTGTGACCAAACTCGCTCTAGAGAGATGAGCGAGATTTGAGCGAGTTTACTCACGAGTAGCGATACAATGCTTACAGCGACTAGCGCAACTAAACTTACAGCGACTGCAACGGCGGTGGAATCCAGTTGGTGGTCGGGGACATCTTCAGGTGGCCTCCTCGGTATCTTTCGTCGTCAGATTGTGACGAATCTCTGCACCCGTCGCATCGGACAGATTCATCACGACCTTCGAAGCGTTCCCGCGCCCTTCTCCGACGGAGAACGTGATCGAGTCGACCGGCTGCAGGTCACTGCTCCCGTTGATAGAGGTGTAGGACCGTTCGTCGTCCTCTGCTTCGTAGCCATCCGCGGCCCGCTTCATCGCGCCGAGGACGGTGTCACGGTGCAGGCCGCCGCCGAGTCGGGAGTCGACGTCGTCCCGGTCCATCTCGGCCATCCCTTCGGAGTGCTGCTTCGCCTTGTTGTACAGTGTCTGCCGGATCCGCTGGGCCCGGCTGTCGGGATCGTCGGGACTACCCCCACCGTCAACTCTCACCATCTGGATCTGGTCGCCCTGCTCTTGCAGTCGCTCCTCGACGTCGGAGAGTCGCTGGTGGTGGTTCAGAACCTCTTCCGGATCGATGCCGGCGTCTTGCACGGTCTCGGCGCCGACCAACAGCTCGTTCTGGAGTGCCATCTGTTTGCGGACAGCCTTCACCAGTGCGTTCGAGTCACGCACCATCGACTCCAGTTCGTCGACGGTCTCGCGGAGGTCTCGGACCTCGGCTTCGAGCTCGCCACGGGACATCTGTGACACCGACTCGGTGTCTTCGTCCTGGTCGTCGCCAGCATCGGTGCCCTGAGACTCCGTGGCGGCAGCCTCGACGTTGTCGTTGTTCTCGTCGTAGACCTCTGGCTGCGATGGCTTCTCGTCGGTCTGTGTCTCCTGCGTGGTCTCGGGTTGAGGCTCCGGCGGGGCCTCCTGGACGGCTTTCTCACTGCGCTCACCCTCGTCGTCCGGGGTAGTCTCCTCGTAGGCCTCTTTGAAGTGGGCCATACTCAGTCGCGTGGCGTCATCATCGAGCGCGGCCATGACGGCGTCGCTACACAGGTCATCGAGGGTCTCGTCATCGAGCCTGCCGAACTCGCCAGCAAGGGTCTGGGCTGACACGTCGGGTGCCAGCGTCAGGCTGGACCGAGAGAGCTTGCTCGACCAGATGTCGAACGCCTTGTCGTCAATGTCGGCGGCCTCAGGCATCGACGATCACCTCCGCCACGTCGAAGTGGCCACGGCAAGCCGGACACTCGACACGGTTGTCATCGCGATACCTGTTGGACAGCTGCGTCCCGTCGACGGGACACTGCATCGTCGTCAGTCGGACGTCAACGGTTTCACCGGTGTCGTCCAGTTCCGGCCGCTCAGCGATGCACTGGTCGGTGCCATCAAGCGGGTCACCGGAGGTCGAGCGCCCGCTCATGACAGACACCCCACCGTTTCCGCTGGAGTATCTGGAGAACTATCTATTGCGTTATATAATTCATCGCCGTGTTGACCGGTCAGTGAGGCGTCTCTATGCCGGTTCTGCCGATGGGTATGTAAAGTTTCAGAGTAGTGCCCGGGGAGGGCTCCGAACCCTCGATCTCCGCATGGCCCAGGTCTGGGGCGTGACGAGCGCCCCGGGGTCATGACGGGTGCACTGCCGCATGAGTCGAAAGACCCTATGAGTGCGGCGCTATGTCCAGCTAAGCCACCCGGGCGCGGGTGCATTCAGCCGTTGGCCGTTAGCCGTCTTGAAGGTTCTCATCTCTGCCGGGACTGTGGCACAGTCCCACGCTGTGTCCACCTGATCGGTGCTGATAATCGACCCGCGGATTTAAGCCACCACGCAGGTATGCAGGCAGTATGGAGATACCAGACCTCGTCCAGCAGGAACTCGGGGACGAGGAGATCCGGGGCGGTGTCAACCTCGGCGACGAAGACGCGGCCTGTTTCACACCGACCCGGACGCTCGTCTACCGCGGTGAAGGCCTTCTCAGCGACGAGAAGGTCGCCAGCTATCCGCACGATTTCGAACGGCTCACCGTTTCGGAAGGCCGACGCAAGACCAAGTTCTCGCTCATCTACACTAGTGAGAAACTCGAACTGTCCGTGCCCGGCAGCCGCGGCGACGCCGTCCTCGAACGGCTGCTCGAAGGGAAGCTCACCGTCTCCGGCGGTATCGCACCCGACGAGAGTCTCGCTGGCGTGTTCCGGTTCAGCGAACTAACGCTGGTCGTTACCGACCGCCAGCTACTCAAGCACATCGGCAACGTCACCTGGGACGCCGACTACGAGGCGTTCTCCTTCGACGACGTGACCGGTCTGGAGTTCGAGGAGGGTAGCGTCGCCACGGCTGTCGTGCTCTCGTTCAACGAGCGGCCAGAGCGCATCAAGGCCCCGTCCGAGCAGGCACCGATGGTCCGGAAAACACTCGAAGAGTCCCTCTTTGCGTACCACGAGGTCGGTTCGCTCGCTGAGCTCAACGCCAAGGTCGGAGCGGACCCCGAAGAGAGCGCCACAGATGCGGGCAACGGGCTCGGCCTCGAATCCGGTATCGACCCGCTTGTGAGCAATGATGAGGAGAGCGGTGACGGTTCTGAGGCTGAAACCGCGAGCGCCAGCACGCAGGCCGCGACCGCATCGACCACTGAGCAGGGAACTGCCGCCGAAGCCACGACGGAAACCCAACCCAGTGACGTAACCAGCGTAGACACCGACTCGGTCGAGCCGGACACCTCGGCAGACCCCGATGTCGCTGACCTCGAAGCACAGGTCGCCGAACTGACCGCCGCTGTCGAGGCCCAGAACGAACAGCTCCAGAAGCAGGAGCGCACCATCAAACAGCTCATCAAGGAACTCCGCCAGGGCCGCTGAGGCATCTGTTTTTGACTGCACTCGTGTGTTTGGGGACGTTTATCTAACGTGGTGACCGCGGCCACGACCTCGCTGCCACCAGGGTCGCTCCGCTATTGCGCTGCTCACGGCTCCTCCCGTCGCCGTTCGCATCAACGAGGGCCGCTCACTCCGTTCGCGCCGCTCGTAATTCCGAGGGCCGCTCGCTTCGCTCGCGCCCCTCGCTACTCCCGCCCTAACACTTTCCGAATACACGTCGACCCGAACGGTCCCAGTTCGCCGCCGTCGAACTGGACGAAGTGGCCAGTACTGATAGCTGCGCCACAGCGCTGACACGAAAACTCCCCCTCGCGAACGACGACGTCGCTGTCGAAGTTCACGTACGACCCCTGTGACCGCGGGCGAACGACACCGTTCTCGCGCTCGATGAGGCCACGCATGACTGCAGTATCGAGTATCTCGCGCTGGACCTGTGGGTTGGTCGTCACTGTCTCGATACGGTCGAGCGCGTCGGCGACGGACAGCTCCCCGTGTTCCAGATGGGCGAGCAGTTCGACGCCGAGTTCGACCGGATCACGCCTCTCGGACACAATCGCCGATTCAACCCCGAACAACCTAAAAGATACCACAAAGCGTTTGTCGATTGCTACCGCTCAATTGGGTAGATGGACCGCCTCGCGAAGCGACAACTGGTCGGGACTGCCGGGCTGGTGGTAGTCGTCGCCGTCGCGACAACGCTGCTCACCCCCGAGCGGGTAGTGGCCCAGACGACGCATCTCGCCGACCACCCTGTCTACCTCGCCGGCGTCATCGTCGGGCTGTACCTAGTTCGCCCGTTCTTCGCGTGGCCGACGATGCCGCTGTCCGCGTTCGTCGGGTTCGTCCTCGGTGTCAAATACGGCTTCCCGGTCGCACTGATGGGCGCACTCGTCACCTGCCTCATCCCCTACCGGTTCGCGCTCCGGGCCGGCGAACAGGGCGGGATGTTCGGCTGGCTGGGCGACTCAGGCCGCCGGATTATCGAGGTGACCGGCGAGACGCGGGGGGTGCTCGCGGCACGGCTCTCACCGGTGCCTGCGGACCCCGTCTCTTATGGAGCCGGGTTCGCCCGCGTCTCGCCGCGCTCCTTTGCGGTCGGGACGTTCCTCGGCGAAATTCCGTGGGTCGCGGTCGAGGTCACCGCGGGCGCGTCGCTGCGGTCGCTGACGCTCACGGGGCTCAGTGTCGACGCGCTCCCGCACGTCCTGTTGTTCTCCGCGGCGCTGGCCGTGCTGGTGCTCGCGGGGCCGGCCTACCGCCACGTCAACGCTCCGAACTCGTCGTGAACTCGAACCGCGCGCCGCCGTCCTCGCTTTCGGTCACCGACACAGACCAGCCGTGGGCCTGTGCGACCTCAACGACGATTGCCAGCCCGAACCCGGTCCCGGTGTCGCTCGTGGTGTAGCCGCGCTCGAACACGTCATCTCGCTCTTCTGGTGGGATTCCCACGCCGTCGTCGGCGACGTAAAATCCGTCGTCCGTTGTTCCGACGGAGACAGTGACCGGGGCTGCGCCGTCTGCACAACGTCCGTGTTCCACACTGTCGTCGGACTCCGTCCGACTGCTCGTGGAGCCATGTTCCACACTGTTCCGGAACAGGTTCTCAAACACCGTGCGAAGCCGTGCCGCGTCGGCTTCGACCGCCGTCGTCCCGTGTTTTTCGAGCGTGGCTTCGCCGGTTTCGACATCGATCCAGGCCTGGCTCGCAAGGGCAGCGAGGTCGACCATCGTCGTCTCGCCGACCGTATCGCCCTGTCTGGCGAGCGTCAACAGATCGTTGATGAGTTCGTCCATCCGGTCGGCCGCGGACGCCGCCGCTTCGAGGTGCGAGACGTCGCCCGACGTCCGAGCGACCGATATCCGACCTTTGACCACGTTCAGCGGGTTTCGAAGGTCGTGGCTGACGACAGACGCGAACTCCGCGAGCTGTCGCTCTCGCTCTTTCCGGTCGCTGATATCGCGGATGACGCCCGCTGTACCGTTGAACTCCCCGTCCGCGGCCGGAAGCAACGCGATGTGGATTTCGATAGGGGTGTGCGCCCCGTTCTGGTCGACGATATCCGTTTCGAAGGTCACGTTCTGCCGGGTCGGGTCAGACAGCATGGTCCGGATGAGGTCATTGCCGCGGTTGATGTCCTCGCCGGCCATGATCGTGGAGATGTGCTCGCCGACGAGTTCGTCGGGCTCGAACCCCGTCAGTCGCTTTATCGCCTCGTTCGCGTAGGTGAACACGCCCTCGTCGTCGAGGGTGTACACCGGGTCGCCGACGGCCTCGATGATCGTCTCGTAGCGTTCGAGTTCCCGTTCGCGTTGCTTGCGCTCCGTCGTCTCGCGCATCACGCCGACCGAGCCGTCGAAGTTCCCGTCCTCGTCGAACAGCGGTGCGATCCTGTCCTCGTTGATCCGGACTGTCCCGTCAGCGGATATCGTCCGCATCTCGTAGGCCCCCCACGTCCGCTCGTCGTCGTCGAGCAGGTCACAGATGAGTGCTGTCGCTCTTTCGACATCCGTCTCGGGCATGAAACGGACTGGTTCCGAGCCGACGATTTCCGAGCGGTCGTACCCCAGATGGGCGGCCATCGCCTCGTTTACCATCTCTACTGTCCCGTCAGTATCGAGGACGTACATCGGGTCCCCGACGTTTTCGACCAGCGTCCGGTACTCTCTGAGCTCCCGTTCCCGGCGTTTCCGTTCCGTGATATCCCGGCCGATACCGGCAATCCCGAACAGGTCGCCGCGCTCGTCTTCGATGAGCGAGCCCTTGAATTCGTACTGGAGCGCCCTGCCGTCAGCCGTCTCGACACCTGCTTCAACGGTTCCGTATCCGGTCTCCAGCGTCTCCTCGAACACTCGCCATAATTTCTCGTGGTCGGAATCCACGATGAGTTCCCCAATGCCCATCGACGCTAACTTCTCGTTTGTGTAGCCGGTCACCGACGAGACGGTGTCGTTCCATCGGACCAGACTGCCATCGGGACCGACAACGTAGAACATATCGTCGACGGAGTCGATGAGCTTCTCGGTAAATGCCCGCTGATTCGCGAGTTCGCGCTCGCGCTCCTCGCGCGCGGTTACGTCAGTGATGAACCCTTCGAGGATTTCGACCCCGTCGTCGTCAGTGCCGACGACGCGCCCGCGCTCCCACATCCAGCGGGTCTCACCGTCGGCCGTCTCGATCTGGTAGGAGACTTTGAACGGTTCGCCGGCGGCGATACAGGTCTGGACAGTCTCCCAGAGACGCTCCGTCTCAGAATCCTTGATCAGCGTCCCCCAGGAGACGTCGCCGCTCTCGAGCGCCTCCGAACTGTAGCCGACTAACTCCGTCGCACCGTCGCTGACGAACTCCATCGGCCAATCGGGTTCGTTCCGTGCGCGGTACACCATCCCCGGCAGGTTCGAGATGAGCGTCGACAGCATCCGCTCGGACTCTTCGAGCGCGGCCTTGGCCCGCCGTTCCCCGACAGCCCGCTCGATACGGTTGGCAAGGACAGTGTACTGGTCCGTCCCGACTCCTTTCTGGAGGTATTCGGTGACGCCAGCGGAGATGGCATCACTCGCGATTTCCTCGTTTCCTTTGCCAGTAAAGAGAATAAAGGGTAGCTCCTCGTACTCCTCGCGGACGACCTTCAGGAATTCGAGCCCGTCCATACCCGGCATGTCGTGATCGCTGACGACACAGTCGAACGTGCGCTCGGACAATCGCTCTAACCCATCTGCCGCGCTTCGCACGGTACAGACGGAAATATCACCGTGAGTTTGCTCCAGATGGACCGCCACGAGATCGCCAAGGTCGGGGTCGTCGTCGACGTGCAGCACCGAAATCTCTCCCCCGTGGCCACTCATATCACCTCTTTCGTTGTTCCAAGATATTAAACCCGCGAGCGTATCGTCAGTAGAACGTGTCAGCGCAGTCATATACGACGCCGTGCTCCGGACAGACGTACTTGCAGTGTCGGTGGTACATTGCCCGTTCACAGAGCGGGCAGGGCCGACCCCCGGGCTGCTCGTCCATGATTTCGTAGAACAGCTCCGCTCGCTTGTGTCTTCCGGAGTTTCGGAACGGAATCCGGACGAAATTGGAACAATCCCTTTTGCGGGGTAGACCCTCGATTGAGTCATGACTGACGACCTCCTCGACTCGCCCGGCGGTCGGCTGCTGGTCAGCGTTGCCGCCGCCATCGCGGGCCTGGCCGGCTCTTACGCGGTGACCGGCTACGCACCCGCGTTCGTCGCCTCACCTATTGAGCGGACGCTCGCACGGTCGATGCCCGGTATCGTCGTCTCGACTGCCATCTCGACGCTCGGCAGCCTCGGCCAACAGCTCAATCTCCTGCTCGCTATCGGACTCGCGGGGCTGTTCATTGCGCTGGCAGCCAGGGCAGCAATCCTCACCGGCCAACTGGCGAACAACCGCGCCCTCCCGGTCGTCGGAACGGCTGTCGTGACCTGGGCCGTGAGCGTCGTCCTCACCGGCGAGGTCGTCCTCGCGGCCGGTCCGGCGGTTCCCGCCGCCGCCGTTGTCGGACTCGCACAGACACTCGACAGATTCGGTGGTCCGATGTCACCGATCTCCTCGAAACGGCGGCGGGCGCTCTCGACGGTCGGCGCGGCCGTCGGCGCGGCGACGGTCGGCTACGCGGCTGGCAACCAGCGGTCGGTCGTCGCGACGGGTGACGATGCGCCCGCACTCAACGCGCCGGGGGCCGATCTCGACGATCTCGACGAAAAGCTCGCCGTCGCAGCGGACTATTCCCTGGGCTTCGACGATATCGACCCGCTGGTCAGCGAGAACTTCTACGAGGTCGACATCAACTCTATCGACCCGGAACTCTCGGCCCCGGACTGGTCGCTTTCGATCACCGGCGCCGTCGAGGAGGAGGTCACGCTCACCTACGCGGACCTGCTGGAGATGGATGCCGAAAACCGGTTCGTTACGCTCCGTTGCGTGGGCGAGCGCCTCAACGGCTACAAGACGGACACCGCGCTGTGGACTGGCGTTCCCGTCGACAGCCTCCTCGAAGAAGCCGGCGTCCAGAGTGGCTGTGAATGCGTCATGCTCCGAGCCGAGGACGACTACTACGAGGAGTTCCCCATCGACGCGCTCCGGGGCGGGATGCTCGCCTACGGCATGAACGGAAAGGTCCTCCCGCGCGGCCACGGCTACCCCGTCCGAGCACTGGTCCCCGGCCACTGGGGCGAAGTCAACGTCAAGTGGCTCTCGGAGATCGAAGTGCTGGACGAGGAAGCCGACGGCTACTGGGAGAAACGCGGTTGGCAGGGGACCGGCCCCGTCAATCCGGTTGCCAAGCTCCACCACGAATCGATGCTTTCGGACGGTCGCCGGCGCATCGGCGGCCACGCCTACGCCGGCCTGCACGGCGTCCAGCGCGTCGAAGTCTCCACCGACGGCGGCGAGACGTGGGCGGACGCGACGCTCTCGGACCAACTGCCGGCCGCCAGCGGCGACGGCCCCGCAGAGGACGCGTGGCGACAGTGGGAGTACACCTACGACCCACCGTCCGGCGGCCACACCGTCGTCGTCCGGATGGTCGACCAGCGCGGCGAGGTGCAGCCTGAGGAGGAGACCGATTCCTATCCCAGCGGTCCCTCGGGATGGGTCTCCAAGCAGTATTCGTAGTGCAAAGCGAGCGGCACATACCGCTGTAGTCGCTATCGTGGGTATGGACGAGACGATTGCCGGCGAGGTCATCCACGTCGTGGAGCCGGCCGAGCACGAGGATTACGACTTCGAGCCCAAGATGGCGTCGCTCGCGGACTCGCGCTACGTCATCGTCTGTCGCAAGGGCGGGAAGCCATCGTGGCTCGAACGGATCGCGGCCTTTCTCCGCCGCCAGCCTATCGAGCCGGTGACGCTCGTCGCGGACTCGGCGGCCGAGGAGGGCGCAGAAATAATGGCGGTTGTCGAAGAGACTGGTATTTCTGGCGTGTACGACGTGACGGAATTTCGATAGCAGAACGCGACGGGACAGCGCGGACAGAAAAGAACGGCCGCAGGCGCGTCGAAATCAGAATCCGCGTCTCAGGCGGTAGCGTTCAGCACTCGGACCAGCCACAGGACTCGCAGGTCTTGCAACCCTCTGAGTAGTACAGCGACAGCGAGCCACAGTCAGGACACTCCGGGCTTTCGCCGGCGTCGATGATGTCCTGCTGGTCGCCACCTGCGTCAGATGCGGCGGCGGCCGCACCGCCGTCAGTCTGGGTCTGCGTGGCGGTCTCGCCGTCGGCCTTCTCGGCAGTCTCCTCCAGCGTAGTCTGGTCGGGGTAGGCCTTGTCGACGTCGCCGTCGAGGTAGCGGCGCAGGGCTGTGCCGATGGCGTCCGGGATGGACTGGATCTGCTCGCCCTTGTCCCAGGCGACCTTCGGCGACCGGATGCCCTGCAGTTCGTCGGCGATCTCTTCGGGGTCGACGCCCGAGCGCAGCGCCGTCGAGATGGTCTTGGCCAGCGCCTCGGTGAAGGAGGCAGTGAAGCCACCGGAGTTGCCGATGTTGGCGAACAGTTCGAACGGCCGGTCGGCCTCGGGGTCCTCGTTGATGTTGACGTAGAGCTTCCCGTAGCCGGTGTCGATGCGCTGGGTCACGCCGTGGAGTACGTCCGGCCGAGTCTGCTTCTCGGCGTACTCGGCGTCCCCGTCGGCGACACCAAGCACCTGTTCGATGGACTCGTCGATAGCCGCCTGGACGGCCTCGTCTTCGAGGAAGCCCTCGATACCGCCGAAGACCTCCTCGATCTGGGCGACGATCTCGTCGGCGTCCATGTCCGAGAACTCCGTGTTCTGGGCGCGCGTCGTCAGCACCTGCTTGCTGCGGGTGCCGTCGCGGTAGTAGGTGACGCCCTTGCCGCCGTGGTCGTAGATGTACTCGAACACTTCGGCAGCGTCTTCGGTCGTGGAGTCGTTCGGGGCGTTGACCGTCTTCGAGATGGCGGAGTCGACGCCTTCCTGACAGGCCACCTGAATGCCGGCGTGCTGCTTCGCCGAGAGGTCGCCAGTGGTGACGAACAGTTCGCCGATAGCGTCGGGCACGGTCGTCAGCCCGTCGACGCCGTCGAACTCGTTGTTCGCCATCTGCTCCTGAGCCTCCTGTTTGACGGCCTCGACGTCGATGTCGTTGTCCTCCAGCGCGCGGAGGAAGTAGTCGTCGAACTCCACGAGCATCTCGTCGCCCTGCACGTCGTCGGAGACGTTCTTGTAGTAGGCGACGTTGTAGATCGGCTCACACCCGCCGGTGGTGTTGCCGATCATCGAAGTCGTCCCGGTCGGGGCGATGGTCGTGGTGTTGTGGTTCCGAATCGGGTAGCCGTCAGCCCAGTCGCCGGCGTCCTCGCCGGTCTGCTTCTCGAACCACTCGGGGTAGTCCGTCGGGTTCGCGTACTTGGAGTTCTCCCACTCGGAGAAGACACCACGGTCCTCGGCGAGTTCGTGGCTCGCGGCCTTGGACCCGTGGTTGATGTGGCGCATCGTCTGGCGGGCGATCTCGTTGGCCTCTTCGGTCCCGTAGGCGACGCCGAGCTGGATGTACAGCTGGGCCAGGCCCATGATACCGAGGCCGATCTTGCGCATCTCCCGGACCTTCTGCTCGATCTTCTCGACCGGGAAGTCGGACATCGTGACGACGTTTTCGAGGAAGCGGGTACCGAGTTCGATGCGGCGGTCGAACTCCTCCCAGTCGATGGCGTCCTCGAGGAACGCGTCGATAGCTGCCTCCTTCGAGTCGTACTCGCCGGCGTGCTGGTCCGACCAGACGCGCCAGTCCGGCGCGTCTTCGGCGGCCAGCGTCGAGAGGTTGATGTGCCCGAGGTTGCAGGCCTCGTACTCCTCGAGGGGCTGTTCGCCACACGGGTTCGTGGCGAGAATCTCGTGGTCGGGGTGCTCCTCGACGTCGAAGGAGTGCTGCTTGTTCACCCGTTCGAGGTAGATGACGCCGGGCTCGCCGTTCTCGTGAGCGCCCTCGACGATGTCGTCCCAGAGTTCCTCGGCCGGAATCGAGAGCTCCTCGCCGACCTCGACGTGCTCGCCGAGGCCGAACATGTCGTACAGTTCCTTCGTCTCCTCGGTGGCGATGTGGGCCTCGCCCGTTCGCGGGTTGGTGAAGGTGAACTCCTCACCGGCCTTCAGCGCCTCCATGAAGTCGTCGGTGACGCCGACGGAGATGTTGAAGTTCGAGAGGTGGCCCTCGACGGCGTTGCGGAGGTGCTTTGGCACCTTTCCGTCGTCGTCGATGAGTTCGCGGGCCTCCTCCAGCGCCTCGGCGAAGGAGTTGTGCGTGAAGTCGTCCGGGTCGTTCAGGCGCAGCGTCTCGGCGAGCGAGACGTCCTTGTTCTTGGCGTGGATGAACTGGATGACGTCCGGATGGGAGACGCGCATGACGCCCATCTGTGCGCCGCGGCGGGCGCCACCCTGGGCGATAGTCTCGCACATCTGGTCGTACGTCCGCATGAACGTGATGGGGCCGGACGCGATGCCGCCGGTCGAGCCGACGGGGTCGCCGTACGGGCGGAGCTTCCAGAACGCGTAGCCCATGCCACCGCCGGACTGGAAGACCTGTGCGGCCTCCTTGGCGGTCTGGTGGATGTCGTCGATGTCGTCACCAGGGGAGTCGACGAAACAGGCCGAAAGCTGCTGGAGTTCGTCGCCAGCGTTCATCAGCGTCGGCGAGTTCGGCATGAAGGAGAGCTGCTCCATCTGCTCCTGGAATGCGTCGGCGGTCGATTCGACGTGGTCGCGGACGCCCTCAGGAAGTTCCGGCACGACCGTCTCGTAGGCGAACTTGTTGACGTTGTAGACAGAGAGCTCGGTCTCGACGTCGTCGTCGACGGACGTTCCCTTGCCGAACACCTCGTCGGCGAGTTCGTCGCGGCGCGGGTGGTCGGGCTTCAGCTGGTCCGGCGAGACGTGTACGTCGACGTCCTGCTTGTTGGCCTCGAACACGGCCTCGGCGAGCGCGATGTTCTTCGCGACACGGTCGAAGAGATCTTCGGGTTCCTCGATGAGGTCACCGTTGGCGTCCTTCCGGAGGTAGCGAGCCGGGAGGATGTTGTGGTAGGCGTTGCCTGTAAGTCGCTCTTCGATAGTGTCACCGTCGGTACGTTTGATCGGGAGCGTGATCTCGTCGGCGGAAAGGTCGCTGTTACTCATCGCCCGCTCCTCCTCCCGACAGCGGCCGTCTGTCGGTCGATACCCCTCGTCGTAGCTACCCGTGATCCTGTCATTTCTGGCGGCGAATACGTATTCATCGATAGCGTTTAATCCTTCTTGTCTGCGATTCGGCGGCGGCCGTAGCAATCTCGGGAGTCGTGGCTACGGTACTCGACGAACTGTGCTGGTGACGCGTGAAACGATAGCCGCGTACAACGGAATAGATGCCGTCGATTCTCCTTAATACTGTCCAGACCGAGGTGAAAGTGAAACCCCGGCCCTGTGAACCACCAGACGTAAGCGAGATATCCAATGGAAACTGGCGGGGGTTTGCGGGTGAGGATATACGCTCGCCAACAGTGCGTAGGGATGTAATAAGGCTGTGTCAGACGCCCCGCCGTAGTGCGGTTTCGATGAAACAGGCCTGTCAGTCCGTGCGGTGTCGATATGGTGTGGTGGTAGCTCAGTTCGTCCCTGTGCCATCCGGGAACGTGCCCGGTATTCAGTTCGAGGCCGGACCGAATGGAAGGCGAGAGGCGGGACGCTTACAGGTCTGTGGACCGAAGGAGTGTGCGTGCAGTACGACGGGCTCACCAAGGGAATCGCAGTGGTGTTTGGAGGCCTGACAGTCGTCCTGACAGCGGTGGGCCTCGTGATCAATCCCGCGGTGCTCTTCCTGGCGCTCATGTTCGGCGCGTCGACGTATTTCATGTACTACCACCTCAGCGGGAAGATGGCCGCGAGCCTCTACGAGCGGGTCGAACGACAGGCGGCACAGAACACGGGGAACGCCCGCCGCGGTGGGTTCGGGGCCGGCCCACGCGAAGAATGGGAACCGCCACGAGACGGCCGGCGAGCGCGCCGCTCGCGAGCGTCGCAGGGTGGCCAGCGTCGTCGCCAGGGGCGGCAGCGACAGCGTCGCCAGGCAGCGGGCGGCCGGCAGCGCCGACAGCGGGTTCAGTCGTCGGGACCGAGTCCGGCGGAGGCCTACCAGCGGCTCGGCATCGAGCCGGACGCCGATCGGGGGACGATCAAGCGGGCTTACAGGGAGAAAGTCAAGGAGGTCCACCCCGACACTGACAGCGGGAGCGAAAGGGAGTTCAAGCAGGTGCAAGCGGCCTACGAAACGCTGACTGACGACTGACCGCAATTCCCATATGCGGCGCTCCGAACCCGGACGTATGGACAACGACACGCCGCCGCTCATCGTCGACATCGACGGAACGTTGACTGACGAAAGCCGAGCGATTGACCCCCGCGTCATGCCGGTCCTTCGCGAGTGGCCTGCACGCGTCGTCATCGCGACCGGAAAAGCGATGCCGTTTCCAATTGCGCTCTGTGAGTTTCTCGGCATCGAACGGACGGTCGTCGCCGAGAACGGCGGCGTGGTGTTCGTCGAAGCTACCGACGAGCTCAGACTCGAAGGCGACCACGAGGCGGCGCTCGCGGTCGGCGAGGCCTATCGCGACCTGGGCCATGACCTGGGGTTCGGACAGGTCGACCTGGCAAACCGATGGCGCGAGACGGAACTCGTCGTGTCGCTCGACCAGCCGCTCGAACCGCTGGAGGACCTGGCCGCGACACGCGGGCTCGTCGTCCTCGACACCGGCTTCGCGTACCACGTTACAGACCCGGTCGTCGACAAGGGGACGGGCCTCGAAGCGGTGTGTGCTGAACTGGACCTCGCTCCGGAGACGTTCCTCGCCGTTGGCGACTCAGTGAACGACGCCCAGATGTTCGACCTGGCTGGAGAGGCCGTGGCCGTCGCCAATGCCGACGAGACAGCGCTCGAACGCGCCGACCGGGTTACCGACGGGACCTACGGCGACGGCTTTCTCGAAGCAGTCGCGCCGTACCGGGAGTGACAGTCGTGTGATTCACTTTTAGACCAGTCGCTAATCAGATAGGCAAACAGGAGACACCATCGGCGCAACCCAGCACACGGAGCGGCGTCACACAACCGCAAACTCCGTGTGGCGGCTCAGTCCACGACCCGGTCTGGCCGCGCCTTCGCGTATAAATATCCGCCGAGCGCTACTGTGAGAGGGATACTCAGCCACCGCGCTCAGGAGTTCTCTGGAGCCGTAAATCCGGGGAAGGCTTATATCTGCCCCACAGTAACGGGAGGATATGAGCCCCGACCGGGCCGTCCTCCGGCGCGCGCTTGACCGCGGCGAGCGGGAGGGCGGCAGCGTCGAGTTCAAAGAACGGCTCACCGAAGATCTCCACCTGTCAGAGGGGCGACTCGAATCCCTCGCAGCGCAACTCCGCCACCGCGTTCTCTCCGGGGACGGGGAGGCGACGTACGTCGTCGGCGTCACCGACGACGGCGGGCTCGCCGGCATCTCGCCGGCGGAGTTCTCAGAGTCGATGGACGTACTCAGCCTGCTGGCAGAGGAGGCCGGCGCGCACATCGAGGAAGTGAAAACGTGGGGCGTCGACGGCGTTTCGGAAGACGGGGCGACAGTCACCGACGGCATCGTGGGCGTCGCGACGGTTTCGGAGGGATCGGTCCTCGCAGACGACGACCACATCGTCGTGGGTACAGCCGGCCACGTCGACCACGGCAAATCCACGCTCGTGGGGTCGCTGGTCACCGGCGACGCTGACGACGGCGAAGGCGGGACACGCGGCTTTCTGGACGTTCAGCCACACGAGGTCGACCGAGGTCTCTCGGCGGACCTCTCCTACGGCGTCTACGGCTTCGACGAGGACGGCGAGCCGATCCGCATGGACAACCCACATCGGAAGGACGACCGCGCGCGGGTCGTCGAAGCATCCGACCGGCTCGTTTCCTTCGTCGACACTGTGGGCCACGAGCCATGGCTACGGACGACGATCCGCGGCCTCGTGGGCCAGAAACTCGATTACGGTCTCCTGACCGTCGCGGCCGACGACGGAGTGACAGAAACCACGCGCGAACACCTCGGCATCCTGCTGGCGACGGACCTTCCGACCATTGTCGCAATCACCAAGACCGACCTGGTCGATGCGGAACGGGTCGCGGAGGTCGAACGCTCCGTCGAGCAGGCACTGCGAGAGGTCGATAAGACGCCGCTCCGGGTGGCGCGACACGGCGTCGATACGGCCATCGACGAAATCTCCGAAACCGTCGTCCCCGTCGTCACCACCAGTGCCGTCACCAAGGCGGGGCTGGACGACCTCGACGAGATGTTCGAGGCGTTACCCAAGACGGCCGGCGAGGTGGGCGACTTCCGGATGTACGTCGACCGGACGTACAACGTTCAGGGGGTCGGCGCAGTCGCCTCTGGCACCATCAAGTCCGGCGAGGTCGAGGCCGGCGACGAACTCCTGCTCGGGCCGATGCAGGACGGGAGCTTCCGCGAGGTGGAGGTCCGGTCCATCGAGATGCACTACCACCGGGTCGACGAGGCCAAGGCCGGCCGCATCGTCGGCATCGCGCTGAAGGGAGTCCGCGAGGCGGACATCGAGCGCGGGATGGTCCTGCTGCCGAGCGACGCCGACCCATCGCCCGTCCAGGAGTTCGACGCCGAGGTGATGGTGTTGAACCATCCGACCCGTATCGGTGACGGTTACGAACCCGTGGTCCACCTCGAAACGGTCAGCGAGGCTGCGGCCTTCTATCCAGAGGGCGGGCAGTTGCTCCCTGGCGACGCGGGCAAGGCCCGAGTCCGGTTCAAGTTCCGTTCGTATCTCGTCGAGGAAGGCCAGAAGTTCGTCTTCCGCGAGGGGAGTTCCAAGGGCGTCGGGACCGTCACCGACACCGACCCGGCCGAGTAGCGGCCCGCTGTCTCACTGGTCTGTCCCGTCTTCAGTCGGCTGTCTGTAACCGTCGTCCGTTTTCTCGGCGAGTCCCAATATCACAGCCCACTCCAGCAGGTTCGCCGTGCGCTCCTGCCAGACGGCTTCCCAATCGGTGTGACGTTCACGTTCCCAGCGAGGAATCTCCTCTCGGAGTGCATCGAACGCAGCGGCAGCCTCTACCGGCTCCGAACCGAGCACGGCGAGGAGCACGTCGACGCCGAAGACCGATTCCTCGAAGGCCGTCGCGAGGGCCGCCCGGTCGGGGTCGGTCCTCGTCCTGTAGTAGCCCCGGTCGCTCTCGGCGACCAGTCCCAGCGCCTGTAGGAAAACCAGATATTTTTGGGCCGTTTCGCGGTCGGACACGTCAGTCGCCGTCTGAATCGCGCGACAGCAGTCGGCCTCGCTGTCGGGGACGAGCGGAATCGCGTCTCTGGCGCTCTCCAGAAACGAGTGCGAGCGGGCCGGCGGCGCGACCTTGTAACGCATACCCGATTACAGGCCGAAGCTCTCGGCCAAGACGCCCTCGCTCGTCTCACCGACGACGTGCGTGTCGCCGCCGACCACGTCGATGGTGACCGCGGCGGGGCCGAACAGTTCGACCGGGAGCTCCGCGAAGTCCCAGTCGACGTCCTCGAAGACGCCTTCCAGCGGCTCGCCGTATTCTTCGGCCGCGACGGAAGGAACCTCGTCGAAGCGGTCGAAGGACTCGTCGACGGTGAGGTGGACCTCGCTGCCGTAGGCGAGCGCGTCCGTGGTCCGGGCCATCGCGGTCGCTTCGTCGCCGGCGACCGGCGCGACCGGCGCGCGGCCGCTGGCCGACAGGACCGACACCGGGTCGAAGCCGAGTTCGGCCAGTCGGAAGACGGCCAGTTCGGCGGCCCGGGCCGCGGCGACGACGCTCCCGGTGACACTCGCAGTCGCGAACGACGGCAGGAACACGCCCGTCTCGGGGACGCCGGTGCGCTCGGCGACCTGGCTCGCAACGTCCTCGTCCGGCAGTTCGTCGGTTTCCAGGGCCAGCACGGCGAAGTCGGCGTCCTCGCGGTAGCCGATGCGCTGGAAGGCCTCCTCCTCAGCGACGAGCGCGCGTGCGGGACCGCTTCCCAGCGCTTCGAAGCCGTCGACGGCCAGTTCCCAGCCGCCCTTTTGCGAGCACAGCAGGGCCAGCGCCGGGTGGTCCGTCGACAGTTCGACGTGGTTCAGCGGCGCGCCGTCGACGGTGGCCATCGTGGACTGGACCGTCGCCAGCCCGGCCGTCTGGATTTCCGCGAGCAACATTCCGGCTTCGACAGCGCCGGGGACCTCGACGCCGAAGTCCAGCACCGCGGCGTCGCCCTCCAGCGCGTGTACGTCTATCGTGAGCTCGTCGGCGAAGTCGATGGCCTCGTCGACGAGTTCCGTGGCCATCCGATTGAGACTATCCATACGCCGTCTTTGGCACCCTTCCCTTTAATTGCCGCCTTCGGTCGCGCCGCTTCTGGCCGCCCGACCCAGATGCTCCTCGACGGCGTCGACCTTGTCTTGTGCCTGCTGGTCGACGGTCCGCTTGTCGTCGATCTTCAGGAACGTGCTCACGCGGTCGCTCTGCTCGCCGACGGCCTCGTGAGCCGCGTGGGTGGCCGCGAACAGTTCCTTGCTGTCCTCCGCTTCGATGATGGTCCCCATCGGTGTCGTCTCGTACTCGACGTCGAACGCCTCCAGCGCCGCGACGGCGTCGGCGACGTAGGAGGACATGCTGCCTTCGATGACCGGTGCGACCGAGAGAAACCCTATGCAGGTCATATCGGTCTTCACGCGCGCCCGCGACCTAACCGCTGTGGTGTACGCGACCCGCCGTGGTGCTCGCGTGACGCTACCCGCTGTCAGACTGGACTAAAGAAGCCGCCGCTGTTCGGAACGATTACTCGCCTTCCTCAACCGGAGCCCCGCGAGCGTTCGTCTTCACGCTCTGGAGGCCCTGCTTCGCCTTCTGCTTGGAGGCGTAGCCCTGCCCGCAGTCCGCGATTATTTCCCCGTTGTCGTGGCGGAGCCGCCAGCGCGCCTTGCCCTCGCTGTCTTTGAAGAGTTCGAACGTCGCTTTGCTGCCCCCCTCTTCGACAACACCGTCGTCGTCTTTGGACTCGTCGACGACGTACGCGCCGGGCGCGTTGGATTTGACGCTCTCGAGGCCCTGCTTGGCTTTCTGCTTGGAGGCGTAGCCCTCCCCGCTGTCGGCGATGATGTTTCCGTTGTCGTGGACGAGCCGCCAGCGGTACTGCTCGGCGTTGTCCTCGTACACCTCGAACGTGGCCTTGCTCGCAGCCACGTCAGTCGCTACCTCCCCCTCGTCTTCGTCCCACTGCATATCGATTTCAAGTGAGACAGTGCCGTCTTCCTGCTCGACCTCCACCTCGAACTCGGATTCGGCCGGCGGCGTGACCGTCACAGTCTGTTCCTCATCTGCCGGGGCCGGCTCACCGCGGCTGAGTCTGTTCGCCAGCCGTCGGAAGTACGACGCAATTCCTCTTCGACTCCGCGTCTCCTGTGACTCGTGGACCGTCTCGTCTGTCATACAACCGGACTGTCGATGGGGTAGCAAATAATGGTACTCCCCATCTGTCAGGCAATGCGATAGTCGCTCAGGGGAACCCTCGATACGTGGTGTGCAATCAGATGACTCAAAGGGACGCATCGCTCGTCGGTTTGCGTCGTCAGAAATGCGCTGGCTGGGGTTTGAACCGGAGCCAGACGGTCGCCCTCACTCGCTACGCTCGTTGTGGGCGCTGCGACTGGCAGGATTCAAATCCAGTTCGATTTTATGACTCACAGATTACGAGCACACGCTACGCGGTGCTCGGTGGAGTTGTTCGTCGTAGAAATGCGCTGGCTGGGATTTGAACCCAGGTTGTGACCATGGCAAGGTCACGTGATACCAACTACACTACCAGCGCGCACTTCGTTCTGCACTAACCCTTGCGGCCGTCGGCCGCTCGGTACCAGCGCGCAACGCCTCGTTGCAATCAAATCTGGCGGGGGTGAGAGTAAAAAGCCTTCCGTTTTCCGGGGAAAACCATGGGAAGTGAGGGCAATCGCCGCCCCGTCTGAGAGCCGTATCGTGTGATGGCGTCACGGGGCATGGCCTTTCGGAAGCGGCAATCCAGCGAACGGTCCCATCGGTCCCGAACCGGCATGACGGACCATGTGAACGCGACGCATCGCGAACGCGAAACGGGGCCTTTTTAAGCCCGGGAAGGGGAGATATCGGCACAGTCTAGTGGCGCGACGTGGAAGCGTCACGGCATGACGACCAGCGTACTCGTGCCGTCTTCCCTCGCACGGGAAGCCGAAGATAGACGCGAGGCAACTCGCAAGCTCGGTTACGTGGCCCGCGCGGCCGCGGTCTACCGGGTTGATCGGCTGACAGTGTACCCCGACCCTGACGGGGCGGGCAAGTGGGAAGACGGGTTCGTCGAAACCGTGCTGCGGTACGCCGCGACGCCCCCGCACCTCCGAAAGGAGATGTGGGGTAAGCGGGACGAACTGGAGTACGTCGGCGTCCTGCCGCCGCTCCGCGTGCGTTCACAGACCGGCTCCGGATCTGAGGGTTCGGGGTCGTTAAGACAGGGAATCGTGACCGAGGTCGGAGCTGATGGGCGCGTCCGGGTCAATTGCGGCATGCAACACCCGATCTCCCTTCCCGTCCCAGCGGATATGGATGTGGAACAGGGAGAGCGCGTGACCGTCAGGGTCTCTTCGCGACGGCCGGTCCGGGCGAAACTCGTCGACGCCCCCACAACGGGATTCGACGTTGTCGCCGCGGACCTCGATGCGGCACTCTCGCGCGACGATGCCGGGCTCACTATCGCGTCCTCGCGATACGGCGAGCCGGTAACGTCGACCCGTCTCGGCCAGTTGGCCGAGCGGCGCGACGCCGAGGGCGGCATGACCGTCGCCTTCGGGGCACCCGAGCGCGGGTTACCGTCGATACTCGACGTTGCCCCGGACGCCGTCGGGGGAGACCAGACGAGCGACGAACCAGAAGGGTTCGACCTCTGGCTGAATACGGTTCCGAACCAGGGCAGTGAGGTCGTGCGAACGGAGGAAGCTCTGTTCGCCTCCCTCACCTGTCTAACCCTCACGGAGTAAACGAATGCCACAACCAAGCAGACCACGCAAAGGCTCGCTGGGCTTCGGCCCGCGCAAGCGCTCGACGAGCGAGACACCTCGCTTCAACAGCTGGCCGTCTGACGACGGGCAGCCGGGCGTCCAAGGGTTCGCCGGCTACAAGGCAGGCATGACACACGTCGTGCTCGTCAACGACGAACCCAACTCCCCCCGCGAGGGGATGGAGGAGACTGTCCCGGTGACAGTCATCGAGACGCCGCCGATGCGCGCCGTCGCCCTGCGAGCGTACGAAGACACGCCGTACGGTCAGCGTCCGCTGACGGAAGTCTGGACCGACGAGTTCCACTCGGAACTCGACCGGACCCTGGACGTTCCGGAGGACCACGACCCGGACGCTGCTGAGGAACAGGTACGAGACGCACTCGAGGCCGGTGACCTCGGGGACGTGCGACTCATTACGCACACCGTCCCCGACGCCGTCCCGAGCGTCCCGAAGAAAAAGCCCGACGTGATGGAGACTCGCGTCGGCGGTGGGTCCGTTTCGGACCGCCTCGACCACGCCCTCGACCTCGTCGAGGACGGTGGCGAACACGCCATGAACGACATCTTCCGCGCCGGCGAGTACGCCGACGTGGCCGGTGTCACGAAAGGCAAGGGGACGCAGGGTCCCGTCAAGCGATGGGGCGTCCAGAAGCGGAAAGGCAAGCACGCCCGCCAGGGATGGCGCCGACGGATCGGCAACCTCGGTCCGTGGAACCCGTCCCGTGTGCGCTCGACGGTCCCCCAGCAGGGGCAGACCGGCTACCACCAGCGCACCGAGCTCAACAAGCGCCTCATCGACATCGGCGACGGCGACGAACCGACCGTCGACGGTGGCTTCGTCAACTACGGCGAGGTCGATGGGCCGTACACGCTCGTGAAGGGCTCCGTGCCCGGTCCGGACAAGCGCCTGGTGCGCTTCCGGCCCGCGGTGCGTCCGAACGACCAGCCGCGCCTCGACCCCGAGGTGCGCTACGTCTCCAACGAATCGAACCAGGGATAACCTATGCAGGCAACAATCTACGACCTGGACGGCAACACAGACGGCGAGGTCGACCTGCCGGACGTCTTCGAGACGCCGGTTCGGACCGACCTCATCGGCAAAGCTGTACGTGCCGCACAGGCCAACCGAAAGCAGGACTACGGGTCCGACGAGTACGCCGGCCTCCGAACGCCGGCCGAGTCCTTCGGTAGCGGCCGCGGCCAGGCACACGTCCCGAAGCAGGACGGCCGTGCCCGCCGCGTCCCGCAGGCGGTCAAGGGGCGACGCGCCCACCCGCCGAAAGCCGAGAAGGACCGCTCGCTCGACCTCAACGACAAGGAACGGCAGCTGGCCGTTCGCTCGGCGCTGGCCGCAACGGCCGACGCCGACCTCGTCGCCGACCGCGGCCACGAGTTCGACCGTGACGAAGTGCCCGTCGTCGTCTCCGACGACTTCGAGGACCTCGTCAAGACGCAGGAAGTCGTCTCGCTGCTGGAGGCGCTCGACGTCGACGCCGACATCGACCGCGCCGACGACACGAAGATCAAGGCTGGACAGGGCTCGGCCCGCGGACGGAAGTACCGTCGCCCCGCCTCGATTCTCTTCGTGACCAGCGACGAGCCGTCGACGGCCGCCCGCAACCTCGCGGGGGCCGACGTGGCGACCGCCAGCGAGGTCAACACGGAAGACCTCGCGCCCGGCGGCGAGCCCGGTCGACTCACCGTCTTCACGGAATCCGCACTCGCGGAGGTGGCCGAGCGATGAGCTGGGATGTCATCAAGCACCCGCACGTCACTGAGAAGGCCATGAACGACATGGACTTCCAGAACAAGCTCCAGTTCGCCGTCGACGACCGCGCCTCCAAGGGCGAGGTCGCCGACGCCGTCGAGGAGCAGTACGACGTGACAGTCGAACAGGTCAACACGCAGAACACGATGGACGGCGAGAAGAAGGCCGTCGTTCGCCTCTCCGAGGACGACGACGCCCAGGAAGTCGCCTCCAGAATTGGGGTGTTCTAACGATGGGACGACGAATCCAAGGACAACGGCGCGGCCGCGGGACCTCCACGTTCCGTGCCCCGTCGCACCGTTACAAGGCGAATCTGGAGCACCGCAAGGTCGAGGACGGCGACGTCGTCGCCGGCACGGTCGTCGACATCGAGCACGACCCTGCCCCTGTCTCTTATACACATCTCTGAGCGGGCTGG
>NZ_AOLW01000048.1 GCF_000336615.1 Haloarcula amylolytica JCM 13557
CTCCCTCGCGCCATCAGAGATGTGTATAAGAGACAGGTCGAATCCAGCCCCGGTGACGGTGGGAAGTTCGCCCGCGCGTCGGGTGTCAACGCCCAGCTGCTCACCCACGACCGCAACGTCGCGGTCGTCAAGCTCCCCTCCGGGGAGATGAAGCGGCTTGACCCGCAGTGTCGTGCCACCATCGGCGTCGTCGCCGGTGGCGGCCGAACTGACAAGCCGTTCGTGAAGGCTGGCAACAAGCATCACAAGATGAAAGCGCGAGGGACGAAGTGGCCCAACGTCCGCGGTGTGGCGATGAACGCCGTCGACCACCCGTTCGGTGGCGGCGGCCGCCAGCACCCCGGCAAGCCCAAGTCCATCTCGCGGAACGCCCCGCCTGGCCGTAAGGTCGGGGACATCGCCTCGAAGCGAACTGGTCGAGGTGGCAACGAATGAGCTCAGAATATCAAATCGGCCACGAAGGAGAGTTCTCCTTCCGCGGCCACACGCTCGACGAGCTGCAGGAGATGGAGCTCGAGGAAGTCGCGGAACTGCTCCCCGCTCGACAGCGGCGAAGTATCGTACGCGGCCTGACCGAGGAGAAACACAAGCTCCTCGAAAAGGCCCGCGAGGCCGGCGAAGAGGAGACAGCCAACGACCCGATCCGGACCCACCTGCGCGACATGCCGGTTGTCCCGGAGATGGTCGGGCTGACCTTCGCCGTCCACGACGGCCAGAACTTCGAGCGTGTCAAAGTCGAGCCCGAGATGCTCGGCCACTACCTCGGTGAGTTCCAGCTCACACGGAGTAGCGTCGAACACGGTCAGGCCGGTATCGGAGCGACACGCTCCTCGAAGTTCGTACCGCTCAAATAATCATGGGAATCAGTTACTCAGTCGAAGCCGACCCGGACACGACGGCCAAAGCGATGCTCCGGGAGCGGCAGATGAGCTTCAAGCACAGCAAGGCCATCGCCCGCGAAATCAAGGGCAAAACGGCCGGCGAGGCTGTCGACTACCTCGACGCGGTTATCGAGGGCGACCAGCCCGTTCCGTTCAAACAGCACAACTCGGGCGTCGGCCACAAAAGCAAGGTCGACGGCTGGGACGCCGGACGATACCCGGAGAAGGCCAGCAAGGCCTTCCTCGACCTGCTCGAGAACGCGGTCGGCAACGCCGACCACCAGGGCTTCGACGGTGAGGCCATGACGATCACGCACGTCGCCGCCCACAAGGTCGGCGAGCAGCAGGGTCGCAAGCCCCGCGCGATGGGGCGTGCCTCGGCGTGGAACAGCCCGCAGGTCGACGTCGAACTCATCCTCGAAGAGCCGGAGGTCGAAGACTAATGGCCGACGAACAACAGTTCATCGAGGACGGACTCCAGCGGACCCAGATCGACGAGTTCTTCGCAGAGGAACTCGGTCGCGCCGGCTACGGCGGCATGGACGTCGCCAAGACGCCGATGGGGACCCAGATCGTGCTCAAAGCCGAGAAGCCAGGGATGGTCATCGGCAAGGGCGGGAAGAACATCCGGAAGATCACCACGGAACTCGAGGACCGATTCAACCTCGACGACCCGCAAGTCGACGTGCAGGAAGTCGACGAGCCGGACCTCAACGCCCGCATCGTCGCGGACCGACTGGCCAACGCACTCGAGCGTGGCTGGTACTTCCGCAAAGCGGGCCACACCACCATCGACCGTATCATGGAGTCGGGCGCGCTCGGCGCAGAGATCGTCCTCTCCGGGAAGGTCACCGGTGCACGCTCGCGCGTGGAGAAGTTCAACCGCGGCTACGTCAAGCACAACGGCGAACCCGCGGAGGAAATCGTCGACAGCGGTGTCGGCGTCGCCGTGATGAAGCTCGGTACCATCGGGGTCCGAGTCAAGATCATCCCGCCGGACGCGGAGCTCCCCGACGACTTCGAGATCTACGAGGATGTCGACGTCGAGGACTACGTGGCCGACACCGACGGCGAGTCTGTCGAGGAACTCCTCGAAGGCGAGCCCGAAGACAGCGAGACGGCCGAGGAACTCGACGAAGACGTGGCCACCGGGGCCGACGACGAGTCCGAGGCTGACGAGGAGTTCGTCGACGAGGAAATCGTCGAGGAAGACGTCGAGGTCCCGACTGACGACGATGTCGAGGACGTCGACGTCGACGAACTCGAAGACGCTGTCGACGAGGAACTCGACGAGGACGTCGAGGCGGAAGCCGAAGAGCTGATGGACGAAATGGACGACGAGGAGGCTGACGACGAATGACCGTCCTCCACGTCCAGGAGATTCGGGACATGACGCCCGCCGAGCGCGAGGCGGAACTCGACGACCTGAAGACCGAACTGCTGAACGCCCGGGCCGTGCAGGCCGCGGGTGGTGCACCGGAAAACCCCGGTCGCATCAAGGAGCTGCGGAAGGCCATCGCCCGCATCAAGACGATTCAGGGCGAAGAAGGCGACCTGCAGGAGAACGAATAATGCCACTGACACCCGAGACGCTCCCACGACACGAACTCGTCGGCCTCGACTGTGAGGTCGTCGCGGCGTCCAACCCGGACGCCATCGGTATCAGCGGAACTGTCGTCATGGAGACGACACAGATGCTGACAATCGAGGGGGCCGACCGGGTGTGGCACGTGCCGAAGGACAGCGCGACTTTCGCCTTTGCCGTTACCGGACAGCGAGTCCGGGTCGACGGCGACCGACTCGTCGCGCGTCCCGCTCGTCGCACAGAGAACACAGGAGATTCACTATGGCGCTAGGACTGAACGTACAGGAACCGGAGGAAACCTGTGCCGATCAGAACTGCCCGTTCCACGGAGAGCTCTCCGTGCGCGGACAGACACTGAACGGCGAGGTAGCCTCCACTGACATGGAGAAGACCGTTGTCGTCGAGCGCGAGTACGACGTGAAGGTGCCGAAATACGACCGCTTCATGAAGCGGCGGAGCCGCGTTCCGGCTCACGCACCCGATTGTCTCGACCTCGCGGTCGGTGACACGGTCACGATAGCAGAGTGTCGACCGCTCTCGAAAACGAAAAGCCACGTCGTCGTTAGCGCGGGCTCGGACGAGGCCGCGAACGACGAACAGGACGGTGATGCCTGATGGAAGCACTCGGTGCTGACGTCACGCAAGGCCTCGAGAAGGGCTCGCTCATTACGTGTGCGGACAACACGGGAGCGCGCGAACTCAAGGTCATTTCCGTCCACGGCTACTCGGGAACGAAGAACCGCCACCCCAAAGCTGGGCTGGGCGACAAGATCACGGTCTCGGTCACCAAGGGGACGCCCGAAATGCGTCGCCAGGTGCTCGAAGCCGTCGTCGTCCGCCAGCGAAAGCCGATCCGTCGACCCGACGGCACCCGCGTCAAGTTCGAAGACAACGCGGCCGTCATCGTCGACGAGAACGAGGACCCGCGCGGGACCGAGCTGAAAGGTCCTATCGCACGGGAAGTCGCACAGCGATTCGGCAGTGTGGCATCAGCAGCGACGATGATCGTATAGAACCATGAGCAAGCAACCAGACAAACAACGCAAGAGTCAACGACGTGCCCCGCTTCACGAGCGGCACAAGCAGGTCCGGGCGACGCTCAGCGCCGACCTCCGCGAGGAGTACGGCCAGCGAAACGTCCGCGTCAACGCTGGTGACACCGTCGAGGTGCTCCGTGGCGACTTCGCCGGCGAGGAAGGCGAAGTCCTGAAGGTGGACCTCGACAAGGCCGTCATCCACGTCGAAGACGTCACGCTCGAGAAGACGGACGGCGAGGAAGTCCCGCGACCGCTCGACACCTCGAACGTCCGCGTGACGGACCTGGACCTCGAAGACGAGAAGCGCGAGGCGCGTCTCGATTCGGAGGATGATTCCGCATGAGTAACCACCAGAAGCGACTCTCGGTGCCGGACAGTTGGCCCGTAGAGCGCAAGACCGCGACGTTTACGGTGAAAGCCGGCGCCGGCCCGCACGGTGAGGACGGGGTTCCCCTACTCATCGTCCTTCGGGACGTGCTCGGCTACGCCGACAACCGCAAAGAAGCCCGCTACGCCCTCAACGAGGACAACGTCCTCATCAACGGGAAGGCCATCTCCGACGAGGAACGCCCCGTCGGGATGTTCGACATCCTGGCCTTCACCGAGCGCGAGGAGTACTACCGCGTGTTCCCCGGCGAGGGTGGTCGGCTGGCGCTGACCGCAATCGACCCGGACGCGGCCGAGTCCAAGCTCGGTAAAATCGTCACCAAGACCCACGTCTCCGGTGGCGACGTCCAGCTGGGCCTCCACGACGGTGAGACGCTCATCGTCGAGGACGACCAGACCTACGACGCTGGCGACTCCATCGTCGTCGGCAACGAGGACGGCGAAATCGTCGCCCACTTCGAGTACGAAGAGGGCGCGCTCGTCACCGCCGTCGACGGCGCCCACGCGGGCGAAGTCGGCGAGATCGAGGAGATTCAGGTGACGCCGGGGTCGGCCCAGAACAATGTCATCGTCTCTCAAGAGAACGGCGAGGGCTTCGAGACGGTCGAAGAGTACGTCGTCGTCATCGACGAGAACTTCACGGGTGATGACGAATGAGCTCCGAGAGTGAGTCCGGCGGCGACTTCCACGAGATGCGCGAACCGCGCATCGAGAAGGTCGTCGTTCACATGGGTATCGGCCACGGTGGCCGCGACCTCGCCAACGCAGAGGACATCCTCGGGGAAATCACCGGGCAGACGCCGGTACGAACGAAGGCCAAGCGGACCGTCGGCGAGTTCGACATCCGCGAGGGTGACCCCATCGGTGCGAAGGTCACGCTCCGCGACGAGATGGCCGAAGAGTTCCTCCAGACGGCGCTGCCGCTGGCCGAACTGGCGACGAGTCAGTTCGACGACACCGGCAACTTCAGCTTCGGCGTCGAGGAACACACCGAGTTCCCGAGCCAGGAGTACGACCCGAGCATCGGAATCTACGGGCTGGACGTGACGGTCAACCTCGTCCGCCCCGGCTACCGCGTCGCAAAGCGCGACAAGGCGTCGCGCTCGATTCCGACGAAGCATCGACTCAACCCGGCGGACGCGGTCGCCTTCATCGAGTCGACCTACGACGTGGAGGTGAGCGAATGAGCGAAAGTGAAACCACAGACGAGCCCGATTCCGAGACGGCAACCAGTGAGCGAACTGGCCAGCTCGAGTCCTGTCAGCGCTGCGGTCGCGAACAGGGACTCGTCGGCAAGTACGACATCTGGCTGTGCCGCCAGTGCTTCCGCGAGATTTCGCGGGGCATGGGCTTCAAGAAGTACAGCTAACAATGACAGGGAACGACCCATTTGCCAACGCACTGTCGGCGCTTAACAACGCCGAGAGCGTCGGGCACTTAGAGCAGACAGTATCGCCCGCTTCGAACGAGATCGGCAGCGTCCTCGAGGTCTTCTACGACCGCGGGTACATCGACGGATTCAGTTTCGTCGACGACGGAAAAGCCGGCGAGTTCGAAGTCGAACTGAAAGGAGCCATCAACGAGTGTGGCCCGGTCAAGCCCCGCTACTCTGCGGGCGCTGACGAGTTCGAGAAGTGGGAGAAGCGGTTCCTCCCCGCCCGTGACTACGGGACCCTCGTCGTCACGACCAGCCACGGCATCATGAGCCACTACGAGGCTCGTGAGCAGGGCGTCGGTGGCCAAGTCATCGCGTACGTATACTAACAATGCCACGAGTAGAACTGGAGATTCCGGAGGACGTGGACGCCGAGCAGGACCACCTTGACATCACCGTCGAGGGGGACAACGGCAGCGTCACGCGTCGGCTCTGGTACCCTGACATCGACGTGTCCGTCGACGGCGACACGGTCGTCATCGAATCCGATGAGGACAACGCCAAGACGATGTCGACGATCGGTACCTTCCAGAGCCACATCGAGAACATGTTCCACGGCGTGACCGAGGGCTGGGAGTACGGTATGGAAGTCTTTTACTCTCACTTCCCGATGCAGGTCGACGTCGAGGGTGACGAAGTCGTCATCGAGAACTTCCTGGGCGAGAAGGCCCCCCGCCGCACGACGATCCACGGCGACACGGACGTCGAAATCGACGGCGAGGAGCTGACCATCAGCGGTCCCGACATCGAAGCCGTCGGCCAGACCGCCGCTGACATCGAGCAGCTCACGCGCATCAACGACAAGGACGTGCGCGTGTTCCAGGACGGGGTGTACATCACCCGAAAACCGAACCGAGGTGACGCCTGATGGCGGATAACGAAGAAGACGTCGAAGCAGAGGAAGAGTACACCGAACTGACTGACATCAGCGGCGTCGGTCCGTCCAAGGCGGAGTCGCTCCGCGAGGCCGGCTTCGAATCGGTCGAAGACGTTCGCGGTGCCGACCAGTCCGCGCTCGCCGATGTCAGCGGTATCGGGAACGCGCTGGCGGCCCGAATCAAGGCCGACGTCGGCGGACTCGAAGTCGAGTCCGAGACCGAAGCCGAAGTCGAAGAGGAAGGCGGCGAGGAAGCGCCCGACGAGGACGTGGAGACGGAACTCCAGGCCCGCGGGCTCACCGACAAGACGCCGGACCTCTCCGACGAGGACGCGCGGCTCCTGACCCAGCGACACCGGGTCGGCAAGCCGCAGTTCAACCGTCAGGACCACCACAAGAAAAAGCGCGTCTCGACCTCGTGGCGCAAGCCCCGCGGCCAGCTCTCGAAGCAGCGCCGCGGCATCAAGGGCAAGGGCGACACGGTCGAGGCGGGCTTCCGCTCGCCGACCGCGGTTCGCGGCAAGCACCCGTCCGGCTTCGAGGAGGTCCGCGTGCACAACGTGGACGACCTCGAAGGCGTCGACGGCGACACCGAGGCCGTCCGTATCGCCTCGAAGGTCGGCGCTCGCAAGCGCGAGCGAATCGAGGAGGAAGCCGAGGACGCGGGCATCCGCGTGCTCAACCCCACCTACGTCGAAGTCGAGGTGAGTGAGTGATGACTGATCTCTCCGCACAGAAGCGACTCGCGGCTGACGTCCTCGACGTCGGGAAGAACCGCGTCTGGTTCGACCCCGAGCGACAGGGCGACATCGCCGACGCGATCACCCGCGAGGACGTTCGCGAACTGGTCGATGAGGGCGCCGTTCAGGCGAAAGACAAGAAAGGCAACTCCCGTGGACGCGCCCGGGAGCGCCAGAAGAAGCGTGCGTACGGCCACCAGAAGGGAGCCGGTTCCCGGAAGGGCAAGGCAGGCGCACGGCAGAACTCCAAGGAGGACTGGGAGTCACGCATCCGCGCACAGCGGACGAAGCTGCGCGAACTGCGTGACGAGGGAACGCTTTCGAGTTCGCAGTACCGCGACCTGTACGACAAGGCCGGCGGTGGCGAGTTCGACAGCGTTGCCGATCTCGAACGTTACATCGACGCAAACCACGGTGACGCATAATGGCGACAGGACCACGATACAAAGTACCGATGCGGCGACGCCGCGAGGCCAGAACCGATTACCATCAGCGGTTGCGCCTGTTGAAATCCGGTAAGCCACGTCTCGTTGCTCGAAAGAGCAATAAACACGTCAGGGCGCAGCTGGTGACGCTTGGCCCCAACGGCGACGACACTCTCGCGTCCGCTCACTCGAGCGACCTCGCCGAGTACGGCTGGGAGGCCCCGACGGGCAACATGCCCTCGGCCTACCTCACCGGTCTGCTCGCCGGGCTTCGCGCGCAGGAAGCGGGCATCGAGGAGGCAGTGCTCGACATCGGACTCAACAGCCCGACCCCCGGAAGCAAAGTATTCGCAATACAGGAAGGCGCAATCGACGCCGGCCTGGACATTCCACACAACGACGACGTACTCGCCGACTGGCAGCGCACGCGCGGTGCCCACATCGCCGAGTACGACGAGCAGCTCGAGGAGCCGCTGTACAGCGGCGACTTCGACGCTGCAGACCTCCCGGAGCACTTCGACGAGCTCCGAGAGACCCTACTGGACGGTGACATCGAACTATGAGTGCTAACAACGGATGGGAGCCACGGACACGCCTCGGCAAGCAGGTCGTCGAGGGCGAAATCGACTCCATGCAGGAGGCGCTGAACTCCGGACTCCCGCTGAAAGAATCGGAAGTCGTCGACCAGCTCGTTCCCGACCTGGAAGACGAAGTGCTGGACATCAACATGGTCCAGCGGATGACAGACTCCGGCCGCCGCGTGAAGTTCCGCTGCGTGGTCGCCGTTGGCAACCGCGACGGCCTCATCGGCTACGCCGAAGGGCGTGACGACCAGGTCGGCGGTGCCATCCAGAAAGCCATCGACATCGCGAAGCTGAACATCATCGACGTCTCCCGCGGCTGCGGGTCCTGGGAGTGTGGCTGTGGCCGTCCGCACACGGTCGCGCTGCGCACCGAGGGCAAGGCTGGGAGCGTCGAAGTCGAGCTGCAGCCGGCCCCGCGCGGGCTGGGCCTCGCGGGTGGAGAGACCGTCCGCAAGGTGCTCGAACTCGCCGGTATCGAGGACATCTGGACACGCAGTAGCGGGAACACGCGCACCACGGTCAACTTCGCAAAGGCGACGTTCAACGCCCTGCAGAACACGGCCGAGGCACGCGTCCCCGAACGAACCTTCGAGAAGCGAGAGGTGATCGAGTGATGCACGCGCTCGTCCAGCTCCGTGGCGAAGTCAACATGCACAGCGACATCCAGGACACCCTGGAGATGCTCAACATCCACCATGTGAACCACTGCACGCTCGTCCCCGAGACGGACGCCTACCGCGGCATGGTGACGAAGGTCAACGACTTCGTCGCCTTCGGTGAGCCGAGCCAGGAGACGCTGGAGACAGTCCTGGCGACGCGCGCCGAGCCGCTCGAGGGCGACGCCGACGTGGACGACGAGTGGGTCGCCGAGCACACGGACTACGACGACATCTCCGGGCTCGCGTTCGCGCTCCTCTCCGAGGAGACGACGCTACGCGAGCAGGGACTGTCCCCGACACTCCGTCTGCACCCGCCCCGCGGCGGTCACGACGGCGTCAAACACCCCGTCAAGGAGGGCGGGCAGCTCGGGAAACACGACACCGAGGGTATCGACGACCTCCTGGAGGCGATGCGATAATGACGAGCAAAAAGAAACGACAGCGCGGCTCGCGCACGCACGGCGGCGGCTCGCACAAGAACCGACGTGGTGCCGGCCACCGCGGTGGTCGCGGTGCCGCAGGCCGTGACAAACACGAGTTCCACAACCACGAACCGCTCGGCAAGAGCGGCTTCAAGCGCCCGCAGAAGGTGCAGGAAGAGGCCGCCACTATCGACGTTCGCGAGATCGACGAGAACGTCACGCTGCTGGCCGCCGACGACGTCGCCGAAGTCGAAGACGGTGGCTTCCGCGTCGATGTCCGTGATGTGGTCGAAGACGCCGACGACGCCGATTACGTGAAGGTACTCGGTGCCGGCCAGGTTCGCCACGAACTCACGCTCATCGCCGACGACTTCTCCGAGGGCGCTCGCGAGAAGGTCGAAGCCGCAGGCGGGAGCGTCGAACTGACCGACCTCGGCCAGGAGCGCCAGGCCGAGGCCGAGACAGACGAAGACGCGGACGCGGACGAGGAATAACGAACGATGAGCTGGAAGGACACCGCCGAACCACTGCTTGTCCGGATGCCCGCAGTCCAGCGGCCGGACGGACACGTTCCGTTCAAGCGCAAGCTCACCTGGACAGGAGGCGTGCTCCTGCTGTATTTCTTCCTGACGAACGTGAAGCTGTTCGGGCTGGACATCGACGCCAGTCAACAGGTGTTCGGGCGCTTCTCCTCGATTCTGGCCTCTGGCCAGGGGAGCATCATGCAGCTGGGTATCGGTCCGATTGTCACGGCGTCCATCGTGTTACAGCTCCTCGGTGGGGCGGACCTGCTCGGGCTGAACACCCAAGACGACCCGCGTGACCAGATCCTCTATCAGGGGCTCCAGAAGCTGCTGGTGCTCGTGATGATCTGCCTCACCGGACTTCCGATGGTGTTTGCCGGCGGCTTCCTCCCGGCTGACACGGCGGTCGCGAGTTCCCTGGGTATCGGCACGACCGGTGTCCAGTGGCTCATCTTCGGCCAGATGTTCGTCGGCGGTGTCCTCATCCTGTTCATGGACGAGGTCATCTCCAAATGGGGCGTCGGCTCCGGTATCGGCCTGTTCATTGTCGCCGGCGTGAGCCAGCGACTCATCGGTGGCATCCTGACGACACCGTTTATCGGCAACAACGAAGGGATCATCTACACCTGGTATCTGTTCATCACCGGCGAGCGCGGCACCGGGCCAGTGCTGGCTGCTGATGGCCTCCAGACCGTGTTGCTGCAGGGCGAACTGCTGGGACTGTTCACGACGGTCCTCATCTTCGCAGTGGTCGTCTATGCCGAATCGGTCCGCGTGGAGATCCCGCTGTCGAACGCCCGCGTGAAAGGAGCCCGTGGCCGCTTCCCGGTCAAGCTCATCTACGCGAGCGTCCTGCCGATGATCCTCGTCCGGGCGCTACAGGCGAACATCCAGTTCCTGGGCCGTATCCTGAACGCCCAACTGGGCTCGATGCCGTCGTTCCTCGGCACGTACGCCAACGGCCAGCCGACCGGCGGCCTGTTCTACTTCCTCGCTCCCGTCCAGAGCCGTGGCGACTGGATGTGGTGGCTGGAAGGGACTGCTCAGCCGGTCTGGCAGATCCTGACCCGTGTCGGGATTGACCTGTTCGTGATGATCGTCGGCGGCGGCATCTTCGCCGTCTTCTGGGTCGAAACCACTGACATGGGTCCGGAAGCAACGGCCAAGCAGATCCACAACTCCGGGATGCAGATCCCCGGCTTCCGACAGAACGTCGGCGTCATCGAGAAGGTCCTCGAGCGGTATATCCCGCAAGTGACTGTCATCGGCGGCGCCTTGGTTGGGTTGCTCGCCGTGATGGCCAACATGCTGGGTACCATCGGCGGCGTCTCCGGTACCGGGCTGCTACTGACGGTCTCCATTACGTACAAGCTGTACGAGGAGATCGCCGAAGAGCAACTCATGGAGATGCATCCGATGATGCGCCAGATGTTTGGCTGATTGTTGCCACAACATTATCACAACTGTCGAGGGGGTAATTCCCCGATGATTTCTTCGCTCTGACGACGGCGTGAACACGTCGGAGAGCGTTCTCACAGTCATCACTGTCAGATGGTGTTCCGGTAGGCAAGTGGTTAATTCTGAGAGGATCTCGTACTTGGCTAACCAGACTGACATGGACCTCAACCACCTTCACATGATGGCCGGCCATGCGAAGTTTGAAACCACGCTCCAGTACGCACACACAAACTGGGACGCGGCCCGTGAGTCGTATCGAGGCGCTGTGAGCAATACCCAGTGAGCTACTCTTGCCTATTCGCTCGCCTGAAGGCTTACCCTTTTGAGGTAAAGGCTCCCACCCGACAGGTACCGCCCCTTGTCTAAGGTAAAATAGTCCCTGCCAAAGGACTATGTTCCCCTATCTCGAAGTCAGTATATGACTGATCCCGACGAGTTCAGCGATGTTAACGAAGCAGTTGGAGCGGAGTGGGAGGCTGAAACTACGCCCTACGAGCGAGTCCGAGAGGTTATCAGTCGCGTTTACACTCCGGTTTCCGCAGATACCGTCGCTGAAACTGCGCGTACGTCGCCAAAGACAGCACGAAAGCACCTGAATACGCTTGCCGAGGAAGGATTTGTAACGACCGGAACTGGCGAGAACGGGGCCACGATGTATCGACGTTCACCGGAGTCGCTCGTCGTTGAACAGGCAGCAGATATCCGTAAGCACGTCTCGATGGACGAACTGGTCACCCGTGTCTCGGAGATGCGTGAACGAATTAGCGACTTCCAGACCGAATATGGTGTCGATTCCCCTGAGGAATTACTCATCGAACGGACGAATCAGACTCTCATCGAAGCGGCCGGAGCTCACGAGGATATCGACCCTGAGACGATTCAAAAGTGGCAGACAACGCGTCGAAATCTCGCCTTTGCCAATGCTGCCCTTTCAATCGCCAACGCTGAACGGTTTGTCAACGACGAGTCACACACCTCCGACGGAAGCGTCCTCGCCCAGTAACAGATGGGAGGGAACAAAACAAATGAAGGACACTCACTCAGAGGCCCGATCGACCGGTCAGCACTTCTCACCATTCGAGATGTATTCAATAGCGACGAACCGCTTGTAACCGCAGAGTTAGACGACTATCTCAATCCAGAAGCGGTCGAAATCGAGTTCGATGACGGTCTGTGCGGAGCCGAAACAGCACGACTCGACATCCAGTGGACCACACAAGACGACTACAAATTTCACTATACGGACTCACAAAGTATTGATCTTCGGTGGGGAAAACATCCACACAACGGCGATTACGCTAATGTCACCGGACTTGAGCACTACCATCCACCACCGAATGCATCCTCAGATCCTGGTGAGGTTGAGGAGTCATGTATCATTCACTCGCCGGAGCTACTGGTTACACGAGCGGTTCTCCAACTTTGGCGAGTCGCCTACCACGCGGATTCTCTGTCACCCCTGAACGCAGGGAGCAACCCGCCCTGACAATTCTGTCGTAGGCTAGCAGATACCCCACTCAGGTATGGGAAACGCCTCACTACAAATGACATCCTCCGCGCCGTGAACGGCGCGGTTTCCCCCGTGGGAGTCTCAGCCAGTCTAAGAATCCCCGGAAGCAACATTCCCGCCACGGTAGACGGTACTCGGGTCTATGCGCTGTTCTTTGGGACTTTCGTGAGGGTGTGGTATCCCCGACCAGTTGTGGTCGTCCCACTCGAACCGCACGGGCCGTGCCATCGGCCTGACTGCTTTCGCTGTCTGCCGCTTCAGGAACGTCTCGCTTGCCGTAAGGTCGGCGTGGCCCTCGAACCCACACTGACAGGTGAGCGTGTCCTGATGCCGTGTCGTTCGGTCTGTCGAACCGCATTGTGGGCACTCTTGACTGGTCCACGCTTCCGACCGAACTTCGACCGAGATACCGTATTCCTCAGCGGTACACGCCACCCGTTCGGTGAATTGCTTGAATGCCCAGAAGTTGTGGGTCTTGGCGTTGGTTTCGACCGACCAGTGTGTATCCAACACATCGGTCAACCCACCAATATACACTGTATCTACGCCCTCGTCGAACAGCCGTTCCAGCAGGTCACGACATAGTGCTTCTTGTGCGTGGTCCCGGCGACGGGTTCGCTTTCGGTACAGCCGCCGAATACGCTCGCTACTGTATCTGCCTTCCCGTAGCTTGGACTGCAATCGGGCGATTTCTCGCGTGGTGTCGCGGAACCGCCGGAACAGCTTACGGCCGTCGTACAGGTATTGTTCGCCGGTCGTGGTGGTACAGGCGACGAGATTGTTCGCACCAATATCCAGAGCGGCCGTTTCGTCGGCCAGTGGAGTGTCCCGTGTATCGTCAGAAACAGTCACGGGTTGCGAAGCTCGGAATGTGCCATCAGTCTCGTCGTACCACAGTTCCAACCGGCTCTGGTCCTCGTAGTCAGGCCAGTTCGGGTCGCCAACGATTTCCAGTCGGAGACGGCTTTTCGGGCTGTTGTGTCTGTCACGGAGTTCTTTTCCGACGACCATCTCAAGTCGGGAGCGGTCGCCCCATTCGACAGTGTATGCGTCCTTTCGGACGACACCTTTAAGAACACGTCCGTCCTCCTCGTTGCCACGGAAGCCCGGCGGTTCCGGGTGTTCCGTGACCGACGTGTTCGATTCGTCGTGATACGCCTTCTTGTTCTCGAAGAACCCGCGCCACGCTTCGCTGTTTGCTCGCCGGACAGTTTGGGCGGTGGACGCACCGAGAACACCTTTGTATTTGCCTTCCAGTCGGCCTGTATTGGCATCCCACACGTCGTCCTCGAAGCCGTCTTCGTTATTATACCGCATGAGGCGCTGGTAATTTATCTCGTTCCAGAGAGCGGCGGAAGCGTCCAACAGGTCCCGTAGTACCTGCTCGTCGTCGTCGGTGAGCGGTCGCACAGCGAACGTGTTGGTACGCTTCATCGCCTGCATTGGTGTTCGAACGGGGACATATTGAAAGGGGGCCATCCATGGTGAAAGTGAAAGTAACACCAAGTGGTTGAGACTCAAGACCAGCAGTAACACGGCAGTTTTCTCACCGGAGCGTACGCGATTCACTCCCGCCCTGTTCGCTCCTCGGTTCCGACTGAGCGTCGGAACACTCGTCACTCACGGGAAGGGCGGGATTCTCTCGCTGAATCAAGATAGCAAGGAAACATTATGTGCCGGTTTCAGCAGCCCGTTTGGGTGTGTTTCGGGTACCACCAGACCCTACTTCGGGCACCCGTTTTCTTGGACCGGAGAACACCTTCGTCTTCCAGTTTCCTGAGGCGATCGTAGACTGCTCTTCGCCTAAGCGTTAGATGTTTAGCTGAGTATGTTCACTCTGTAAACACGCTTCTCTACCCCCAGTAATTCTTTCAGGCTCCTCCTTGAACAGGGGTGTATGGCCTCCGGTTCTTCGAACGACGACGAACCCTCTCCCCACATTCGCATCCGTATCGAGCCCGAGCACAAGCGAGAGTGGCTCGAATACGTCGAGGAATCCCGGCACTCGACGATGACCGACCTCATCAAGACCGCCGTCGACAACACCATCAAGGGAAAGTGGGTTCTCAAAGATCACGAGGACGACGAGCAGCCCGTTCCGGACGAACTCACCGAGTCGCTCGATACTATCCACGAACGACTGGTGGCTGTCGAGACGCAACTCGACGACGCGACACTGGGCGACGCAGAACCGGAGGAGATCGACGAGCAGGAACTCCTTCGCATCGCTCATCGATGCCACGATGTCTTGCCGGTCGTCAAGGACGAGGAACACCTCCTCTCACTGACGCCCCTGTACAATATCAAGCTCGAAGCGCACGAACGCCCGAAGCTCACTGGTACCGCCCAGGACATCAGCGCCCACATCGACGAATCGAGTTCGACAGTTCGACGCGCGCTCATCTACCTGGAGCGACAGCAGACCGCGAACGTCGAGAGCGTCATCGACGACGGCACGCGTCGCTGGTACGAAGTAGATCCGACCGCCGAGAGCAGTGTTCCCGACGAGATGAACCTCCGTGCGGCACTGGAGGAATCGCCCGAGGTCGACGACGTGGATGAAGCCCTCGAATTCGTGGAAGGCTCGAAAGTCCCCGAGCCGGACAAGGAGGGTGATTTCTGATGGAACGGCAGGACGACGGCAAGTTCGGGTCGAAACGCGAACTCGACGAATACAAGCAACTGTTCGACGACTACGCGGGCTGGCTCACGGACTTCGTGGACAAGGACACGACCATCACGCGTCGGAAGAAGGGAGCCGAAGCGTGGCTACACTGGTGTGCCGAAGAAGGCTACGACCCGCTGGACGCCGACGAGGAGACCGTGGACGCGTTCGTCCACGCGATGGTCGTCGACGGCCTCGCCGAGACGACGATCTCGAACCGGTTCGCCTCCGTCAGCAAGTTCTACCACTGGATCTCGACCGACCCCGACAGACCGAACGACGTCGAGAATCCCACGGCCGAGATTACGCTCCCCAATCAATACGACATCAGTAACAACGCCGCATACACGCGAATCCTGCATCGAGAAGGTCGGGAGGACATCATCGCCCCCGACTACGAGGAACTGAAGCCCCTGTTCGACCATCCGCCCGGAGCGACCGACTTCTCGAAGATACGGAACGAACTCGTCTGTCGGCTCTTCTGGCAGACAGCGCTACGCTCCGACGAGATGTCCCGGGTCCGTCTCGACAACATCGATTTCGACGACCGCGACATCAGAGTCCGGAGTGCGAAACTCAACATAGACGACCACCCGAATCTCTACCACCGCCACGTCTTCTACGAGGATAATCTGGACTACCTCATGCAGCGCTGGATCGACAAACGCGCCGAGAAGGACCCGAAGAACGAGTCGCCGTACCTGTTCATCGGAGGCAAAGGGAATCAGCTCAGTTCTTCGTACCTCTCACGCATCGTCAAAGAAGCCGCACACGACGCCGGTATTCAGGAGCCGCTGGTACGGGATTCCGATGGAACTGTCGCACAGTGGTTGTACACCGCCCACAGACTCAGACACAGCCGGATTACACACCTTGCGAACAAGACGGATATGGATCTGAACTTCGTGCGGATGATGGCGGGCCACGCGAGTATGGACACGACGCTCGATTACGTCAATCCGGACTGGGGCGAAGCGCGACAGGCGTATAGAGACGCGACGGGAACAGGCAACTAGTGAATTGACGAACCGCTCACAGAATTGTAAGGTGATTTCTCAGTTTTTGATGGGCAGTACCCCATAAACCTTTGTTGATGGGCCACAGACCATAGAACAAGGGATGACGTTCGAGGTCATCGAGAACACCGAAGACAGAGCAGGTGAGACGGTCATCCGCCGAAAAATATACCGAACTGATGACCCCCAGTATCCGAGCGGATACCGATACGCCCTACACTACGGCTTTCTCGATGGCCAGGGCGTCATTCTCCGGTACGACAACGAGAACCAGACTCCCGGGCGCCACGAACGCCACACATCCGACAGCATCGAAGAAATCGAGTTCCCCGGAATGATAGAACTCCGTGAAAAATTCTTGAACGAAATCCAGGACCTTCCATGACCACGAACACACTCAAAATCACGTACGGACAGCGCGACAATAACCAGCGAGCCGCCCGTGAACGACTCCGTCGGGCAGAGGCTGGCGAAGAGTTCGATGAACAGGAGGCGGCGTTTATCCTTAACTTCGAGGAACTTGCCGACGTCGAACGACTCATGCGTCGGTTGAATCTCCAGCTCCTGGACATCATCGCCAGTGAACGTCCCGAAAGTATCCGCGAGACGGCCCGACTTGTCGACCGCGATTACAAAGAGGTTCACCGGAATCTCAAGGAACTCGAAGAGCTGGGTGTCATCGAGTTCACTAGAGATGGCAATAGCAAACGTCCGATTCTCCGCGATGGGACAGAGGCAATCGACCTCTCGATTACGTTTCCCATCGACACCGACACGTCCGACTCCACTTCTCGTCAAGAGACATCAGCCTGAGAAACAGTGCTTAGAATGTCTGCTGGCACGGGTGGGGCGTTCGCGCCATCCGACAAAAGTATGATTCCACTCAAGACGCTCGTCTCGAAGCCGCCTATCGGGTGACTCTCGCAGCAAATCTGGCTTGCCCCCTCTCAATCAGCCTTCTTGGACGGTCACGGGCATGTTCAGTCTAGACAATCAAGCGAGCCGTAGAGCTCCTCGTTCTGAATATGGGTGCAGAACTGCGCGCAGAGCCGACAGCAGTCCGCGGCATCGCTGAATGATTAAGTACGTGATGTCCCAACCTATGACCTGAGACACCCCCAGATGTCCGAAACCGATCGCCATCCAACAAAAGAGGTTCGCCAGCCGGAACCACCGCTTCCCGAGGATAGCGGGCTGACGCTCGAAGAGTATCTCGCTATGCAACAGGCAATCGGTCACCCGACGCGGTTTCGGATCCTGCGCACGCTCGTCGTCAACGACGAACTGAGTGCTGCCGATCTCAAGGCTGCGGTCGACGTCGAATCCCACAACTTCCACTACCACCTCGACGAACTGGTTGATGTCGGATTAGTCGACAAACGCCAGCGACGGACCGCTGACAGCCAGGGATTCTATACGTACTACCGGCCGACAGCAATGGGGCACGATATCCTCGAGTACGGCGTCGAGGAGCTCATGCGGCGTGAACGAGAGTTCAACGACGTGTATTCGTAGGCTGTCGTAGGGTTCTCTGTCCCTACGGTGATCCAGTTACTACGATACAAATCCCGACTGGAACAATACGCTCCCACTCGACAATAATCAACCTCGCCGGCGCAATCGAGGAGTGGCGTGACGATCTCGTCAGATACGGACTTGACAAACTGACCGGTGACTCGTCGGACCCGAACGATCAGCGACACTCGGGACGACAGCGTAGATATGGCGACTGAGGACGGAGCGGAATTCGATTCTCCGCTTGACGAAGTGATCGAAATATCCGGTGAGAACTCGTTCGACGAGTCGCTGCGGACGACCGAGACGCGAACCGGGACATCTACAACGCGCTCGAAAACGAGTGACGTCACGAGTTCAGCTTCCTAGCTGTCTCGGGGACGAATGCTGCATACAGGGCGCGAGTCGGTCAATAAAGCTCGCTTATATGATCGCAGTTGGATCGCTCAGTGCAGAGAAAGTACCGACCGTACCGATTCCTGGACGTGTCGCAGGAATGAGATATTCGCTTCTATTGCTGTCCAGCTATGGGATGAGAGAAATGAGCGACTTTTTCAACAGTCTCCGCCCCTCTTCTGTGAGTTTCCCTCTCGCCTTACCGTCGATGATCGTTCCCGGTGGAATCGTATATAATGCCCATGGCATAAGGTACGAGGTATCGTTGAACGAGATACCGCTGAGATGCTCGTCTTTGAGCTCCGGTGTGGTTTGTTGGTATCTTCCGGCGCTAGTTCCGACACACATCACAGTACAATCAGTCGCACTGAACGGGTGTGTGTCGTGTGCTAAGACGATAATTGGTCGCTGAGGATGGGCTTCTGTCGGATCCCGTGCCCAGCAAACATCGCCTGCTGATAGTTCACCCATTTAACTCGTCTTCCAGTTCCGCGAGTTCTGCATCGAGACCCTCGTCAGTACGATCTTCACCGATCTTTGTCTCGGGTTCTTCAGGCGTAGCATCCGTATCGCGGTGATGACCAAACATCCGGTGTGCTTGATTGTGATTAGCGACGTACCGTCGGATGTCCCCCCGTTCACCGAGGGCGTGGTAGTACCCATCGGCAGTTTTGCCGATGTAGTCCTCGTCATAGAGACGTTTGAGTGTGGTTGTAGCGGTCCCCCTGGGTATATCGAGGGCCTCTTTGATGTCTTGTGGAGAGTATCCCCACTCCGGATTCTGGTACAAATACACCACGATGTCTGATTTCGTGGTTCCCGGTCGGAGGGTTATCTCTGCATCGTGGTTTTCGAGGAACACCGGCATAGTGTAATCGAATGTAGCCAATTGTGTCATATAGATGTTTCGCCCAGTGCGGTGTGTTTGCTCAGGTTCTAAGCGGTACGACCGGTGTCTCAGTCGCCGATACCGGGTGACTGTTCGCTTTTGATTTCCTCGGCTCGTTCGGTGGTGATATCGTTGATACTGAGGATATAGGTCCAGGTACACTGGGCGCCCGGACAGCCCATCATGTTCCGGTGGACACGTCCTTCCTCCTGATCGTACACCCACCGGACTTTGATGCCGCAATACGGACAATCGACTGCGATCTCCAGTGGCATTATTTCGACGTTTGCGTAACGATGAGGTAGACGCCTGCCGATTCCGGGATGGAGTGAGTGAGGGACATATTCTCCGACGCGTGTAACCACCCAGCGTGAATCCCCTCGACCTTTTTCTCGTACAGTTGTGCCGGATGTCGGTCGTCGTCTGTGTGGTCGACGAGTGTGTACTCTCCGGGCGGGAACACGTCACCGAACCATACCGCACCGCTCTCTTTTCGCCGGAGCCATCCGACAACGCGGCCAGAGACTGTTAGTTCTGGCCTGCCAGGGTCTGTCTCATCATACATCCATTCGGTTCTCAGTTCCACCGAACTCTCCTCGTTCAGCTCCGACCTACCGGAGTTCGAACGGGTCGTCGTTGTTCCATTATGTCGGTCTGTATCGCGGCTCTGCTCTGTCACGGGTAGACAAATGAGATGTGGACACAACAACAATCAGTGATTGCGGGTGCGTCGGTCGTGTCGGTAGAAGACTCGTGCTCACGTACGTATGAGGAAGCACGTTGACCACCGGGCGCAATAGCCTATTGATGGTGCATTTGACGAGTGTGGGGTTAACTACGACCGAAAGCGGAAGAAATTCGAGAGGTCACCGACAGCCGACTGGTAGCCGTACCACAGCATCGCGCGTTCCGTGCTCAGCGGAAGACACTCGGGGCAGGATTTCCAGAACCGTACCAACATTTGTGCCCAGCATCAACGCAGCGGCGCGTTAATGGGGTTACGAAGAGTGTCCAGCCCTGCTGTACGCTGGATCGTTTTTACGTGCTTCCTCGACGATACTGAGCGAACGGCCCACCGAGCTTCCAACCGTTTGCGGACGATTTCCGTCAGTCGGCCTCTTCATCAAGTCGGAACGTCGCACGAACCGACGCCGGGAGCGGTGGCCGTGGAGCTGTCTCGTGTCGTTCGATCTTCTCGGGTTTCCGCGTTTTCTGGTGCACCGCTCGTGCCATCGGGACGCCCTTGAGGTAGTTGAAATCGCCGAGGATATCCGCACCGTATTCGGTAAACCCGTAGAATTTCCAGGGGAGCCCGCGCTGCTGTTTATTTGGCGGATAGTCATAGATTGCCAGGATCTCCGCGTCGACGAGTACCGCCAGTTGCTCGTCGACCGTCTTTTTCGATTTACTCGGGATGAGGTGATTGATCTCATCCGCTGAGGCGAGGGCTGCTGGATGCCCCAGGAGCGCCTGAATGATGCTGTGGCGAGTCTCCTGGGACAGCAACGCCATCAATTCCCGCTGCCGTTCTAACGGGTTTTCCTCCCTGTCAGCATTCGAGTCGGGAGAGATTTCGGCCATAGTATCTACACGTACAGTACCAGCCCGCATAAGCGTACGGGATTGACTTTTATAAGTCAGACCAGTATGGTTATACTCTCATATTCCCATAATGGTCGATATGGCGAAGATACCTGAGAACACGGACGAGCTCACGGACTTCATCTTGGACGACGTTCTCTACGGCTTGGAGCTTGATCCGATAGATAGCGAACGGCTCCTCTCGTACATGCGAGAACGCCACGAACACCTATTCGGTCCGCATTCGACGTATTTCGTGCTGGGAAGCTACGAATCCCCGTTCAAGTACCGACTTGATGACGCGCTTGACGTACTGAACTACCGTCACGATGCCTACGCCTACCTCCTCGCCACGCAACCCGATCTCAACATGTCGGATGCCGTCCCGGATCTCAAGGTGAAGTTTTTTCTCCACGCCCTCTACGCAGATGCAATTCCACTCATTCTTGAACACGATACTGGCGAGGCAGTTGCCGAATTTGGGCGCATTGAACGCCCGACACTGCTTGACCGCACGTATCTCTTCCCGCGGGCGCTTGAAGAGCACTTCAATGATGAGTCCCTCCTCACAACACGAGACGCAGTGCGTGCTCGTGCCATAGAGTTAGCCTATCACGCTGCAGATATCGACGAAGGACTTGCTGCGCTCGCTGAACGCGCTCGTGACAATGGGCTGAGCATCTCGACACAGGAGCTCGGATCGTATCTGGACTCCGAACTCAACGGTCGCACACCCTCGTATAGCGGCGTGATAACTGATTCTCTCAGCCATCTTGACGCACTGGATCAATGTTTTTCGTGGACGACGACCGAAGAACTTGAAGAGCAACTGTCACATGTTCCGTGATTGGTCAATCAAAACGACAGTTTCGAGGACGCTTCGAGAGCTACACGAAGCCGCAGAAGACAACCCGAGCACCATCACCGATCCCGAGAATCTGCCGTAATCGTAGTCGGACAGGTGTCGTTTCTACGAGACGAGAATCGCGGTTCCGCAGGGTACAAACCCGAAAATTCGAGGTAGTTCCTCAGGATCTGGTCAGCAGCAACAAGTGTAAGAACACTCCTGCGACATCTTCCAATTGCTCACCGGGTGCGACCCGCGTCTGCTGTGCATCGTACTCGATGACGCCTGCATCTGCGAGTGCGCTCAGGTGAGTGTTCCGGAGAGACTCACGGATGTTCCGGTAGTCGTCTCCCGTCGCTTCCTCGATGCTGTATCCCTGAGTGACTGCAGTCACCCACCGAGCTACTTCCGACATCGTAGTCCACTCGTTCTGTTCGCACGTGAGCATGTAGAGGACGACGAGTTGACGCCGCCGGTTCATCAGTAGCGAACAGACGGTGCTGACCTCTTCGTGGCGAGCACTGGCCGCGACGAGCTCGCCAAGCGGCGTCCACCAGGTCGGTTGGTCGTCAGACATAGTACCGACCTCTACGGCTGCAAATCTGTCTGCTGATCGGAAGGGGGTTGGTTGTCTGTCGCTCGGTTCGACTGTGTCGTGGGACACGAAGCTTCAGGTGTCCACCATCCCCGCAGAGGGGCTGACGGACAGAGTTATCACTCCGTGACCGGTTAGAGTCTGATGCTGTCATACAGGCAGCGTTGGTTCCCGGTGCGATGACACCGGGGGCCGTTTTGAGGCCATCGGCGATTGCTGGTTGATTATAAAATAGATTTGTATATCTACTCAGAATGCGGCGAAATGTAACTGCGACGAACGAGAGAGGACCAGCAATCTACTTGGGTTGATTCCCCAGTTCAGAGCCCTGATCTTCTTGATGGGGGTCTCTCTGGCTGAAGCCCGCTATGTGCTGGATTATCTCTGTTTTCCCGTTTACCGTGGAATTGGAAGCTAGTTTATCGGGGAAGTATTCGGTGCCAAGTGATGTTTCTGTGCTCGTATCTAACCCTCCGAAATGTGGATTGAATCGGTCCAGAACGGAGTCTCTCGGATTCTTTCGGAACGATATTTGGCATTTCCTTTAGGCATATATACGTCTTTTTCGAATTTACACATATATTAGATCCTCACGTATCTTGATTCTCTTCTTTTTATTTTGAGAGAGGTCCAGCGAATACACAAAATCCGAAATAATATAATTAGATTCGTCGAGACGTGGCAAGGACTTTTACAAAATGGGAAAGGATTGGTAGCCATGGGTCGCGACAACCGAATCAGAATCTCGGCGGGCGTTGACCGAGTCAAGAGTATCACTGCCCCACCCGAAGAACTCGACAAGTGGGAGGACTGGAAGAACGAACTCGGCATGACTCGGTCGAAGTTTGTGCGGTGTGCAGTCAGTGCCGGCGTCTCGAAAATCGATCCACCCTCGTTCGGTGATTCGTACGATGACGACAAGCGATCGTATCGGTCGGAGATCAAGGAAGCGATACGAGGCGATGCGCGGGATGCGGACGACGTCGTTGAGGCCGTGTTGGAGGACGTCGCCGACGACGTCCGTGCGGAACTTCAAGGGATGATCGATACCGGGCAGGTGACCATGAGCGTGTACGACGGACTCGTCATCGACAGTGATGACGAATGACCGGGTTCAACAGAGAACGACTTGACGAACTCCCGGAGGAGTATGCCAACCTGATCGGGAAGTTCGAGACGTACAAGAACGACACGGGCAAGCAATCCGGGACGGTGCAAACGTATCTGGTTCGAGTCACGGACTTCTTCGAGTGGCTCGTCGACCATGGCAACACACCGCCTGTCGATGATCTCAACGACAGACACGCGATCAGATACACCAGGTGGGCCGAATCTCACTACTCGGCCGCGACGTATCGTTCTCGTATCATCACGACCAAAAACATGTTCGAGGTGGTGGAGACTCTTAACGGCAGTATCTGGAAACGACCCAAGGACGGACTCCCGGACTCACAGGAGGTAAGGGACAGTAACAAACATGGTCGGGAACTCGACGCGACCGACATGTCGGCATTCTTCCAGTCCATCAGAGACCCGCTCTGGCACGCGTTCTTCCTCACGTTGCTCAAGCTCCTCGTCCGAAACGGCGAGGCGACGAACATCCGTCTGTCAGAAGTCCATATCGACGACCCGGACATCTACCAGCTCTACGATGACCTCGACATCACGTATTGTTCGGCGGTCGCCAATTCACCGGATTCGATATACATCCCATCCGATAGAGAGGGAAACAAGCGGAGATCGAGCACCCGGATTCCCATCGACTCGGAACTCAAAGCCGCGCTCATCCGGTGGCTCACGGTACGGCCGACGACCGAAGCGTCGCTGTCGGACCCACAGACACTGTTCGTTTCCCTCGGTGACAACTGGGGGCAGCCGCTGTCACCATCGTCCGTGGGCATTGCGTTCGCAGAACTAGCACCCGAGTCCTGGCGGTCAGGGGATGATCCGTTCACGCCCCATAACTTCCGGCACTGGAGCAATCGGAAACTGCGAGGCAAGATAACCGATGACCTCCTGAGTTATCTGCGTGGTGACGCCGAGGATATGCTCGCTCACTACGACGACCTGATCGCAGAGTACGATGAGCGCGTGCGGAAGCCGTACGTTCGGCATATCCCTTCCATCTATCTTTGAGGAATTGGGGCTCCGTCGAAAACGGGTCGGAACTGAATAAATAACTTAGATCGGAAATCGGCAAGAGCGTCTCTATCCGGTAACTTTGGTACTATTGGGTTCAAAGCATTATTTATTTTCGCCATTTTAAAATGTGGGATAATTCCGAAACTGGTACTTCTAGCTGATTTTTTGTTCCAGAAACATTTCGCTGGCTCACAGTTATACCGATGAACCACAGAATGCTATGCATGGCATCGCACAGTTCCTCCCAGACAGGAGGTGAAATTCCAACCGAGTCGAAAACTATCGTTCATATCAACAAAGATGGGAGAATTGTAATATCCCGTGACGTACGGCGGGTGCTAGATATCGAGCAAGATCGTGCACAAATCGAGGTACGGTACAATGGAACAACTGCACAGGGAATCATTAGCATCGACGAGTTAGGTCGAGCGACGCTACCAGTTCAGATGCGGCGATACTTAGGGCTCGAAGGTAAGGAAGCAGATCTACAGGTGGTCGTGTCCCAAATTAGCTCTTCGAGCGTGTCATAGAATTCATCTCATAGCTTCTCCTGTCAAGGAGCGTTTCCTCTCTCGTAGTTGGTGATGGCAACGACGAGCCGTAGGCAGAGCGCGACGAACACTTCTATTCGTGCGTGGACGCGGCCTCAGGCGCGGACGTGCCCGAGGCCGCAGTCCTTGACCGCATCGTTGGTTCGTTCGACTACTGTCCGGTGGTTGTACGTCTCGTTCAAGATGATTGTTTTAACTGAACGTCCCGACTATGTTCCTCGATGCGGTCTTCGACCCTGTACTCGATATCTTTCGGATCGTCAGGTTTCGCGGATTGTAGCGATATTCACACAGCCGTCACGATCGGCAGAGGGCACAAGCTCCCCGTCACTACGTCGAAGATACCGGTGCTGACCACGACAAACTCAGCTATTTCTGGTTCGTCGAAGATTCTCTCACTTCGACGGGTAAAGCACTATCAACAGAACAGTTCAGTCAAAAGGTCGATCTCGATATTTTACTTAGCTATCATGATACCGCTGATCACGCGACAGCTTCGTCCCAATACCGCTGCCGAGTACCATTAACCGCCGCGCTAGAGAACACGGCAGCAAATTCAAGCAGTTTCTTCTCGACTAGTCTGCGACACAGACGCTGACGCCGTCGTTGTCGACGGCGCAAAGTGTCTCAGCCAAGATGATAACCGTTCGTACCACTCTGTCCAAGCCACGCTTGGTGAAGATGTCAGCGAGAAACTACGCCCCCCTACTGAACCTGCCGGTCAACGTTAACTGGGACGAGACAGCTGCCACCCTCAACAATATTGACGCAGCCACTGACGACGTGACGGTCGTCAATAACTTTGATAACGGTATTGTTACGGCCAATGAATTGGCCTAAAAGAATCAGATTGAAAGCCGATTCTCGTTCTATAATTATTCTACAACTCTATCAAATATCTGGCGCATCAAGCGTTGGTTGTTCTTATTTAGTTATCACAACGATTGAGGCAAGCTCCCTTGTTATCATTAGCGCGCTCGTCCACGAGGCAGTCAAGAACAATACCAACAACGATTGGGTACTTGAGAGTACAAGTTCGAGCCGTATCGATAAGGATGATCTGTTATTAATGAGGCTATTTTTGTAAATTCAGACGAATTTTAGAATAACTTAAACACCTTCTTTACTAGTGTGAGTGCACCTTGATCCCACGCCACACGATGATCTTTTCCGGTCGTCTCACCACTCTCTTCGTAGTTCCCTAAATACCACTCATAAGTGTCTACCAACGCCTCCTGATTAGAGTATTCTGGCTCCCAGCCGAGGTCACAGAGCTTCTCGACAGAAACATACGAATCTTCGTGAGCCGTCTCGTAAACCCACGGATACAGCGGTGACAAGTTGAGTTGGTTCAACACTCGGAGCGCAAATCTGCTTAGGGCTGCTGGCGTGCCGACTACTCGCTTGCCCGTGCCAGCTACATCAATCGGTGCTTGGAAGTCCTCTTTCATCGTATTATACTCTGTCGCCCCGACATTAAACATGTCATTTACATCACTTTTGTTCAGCATAAACATCAGATCGATTGCTCGGACAAAATCATGAACGTGGAGTAATTGGTACTTGTTGTTTCCCCACCCAACCATCGGGATATTGGCCCCATTCTCAATCCAATCGAATAAAACTTGGAACACCCCAAGCCGTTGCGGCCCAATAAATGTTTTTGGGCGGAGAATGGGCACACACATCCCCATCCGACGAAAGTCCTTACAGATTTTCTCCGCCTCGATTTTGGCATCTCCATATGGCCCGACCCCATCTAACGGGGACTCCTCTGTAATCGGGTGCGTGTCGTGCGTGCCATAGACCGCCGTAGAAGAAATGTATACAACTCGTTCGACATCTTGTTTCTTTGCGGCCCACAAGACAGACCGGGTTCCCTCAACCGTTACGTCCCAGATCTTGTCGTCATCCCATAACGGGAGTGCCGCCGCACTGTGGACGATTACATCTGCGTCAGCATCCACAATTGCCTGGGAAACCCTCTCTTCATCACGAACATCGCCCTCAAAGTACTTGATCCCTTCTGTATCGTCTTCTTTATTGAACGGTTTGAGATCAAGTGCCGTTACGTCCCACCCGTTATCTGAAAAATATTGGCACGTGTGAAGTCCTAAAAAACCAGTACCACCTGTGACCAGTACAGAATCATACTGTGTCTCCTGAGGTCGATCCGTTTGTGTTGCACTCATTATATTGGCCAAATCAGCGTAATGGCTTCATATTTTTCATTCCCTTACTACACCGCATTGCCCAACCATATCTGAATGAGAGATCCGGTGAAAATACCGGTCACCTCCGGGAGTGATACTCATAGGATGTATTCCCGAACCACCTATTATTGCTGGGCTCACCGAGGTTCCGCTTGTCGGGGTCGCTCTCTCAACAGAGCCACCCCTTCTACTCTAGGCATATACACTCTTTCGGAGTCGGATCGGTAGTGTTTAGTTAGCAGCATTGTGCCAGACGGCGAAGGTTCGCAGCCATGTCTCAGCTGTTTCTGGTTCGATATGGCTAAAACAGTTTGAAAAAGAAGAGGTTCGTCGTTTTACTTCTCGAAAGACACGTTCAATGCTATTCCGATTTCCATGGAGTTCGTATCTGAAATCAAGGCCGTGTCGTTGCAGTGCTGTTTTGAGCCAGTCCGCATCATCGACGAGAAACACGGCGTCGTCGACGTCGTGTTTCTCGCAAAGTTCTCCGATGAAGATCTCGGTTAAAGCGGTTGTGTACGTGGCAAAAAGCCGGATATGGAGAAATTTGTTCGTGTCAGGATCGATAACAGCGTACAGCCAGTACTGCTAATCATTGCTTCGAATCACGCTCTCATCGAGCGCAACCTGATTCGGGCTTTCACCGCTGTCGGGCTGTAAATCGGCTTTGTGTACCCAATCGTGAACCGCTTTCCGACTCCGCTGGACACCCAACTCATCAAGAATTGAGATTGTATTCGAAAGTGATAGTCCAGCAATGTGCATCTGAATACCGAGCTTCATCGCTCGCTCGGGTGTCCGCTCGCGCTCCACAAAATCCAAATCAATCCAGTCCAAATTACCGCTGAGGCGGGCGATTTCTGGCATAGATAACCGAGAAATTCCCCCGCCTCACTTTTCATCCTTAATTAAACACGACCAAAGCATGGGTAACAACCTTTATGTTCCCGTTGACCACACGAATAGGCGAACGAATGGCCGAATGGTCTCAGACAGTTAATCCGGTCTCGATAACTACCGGCCTGCTTCGGGAGACCCGACCCTGGCAATGGTACAAGCAGGGCGTGATGTTTCTGGGAGTCATTTTTTCGAAGAATTTGCTCAACGCTGAGGCGTGGATTAGTCTCCTGATTGGTGTTGTCGCGTTTACTGCTGTCGCCGGTGCTACGTACATCTTCAACGATATCAACGATCTCGAAGAAGACCGTAATCATACTGAGAAACAGCATAGGCCGATTGCGAGTGGCCAAGTTCCAGTCCCGGTTGCTGTTGTCTTCGGTTCTCTCTTAGCACTTGTTGGCCTCGGTGCCGCGTATAGTTTGGGTCCACTGTTCCTTGCGGTGTTGCTCGCCTACCTTAGTCAAAATGCGCTCTATTCGCTCTACCTAAAACAGGTCGTATTTGTCGATGTTCTCATCGTCGCAATCGGATTCGTTTTCCGCGCTATTGCAGGCGTTGTCGCTATCGATGTCTTCCTAAGCCCGTGGTTGATCGTCAGTACGTTCCTTCTGGCGTTAGTTCTCGCGCTCGGAAAACGACGCAACGAACTAAAAGTCTCACCCGATCCTGAGGTTTGCCGCGATGTGCTAGGCGAGTATTCGAAACAGAATATTGACCAACTTCTCGTGATGACAATGGCAACGTTACTAATGGCGTACTCCCTATACTCGTTTTCTCGCACGAGTCCTGCGATGCTGGCGACACTCCCGTTCGCATTCTTCGGCGTGTTCCGCTATCACCATCTCGTCCATACGACCAACATCGCCGGTCAACCAGAGTGCCTGTTCACTGATCGGCCGTCAGTCGTGAACCTCATTCTCTGGGGTGTGGTTGCTATCGCTATCCTGTACAACGTCCCTGAGATCGCTATCGAGGTGATACGGTGAAACAGTACGACTTACAGGTGCATACCGATGCCTCACCCTGTTCTCGCGCCGCACCTGCCGATGTTGTAGAGGCGGCTACTGAAGCGGCCCTGGATGGGATCGCCATTACGAACCACGATACGCTCGCGGGATACGACGAAGTCGCCGACTGTGCGCCCCCCAACCTCACGGTGATACCTGGCGTTGAGGTAACGACGACACAGGGGCATCTCCTTGCATTATTCGTTGAGGAGGAACCACCGCAGTCCGACCCGCTCACCGTTATTGAGAAAATCCATAACCAGAATGGACTCGCTATCCTCTCCCATCCATTCGATCGCTTCCGGGAATACTACGAGACAGATCTTGACACGATTGCGTCACAAGTTGACGCCGTTGAAACCCAAAACTCACGCTGTTTGTTTCCGCGATTTAATCGCCGGGCCCGAGAGTTCGCAAACCAGCACGACTTGGCAATCACGGGAGGTAGTGATGCACACTTCCCGATGGAAGTCGGCCGATCTACAACAGTATGTGACCAACCCCTTCCGGAAGCGATCCAGTCCCGATCAACCCAAACAGCGGGACGAGGCGGTTACTTGTCGGGCCATACTGCGACAAAACTGAACGACTTGCTCAAGACGGTGAATCTCTGATGAGCGTACTCACAACGATTAACCGCGCCGTTCGCCGCCACGGTCTCTGGGTAACCGCGCTCCTAACGGTTGCCGTATTCTTCGGGCTGTTCATTATCGGGGATAGTTCAGAGGTCGTGTCGGCACTGCTTGCGGTTGAGCTATGGCGGATCGCTGTTGTGTTTGTCCTTGTCACGCTCAGTTACGGCATTCGGTTTCTCAAATGGGACTATTATTTCCGTCACTTGGGAATCGACATTCCCCCGAAAACGAGTCTGATTGTGTTCTTTAGTGGTCTAATGATGATCGTGACCCCCGGCAAGGCTGGGGAGGTATGGAAAGCGTGGTTCCTCCGTGATCTTGATGGGGTTCCAGTTAGCCAGACTGTGTCTGTCGTCGGAGGTGAACGTGTTACTGATCTAATCGCTCTATCTGCGTTCGCGTTGCTTGGTCTCTTGATTTACCAGCGGTCATCAATTGTACTTATTGGTATGATCTTGCTCTTCCTGGTCGGGATTAGTGTCCTTCAGTGGCAGTCATTTTGTCTCCGTGTGTTGGGATGGGTAGAGAAGGTTCCAGTCGTCAGCTCATATGCGACCGAGTTGGAGGCGTTCTATGAAAACACGTACACACTGTTTCAGTTGCGACCGCTCAGTATCGCGTTCATCATCAGCCTAATTGCGTGGGGCTTGGAAGGAGTCGCTCTGTGGGTGGTATTGAGCGGGTTTAGTTCGCAGGCGACACTCCTCACCGCTTTGTTCGTGTTTGGTTTGGGATCAGTAGTTGGGGCGGCCAGTCTCCTTCCTGGTGGGTTGGGCGCCACCGAAGCCAGTATGGTCGGGATGCTCGTCGTTTTGGGCTACACCCAGACAATCGCTGTGAGTGCGACGGTGATTATCCGGGTTGGCACCCTCTGGTATGGTGCGATACTCGGCACGTGTGTATTCGTCATCTATCGGTTTGTGACTGGTCATGTCGGGACCACCCAGTCCACGGACTAGCTCTTGGTCAGCCTCTCAGTCATCAATTGGTAAAGCGGTCGAGCTACCAGGAGAACCGTACAAATACTGACGAGCAGCAGGAACTCAAGGTTGATTGGTTGTGCTGTCCCTGAAGAAAAACTTCGGAGTGACTGTCCAATATTGACATAGAGTATTGCCCAAGGTAACTCACCAATCAGTGTACCGAGCGTAAACGCCCATCCGGAGACTCCGGCGAGTCCCGCGCCGATAGAGATGCCATCCGCAGGTGCCGGAGACAACCGGGCGGCGATCATCCCGCGAAGCTCACCCGTCCTGGTCACGACTGTCTCACCCGCATCTGAGAGACGAGTGATATAGCTGTTTCTCTCACTGAAATAGTCTGCGAGCAGGAATGGTGGCACACACGTCATCCAAGTGCCGAGTAACACAAGCGGTACCCCATAAGGGGAGCCCACAAGATACCCAAGGAATACTGATGCAATACTGAGTGGCCAGAGGACAAACGGGCGAACCAGATAGAAGACGCTCACACCACTGGCAACAAGGAGCCACCCGGAATTGTCGAGGTGCTCAAAGAAATCAGTTGGTGAGTACCACCAGTGGGCACCGATAACGAAAACAAGACCAACGACAGGTATCATCTGGAGCGTTCCTCTTCGCCAAGCCGGCATCACTCTCGAATATGAACGAGACAGAGTAAAGAACACCGATGTTGAGTGCGAACGTCTAATACGACCGTGACATGTCCCCTCCGACCGACGGAAGCGCATCTACGAGGCACCTAGCGGTTTCTGGTGTACCATCTGACGTGGATGGTATTAACCGCACCCGAGAGGTGCCACCCACAACCGCTTCGGCCCAGTGGACGGTACGTGGTCGCGGATCTACGCGACGGTGTTAGCCCCTTCGGGATCCAGCAGAAAAATCCTCGGCCATCTATGTTTGGACGATAGCAGCGCAACGGTTTTAGACGTGTTTCACGCGTCCGACGACGAACCGGACGCCGAGTACGACCTGACGGGCGAGACGCGGCCTGTCGCGACGAACTCTCGGTGGGTGCACGCAGGTATTGAAACATAGTTGGTCGACTCAGAGCTCCTGGTAGACGGGACGGCACATACTGGTCGATTTCATCGAGCCATCGCTACGCTCCGACAACTGCCACGCTCTTCGGTAGACTGGCGGAACTAAGAGCATTAGTGCCTCTGGCCGGGCAGAAACGGATATGCACGAAGACCGCCTGCCTTCGGTCAGAGGCTATCGGAACTTGCGGAGCTTGGAGTAATAGAATTTCGGCCCGAGCCGCTCGACGCCATCGTCGAGCGGCGTCTCAAGACAATCTGGGAGGAACGATCCTGCCCGCACTGCGGTGCAGACAGTCTCCACGCTCTCAGCGGCTCTGACCGTATCTGGTGTGGCCGCTGTGACTGGAAAACCACGTACACACGAGGCACGCCTTTCTACGATTCGGAACTCACTCCCGGTGAGTTCCTCATTGCCTTCATCCTCTACGCTGATACGTTGCTCAGCATCACCCAAATCGCTGAACTCCTCTCCCCGTGTTACACGACTCTTCACGACCAGCTCAGAGAGTTTGAAACTGCGTTCTGTCGGGGATTTCCGACTGTCTGGGAGCGCTAATGGTTAAGATAATATTTGAAAGTCAAGGAACTGCTCGCACCACTTCTTTGCGAAGCTGACGCGTTTCGTTATTTTCTCGAAAGTTTCCTGAACGAGGTCTTT
>NZ_AOLW01000049.1 GCF_000336615.1 Haloarcula amylolytica JCM 13557
CAGTCAAGTGATGCTCAATCTCTTTTCGACGTGAGCGCTCCATTACTCATCTATCAAGCTTAACTAACAAAAGTTTTCGTACTCATTAATCTCCCAGACAGTCGATGGGCCAACGCAGGTCGATGAAACACAGCAGGTGTGTTCGGGCTTCAAAGGCCAAGACCCGCCGCGGGAGGGACTCGACCGCGGCGGGTCGCCCGAAGGCGGACGCACCCGCTGGACAGGGGATCAGGGAGACGAACTGACGCTCGTCGCGGCCTGCCGCGACGTGCTTCGCGTGGTTTCAGCCCAAGAGGGAAGCGACTACGAAGATGATCTCGGGCCAGTTATTGAGGAAGCAGACGACCTCTCCCAGCCGCTGGGAGAGGTCTGGACTGATGGATTGCCAGCATACCGAGGCATGGAGCACGATCACCGATACGTTGTCCACGACGACCGGTACGTCTCCGGCGAAGGCGTCCACACGAACCAGGTAGAGTGTCTCTGGTCACTGCTCCAGCCGTGGTTGGCGAAGTTCCGCGGCCTGTCCAAGCAGGGCTTGGAGCAGGCCGCTCGGACCTACGGCTTCCTCCGGTCACTGAACCTTACTGGGGCACCGATCCACGGTCTCATAGATTGTATCGCCGTCAATGTATTCCGCTAGTTCCGCCAGTCTACCGAAGAGCGACTGCCAAGTGGAGTTTTAGAGTGCCCCACCCGGAAGGTCGCGGCTTAGACAACTTCTGGACAATCCACTATCGCGCCCTTGAGGGCGGTATACTCGTCACTTTGGGAATACGCGCAAACTCAACGGCCGGTATAGGATTCATATCTGCCCTTACGACTTGGAACCATACTATCAGCGGATTTGTCTACCGGACGGAGAGATGGGGCCGCGCTGGGCATCACTCTTGGCGACGCTGAGGCAACAGCATTCGTGTGGCCGTCTTGGCTGGTGCCTGGTTCATCGCATACCGACTCGCCGACGAAGTCGCGGACATGCGCCTCTCGGTCTATCTTCGGACTGGGGTCCTGCAGGACGATTACGCGCTACCTCCTCAGGGCGTCCAGAGGATTTAGATCCGGTACTCCGACTGTCACCACAAAATTCAGCACTATCAAATCTCTTTGGATCATCAACGGGTTCACCGAGACGCTGAGTTTGTTACCGAAGTTCTGACTTCTTTCCACTTCTGGGACGCCGATCAGCTGCAGAAAAATCTCACAACCGGGTGCATATAACTGGATTTCATAACAAACTATTTCAAATTCGGGGGAGATCGGATAATAAAACTCAACACTGTGATTAAGTAAATATGGCAAAAAATATCACAGGCCAGCATAAGTCAAACTATTTTTGCAAGTAAGATGGAGCTGTCATTATGAATGGGTCGTATGTAAAACGGGGGTTCAGATTACACCTTGATCAGCTACTAGTAGCGGTTTGGACGCTTCTCTTGCTGGCGGTGTACGCTCAAACGTTATCTCTCCTTGTTCCGGGACATCCGAATTTCAGTAATATATGGGATCACCAATTCTACATTAAGATGGCTGAGGGAGTCCAATGTTCAACGGCACCACTTTGCTGGCGGGTATTGACTCCATCGTTGGTCAAGCTGCTGCCACTTCCCCTTGCAACGAGTTTTATGACAATTTCACTTGCAAGTCTCGCCCTGTCTGGAGTATTAGTCTACGAGATATCGAAAGCATACGGGTTTAAACCCTGTACCGCTTTCGTCGGTACGGCATTATTCGTGAATCTGAGTTCGGTGAGTGGCTACTACCTCTATAATTTCTGGCTTACCGACCCAATTGCGTATGTATTTACACTCCTCGGCATTTACGCCGTCTTCACTGAGCGCAATTGGCTATTCTTGATTGCGCTGCTTGTGGGCGTTACTGCTAAAGAATCGGTTCTCTTCGTTGCCCCACTGTACTTTACGTTCCCCGCATCAAAAATAATCAACCGGGGCACGATCAAACGATTCGCCACGCTGGTTGCTCCGGCAGTAACAATTCTTGTATTGATACGTGTATCAATCAGAGCAGGTGGCGAATACAGCTATGTTAATACTTTCCTGACGATAGGAGTACCGAGAATCACCGGACTCGATGCGGAGTTTCTGACCAAAATCAGCGTTAGCGCGTTTGGTTTTCTGATTGTTTTCCCTGTGTTTAATCTGCGGAAAACCATCCCTACGCTATTTCGATTCCTACCGTTCTTGATTCTTGTATACGCACAGTTGTTAGTTGCAACTGATGTGGCGCGGCTGATTATGATGGGCTTCCCAGCATTCGTTATTATGTCTCTCGAGGGACTCACAGCCCTCACAGACCGGCTGTCTGACCTCGGCTCTGTATCTGTCCCCGTATTTGTATATCTTGTTCCGTGTCTCTTAATATTCTATTTCAATCTTGGTTCGATAACGCCAGTTTCGTTCGCGACGGAAGGGGCAGTTTATACAGGATTCACAATCTTAATAATGATTACTATATACGTCGAAAATTGGGTGTAATCCTTATCTCCGGGCCGCTTCGGTCTTTAACGATGATAGGACAAGGGGGAGTAATGCTATCTACGATGGTATCTCTCTGCCTCGGCGTCCTTCGGTGGCCACAGCGGCTCAGGTCCGGCTGAGAGCGGTGCGAGCAACGCTAGGGAATCGCGGAACGGCGCTTGTGACCGGCGTCGTGACGCTCGTGGATTACCACTAATTACTAATTCCGGACGCTGAGTTCCCCGCTGTAGTGCTGACCTGTTACACATTCTTGGCCCACCGCTGTGGAGTGCTTACCGCTATTGCTCTCGAGAGAGGATCCAGTGTAGTCCACTGGCGGCGAGTATCGCCAAGCCCGGAAGCACAAGCAACCAGTAGTGACGCCAGACTCGCACGAACAAAGCGAGCCCCATCCATGCAGTCAACGCCAACCCCAAGTACGTTACCTCCAGGTCGTCGTTCGACGAGTCAACCACACGTGCAGCTCCGAACACGGCCAGAAACAGATGTGGGAGATACCGGGCACTCCGTTGGTGGAAAAGATCGACATAGCGGCCGGGGTCGGCGAACAGTGACCCTGACGTTTGGAACTGACTGGCGCCCTGAATGAAATTGGGGACGAGGAGTAGCGACTGTCGCATACCTGCGGCGAGAGCGTCGACGCCCCAGATGACCAAGACAAGCGCGTACGAGACAACGGCAACGGCGATTACAGCTCCCGTCATTGTTCGGAGCCGCTCTAACCCGCCGCGCCGGTACTCCCACCACAGTGCCACGGGCCCAGCGAAGGCGATCTGCTGGGCGATCATCCCAGCGATCCCATAGGACAGTCCGGCCCGTCGACCGCTCGATGCGACGAGTCCTAATAACAAGAACGCGAGGGCGAACGTCTTGTTGTTCGTAAACCCGTACGTGTGGACGAAGATGCCGTAGGCGGTGAACGCGGCGCCAACTGCGGCGGACCGCTGGTCAAACCCACGGCTCAGGAGGCGGAAGACGAGCCAGATCATCAAGCCGCCACCGATGCCAGTTACTGTCAATAGAATCAGATGGGGAACAGGAGTAGCGGCTGCGACGATATTGATGAACGCCCAGATTGGCGGTTTATTGTCCGGGACCTGGGCGTACAGCACGCCACCCTCCAGGACTTGATTCCCGAAGTCGACCCACAGCTCGGCATCGTAGAGGAACTCGCGGCCTGCGACGGTCCGGATGACCCATCGATATATCGAGAGCCCAGCGATGTGGATGGCAAAGACTACTGTTACGACGATGGCGACCGGATCGTCGTCGTCGTCAATATCAAGCCAACGGGTCAACATGGGTAGACCCTCCTGCTCAGGAGAGAAAAATCCGACGGTTGCCGGTCGCTCGCGCGGGAATAGTACCTCGATGCTGAGGCCGCGCTCGGACATACTCCCGGACTTGCTGAGTAGCACTAAGTGCTAATCCTGCTCCACTTTCCCGAGTTATCTTATCGAATATAGTAAAACATTCCTTGGGTATATCGGTATTAGCGAGGACGTGTTGAGGTGAAAAGGTCCGCTGACCGGCCTGCCAGAGATATTCGGCCAGGTGCGCACTAATACGGTCGTCGGCGCTGGGGTGGAAACGGCCCACCCGGCCAGCGAACAGTCCTTTCTGTCAGCCTACCCGTGAGCGAAACAGGCAGCACTCCGTACCGGATGACCGAGGAGGACTGGTTTGCCGACCAAGATGACGAGTACCCCGGCCACGGTAATCAGCCCGAGCAGGATAATTAATACGCCGACAACGGTCAGGGCGAGGAGTAATGAAAGTATCACTCACCCATCCCGAAAGTGAACAACAAGTACGCGATCAAGGCTAAGAGCTGATGCGGTCAGCGGAACCGTTACTCTGCTTGACCACGCTCTTAGGGAATCCAATCCACCTTTCGAGCCGGCACAACGTCGTGCATTACCGTCTCGATTTCTCCGCCTCACGGGGCACGGGTGGCGTTGATCATGGCCGCTTCGGGCAGCGGGTGCGTTACAGCCCGCTGGCAACAGCGTGTCATAGAATACGTCTCACGGCCTCTACCTGACGATTATATAGCCCCACATTCGCGCTTAAGCTCGTGATTCCGCCAGCCGCCGGTTCTGTTCAGGCCAGAGACTGTGAATTGGACTCGTTGAGAGCTATTGTATGACAGGCTCCTGGCAAGCCAACTCTGCACGACCCGGGCGCGACCCACGTCCGGAAAGACGAGTGGGGACTCTCGGAACAGAGACTGGTTGTCTCGAAGACGCACGAACCCCTCGATGGACGTCTCAGCAAACAGCAATATCGACGCATCCACCGCTGAAGATACCTAGCAGCCTTCTCTGGCCACGGCGAGAGCGGCCTACTTATTGAACCGGGATCGCTGGGAAACATCGTTGGGCAGGTCAAGCGGCTTATTCGCTACCCGGATATGGAAAAGCGACTCGTAGAGGCAGGCGATAAAAAGGCCGCAGCACCGAATATCAAAGCTGTGGCCCAGCAGTTCGGAACCGTCCTCGCCGACGAATTGTTCGTGTGACTCGTGGCTACGGAATTGGTGGCTGACGGGCCGCGTGGCTACGGGAGAGGACCGGTAGGAAACGGCTGCGCCGATTGCCATTATACCCGGACACAGGACCGCCGTTGCGGCCGTTACCTAAGTTGATAAATATGCTGTTCCGTAACTGGCACCCAATAGTGAATCTACGCACGATGGTGCTCCGTCCTTGAGGCACGACCTTCGACGCGGAGCTGGACGGTCGTGTACTAGCCGCGCCGACCGATCTCCAGGGGAGATGGTCATCGAACTCGACGTTATCAGGATGGTCGATAACCTCCGACACGAATACCGCCGGGGCGGCGAGTTCGGGTTGCTGGATTCGCTCGCATACAGGGCGTTCTATCGGCCGCGACTCTCGGAGAAGGAGAGGTCGAAACTCAGTACCTCACAAAGCGTCACCCACTAATCCGATCTGAGTCACTTCTTCTGTCTCGATGAGCCGTCTGTAGCGGTCGATCTTCG
>NZ_AOLW01000050.1 GCF_000336615.1 Haloarcula amylolytica JCM 13557
CGTGGATTTCACCGTCTGCTTGCTTGGTATTGGACACACCTTCAGCAAGCAGACCTCTCAACTAACCGGCTTTGTGAAGTACTGAAACTGGATACGCTCGTCAACGTGTTTGTCGAATGCTACGAGGAACCGTCCATCCGGAGTAGAGCGTCTTGGATCCGAACGACGACGAGGTGGCGTTTATTTTCGCCGACGATGTGGTATGAGAGAATCCGACACCGTCAGTCACCGAGCTAATTATCGAGTTCACTCAGGAACAAAGGCACACGAAGCAAGATCAGGTTCGTTCAAGAAGTAGATCCGACGTTAGCCTGCGATAGAAACGATGAACAGCAGTTACTGCTCGCGTCTCACGGCTGAGTTTCAGTTGCAGCGACGAACGAACAACTCGTCGTTGACCCGCTCAACTAAGAATACGCAGTCGTCCACCATCGAGGTCTCGTTGACGTAGGTCGGTCCCCCGTCAGTGGCGACGCGTGACCGTTCTTTCAACAGTAGGTCCGAATAGACTACTACTCGCCCGTGATCATGGGCATAGTTATTGTATGAACCATCCACAAATTCAGGCCCCACGAACGTGATGTCTTTGGGTGTCATCTGATGGCCAGCCATCTGCCGTCCCGCAGCGTACCCCTCGTATTCGGCAACACCATCGAGAGATGCCTGGGGCGGCGTTTCGTCATCCAGCGGGCCGTATTCGTTGTGCCAGACTTGTGCCCCGGATGCTGATACGAGCAGTAAGTAGACGAGAACTACCGTTTTCGTATCGGCGTAACTCGATTCAAGCGCTGTGTCCAGAACCTTGTGCAGAACGAGACCAGAACTGACGGCTAGTGGGGCGAGTGTCCCCCACATGAAATACTCTAAATGGTAACCACCGACAAGCGCGAGCGGGATGACTATGCCACTGAAATGCCACGCGCTGAGCATCAGCGCCCGATTCGATTTCGAACGCAGATAGTAGATTCCCCACCCGATGGTGCTGGCCACTGTGAGTGGCAGGACGACGTTCATAAATATCTGAAAAGTGGTCAGACTGTCACTCAGATACCAGTTGTTGGACGGGAGATACGTGAGCCACCAATTAATTTGGAGGAAGAGAGCGCCGTTGGTCTGCGTTCCGAAGTTGGTCAGCTGAGAGGTATTTGAGGGTTGTAACTTCGTCAAGAGGTGGATCACCCCAGTCCAGGTGACGCCGATCGCGGCAAAAGTGGCAAATTTGCGTCGTTTCTGGGTGGCCCAGTAGATGGCTCCGATCGGCGCCAGAATAACGGCTTCCCACAGATGATTGGTGATCGCCAGTAATAACAGGATGATTGAGGCGTAAAAATACAATTCCCGCTCTTGCTCCGCGTCGATATACGCCAAGAACAGGGCGGCGGTCGTCAGAACGATACTCAACGATTCGGGGAGGTAGGCGTACGCGAAGCGTTGGGTAAGGGGAAACAGCCAGAAGAATCCGGCAGCTAACAGGCCCGCTCGATAGTCAGCGAGATACGACACGAACTTGAAAATCACTATCGACGCGACAAGTATAGACAGGAGACTAATCAATCGGCCGCCCTCGTGGTAGCCGAGTGCGACCAGTGGAGACGCGAGGGTGCTGTGCAAATGCAATGCCGAATAGCTCTCTGATGGCGTGAGAATGAAAAACGAGTTAATCGGCATCCGTGAGAAAGCCAGCGACTGGAAATACCCGGCGATTTCTCGCGACTTGTGAAAGTGCATAGGGATGAGCGTATCCAATAATGGAACGAATAGTAGAGCAGGGAGGGCGACGAGAATCGGTTGCCAATTAATACGAAGGGTTCTATTCATACTGAACGCCAAATTGCAAGCGTATTTAAAATCCCCGACTATGAACTGTCGTCTGGTGGACGTTATCAGATCATCCGTTCTTTCCCACGGACCTTCCTCGGAGCCGGATTCTGGGTGAGAAACGTTCTGACGGATTCTCTCTCACCCGCTGAACCGAGACGGTGTCCGCTCACCCAGATTGCCCTCCCAACCGCCGAACTCCCCACCGGTCGAGAGGCGGTTCATCACAGCCGAACCATCTCCTAAGAAGCGCCGAAGCGTAATTATTCGTTGCAGAGCAAGTAGATATCGCTGACCTAAATAGCACGAAATAGATATTCCCGCGCAAACCAGGCGTCGGTCCAACAGCCAACGAACAAAAACAATCTGCAAAATGAATTTACGGAGAATCAGACTCTAAGCGAAAATATAACCCACACCCTCCATGATTTCAACATGACTGGAGTGGTCAAAACTCTCTGGTTTGTGATAGATACCAGCGGAGATGGGGCCTCGCTAAATGATAATTACTTCGAGAGATATTTCGACTGGGAAACAACGCCAAGCATCCGATTTGGGACCGGAGTTGCCTCGGCTCAAGGATATTCCGCAAGTGTCAGCCTACACAGGAGGGATTTGCCGTATAATTACATCAGTTCAGTGGAGTGGATTAAAATCCAAACCCTTGTCTACAAAGCGAGTTTTGTTATCAAATTCCCGATCCCAGTGGAGTCAGATATCCGAATTGATTAGACGGCAACACGCAGCACTGAGCAGGTCGTTTTCTCGTCTGTAGTCTACGAACCGTGACCGGCAGCAGAGATGCCAAACCACAAACTCAAAACCAATTCGCAAGTCCTGAACGCTGACGGATTTGCGAACGTCGGTGGGACTGAAAATTATTCGCACCTATCCAAATCCAGCGGGAGCGGGTAGGTTGTAGGACTAAACCAGTTCTAGGAAAATCCAAATTCCAATCGGCTCGAAATTGAATCCGACATCCGGGCTTCGTATGATGGAGGAACGTACTACCCAATCACTTCCCCGGCTCAAAAGACATTCATTTCGGCGGCTGGGGCATGAACGGCGAGGAGAACAATATCTACTTTGGGCCGACAATGGTTGGTATCAACAACTGGAACTCAGGCAACTATCGGCTTGTCTGGGCGAGTGACTTACTCCGTCCCTACGGTGGGATCTACTTCGAGGATGGTATCGATCTCCAGTTGTTGCACGAGAACAACAACAACCAGATCGATATGGCAAACGTCGTCTGGTACTACGAGGAATAGCGACCTCGTTGATCACGTTGTCACGTCTCTACAGTCGTCTGTTTATCGAATCCGCTAAAACAGATACGCTTCCGTCTACAGAGTGGCACTAATTCGTCATATTATATTCACCTGGATATTGTGGAAATATATGATCTATTTAAGCCCAACAATGTCTCGAATCCGAATGAACCGATCATAACCGAGCAGTCGCTTGATAAACTTGACACCGTACCAGCGAACCGCAGTTTTAAGGACGATAGGTGGTGACGCCTCGAGGATTGCCGCAAGTTCATCAGGGTCCGTCTCGTACCAGATATTCCAGCGCCCCAATCGGTGGTTCAGATGGTCCCGTGGAATCCGAACAGGTTCTGAGGTGAATATATACTCGTAGCCCGATTCATATACGGCCTTGAAAACCTTTTCATTATATGCCCCCAGTGGAATGGAAATTGACTGACATTGTCCGAGTTCTGCCGCGATAGCAGCCTTTGACTCCGTTAGTTCCTGCTGACATCTCTGTGTATTCGCCTTGAGCAGATTGGCGTGAGTCATAGTGTGACTACCGATACAGTGACCTCGCTGGTCGAGGTCATAAATCTGATTCCAGTCCAGGAAGCCGTCCTCTCCGACCCGATCAATCACTATAAAAAAATGGCCTCGATACCCGTACGCCTCCAATTGACGGGCCGCCTCCATCGCCGTCCGTCCTCCATCGTCAAACGTGAGGTACACAGGGCGGTTTGGGGGATTGTCAGTGATTAACGCCGGTTCGAACGCCGAGTCAGCAATGGTCGAGAGATGGCGGTCGAACATCTCGGGAGCGAGTTTATATCGCCACGAGCCATCCGTGACGAATCCGGAAGTGTCTGCCTCTTCTTGTGGGACGATATCATGATACAACAGCGCCAGGCCGCTGGTGGGCGAGCCGAGGAGATCACGAATCATGTGTTGAGTTGTACGCATTGATACCGAACCGTTGGACACGGCGCTTCCAAGTCAGCCACGCGCTCAGCTTTGGCATCCCCCATAGGGCTCCTTGTCGGTCGTCTGCTGGAATCGGCTCCGCCTCTCCATCAGCAACCGCGGTAATCACAGGCGTGAGCGAGGGAAGGTTGTCCGCAACCACCTTCAGCTGGATGTAGACGTGTTCGTCGTCCACAGGATTGAAAGTGGTCCCGTCTTGAGCGAAGATCTCACCCGTATCGATACCATCGTTAATGCGGATGAGGGAGAATCCCACCTTGTCGTCCTCGCCGTTGGCAAGCGCCCAGAAGCAGCCGTGTTGGTTGCGGTACTCTGGGCAGATTCCTGGATGAATGACGAATGTTCCGTAGTTAGGAATCGTGTAGACCGATTTAGAGAGTAACACCTTGCACCGGGCAAGCATCAGATCTGGAGTCAAATTTCGGAGGATGTTCGCCGTTTCTTCGTTATTTGGGTCTACAACGCTGTACTCCGGTACCGAAAAATCTGGATATTCCGCTTGCGCGTCCGAGATGAGGGCGTCAATCTTCGGCATTTCCTTGTCTTTAAGAGCAGCACGATAGTACAGCCGATACGCGATAGCATCAAGGAGGCCAGTAATTCCAGATCGCCGCAACTCGTGTTTCAGGGTGTTCACCTGTCGTGTCCAGTCCGATTCAATAACAATCTCGCCGACTAGATCGGTCGTCGCGGCAAGCCAGCGGCCGACCACCTCCCGGTCGAACCGCGACTCTCGGTGGCGAAGAAGCACCGTCTGTGGAGTAGTCATCACCCAACACATCCCTATCGCCGACCATAAGTGCAGTGGACACACCGATGGCCGTTTGAGGATTGTCCGATATGCAGCAAGACGTTCGCCGCAAACCACCGGCGGACTCAGGGGAAACAAATCCGCGGTTTTATACACCTGCTCGGGAAATCGACTGGCAACCTGCGATGGTCAATATCTCGGTGGTTCTACCAACGTACGGTGGTGATGACCCGGATGCACTGCGGGAAGCTATCGAAAGCATCGTCTCCCAGACACGGGTTCCCGACGAACTAGTCATCGTCCGTGATGGGCCAGTACCGGAAACCAACCAAACAATCATCGATAACTTCGAGTCTAAGTATTCGTTCGTGCGGCACGTCCCACTGGCAGAGAACCAAGGACGAGCCCTCGCACGAAAAGTCGGGGTGGAACGCTGCCAGGGTGACGTCGTGGCGATGATGGACGCTGACGACCTCTGTGTCCCCACACGGTTAGAGCGGCAGGAAACCTACCTGCAGAACAATCCCGAGGTTGACGTAGTCGGAGCGCAGCTACTTGAATTCGACCCCGAGAATGGCGAGAAGCTCGGTGTGCGTACCCTTCCGACGGATCACGAGGAGATTCGTGACCTAGCGAAGACCCGCTCGCCCGTTTCCCAGAGTACGGTGATATTCAAACGGACTGCGGCCCTTGATATCGGAAACTATCGGGACGTCGACCGCATGGAAGACTACGGCCTCTGGGTTCGGATGCTCGTCAACGGCGCCCGGTTTGCCAATATCCCCGAAGTCTTGGTCAAGGCACGAACGGGCGAGAAGATGTACGAGCGCCGTGCCGGCTGGGAATATGCGCGTGAAGAACTACGCCTCCAGCGAGAGTTTGTAGCGCTCGGCTTCATCTCGCCGTTGCAGGCACTTCGTAACGTCGCATTCCGAGTGCCAATTCGCTTCGTGCCGAACGCCATTCGTGCTTACGTCTACGAAACGCTGTTCCGCACGGAGCCGTCCGTCGGCATCCCGGAGACGAGCACAGTGAGTGTCGGCCACGAGACGGATGTCTCGTCGGACGAGACGAAGGACCGGTGAGCCAAACAAAATGTCAGTGTGTTACCTCATAACGAACGAGTTCGCAGGAATCCCAGCGGAAACGAGGTACCAGTGGGCCCGAGCTCCACCCCGATGCCGACGACGCTCACCGGTGCTCGGCAATCTTGGCGCTATCCCGTTCCTTGAGGAAAAGAACCGATATAATGAGGTTGCCACGTGATGCTTGTGAAGCCACTCGCGGAGTGTCGGGCAGTCTTGTTCGTGAATCAGCAAATCAAGTACGACCCAGCGACCGACCAGTACAGTTCGGACTACACGAATCTTATCGATTTCCTCTTCAAGGCCAGCAGCATCTTCAAGGAACTCCACATCTGCTTGCCCGTTGGGGAGGGTACCGGGAGAACGACGCACGATCTACCTGCGAACGTGCGCATCATCCATCTTCCGTTCTACCATGGCCCGACCGACCTGCTCCGATCGATCCATCGTGTGGTGCCACGTCTCCTGCATATCGTCCGGTCCGAGCCGGTTCGTCAGGCCGACATCATCGGAACGGTCGCACCGAGTACACTTGGCGCGATTACTGTGCCGATCTCCTACTACGTCTACGGGAAACCCCATTTCCTGCTCATGCGAGGAGACAAACGCAAGACGGTCGCGGCTAGAACCGATGGAGCACTACTGCGTAGTCTGCTGATCGGGACGCCAATCAAAGCGTACGACCAACTCTTCGGGAAGATGTCGTTTAACGATGATGTCGTGTTACTTACGATCGGTGACCTCTCGGACGCCATCGGGGGGTACGGCTACGACGCCGACAGCGCCCACGTCATCACACCGCTCGTCCCCGAGGAGTTGCTTGTTGATGAACCAACCGTCTCCGATCATGCCACAGACCTGCTCTACGTTGGCCGGCTCTCCGAGGAGAAGGCAATAGACGACTTGTTGCGTGGCTTCCAGCGACTCGATACGAGAGACGATACGGTCCACCTCCACGTTGTCGGGTCCGGGCCGAGTGCTACCCAGCTCAAGCAGTTAGCAGCCCAATTGGGTATCACCGACGCGGTAACATTCCACGGGTTCGTCCCGAAGGGCCCGGACCTGTGGGCATACTTCGATGACGCGGATATCTTTGTGTTGCCCTCACAAACGGAGGGGCTTCCTCGAGTCGTCGCGGAGGCGATGGCCCGTGGCTTACCAGTCGTCACGACGGCGGTGGGTGGACTCCCTGAACTGATCGACCATGGTCGAAATGGTATGCTGGTTGACCCGAGAAACGTGGATGTCCTTATGGACACCATCGAAACGGTAAGGGAGGACGCTAACCTTCGATTTCATCTCGCGACGGAGGGGCAGAAAACCGCGACACAATTGACTTTTGAAGCGAACAGACAGCGACTGCTGGAAATCCTTTCAAGAGCGCTCTGCAAGTCGGATCCCCAGAGCTGAAGTCATAAAAGTCCGCCAGACAGCTGAATCGGGATGGGGCGAACCAATCGTACGCCTCTTGTATTTGCCGAAGATTTCCAGAACCAAACCGAGGAGCGCGAAACGAGTGGCGTCTACAAAAATAAAAAGGAACGCTCTTGTGTAGAGGATTGTCGGTGAGTTCTCAGGCGTAGGTGGAGTTCAAAGCGGGCAAAGTTAGCGCGGCCGCGCCACCCGACGAACGATGTTCCTATTGAAGACGTTCCTCGGAGCGTCGGTCCGCAAATCTGCTGGCACAGATTCGCTGGGGTGACGGCGTCTATTTCCCCCGCCGCTATGCCGAATCACCGATTCGGTACGGCAGCAATCGGCTCTATCAACGGTATATGTGTAAGGATTGCGGCCAGACGTTCAAAGGTAAGACTGACACGGTCTTCGGGTACTCGACGATACCGCTCAGGAAGGGTATCTCACAGTCTACACTCACATCCGGCTGAACGCCAGTATTCGGCAACTGGACACTGAAATCGCCGTCACCTACAAAACGGTCTATCGGCGCGTCCAGCGACCGCAGGAAGCGCTGGACGCGCCTCGACCACAGCTCGACGGCCCGGTGGAGATCGACGAACTGTAAGTGTCTTCAGAAAAAAGGCCGCGAGCGCGACGATCGATCGTGCCCGCGTGGCCTATCTAAGCGTGGACGTGGAACGTACCACGAGGACAAGCTGCCGGTGTTCATCCTCGCCGATCGTGGTACTGGAGAGACGTACATTCACTCGGCAAAAAGCTCCGACAAATTGACGATTCGACTCCTGCTTAGCAACCGCCAACAGGAGCCGCTAACTGTCTACACTGACGGCTTTCGAGTCTACGACCCACTCGATGAGGACGATGCCTTCGACCGGGAGTACTCATCCACGGCGAAGGCGAATACGCTGGTGACGACTTTTACGTCAGCATATGCGAGAGGCGTCTCCAAAGACAAGCTCACGCCGTATCTAAGAGGACTTCAATTATGCCAGCGCGTTCGCCGCAAACACGATGACGAAGCACTCAAAATCACCCTCAAAACCGCACTATGACTTCATCAACAATCTCTTAACGATAAGCGATTAAGAGAGCCAACCCTACCGAAATCAGTAACCGAACAACTGAAGTGAGACACTAGAGTCTGTCCGCTGTAGCGATTAAACGAAGCGACGTGTCTTCCACGAATCCAGATATGAACGATACTATTGGAACTACTAAACGAGCATTACACAATATCGGACGGCAGAGCTACACAGCGTATCACGATTACTTTTCAGTCTATCGGAAATACATCGCTGAACATAAAGCAATCGGCGGTGCCGACCTCTCGGACTGTCGTGTGCTGGACTTTGGCTGTGGCTATCACTATCCCACTGTCGCACTTCTCGACGGTCGGGCCAATACTGCTACTGGTCTTGATATCATCGATGTCTTCTACACAGACCCACTCGCCAAGCAGGTCACGGATGCAGGTGTCCCCAGAGGGCTGTTCCGCTACTTGAGTGCGAAGGTTTACTATCGATATCTTGACTGGTTCGCCTACGAGGAGCCGACTCCGGAATACACACGGCCGGACACGTACGATGGGAAACAATTTCCGTACGATGCCGACTCGTTCGATGCCTTCTACTCAAACGGTGCATTCCACCTCATCAACAACTACGAGGAGATAATCGAAGAGATTGCCCGGGTCGTATCCTCGGATGGGTACGTGAACATGAATTTCCGGAACGAGGTGTCGCTGCACGGCTACAATACCCCCAATTGTACCCATCCTGCCTTCGAGGACGGCGTACCCCGGCCGTGGGCACACCTCCGTGATTGGGATCCTGCGGAACTCGGCTTATTTGGGCCGGACGACTACGAGGCCATCTTTGAGACGTTCGAGTCCATGTTCAATGAAGTGCACATCTATCTCTCCGACCGGAGCAACCACTTGGTTGAGTACGACGCGGACCTGACCCTCCCGACGGAGAACCGCGACCTATTCATCTGGGAGGACGCCGAGGTCACTGACACAGTTCGAGCGGAGACCGGTGTCGACTCCGAAGACATTCTCCTCGGTCGGAGTTTCAAGATTATTGCTATTAACTAAGCGGAAGTTCTCCGAGGATGCGCCAGCATAGACGATTACTGGCTCCCGGACCGCCGGCCGGCCGCGATATCACCGACCGTAGCGAACTGGAACCACGGGGATGTAGCGACCGAGTGAAGGAATCGCTCAAGTACGACAAGGCTCCCATCATCAGTCCCGAACTCGTGATCATGGAATAGCAGGACAATGGGTGCGCGGCTCATCCACCCCCAGAGGTGGTACATCGGCGGGAGCAACCGGTCCAGCGGTCGGTGGTCGGCGGCCCGGTTGTATACGCCTGTGAGGGACCGATCGACTGAAATCGAGTCAAGCGGGGAGAGACCGGAGACGGGAACCTCCAGCAGGGCCCGGTCGCCGTGGGTCGTATGGGACTCTTGAGCCGGCCTATACGGTCGATTGCCAACTTCGCCACGATGATCAACCACGACGCCATCCGGAAGTTCACGGTAGTGGCCCGGGAGCACGGAACTATCGACCGCATAGTCCAGATCCTCAAGAATATTCAGTGTCGTTGTATCTGCACACAGGTTTCCACCCCGGAACGACGTGGCGTCGTACCCCCTGCTGCGGAGGGATTCGGTGGCCTGCTCGAGGAGGTCTCGCTGCAGATTTGGTGCCATCGAGAAGGTTCCATCGACGTCACGGAAGTGAATGTGCGTCCCGATCTCCCCCACATCGGCGAGGGCACGAGCGATATCTGGGAAGTCCTCGACGACGGCGCCAGTGTATTCGGTGAACTGGTCGGTATAGTCGTGTTTCAGGAACCACGTCCCGACAGCGTCGTATCGTTCGAAGAGCCGGATAATCTTCGGCATCACGGCTTCGATCGACGTGTCGCGCTCGATGTCGAAAGTGATGGCAACGTCGATTGGCTCCATTCACTTTTCCTTGTTTCCCACCCAGCTAAATATCTGTTGAGAACACCGCTTTCGGGAAGTCTGTCCAGTCACATTACGTGACGGTCACGTCGCCTCTCAGAAATCGCCCAGTTCGGGGTACGTGTCCGAGAGCACGTTTTCGATCGCCTGTACATGTGTTTCAGCTGTGAACTGACTCGCCCGTGCCACGCTACGTCTGACTAACGTCTTCCAATACTCCTCGTCAGTGCCTAGCTGGTCTAGTGCATCAACCAATGCGTCGATATCTCCTGGGTTGTAGGTGATTCCGGTCTCGTTGGCGAGTAGTGACGGAAGATTCCCAACCGCACTCGCCACGATCGGACAGCCCCGAGCGAGCGCCTCGGGGACGGTCTTGGGAGAGCCTTCACTGCTCGACGGGAGTACGAAGATGTCAGCGCGGTCATACGCATCGTACACGTTCTCGTGGCTCACGTATCCCGTGAACGTCACGTCCTCCGCGATACCAAGGTCATCGGCCGTCCGTTCGAGTGCCTCCCGGTAGGGCCCGTCACCGACGATTTCTAACTCGTACGCACGTGGACGGGAGCGGAGTTCGGCCATCGCCGCCAGCACATCCTGTACGCGTTTGTACTCAACGAGGCGACCGAGATAGAGTAATCTGATCGGGTCGTCATTATCCGGATAGATCCGTGTATCCGGGGTAACGATGTCGTCGCGATTGACGAGCGAGGGGACTATCGACTCGATACGCCCGGCCAGCGCTTCGTACTCCCGTTTCAATTCGTCGCCGGCAGTGAGTACCGCACTATCCCGAACGATGTGATTCACTGCGTAGTCCAGGTACTGGATCCACAAAGTTGCGACCACTCTGGCGACGCCTTCGTGCCCACCGAGGACCTCGTTGGTCACGTTTCCACGGAGGTACACGACCACGGGAACATCGAACACCGAGGCCACTGCATACACGGCCTGCCCAAAAATGTTTGTCGTCGGAATCAAGACGAAATCCCACTCCTGATGGCGATCGTCGAACGCCCGCCAGATGTCACGGAGTAGTATGGGTAGTTCGAGTGTCCGAAGCGTCCAAGGGTTCCGCCACTGGGTGAGTGAGACGATATGAAATGCCGACCCGACATCGACACTCCCGCTTTCCTTGCCCGTGACGACCGGTGAACAGAGGTCTACATTCTCGAAATAGGCCTCCCACCGTTGGTAGAGCTTCACCACGCTGCCGTCAGTCGTGTAGCCACTGTCCTCGCGGTACAGCGTGTTCGCGTTGAATATCCCGAGGTGTAACGACTCGATCATCACGCGGCGGGCTCAGATGTAGCCCATGTCCTCAAGCCACTCTTCCATCTCTTCCTGTTCCCCCTCGTCGATCCGTGTTATTTCGGATTCGCTGATATAGCTGTCCGATTGCACGTTCGCGCCATTGTCCGGACAGATTTCCGTGATGACGGACCCAGTCATCGTCTCGGCAACGGGGAGCCCGAACAGGTGGAGGATTGTCGGCGTTACGTCCGTAATGTCCGCCTCGATCCCCCGTGCGGATTTAACGGCTGGCCCCGACCCAAATATCACGCCGTTGCGTGCATAGACGTGACGACCACGTCCCGACCGGTTGCCGGACGGAATCGTCTCAAAGACGGTACTCGATAACTCCGGATTGACAGTCACATGCTCCGATGCTTGGAACAACAGGTCCGGAATATCGTCGAAGTACGGCCCCTCGTCGTAGATTTCACTTCGGTGGAAGACTTCTTTCATAACGGGGGTCCCCTGGTCGTCGGTGAGCGATACGAGTTTAGATTTGATGTTATCTGCAACGGACCGTTGGTCCTCATCTGGATGGATCTCGATACCACAATTCGTCGCGAGCTGTGCGGTTGACCGTGAACTAATGCCGGGTATCTGGAGGTGGGGCTTATTGATGCCGAGAGTGTGGTCGTCGGCGTCGGTATCGGTGGCGGAATCACCCATCCGTTGTTGGCGGAAGTACAGGACCCGCATCAGCAGGTCCTTGTTTATATACTGCTTCGCGAAGTTTTGGCCGATGCCGAGCAGTCGGGCTCCCACGCGACCGCCTGGGACAGTGAGATAGCCTTCCCGCCGGAGCCATTCATTAAGGTAGAAGACCGTTGTGGGAGGACCTTCGAACCCGTGGTCGCTCAGGAAGATGACCGTGCCGTCGAACTCCGCGAGGAACTCGCCGAGCTTCTCGTCGAGTACCTCGTAGAATGTTTTGAGGTCGTCGGTGTTGTTCCAGAGCCGGTGCTGGAGGAAGTCCGTCTCGCCGATCCAGTACATCAGGAAGTCGTAGTCACCATCGGCTGCCAGTTCTCGGAATGTTCCGAACCGATGGGTAAAGATATCTTTGGCGTGTTGCAACACCTCTTCGTTGTGCTCATAAGGAGGGACCAGGTCCTTGTGCATCCGGTCGTCCTTCTCCTGACAGCGGAAGCCGGCAACCTCCTGTTTGAGCTCCGGCGGGTAGGCGTAGTCGGAGTCTTCTCCCGGCATCGGGTCCCCACTCAACATGACGCCGTTGACCGGGTCGGGAGGGAACGTGGTCCGGACGTTCACGATGCAGGACGCTCGGTCGTGCTCGCCTAGGACCGTCCAGAGTTTCGGGACGGTCACGTCCTGCAGTGAGATGGTCGTACCATCCGGTTTCTGGAATCCGAACAATCCCAGTGTCGCCGGATCACACCCAGTGTAGAGGCTCTGAACAGCAGGGCTGGTATTCGCCGGAATCGTACTTTTAAGCGTTCCGGAGAAGCCGTCCTCATAGACACACTTGAGATTCGGGAGGGTGTCGTCCTCAAGCCAGCCGCGGAGAAGATCCCAAGTCGCGCCGTCAAGCCCTATCAATGCGATCCGCTCAGTCATACGACGGTATCTATAGCGACGCTACTTGAGGATTCGCAAGTGTCTTCGGATTCATAGCATCAAGAAGGAGGGTATCATAGAACGATTACCACACCAAAGAGCAGGGTGAACGCTGAGGTGGAATGAGTTCAGCGACCCTGCAAGATGATCCTTCGGTAGAGTCGTTCTTCAATGTCGCGGAGACGGAGACACTAGCGTTGTTCGAGTATCTCTCGTTCGAGTTTCTCGAAGACTTCGACGTGTTCGCCCCGGCGGAGACGGGGCGAACACGAGAGCATGAGCCACCAGAAATGATGCGTGGCTTCCTCGATTGCTACTACCACGACATCTACGGGATCCGTCCCGTTGAATGAGAGCTTCGGAACACGGTCGTCTGGCTGGGCTGTGGCTTCGATCGACCGCCCTCCAGAGACGCGGTCGATCGCTTTCTCACCGACCTCGAACACGTCGTCGAGGAGGTCTTTGACCGACTCGTCGAGCAGGCCGCCTGCCGCGGCCTGCTCGACTTGACCTACTCCATCGATTCAACCGACGTGAGGGCGATGTCCGCCGATCAAGACGCCTCGAAGTGTTACGATCCAACCGCCGACGAGTACTACCACGGCTACGGCTGCACGATCGTCTCGACCGGGTCAAAGATCCCAATTGCAGCGGAGTTCACTGAGAGTAAGCAAGCGCCAGAAGAGACGGCGATGCGCGTCACGCGTGACGCGCTCGCCGTCGCCAAACCGATGTGGATGCTTGGAGATAGCGCCTACGACACGCTTGACTGGCACGACCACCTGCTGTAATGGTTAAGATAACATTTGAAAGTCAAGGAACTGCTCGCACCACTTCTTTGCGAAGCTGACGCGTTTCGTTATTTTCTCGAAAGNGTGGAGGTCCATACAGACCTCCACCTGCTTGGGAAGAACCTCTAGAACGTCCTTCTGTAGGAGTGCGTTCCCGACTTGTTCAACCGACGTTAGGTCGAACTTCTCGCGGAGGTGGTACAGAATCGTGTTTTGATGAGGAGAGTCTTCACTGGTCTCACAGAGTTCAGATACCGAGGTCCCGTCGGCGCAAGCGCCGACGAGGACCTCGTAGATATCCTCAGCTTCAATTTCAGCATTGTCGCTGAGACCGAGATCAACTTCCTCGTCAAACGTGTTGACGAGGAAGTTAAGAAGCTGGTCCTCGTGGATTTCACCGTCTGCTTGCTTGGTATTGGACACACCTTCAGCAAGCAGACCTCTCAACTAACCGGCTTTGTGAAGTACTGAGTATGCCTTCCACACCACGCAGCAAGGCAATATTGACTCGATACAACAACACGGCATCAAAGCAACAGATTCGACGAACCAAGACACAGACACGATCGAAACAGTCCTCAGCGAGCTCGGCTACGACGACCCGTTCCCATTCGACCGAACTGAAGTCACATACTGCCACATCGACAGCCAATTCGTCGCCGACTTCCTCCCCTCACAAACTGACACGCCTCTCATCTCCGACGAAACGGTGGTCGTCGTCGACGTCGAGAAACTCACCACGCAACTGTACATCGCCGACATGGGTCACGTCTCAGACCTCATAGACTACCACCACGTCGGCCCACACATCATGATGCAGTCAGACACACCCGAAGAAGCCATTGAACAATACCAAGAGAACATCACGAAAGTCGAAACACCAGCCGACATCGCAGCAAGTCTACAAACCGACATCAGTCACACCGAACTCATCATAGACGGCAACGTTCCACCAGCGGCAATCGTTAGTGCCGTTGAATAGACTGCAATCACCAACAGAAACCAATCAGTCACTGAAGATTTCTTCACAGTCACGCGCTATTCGCTGGAGGTCTGTCCTCTGCGGGTCGTTGCTCCCGAACCCGGGCTTATTATCTTCACAGCTTCGTTGTACGCCGTCCTCTTCTGACGGGAGCAAAGCGGACCAGTTGTTCCGCCAACGTTTCGCTGGAAACGTACTAAGATCAATGGTTAGCAAATAATGCCCATCAGAGGGTTTCCGCTTGACGAACTCATCATTCCTGAGGGCAGATTCTGGAATGAAATAGACATCCTCATTTGACGGATCGAATCCATTCTGATCTACCAGATCTAAAAGAGCAACGTACGTTTCGGTAACATCGCCTTGATGATCCTTATTGATAAACTCGACTTCCGCGTCTACGTTGAGTTTAATCGGAGCCGACCGAACCGCTCCGTGTGCTCGTCGGGGACGACCAGCGGGACGGACTCGCGCTCGTGCTCACCGCGCTGGTCGGGGAGCAACCAGTCGTCGACACCCGTCGCGTTGTCGGCCCGGTCGTGGACGTCACGGGCCCACGCGCGGAGTTCCCGAGCGTACCGAGCAAGCGCTACCGCCTTTCGGACCCCGTCGTGTGCGAACGCCGCTCCGTCTTCGGGCATCGATACGGCGACGCGCTCGGTCTGTTCGGCCCCGTCGCGTTCCGTCCAAGAGGCCTGCAGTTCGAGTGTCGCGTCCGCCGCCGTCTGCGTGAGTCGAACGAGGACGACCCCGCCGCGGGCCTGCCCGTCCTGTTTCGCAGAGGGGAACAGCGTCCCGACGTGCATCAGCTGCTCACTCGCATCGTCAGCGGACGGCGAGCCGTGGACGGCTTCAACTTCGTAGCCCGTCGCGTCCAATTCCAGGTCGAGGTTGAAGACGAGCGGCGTCACCATGTAGTCGAACTCCTCGCCGAGTCGCTGTTCGAACTCGTCGGCGGAGTGAATGAAGTAGTGGTTCGCGCCGCGAATCCCCGACACCGTGTCGGCCAGTTCGGCGTTCGCGTCCAGCCCCATCCCGATGAACGTCGTGTGGATACCGTCAGCGGCGGCGTCGGCGAACAATTCGGTGAGCTCGTTCGCCCCGGTCTCCCCGGTGTTGGGCATCATGTCGGTCATGAAGATGACGCGGCGTTCGAGGTCGTGACTGGTGGTTCCGTCGGCCAGCATATCGACGGCCGCCTCGAACCCGTCTTCCATGTTCGTGCTGCCGCCAGCCGCGATGTCACGGATGTGCTGTCGAATCGCGGGCATGTCCGTCGCCCCAACGTCGCGCAGCGGCTTCGCAACGTGTGCCCGATGATTGTACAGGACGACACCGAGGCGGTCCTCGGCGTGGAGCTGCTCGGTAAGCGCACACAGCGACTGCGTCGCTGCTGCGAGTTTCGTCTCGCTCCCGCTCTCGGCCTCGCGCCGGCGTCCCTGCTCATCGTAGTAGTACTGGTCGAACGCGCTGGACATGGACCCCGAGACGTCGAGGACCGCCACGAGGTCCAGTCGCGGTCGTTCGAACTCCTCGACAGACAGGGTCGAATCCAGACCGACAGAGAGGTACTGTTCGGTCTCTCCGGACAACGGGTGGTCGCTGACTGCCGCGGCGTACCGTGGGGCGAACAGCGAGTCCGTCGCTGTCCGCTCACCCGTTTCGAAGTAGTAGTCGTAGAACAGCCCCTCGTCACTGATCGCTTCGGGCTCCGGCGTGTACCCGTTCGCCACGTTCTCGCGGAAGTTCGTCACGTCTTTCGCGCCACCTGCGGCGAGGCCGACTGTCTCCGGACTCGCCATGCTGTCGTTCATCGTACCCATGCTCGCATCTGCCTCCATATTTTCGAGGACCGGCTCCTCGTCACGTGCGAGCATGTGCTGAGCTACGTGGCGACCACACGACGTACACACGAAGTCAGGCGTCTCAACTGGCTGGTCGTCCTGCATCGGGAGCCAGTCGTCGACAGCCCCGGTGTCCTCGTCAACAGTCTTAACCGAGGCCGTCTCGTCGAGGATACCGAACCGACGGTCTATACCGAGTTTCTCGGCCGCGTCGACGACTGCGGACCCGGCAGCGTCGATTGCCTGCCCTGCCCGGAGTTGGTCTCCACAGTGCGGGCACTCGTGTGCGATCGCCTGTGACGTGTCGACGGGCGCGGCACCGAGGAGCCCGGTAATCTCGTACGTTTCGCCGGTTTCGAGATCCCACAGCGAGTCGCTATCCGGCGTGGCGAGTATGCTGAACTGGTCGCCTGCCTGGTCGGTGACGAGCAGGCGGCAAACTGTCGCTCCGTCGCAGGCGAGTGGTCGTTTAGTGATGAACTCGACCGTGAGGTCGAGTCGTGCGCCGGGCCGTACGTCCGCGAATATCCCATCCATTGTTTGCTGATAGCTGCCGCTCACCCGGGCAGCCTGCGGGTCCTCGACGACGATACACGCGCCTCCCTCGCGTGCAAGCCAATAAGCACCATCACAGTGGTGCTTTTGTCACACTTACACCCAACATTATGCCTCATGCTGATATAAATGTTTCGTCAGCACGCATCATAGAGTTGGATAAGCCAGTGTAATCTACAGTACGATGTTGTTTAATTCTGATCGAGGGTCAAACAGGACGTATCGAGTGGTTTCGACCCGCAAACCCACCGTTGCGACGGTGAGTAAACGGTCGTAACAATCATTGCGATGGCGCTCGTCGAATAGGCAACAGCCCAATGTCCATCGATGCCGGTGACGCCTTAGTCGAGTCCCTCCACCAACACAACCCCTGGTGGGACAACGGGGCCGACGCCTTCGACCTTCCTGCACGGCAGAAAAGCGACTTCTACCATCTCGCACGTCCGAACGCGTCCGGAAGCCAATTCGAAGACCAATCCATCCTCGCACTGGTCGGCCGGCGCGGCGTCGGCAAAACCACGCTCCTCCACCAGTTCATCCAGCACCGAATCGACACCGGCGACGCCCCCGAGCAATTCCTCTATCTCCCATTCGACGCGGACCCACTCTATCAGCTGCAGTCCGACGAGCAACTCGCGCGCGCAGTCCGCTACTACGAAAGCCGCGTCTACGGTCGCACTCCAGACGACGGCCCGCAGTTCATCCTTCTCGATGATATCCACCAGATCCAACACGCGAACAAACCAACAATCGACGGATGGGGAGACCCCGTCGCCAAACTCATCGAGCAGACACCGGACCGGCACGTCATCATGACAGCCAGCGCCGAGGTCCAAATCGAACGAGAACTCGCCGATAGCGAAGTTTCCCCGGGCGCGTACGACGTGCAACCGATTCTCCCCGAGAAGTTCCGAGACTACCTGTTCACACTCTACCCCGACCTCGAAGCCGAAGACAACCGCGTCAGTCCGAGTTCGATACGCGCAGGCGAGAACAGTCTCCCGACAGCGATAGCCGACGCGGACACTGCGGGACTTGCGGCGGAACTGCAGCGCAAGTACGAGAAAGTCAGCGACGCGGAACGCCGGGTACAGTCGCAAGTCGTCGAGTACCTGACGATGGGCGGCATCATCAGCTACGAACACGACGGCGCTGTCGAATCAGCTAGCGCCCTCACACCGAAAGACTACGAGCGTCTCCGCGAGAACGTCAGGGCAGCCCTGTATCAGGACGTCCCCGGCTTCGAATCAATTCAAACAATTGCCGACCTGGAGCGCCTCTGCGCACTGGCCGCTCGGAACCGCGCGACAGAATCGTTCCGCTACCAGGAACTCGTCGAGCTATTCGACGTCGACCGACGCACAATCGCCGACAGCTACCTCCCCGCACTCAGCGAACTATACGTACTCACTGGCGTCACCGAGTACGACAACAGTCGCCCGCGCGGCGTCAGACTCTACCTCCGCGACACCGGCCTCGCAACAGCCCTTTCTGATGGTGATGCATCGGCTGTTCGCAACGATTTCCAGCGGGAAGCAGACCTCGCCCGCGTCGCCGCCTTCGACCACACGATGCGTTTCGCCTACGGCGTTAACGCCACGCAAGGAAACGACACGACACCAAATGTTCAGTACTGGCGTGGACGAGACGGAGAAGTCGACTTCGTCTTCGAAATCGGAGACACGCCTGTTCCAATCGGACTTGCCTATCGGTCGCGCGACAGGGACACGGCACTTGCCGCCGTCCGGGAGTTCCAAGACGAATATGACGCACCGGTGGGTTTCCTCCTCGCAGGCGATACCGTTCACGGCTCGGAACCAATCCAACAAGTAGACGAGAATATCATTCAGCTTCCGTACTGGCTGTACCTTTTACTTTGTTAGAGGCGCAACCAGAGACTGAACCATGGTAGACGGATCGCAGCCGAGTTCGTTGACTGCGTAATTGTGTGTTGCTTCCAGTTGTCGGTCCAAGTTCTGGTCGGTAATCGAGACCCGAACATAGGCGGCAACGGTCATAGACTCGCTCATGCTCTGTGACTATTTAAAAAACGGTATTTCTGCCCATATGGGCAGGTAGTACAGTAATTGGCCATTCGCTACCTGTATAGAGAGATTAGGATTCCTACAGTTTCCACAGAGATTAGTACATCCGTTTCCTGTGAGAAAACCTATAGTAGTTTGAGACTATAGACTACAGCCTGCTCACTTCTCAATCCCTCAACTAGACAGTGCCATCAGAATAATCTATCAGACAACTCTCCAAAGGCTTCTTCAAGTCGTCGAACTGCATCAGGTGCGATTCGCTGAGCTGCCATCGGTTCAATAATTCTGGAAGCGAACACAGCGGCAGCGAGCTCCTCGTCGCTGCCCTGCCGATAATCAACAAAGGGGCCATCTGTCTCAATCATAGGGCCATGGAGCCGCTCAGAGAGTTTCTGTGCTTGTCCCTTTTCATCGTCTGTTCGGAACAGTCTCGGTTGCTCTTCGATTCCGCTGTCAGGACTCCAAGCCTCGTAGAATGCGTGGCCCACTTCGTGTGCGAGTACGACCCCTCTCTGAAAACCAGGGAAATCATCAGAATCGGTCCCAACCTCGATTAGTTGTACTCCTCGCCAGTACTTCCCCCGTACAGTCTCATCACGAAACTCAACCTCGCGGTCAATTTCATCAACAAACTCCTCACTAAGCGCTAAATCTGCCACCCGGCTCGCACGAATAAGTTGTTCAGAGAGGGGAATCGTATCAACGAGCGGAAAATCAAGTTTGCCCATGTCTTCCTCCCATTCAGATAGACATCGTGTGAGTGGCTCATTGGACTCTTCATCCCGCTGTTGTTCTGCCTCAGGCCGATCACCATGGATAGTTTGCGCCTCTTCTAATGATTCACCGCCCTCCCACAGCGTAAATGGAGTGTCATCATCTCCGAGGCGGATGAACCCGTCTTCTAGTTCTTCGATGCGGTCATCGAGACGGTCTGCCAGCGTCGGCGACGGAAAGCGACTCATTCAGCGTGCCTCACGTCTTAGGAGAGTGGAGTGAGGTCGTTTGAACTACTCGTATCGTCGTCGATGTCGGATTCATCAAAGAAATCTGGATGCGCATTAGCGAGGTCCTCTGAATCCACACGAACGAACTGTACGAGATTCTCCGCTGCACTCAATTTTTCTTTGGCTCGTTGTAGATGAGTATCGACAGTGTTTGGTGAGATGCTGAGTATGGAAGCTGTCTCATCCCGACTGAATTTCCCTCTCTCCCGGAGTGCATATACGTGGGCTTGTTTGTGACTGAGCGGTGTGAGATCACCGAAGTGCCATGCCTGTAAGAGGGCCTTCCCAATACTCGATAGTTCAGTCTCTATGTTAGCCGTACTGAATTCTCGAACGCAGGCAGACATCAACCTGCTTTCGCACCCAACAGCATACTCTGGCCAGAACTCCTTCTGTTTATATTGACCAATTAGGACATCATTCTGACCATGTATGTAATAGGCTGCGTTACCGCTCAAGTCGCTGTCTCCACCGATTCGGCCTATTAGTATGGCCTCTTGATCTGGAAGATGGCGTGGAAATCCAAGTTCTCTTTCTTCAGAGACAGTTGGTTGATGTGGCATGATCTCACTACATATTTGTAGTAATCAGCAAAGAATCTATCGCCCGTATCCTATTCATTCCCGACATTACTCCATTATGCCTGCAACTGGCTCTATCGAAATCTCAGCAGAGGATACATTCTGACTCGGTTCGGTCAATACAGCGATACGAATGAGAAAGCCGACGAACTAATCCGTAACTTCGACACCAGTCTGTCCGGCGAGTGTGTCTTCGACTGACTGTGTCGTTCGGGCTTCACCTGTTTCAACTGTGACGCGGACAGTCGCTTCGGTAGCAGAGAGGCCTGGTTGTAGCTCCTGGAGGGCCTCAACAGTGACAGCGAGGATTCCGTCGGCGCGCGAGAGCCGCCGCTCTGCGTTGGTCGTGAGGTCGCCGTCCGCCCCGTTCGGAACGCGGACGGTGACGACTAGGGTCGTAGTCTGTCGCGTGTCGTTGTCACTGGTGATTGCCATCGTAGTACCTCCATTGGAGCGACCCGGCGGGACCGTCCCGCCATGATTCGCTCCGAATGCGCGAGAGACGATTTGAACGCCTGTTTCAGCCATGGCACGGCTGCGTGGTAGGCCAGACTCCACTACTCGCGCAAAATCGGAAACTGCAGTCATGCTGGCTCGAAGTCATCGATCTCCTCGATGACCTGCACCGGTTCTTCGGCGTAGCCGATGAACTCCAGCACTTGCTCGGACCACCCCGAGACGTTGTACACGTCCTCGTAGCCTTCCGGCGTTGCGAGGTCGCCGTACGACGCGAGGTCGACCATATACAGCGATGCGTCCGGTGCCACCGCTGCACGGTAGTCCTCGAAGGCCTCGCGGACAGTCCGGTCGCCGTCGACCAGTCGAGCCGTCGAGTCCCAAATCTGCATGTCGGTGAACAGGACGACTCGGTCGACTTCGATACCCTCCTGCCGGAGGTAATCGAGGACTTTCCACCCGTTCGTCGAGTTCCCGACCTCATCATCGATACCCATGACTGCTCTCTGTCGCTGCAGGACTGGCGTATCGATGTGGGTGGAAATAGTCTGGAACTCTGACCCGAACCCGCCGACGCGGGCACCCTGGTCGGCAAGCACCGCACCGAACAGTGCACCGATTTCCTTCCGTTGGAGTGTGCCCTGATCGGAGAGCGCCGCGGTCATGGACCCCGAGAGGTCCACCCCGACAAACGTGTTGCCGAGGTCGTCAGGGACGTGCTCAACGGCCACGTCGACGGCCTGTTCCAGCCACCGCTCGACCTCGGGCGCGTCAAGGCCAGCGGTCTGCAGCGCTTTGTATGCTTGGTAGTACCGGAACGGGTACAGCGGCGCACGCTGCACCGCTTCCAGCTCCAGGTGCCCGACGATTGTCTCCTCGTCGACGCCGGCTTCGAGCATGTTCCGCAGGTTCCGGATCGAGGCGAAGATCGGCAGGGAGTACTCCTCGTCTTCGATGAGCTGCTCCCACGCGTCGGCCGTGTTCCCGCGTTCGGAGATGACCGTCTCCCACGTGTTCGGCGACGGCAGCGGCTCCACATCCGGGTAATCGTCGAGGTCACCGCGCATGAACCGCTCGAACAGGTCTTCCTGCTCGTCGTCGACCGGCGTCGGATGGACACGGTTGAACACGTCGTGCAGCGTCACCTCCCGCCGTGGCAGCGCGTACTTCTCCAGCGTGTACGCGTCGGCCATCTCGACCACCGCATCTTCGATACCGCGCCGCAGCGGCCACGGTGCAGTGCCACCGAACAGCGTGTCGTGGGCGGCCAGCGAAGTCGCGGTCTCGTCCATTCGCTGGACGATCGCCGGCGTCCACTCCCGGATGAGCGACTCGTCCGAGTCATCTTTGAACCGCGCGTCGTTCGCCGCCAGGACGAGCAGGACCTGCGGGATGTCCCGGAGGTACATCTCCTGACGCGCGTACGCGGCGAGTTTCAGGACGAACTCCGGGTCTTCGGCCGCCACAGCGTCGAAACACTCGACGACCGCCCGCAGGTGCTCGGTATCGTCCTCGTAGTATGAATCTTCGAGCAGCTGGTTGATTGTTCGTTTGTACAGTGCGAGTCGTGGGTCCGCAGGCCGGAACGCCTCACCGCCCTCGTGGTTGGTGGTGCGTGTCGCCTCCGCGACCGTCTGTTTCGTCTCGTTCAGTTGCATGCTATCACTGGCGTCGCAACAGTCGACGCCCACAGCCGCTCACCGAGAGCGGGGAACGTCCCTGACAGGATTTGAACCTGTGACACCCGGCTTCGAAGGCCGGTGCTCGTTCCAAACTGAGCTACAGGGACAAGCGGTGGTCGGAAAATCGCCGGAGTGAGAGATACTGTGTTACCAGTTACACCAGAGCGGCCGGTCCGCTCCCGGGACTCGAACCCGGAGTTGTCGCTCCACAAGCGAAGGAACACTCCAGCTCGGCGACCACCTCATGAGTGGTGGCGACCGGGAAATAATCGAAGTGGGTCCGGTGTCGGGACGGTCCCTTTGTCCGGACATAACGATAGGCCGTAGAGCCTACCGTCAGGACTTGAACCTGATGGAACCAGATCGAAGGAACACTTCGACTCGACGGTCGCCACGAATAATTGACGGCCGGAAGATCGACGGAGCGATGCAGGAGTCGAACCCGCCAAATGCCGGGAAGGAACACTCCATCTCGACGGCCGCCGACGAATGGTAGGACACCGGGAAATCGGCAGTGGGTGAATCGCCGCTCCTTGCAAGAGGAAGTAACCCACCGCCTCGACGGTGTCCCGAAGGCCGGGTGCGAGACTCGAACTCGCTGCTCGTCCGTCACAGGGCCGGAGGTTGCCAGTTACCCCAACCCGGCCACGCAGTACTGCCCCGCCAAGGAGGCACGACACAATCAGAGACGCAGAATCACGCGCGGACTTTCCGCATCCAGTTGTCCAGCGCTTCTCGGTAGCCGCTCTTGTCCGGCGTCGGAAACTCGCCGATAGCGTTGAACTGCCCGGTAATCGCATCCCGAGCCCTTTCTTCGAGAGCATCCGGAACAGCCGTCGAGTCGCCCGAGCGCTTCTGCGCGACAAGGTCTTCGACAAGCTCGGCATCGCCGCCATCGACAGCGTTTGCGAGTTCGAAGATGTCGGCCTCGATGTCCCCGTAGTCGACAACGTACTGCGCGCCAAGTAGCCCGCGGTAGACGTAGAGGAACTTCTTCGCTCGCGGGTCGTACCCCTCGGCTTTCTCCGGGTCGAGATGCTTGTAGTAGTTGGATTTCGCCATCCCGAGGTACGCGTGCGGGACGTTCATCGGGAGGAACTCCCGGATCAGGTCCTGCAGCGCGTCCATCTCCAGTGGCATCCCGTTCATGACCGTCGGCGCTTCGAAGACCAGTTCGACGATGTTGTAGTTCGCCGACTGGAGGAACTGTGCGAACTTCTTCAGTTCGTAGCTCCGCAGGTCGACTTCGGCGTACTCCTCGAAACCTTCGGTCGTCCCGTCCATGTTGACGGTGACTTCCTCGGCCGGGGTATCGAGGTACGCGTACGACTCGGCTGGAGCCATGTGCAGACCGCGGACGTCGATATCGCTCTCGGCGCTGTCGAAGCCGTAAATGTGGCTCCCGGTGATTGCGTAGAACCGGGGGCGGTTTTCGGAGCCCCGCGTGGCGACGGCGGCTTCGATGAAATCTCTGATGTCTTCCGCGCTATACTCCAAGTCCAGATGTTCGATAGTCATAGCTTGGTACCTCGTGTTCCTGCGTCGTAATTGGTTCCTCGGGTCGCAGCAGCGCCCGATAGTGCTCCCGAGGGGAATCGAACCCCTGACCTCTACCTTGAAAGGGTAGCATCCCTCGCCAGCGGGGACTCCGGGAGCGCAAGCCACGAGTCGGATTCGAACCGACGAGAACCCGCTCTGCAGGCGGGTGCGTTGACCGCTCTGCCATCGTGGCACGAAGACAGTGCGGTGGATGGGGGAGTGCAAGCCCCACGCCGGGCCAAGGAGTCGAACCTCGCACAACTCGGGTAACAGCCGAGTTCCCGCACCACGCGGGACCGCCCGGCAGATTAGGAAACAGTGGTGGAATCGTGGGGCGATTCCAACGGGCCCGACGGGATTTGAACCCGCTATCTGCCGATTAAAAGTCGGCGCATGTTCTCATATGCTCCGGGCCCACAGTGTATCGACCGCATAGGCGCGAGCGGAGTTGAACCGCTGACAACCTCGTTATCAGCGAGGGACTCTGACCACTGAGCTACGCGCCTGCATTGGCAGAGCAGGATTCGAACCTGCGATCTTGCCGATGTGAGCGGCACGTCCACTCCACTGGACTGTCTGCCAATGCTCCAGCCCGGATTCGAACCGGAGGAAGACTCGCTTTGCTCGTCTTCCAGGGCTCGAAAACAGCAACCGGTTTTCGAACCGGGGGCTCGGCCGTGAGAGGGCCGTGAGTTTGGCCGCTACTCCACTGGAGCAGATGGGACGGGCAGGATTCGAACCTGCGTGACCACGTTAGAAGCGTGACGAAGGAACTCTCAGCGTCGCACCGGAGTTCCGGTGAAAACCCGTTGAGAGAGTTGGTGAACCAAGCTCTTCCACCGTCCCACAGCGGCAGTCAACTGTCCAAACAGCCAACTGCCAGATCTTCCCGGCACGAGTCGAACGTGCGTCTCCGCCTCTACAGGGCGGCGTCGTAGACCGCTTGACCACGGGAAGTAGATGGACACCCCCGGGACTCGAACCCGGAGCCTCTCGCTTGCGAAGCGGGCGCTCTGCCAATTGAGCTAGGGGCCCACAGAAGGCGCGCTAGCCGTAACTGCGATTGCGGGACCACGATTCGAACGTGGGTCTGCTGGTTATGAGCCAGCCGGGATCGGCCAGGCTACCCAATCCCGCAGAGTGTCGCCGCGAGGATTCGAACCTCGGCAGGACCTACGCCGGCGGTTCTGAGCCGCCTCCCGTTGCCACTTGGGTACGGCGACGCACACAGCAGAGCCAGCACTGAGGCCGGCATGTCGCCAGCAGGATTCGAACCTGCGATAGTCTGCACACACGGCCCTCAACCGTGCCCCGTTGACCACTTGGGTATGGCGACGCATTCCGCGGGAGGGATTCGAACCCTCGAAGAGCTGTTCAGCGGGTCTTAAGCCCGCCGCCGTTGGCCGCTTGGCTACCGCGGAAAATGGATTCGGACCGAATCGAGCAGCCATCGCCCGCTCTGGAGGCGGGTGTCTTGCCTTTGGACCACGAATCCACCTGACGGCGGGAGGGCGATTTGAACACCCGTGCCCTCGCGGGCACCGTGGTTCCAGCACGGCCCCTTGGCCGAACTAGGGAAACCCCGCCAACGGTGAGACGGAGAATCGAACTCCGAAGCCTCGCGGCTCTCGATTTCAAATCGAGCGCAGTCACCTGTCTGCCTGTCTCACCTCAAAGGGGATGTTCCGCAACCCTGCTTGACAGCAGGACGCCGGGAGAACGCCGTTCTCCCGAGCCCGAACTCGCTCCGCTCGCGCGGACGCCGCGACCCGGATTTGAACCGGGGAATCCCTTGCAGGATACCTCCGTAGCAGGGAGGCGTCCGACCAGGCTAGACCATCGCGGCAAATGGGTCGACGAGGATTCGAACCTCGGTCTCGTGCCCCCAAGGCACGAATCGTCGGCCGCTGGACCATCGACCCGAAAGTGGTTGTGTGTCTATTCGTCTGTGGGTGCGAGGACGAAAGCGACCGCTCGCTGCCGTCCTCGCAGGGGCGTGCTTCGACTGTCAGCTCAGTCTCGAATGCCACACCGGTCCATGCAGGTTCCAGACCCTTCCGGGCCCGTTGCAGCCGACAGCATTGTCGACCGCGTGTGCCTGCCTCGATGGGCATCCGACCGCTTTGTCTGACGCCGACGTCGGGATTTGAACCCGAATCTCGGCCGTGACAGGACCGTATGCTTCCGAATTACACCACGTCGGCACGCGATGGCTATCGCCCCGGGGAGAATCGAACTCCCGACCTCGGGATCCAAAGTCCCGCGTCCCTCGCCAACGGAGACTCCGGGGCTGCGCAGCGCCGCCGCTATCTGTGGCTGTTGTGTGCTCGTGACGGCGCTGTGGTCGGCCCACAACGGTCACAGGTCCGCACCGCTATCTGGTGCGAACAGAGTCAACGTGCCGCGAGCGCGCCTGCCAGCTCGCCCGAGATGGACGACACTAGCAAGCTTGAGCAGGCGGCAGGCCCGTGTTCCCCGGCTCCGAGCGGGTAGTCCGCGTGAGGAGCCGCGTTATGCGGGCGATGACATCCGGACATCACCGGACGGAATCGCGCCGAGTTGCTCGACGGCATATTCCATCCAGGAATTACTGTCCGGTTCCACACGCTGACCGCGTAGCAAACATGGGCCACCCGCAGCTATCGGTAGGGATGCGAGTCGCGGAGTGGGTTTAGCAGTCAGCATGTCGAGTCACCTCGTCTGTGAGTCTAATTATTCGTCATGACCCGGGGTGTATTAATTCTGAGCGAGGTATGTTACGAATAGGCACAGGGACTGGCGAGCTGAGATCAGAGCAGCGGCAGATGCCCCTGATATCGCGTCGTCACGAATAGCACAGATTGTGGAGTCGAGAGCAAGTCGGCCTCCACATTTTTATAGGAGAACTCATATGATATATGCGGACCGCCGGACGGAGGAACCCCCCGTGCAACAGACGAACGAGTTACCGAATTTCCGTCGCGCCGAAAATCGACGCTCTAGAGGCGATTCTGTCGATAGAAGGTTTGAGGCGGCAGAATACTGTCGGTTACAGTCCGTACGCACCGCGTATGGGTTGGGGCGGATTCGAACCGCCGACTTCCTCCGTGTGAAGGAGGTATCATAACCGAACTAGATCACCAACCCGATACACTCGACTCTATTCGAGCGTATCCCTTAAGAATTGCTTTCCGACTACGCTTCCGGCTCTTCCTTCCCGCGGTACTCGCCGATCTTTTTGCGGGCGTCAGCGATCGCTTCCTCGGCTTCGCCTTCGGCTTTCCCCTGCAGTTCTTTCAGGTCAGCCTTGACGGCCTCCAGTCGGCTGGGTTCGGGCTCGGCTTCCTTCCCAGTAAGCTCTCGGAACCGTTCCTCGACCGGTTCGAGTTCTTCCTTGACGCCCTTGGTGGCGGTCTTGCCGGCGCGCTTCAGGTAGTATCGTGCGTCTTCGAAGTGCTTGTTCATATATGACCTTACGCGAAGGACGAATATATCTCTTGTGCCCGGAACACAGTCCCCAATCACGGCTGATCGAGGGACTGCGAGCGGCCACGATGGTAAACGTGTCCCGCGGGTACGAACTGTTTTGCGCCGGCACCTGCAACGGGGAGACATGTTCACACGGGTATCGATTCCCACGCCGTTTCAGGTCGGGCCAGTCAATGCATATATCGCGCGACGAACCATCGTCGATCCGGGACCCGACAGCGAGGAAGCGTGGTCGCGTCTGGTTGAGGCGCTTGAAGCACGCGAGCTGTCGCCGGATGACATCGAGCAGGTACTGGTCACACATCCGCATCCGGACCATTTCGGCATGGCAAACCGGTTCGCCGAGCGGGGGGCGCGTGTCCTCGCCAGCGAGCCGGCAGCCGATATCATGCGCGATTTCGCGGCGCAGCTACACACTGAACAGTCCTATTTCGCGGATTTCTTCGAGCGGTGTGGCGTCTCACGCGAGACTGCCGAGACGGTCACACAGCTACCGGAAGCGTTCCTGCCCTACGCCCAGAGCGTCGATACCGACCGCGCGCTCGCGGCTGGTGATATCGCTACCGTCGACGACACAGAACTCACGGTCGACACCGTACAGGGCCACTCCGCCGGCGAAATCATCTTCTCGTACGACTTTCAGGGTCGCCGTGAGGCGATCGTCGGCGACAACGTGCTGGGCGACATCACGCCCAACCCGTTCCTGCAGGTGCCCGACGAGAGCGGGACGCGCCCGCGGGTGCTGCCGGCGTTCAACGACTCGCTCCGGTGGCTCCGCGAGCAGGGCCACGACCGTTTTCTCACCGGCCACCGCGAGCCCGTTGCATCACCGCAGGAACGCATCGACGACATCCTCGCGGAACACGACCAGCGCACCGCGGAGGTCGCCGACATCGTCTCCGGCGGGGCGACGACACCCAGTGACGTGATGACGGCGCTGTTCGGGGACCTGCCCGCTACGGAGTACTTCGCTGGGATGAGCGAGGCTGTCGGCCACCTGGACGTACTCGAAGTCACCGACCGCGTCGAGAAGCGCGAGAGTGGCGGCGTGTTCGTCTACGAGTCGGCGTAAGCCTCGCTAACAAGCGTGTGAGAAAGAAAATAGCCAGGCGTCTACAGCAACTGCGCTGCCTGGAACGCGATCTCGGAGACGCGGTTGAAGCCGGGCAGCAGGAGCACCGTCACGATGGCGGCGCCCACCACAGCGGTGTACAGCCCCATCGGGTACGACTCGATGGTCCGGCTGCCGGTCGGTTCCTCGATCCACATCGCCTTGACGACGCGGGAGTAGTAGAACAGGCTGAGCGCGCTGTTGATGATGAGCGCGGCGGCCAGCGACCACGCGCTGACGTTGAGCGTCGCCTGGAACAGGTAGAACTTCGAGAAGAACCCACCGCCGATCGGCAGGCCGGCGAGGCTGAACAGGAACACCGTCATCGCCGCGCAGGCGACTGGTGCTTCCTTGCCGAGGCCGTTGTAGTCCTCGAAGCGGCGGCCGACGCCCCAGTACTCGGCCAGCGCGATGAACAGGAACGCGCCCGTGTTCATGAAGCCGTAGACGAGCAGGTGGGACATCCCCGCACTCATGCTGAGACTCAGGCCCTCACCGGAACCGGACACGGCGGCGAGTCCGATGAGGACGTAGCCGGCGTGGCCGACACTGGAGTAGGCCAGCATCCGCTTGACCGTCTCCTGGGTCGCGGCGGCGAAGTTCCCGACGAACATCGTCGCGATGGCGAGGATCTGGAACGCCATCACCCAGTTGATCGCGCCGCCGGCGGCGAGCAGGTCACCGATCGGGAAGGCGACGGCGAAGACGCGGAACGCCAGCACGAAGCCGGCGGCCTTCGACGCCGAGGAGAGGAACGCCGAGATCGGCGCCGGCGCGCCCTCGTACGCTTCGGGTGCCCAGAAGTGGAACGGCACGGAGGCCGTCTTGAACGCGACGCCGCCGATAATCATCAGGATACCGACGCCGAGGATAGCCATCGGGACGGCCGGATCGCCGGACTGTGCCTGTATCGAGCCGTCGACGATGGTCTGGACCGTGCCGCTGGAAATGGCTGTCGCGACACCGTCGAACCGAAGCACGCCCGTCGCGGCGTACACCAGCGAGATGCCGTAGGCGAGAATCGCCGAGGACACCGCGCCGATGAGGAAGTACTTCAGCCCGGCTTCGACGCTTCCCTTGTTGTGCTTGAGGAAGGCGACGAGCGCGTAGGACGGCAGCGACACCAGTTCGAGGGCGATGAACGCCGTCGCCAGGCTGTTGGCCGCGCTCAGGAGACTCATCCCGGTCGCGGACAGCAGCACCAGCGAGAAGAACTCGGCCTGGTAGTCGTGGCCGGCGATGTAGTCGTAGCTCGCAAGCACGACCAGCGTCGTGACACTGCCGACGATGGCCATGAAGAACAGGGCCATCTGGTCGACGACGAGCTGATTGTTGAACAGCGCGACGCCAGTGCTATCGGCGATTCCAGTGCCGGCGGTGATGAACCAGCCGGCGAACCCGAAGGAAAGCAGGGAGCCGATTCCCGAGATCCCGGCCAGCAGTCCCGTGTTCGTCGAGTCCGGGTCGATCGAGTCCGCTAGCAGCAACACCAGAGAGGCGAGGCCCAGCGAAAGTGCCGGGGCGAGCGCCATCCAGTCAGGAAGTGCGACCATCTATGCACCACCTCCGATCTCGAGAACCGGTGAAATCGAGTCCTGTATCATGGCAAAGGAGAGATCCGGTGCGACACCGAGTGCGATGACCAGCAGGAGCAACACGGCCAGCGGCGCGACGTCGTGGAACGCGGCCGGGCTGACCTCGTAATCCGTCTCCAGACTGAAGGCCCCGAACAGCGTGCGCTGCATGGCCCACAGCAGGTAGCCGGCCACGATGACGATGCCGAACATCGCCAGCGAGGTCAGCACGGGCGCGGCCCCGCCAAGCGTCGGTGCGTTGAACGACCCCTGGAAGATGAAGTACTCCCCGGCGAAGCCGGCCATCAGCGGCAGGCCCATGTAACCGAATGCGGCGGCGACGAAGATGCCGACGGTCCATGGCATCCGGTCCGCGAGGCCGGACATATCGCCGACCATGCGCGTGTGCGTCGTGTTGTAGATGACACCGACACACATGAACATCAGCCCCGAGATGAGGCCGTGGGCGATCATCTGGAAAGTCGCCCCGCCCATGCCGTAGGGCGTGAACGCGACCAGGCCCAGGATGACGTAGCCCATCGAGGAAATCGAGGAGTAGGCGACGATGCGCTTGAGGTCGCGCTGTGCCAGCGCGAGCATCGCGCCGTAGATGACGCTGACGACGCCGATGATAGCCAGCGGCACGGCGAGCTGGCGCGCCGTGTCAGCGAGCATCGTGAAGTTGAACCGCAGCAGTGCGTAGGTCCCCATCTTCAGGAGGACGCCGGCCAGCATGACCGACACCGGCGTCGGGGCCTCGACGTGTGCGTCGGGCAGCCATGTGTGCAGCGGGAAGACGGGCACCTTCACCGCGAACCCGAAGAACATCATGATGAACGAGATGGTCATCAGGTTCATGCCGGCGATGGTCGGCAGGCCGCTTGCGGTGCGGAACGCCTCGGCCATCGCGGGCAGGGACAGCGACGTGAGGTCGGTGCTGAACACGAGTGCGAACAGACCCGCGAACATGATCAGCGACGCCACGTTCGTATAGACGAAGAACTTGATCGCGGCGTACTTCCGACGCGGCCCGCCCCAGATACCGATGAGCAGGTACATCGGGATAAGGACGCCCTCCCAGAAGACGAACCAGAGGAAGAAATCGAGCGCGGAGAACACGCCGATGAGGCTCACTTCCATGAACAGCATCAGTCCGTAGAACTGGGACTGGCGCTCGTCGATTGGCGTCCACGCGGACACGATGGCGAGCGTCGTCAGCACTGTCGTCAGCGCGAGCAGCGGCATACTGATGCCGTCGAGGCCGACGTAGTACGACACTTCCAGCTCACCCAGCGTGATCCACGGGAGCTGCTGGCCGAACGCGATGTCGGCGGGCGACAGCAGCGCGTTGCCCGTCCCGCCGTACTGCGTGAGGTACACCCAGTACATGTAGATGCTGCCAAGCGCCGGAACCGCACTGATAGCCGCGGCGAGCTTTCCGGCGTACCGGTCAGGCGAGAGGAACACGAGGCCGGTTCCCAGCAGGGTCACGAGCAGGAGCGCGGCAACCCACATCTAGAACCACCCTCCCATGATGCCGAAGGCGGCAAGCAAAAGCACGAGTCCAAGCGTCAGCAGCGTCGCGTAGTTGCTGACGACGCCGGACTGGATACGTCGGATGCGGCTGCCGCCGAACAGGCTCACGCTGGAGATGCCGTTGACGACGCCGTCGACGACACCCTGGTCGAACTTGTTCATCACACGGGCGAGCGGGTAGGTGACACCCGTCGCGAGCCACACCTGATATTCGTCTTGGTAGTAGTTGTGCATGAGTAGCGTCTTCAGACCGCCAAGCTTGTCCGTATGCTCGACCGGGTCAGCACCGGCATAGAGGGTCCGCGCGACGAGCACACCGGCGAGTGCCAGCCCGAGCGAGACGCCTGCAGAAGCGAGCAGTGTCGGCGTCTCTCCAAGCGGGTAGCCCTTCACAACGTGTGAAACATCGTGCAGGAGGCCCTCGTAGTGGTGCAGTCCAGTGTTGAGCGCCGCAGGCCAGCCACCGTTCTCCGGCCCGTTCAGCCACTTGTGGAGGAAGTCGATCTCAGCGCCGGTGAGTTTCGCGACCGGGGCCATGTTGATGAACCCGATCGTCGTGGCGAGAATCCCAAGCACCGTCAGCGGGCCCTTGACGTTCCAGCGGACGGGCTCGGGGTCGCGTGCGGTGTCCGAGCGGGCGTCGCCGTGGAAGGTCAGGTACACCATCCGGAAGGTGTAGAAGCCGGTGAAGAACACGGCCAGCAGCCCCATCGCGTACGCGATGAGGTAGGCCGTCCCGAGGCCGCCCTCAGTACCGAAGCCGTGGATGAGTGCCTCGTACAGCACCTCGTCCTTGGACCAGAAGCCGGCGAAGGGAACGATGCCGGCCAGTGCGAGCGAGCCGGCGAGGAACGTCCAGTAGGTCACCGGCATCCGGTCTTTCAGGCCGCCCATGTCCCACATGTTCTCGTTGTGGTGCATGGCGATGATGACCGACCCCGCGCCGAGGAACAGGAGCGCCTTGAACACGGCGTGGGTGGTCAGGTGGAAGACAGCGGCGATGTAGCCACCCGAGCCCAGCGCGAGCATCATGTACCCGTACTGGGAGATGGTGGAGTACGCGAGCACCTGTTTGATCTCCTGCTTGACGAGACCCATCGTCGCCGCGAACAGCGCGGTGAAGCCGCCGATGAGAGCAATGACGGCCAGCGCCGTCGGCGAGAGGGCGTAGAAACCGTACATACGTGCGACGAGGTACACACCGGCCGCGACCATCGTCGCCGCGTGGATCAGCGCTGAGACCGGCGTCGGACCTTCCATCGCGTCGGGCAGCCATGTGTGCAGCGGGAACTGCGCGGACTTGCCGACGACACCGCCCAGCACGAGCAGGCCGAGCACGGTGAACCACTGCTGTGGCCCCATGCCGACCGTCTCAAGCATCGCGATGCCTGCCGTCTCGCCGTCGACGATGGCGTGTTCGGCAAGCATCGGGAAGCTCTCGGCGACCACTTCGCCGCCCTGCGTAATGGGGGCGAAGAGACCGGTCCCGAAGGTGGCGAAGATGCCGACGACGCCGATGAGGAAGAAGTAGTCACCGAAGCGGGTGACGAGGAACGCCTTCTTCGCGGCGCTCGGCGGGCCGTCGTCGCGGAACCAGAAGCCGATGAGCAGGTACGAGCACAGGCCCACCAGCTCGAAGAACATGAACGCCATCAGGAGGTTGTTGGCGACGACGAACCCGAGCATGCTCGCCGTGAACAGGCCGAGCCCGGCGTAATAGCGCGGGAGACCGGTCTCGCCCTCGTCGTTCATGTAGCCGAGCGAGAAGATGTGGACGAGGAACGAGATAAGACAGACGATGAGCAGCATGAGCGCCGACAGCGGGTCCAGCAGGAGTCCGAAGTTGAGCTGGAGCGTCTCGACGCTCGTGGTCCACTGGTACAGTATCTCGTTGTGGACGTCGCCGCCGGCCACAGTCAGCGCGACCCAGATCGACAGCAGGAGCGATCCGCCCGTCGCGGTAATGCCCGCGAGCGCGCCGCCTTTCGGCATGCGGTCGCCGGCAAACAGCGCGACGAGGAACGATACGAACGGCAGCAGGACAATCGCCGGAGCGTATGTGAATGCAGCCATCTGTTACCACCTCATCGTCGTCGCCTTCGTCACGTCCACGTCTGTGAAGTTGCGGTACAGGACCAGGATGATACCGATCCCGATGGCGACCTCTGCGGCGGCGAGTGCCATCGTGAACAGGCTGAACACCTGACCGGTAAGGTTCCCGTGTTGCAGCGAGAACGCGACGAGGTTGATGTTCGCAGCGTTCAACATCAGCTCGACGGACATCAGGAAGATGAGCGCGTTCCGTCGCGTGAGGATGCCGAACAGGCCGATACAGAATATGGCCGCCGACAGGAGGAGGTACGTCTCAGCGGGAATCACGAGTCGTCACCTCCGTGGTGGGTGCCGCCATCGGCGACGACAGTCTCTTCCTCGTTGTCGCGTTTCGCCAGCATCAGCGCGCCGTCAAGGGCCGCGTCGAGGGCGATCGCGATGAGGATGAACGCGACGAGGAATCCTTCGGCGGGAACGGCCGCGTCGCCGACCAGCAGGCCCGGCTCGATGTCGAACATCGCCGCGCCGAGGCTTTTGGTTATCGCCGCTCCCTCGCCGAAGCCCGCTGGCGCGGGAAACGAGACGCCCATGAACACTGCACCGAGAACGACGAACAGGGCGATTGCGGCCAGTCCAGCGACGAAACTCCCCTCCGTCTGTAGTTCGGGCTTTGTGGTCATGGTGTCACCTCAATCACCGACTCGTCCTCGCGGGTCAGCATCACCGCGAAGGTGATGAGGATGAGGACGCCGCCGACATACACCAGGATCTGCATGGTTGCGACGAACGCCGCCTGGTTCATGACGTAGAACACTGCGACGCTGATGAGTGACACGCCCAGTAACAGCGCCGAGTGCCAGACGTCCCGGACTAACACGACGCCCGCAGCGCTGCCCACCGTTACCATAGCGAACAGCGCGAACGCAATTGACTCTGCCAGTGCCATCTTACTTGGAGACTCTTTGCGGCGTCCCTTTGAAGATTCCTCTTTCGTCTCGCCAGTAGAGCCACTGTTTGCCGGTATGGCCCCCAGATTTCGGGGCACTTCCGGCCTGCTGGCGAGCACCTATCACTTCGCGGATAGGTTGCAGCGGTGGAGCCCGTAGCTCTACCCAGGGAGTGATACTGGAAGGTCGGCCTCGCTGAGCGGACGGTCGTTTCGGCGAGTCACGTACAGATGACAGTTCAGCAACGACGCTTGACCCGACAGAGAACCGCTGAAAGCCGTCGCAAAAGGAGTTACTGGTAGTCCACTTCGCCGTCGCCCTCGCCGATCCACGCGCCCCGGTCGGGTTCGCGGGACTCGAGCGGGTCGATGTCCTTGTACCACGGTACGTTCTTGAGCTGCTCCTTGTCGTACGCGAACTCGTCTTTCGTATCTGCGGTGAACTCGAAGTTCTGGGTCAACAGGATAGCGTCGGTCGGGCAGACCTCCTCACACAGCCGGCAGTAGATACACTGGCCGATGTGGAGGTTGTACTGCTCGCCGTTGCGCTGCTCGTCCATCACGATCTGGATGGTGTTGTTCGGACAGACGTTCTCACACTGCCGACACCAGATACACCGCTCCTGGCTCCACTTGTGGACACCGCGGAAGCGAGGGCTCACCTCGGGAGCGACGTCCGGGTACTCCACCGTGAACGTCTCCCCGTCGAGGGCGTGTTTCATCGTCGTCGCCATTGATTTCAGGATTCCGATCATGACAGGTCACCTCCGGTCGCTCGTGGGTCGGTTCGCGTGGCCGTCATCAGACGGTCACCCCGACGATAACCGCGGTCAGCAGTAGGTTCGCCAGCGATAGCACCAGCATTCCCTTCCAGCCGATCTCGATAAGCTGGTCGATCCGGACGCGGGGCACGGCCGAACGGGCCCACTGCGTGAACAGGAAGACGCCCCAGATCTTGATGAGGAACCAGACGATACCCGGCAGGACCGGACCAGCCGGTCCACCGAGGAAGATTGTAGCGATGATCGCCCCGCCGAGGAAGATGTGGATGAACTCCCCGAGGTAGATCAGGACGAAGTACACCGAGGAGTACTCGGTCTGGTACCCGGCGACAATCTCGGTCGGCGCTTCCGGGATGTCGAACGGGTTCCGGCCGACCTCCGCGAGGTTCGCAATCATGAACAGCACGAACGCGAAGGGGTTCACGAACGCGTACCACGACGGCAGCGGGCCGATCAGCGACTGCTGCTGTGCGGCGACGATCTCGCTCATCTGGAGCGACCCGGCGAAGATGACGACCGACGCGCCGGTCAGAATGAGCGGGATCTCGTAGGCGAGGTTCTGGGCGACCGCGCGCAGCCCGCCGAGGAACGAGTACTTGTTGTTCGACGCGTAGCCGGCCATCACGAGGCCGACGGAGGCCATCGAGGCCGTCGCGAACACGTACGCCAGACCGACTTCGGGGTCAGCGAGGTGAATGCCACTGCCCATCGGGATCACGGCGAACCCGAGCAGTGCGGTGCTGGCGATGATCAGCGGTGCGAGGTCCCACGCGGGTCGGTCGACGCCTTCGGGAACGATGAGTTCCTTCGACAGTAGGCGGACGGCGTCGGCCACGATGATGAACAGTCCCGCGGGACCGACGCGGTTGATGGCGATGCGGTCGGTGAACGCCGCAGTGATCTTCCGCTTGGCCCAGATGACCACAGCCGTCTGGGTAAGCATCAGCGAGCCGACGAAGGTGGCTCCGATGATAGCCGCGAGAAACTCACCCGGGATACCGAACTGATCTAACCCGAAGACACCACTTATAAGATCCGGGAACGGAGTACCACTACTCTGGAGTACGAGTGCCCTCGAACTCATCAGTTACCACCTCTGACGGCGGTCTGGGTGCTCGGTTCATGGATGTCATGACCCGCGCGAGTCAGAGGTTCTGCCGATTTCTCGACCGCCGATATCGGTCCTCCGACAGGCCCGTCAAGTCTGCAATCCTCACCGAGTTGTATTGTGTCCGGCGGAGAGATGATTCGAAGACGAATCGTCGGGAGTGTCATATTTGTAATTGACGATATTGCGCAGTTTCCTGCCGTTCCATGGGTGTTAGTTGTGTGTATGCTTGTAAAGCGCTTTCGAAATAGTGGGTGGGATCGCTGAATCCCCCAACCTGCCGACAGCTGGCCATTATAGTTCATGCAACAAACCGGTTTCCGGTGGTTGACGGTCCGAAGGAGGCGACTGTTGAGGACGTGGTTCCGAAATGGACAAACTCGGGGACCACAGAGTGCCCTGGTCAGTTCTGTCTCGGCTGCGAATGCGACGTGGTAGTTGCTGACCAAGCTACTGAAACCGCTGTTCCAACTCCGCAACGGCAGGCTGCAACGTCTCGTAGCACTCGTCGGCGTAATGCTGGACAAACATCGGGGGCGAGTCGCTGACCACGAGCGCGCGAATGTCGTGGTCAACCGCATGCAGGAGTTCGACTGTGGTTCCACAGGAAGGGGACGGGAAATACGCGAGTAGTGCGTCACAGGACTGCAACAGTTCGAGGTCGCGCTCGACGATATCGGCGATAACCGATCCCGGCGCCAACTCCGGGACCCGGTCGGGGTTCGACAGTATCTCTTCTATCGATGTCTCCCCAATGGCGTGCCCGACAGCGTGGACATACGGTTCATCGGGCAAGCTACCCAAGTTGTTGAGGATGTCTTCGAGAACTGTTCCGTCCTCGGTCACGTCCGAAAATTTCTCGAGTGCACCGGAATACTGGTCGACGGGCGTGAAATCAGCGTCTTCGAGCTGATGTTTGAAAGATAGACGGTACTCGACAAGCTCTGAAAGGTCACGGAAATCTATCGGTCCCGCAATGAAGACCCTAGTCATCCGTAGCAGTCGCTCCCTTGGTGACGTTCGAGGCGTCGAATTCTATCGGAACACCGAGTGTGCTGGGATTCCCGCGCGCGACATCCCGGGCCACGAACGCAGCACCGAGAGCAGTCGATAATTCCTGGCACGTGTGGACCAATGCGATACTTGAAAGAGCCTCCGTGAGCCGATCCTGAATGTCGAAAGGTTCTTTCACTCGACTGAGTCGACCACTAAGGACGATGGCATCAAGTCCCGTACCATGATGCTCAGCGAACGGAATGAGGGAGTAGACGTTGTGTAGCGTCGCGTAGTACACCATCTCGAGAAGGTCAGCACAGGGGACGCCTTTGATATCCTCGAAATCATAATCTGAGCGATAGAGAAGACCCGATTTCATGAACGCGTCGTGTATATTTTGCTCGCCATCTCGAATTTGTCTGAGACACTCGATGTCACCCCACCCGTGGATGAGTCCCATCCAGTGGAACGCACCACGAATCTCGCCGTCGTCGACGTACGTGGCCATCGAAGAGGAACTGACGTTCGCTGCGATGAACGTCTCGCCCTCGACACTCGAGCCGAGGCCACTGTTCGTAACCATTTCTTGGGCATACCGCGCAGTGGCAAACTTGTCAGCGCCTGCCAGGGGAGAGTAGTGGCAGAAGTATGGATGGACGGTTTCGAGTCCGTCGTGGACCCCGGGGAAAACTGTTGTCGGGATATCGGACTGCTTGAGTTCATCGTACACGAGCGTTCCCGTGCCGAACTCGTGACCTAGACCACACGTATCGACGATACCCCGGTTCTCTGTTGCTGTGATGTCGGTCACAGTATCAAGGTTGTCCCCGATACTGTACCCGTAAGCGATCATCTCGATATCATCAATCGATACGTAGTCACGTAGCGTCTCAATGTAGGACCAATCTGTATCCTCGTCTGGCGAGCGTTCGATGGTAAACACGTCGTCTACCCCGCCCGAGGAAAGGAGGCACGTTTTCACGCCGGTCGTGGAGTGATCTATCCCGATAAACACAACTAATTGAACATATCGCATTTTTATAATATTTTCGATTACCTATCGTTCGCTAAAATAAAATACAAGCAAAGATAACTGCGGGACTGAGATAGAGTTACAATGGTCAGATTATCTGCGACACTGCTCGTGGGGAACGTCTGTACAGTCACCCGTCGGGGCGCAACCCGTTCCGGGATGGTGTCTTGCTGATGGGTAGTAGCACGGCGATTGCGACTGTAGTGGTGACTACAGTTCTGGGTGTCTGTATCGGTGGCAGTTTTTACGCTGATCAGCGGGCAGTCAGACTACTCTTTGACCGCTTTGCCAAGATGCTTCCGGCGACACTCGGCTACGAAGCCCTGTTCGGCGTCGCTGTCGTATTGGAGGTGGCCGGGGGAACGGTAAAGATATCCTCGGCGGCACTATTCGCGGGGAGTGCAGCGGTCTGTCTCTCGTGGTCCGGGTCGTGGTTCATGAACGACCTGTACGATAAAGAATCGGACACCGCCTCAGATCAGGACCGTGCCACGGTCGAAGGCCAAGTCAGTGACCGACAGACAGTCTTTGCGGCCGTCATTCTCTGGGGATTCAGTCTCTCGTATGCAGCGTTACTCAGCTTCGTCGCACTTACCGCGGCTGTCTGTATGATTGTCCTCAACGTCGTCTATTCTGTCCCGCCCCTCCGGCTCAAGGCCAGTGGCATCGGAAGTATGGGTTCTATCGGTCTGATGGGTGCGACGGCGGTGATGTTGGGGAGCGGGACTGTCGTTTCGGTGCCGAGCGGCGCTGTCTGGCGCTTTGCGGCCATCGTGACGGTATTCATGATGTTGAACCTGTCATATAAAGACCTCAAAGACGTCGAAGAGGACGCCGCGACGGGTGTGGAGAACTTCGTCGTATCGTACGGGACAGACCGGGTTCGCTGGTTCCTCGTCGTGAGCCTCCCGATCTCTTACCTACTCGGTGCGTTTGTCATCGGTGTTACCATTTGGCCAGTGCTAGTGATAATTGGCGTTGTCAGCCTCTGTGCTGCCGGACTACTCGTGACGCACGATATTTCGACGGCGCGGCTGACACACCGGCTCGATATCGTCAACGCGATATATATGACGACACTCGCGTCAACCTACTACGCGATATATGCATGAGGCCAGCCGCTGGGCGGCCACTCAGAATGTGAATGTTTCTTTGACTTTCTGGTAGGCTAACCGACCGATGAGGTGGGCAGGACCGCGTTTCGGTAAGTCACGGATAGTCGAGAGAACATCGGGTCGAGAGACCCCAGTGATCGAGATATCCCAGCCGGACTCGTTTTCGTACCGTTGCAGGGCCCGTTCCGCTTCCCGGACGACTGATTCCCCATCCATCGTCCGCACAACGTCGTCCTCAAACAGCACGGTCCCGTCGACGACGACCAGTTCGACATCCTGTCTCGTCACCATGTTGGTTACCAGCGAGGAGACATTTGTGAGGGGTTTACAGCACGGGTCGTCCACATCCAGGACGATAAGATCAGACTTCTTGCCCGGTTCAAGGGACCCGGTATGGTCGTCAATACCGAGCGCCGCTGCACCCTTCGAAGTAAGCATCCGGATCAGTTCGGGCGACTGAATTTGGTTCGCCGTCCACTCGTGGTTCGCCATCAGCCGGGTCTGGCGAGCCTCGCCGAACATGTCGAAGCTATCATGGAAGTAGTGGTCGTCGAGGCCCAGGCCTATCGTAGCGTCGCGTTCCCTGAGGGAGGGCAACGGCATCCAGTCACAGGTTTCATCCGGCGACCAGTAGGCAAATACCGACGGGCAATGGACGATACTCGCCCCCGTTTCAGCGATTCGATGGACGTCCTCCTCGTCGGCACTACGGAAGTGAGCAACGACCAGTCGGTCGTTCAACAGGCCCACATCTTCTAGTAGTGCGAGTGAATCCTCGCCATCGTTGACGCGAGCATTCAGATTGGAGATGCTGTCCTCAAGCAAATGTGTATGCACTCTTACATCGTATCCACTAGCTAACTCGGCCACTGATTCCCACATGTCACGTGTGAGAGTAATGTCGTCGTGAGGGCAGAACATCCCCCGAACCCTACCATCGTACGTATCGTGATAGGCCCGAACGAAACTTTCAGCACGGTCCAGCTGTCGGCCGGCCGGTTCGTCCCAGAACAGGTCGGTTATCATCGGTCCCATGGTGGCACGCATACCAGCTTCTCCGAGTACTGGAACACCGATTTCCGGCCGAATGTCCATCGTGCTGACCGTCGTAATTCCACTTCGGATGAAGTTGAGGGCAGCCAGTTTGAACCCCGCTTCCGCGAGGTAGTCGAGTTCGGTATCCACTAGCTGCCGACAGAGAACAATCATATCGACGAGCAGCTCTTCGTAGCCGATGTCGCTGTAGAGGCCGCGAAGTGCGCTCGGTTCGAGGTGAGCATGCGCGTTGATCAGCCCTGGCATGACTATCTTCCCGGTGCCATCGATGACCCTGTCAGCGTCGGCTGACCTGTCCGGGGGTTCGGTGCTGCGCACGGTTATAATCTCGTCCTCGTCAACGATTACTGTGCCCTCCTTGAACACGGTGTTCTGATCGTCGACTGTGAGAACGAAGGCGTCATGAATGAGCAAGTCAGTCATGCTCAATCCTCCAGGTGGTACACGATCTCGTGACACGAGGGCGGTGGGGTGTGGTAGAGACCATTTGAAACCGAATTAGGCTACTCGAATTGGAGAGTTAACATTTTTTATACGACAGGAGAGACTGCGAGGAGGTCGGCGGCGGTACCAAGGGCGGTCTATCTAGAGACGCCTGCCAGCAACTGCCGCATTTGTGGACCGACAGGACAGCGAACCTGCAGCCGGCTACAGTTCGGCCGAAATAATGTAGTACCCCCACAAATCTTTCTTAATACTTCTGTACTGGTAGTAACAGCCGACGATGTTCTCCAGTTCCGTCTCTGAACGCTTTCCGAAGACACTGAGTATCTTTCCGATGGGGATGGCGAAGAGACTGTATCGGAACATAACCTCCAGGGAAGGCACGATATTTTCCGTCACGTCCTCTTGTGTCACGTCAGTAAAACCCAGGTCCGAGAGATACGTGCTGAACTCGTCGACAGTGGCGAGGTGGGGACATTTCCAGCCGTAGAGCCACTTGTCCATCCACTTCTTTTCTTTTCCTTCGTACGTGGGCTTGTGCGCGTACCCGTCTGCGACGACTATTCGGCCTCCGTCTCGGAGGACGCGCTTTGCCTGCTGAAGAAACTTTCTTTTGTCGTCGGCGTGGCAGATAGCTTCCAGTCCCCAGATGACGTCGAATTCGTCGTCCGGAATTGCCTCCATCTCGGTGAAATCCCCGTATTGAAAGGCTGTGTTCTCCGAGACTCCGAGTTCCTGCGCGAGCTCTCTAGCTAGCTCCAACTGGGGTTCACTGATATTGATCCCGGTAACTGAAGCCCCACGTTCTTTCGCTAACCACGTTGCCGGTCCACCGACACCACAGCCCGCACAGAGTACATCGTCCTTGGGGCCGATATCGACCGCATCGGCGGTCACGCGAGTCATGTTCTCTACAGCGGTATCTAGATCGTCGTCCTCGTTTTCGTAGTAACCGACGTGGACCCCGCGATGTGAGTTTTGAATCCACCCCTCGTCGAGCGAGGAGTGACACTGTGCATAGTACTCTTTAATTTCATCTTGGTTGACACCTACCGTCATATTCTATCAATCTGATTTTTTCAATAAATGGTTTTCGAACTGACTTCTAAATATAATTAAGTTTTTTTACCTGTGTGGCATTAAATGAGATGTGGTTGACAAAAGTCACGTTCGCAGTCAACTGATCACAGCTGTAGAAAACACTGAATACCCGATTACTGGCCCATTCGACCTCATTCCCGCACTCCCAAATGGGGCTGAGACGCGCATCGAATCGGGGGAATTCGAGATTACCGCAATGGAACTGACGACCGAGCTACCGGAAGTCGACTTCCCGTACGACACACCAGAAGCCTTCGTCGACGACGTCATGGTCGAGATGGAAAACGAGGGGTTACTCTGACTACGCTCTGGGGAGCGCCCCGATCTGAGCACTATCTGCTATAACAAACTCACAACAACACCATATGAACCTAGAAAAAAACGATATGAATGAACCTGTCGTTCCGAATCCGACTGGGATGACTGACGAAGCGACCCAACTGGAACCGTTCGACTTTTTCGACCGAAAGCGCAGTGACGGACATCTCCACTGGGACGAACACACAGGACGATGGGACGTGTTCTCGTACGAGGCCAACAAGCGCGTATTGGGTGACCCCAAGGCGTTCTCCTCCCAGAGTCCGCTGCCAACGGATCAACAGAACCTGATTGGAGATACCTTCTTCAATTCAGATCCGCCCGAACACGGCAAGAAGCGAGGCGTGGTTGAGGATTTCTTCACATCTGAGGCCGTGAATGCTTATGAACCGATGATTCGGGAGACAGCCCAATCTCTCTTCGACGATATCGAATCCAAAGGCGAGATGGACGCAGTGGGGGACCTGGCGTACCCGCTGCCAGTCATCATTATCGCCAACATTCTGGGCGTCCCGCCGGAGGATCGCGACCAGTTCAAGAAATGGGCCGACCTGCTCATCAAAGCCGAAACGACGTCTGTAGACGACCTTGTCGCTGACCAGAAGCGGGCTGGTACCGAGATGGCATCTTACTTCCTCGATATTATTGAGCGACGGCAAGAGGAACCCAAGGACGATTTGATATCGATTCTCACCCAGGCCGAAATCGACGGGGAGCCCATCTCCGAAGGCGACATGTTGGGCTACTGTGCCCTGATGTTGATCGCTGGGAACATCACGACGACAGGGTTTATCGGTAACTGTATCCGCTGTTTCGGCAACTACGACGACGAAAATTTATTCGAGACGCTGTCGGATGACAGGGACGGTCTTGACCGCGCGATAGAGGAGGTTGCCCGCTACCGGAGTTCAGTCCCAGCAGCGGGCCGCGTCGCGACACGGGACATGGAACTGTACGGCAAGAGTATTTCCGAGGGCGACTTCGTACTCACCTGGCCGATGGCAGCCAACCACGATCCAGCGAAGTTCGATTCGCCCGGGGAATTCATTCCCTCCCGATCGCCCAACCCACATATCGCGTTCGGGTACGGGGTTCATTCCTGTATCGGAGGATCCCTCGCCCGGTTAGAGACGCGAGTCGCTCTCGAGGTTATGATGGAACGACTCGACGACATCCGTGTAATAACCGATGATCTGACACCGATAGAGAACACCTTCATGCATGCTGTCGAATCTCTCCCGGTAGAATTTAATTAGGAAATCGACCCGGCAATGGGTCCTATCGGTCCACCTCTCCGAGCACGATGTCGAGGCTCCCGAGCGAGGCGATCATGTCAGGGATGTACTCGCCCTGCGCCATCTCCGGCAGCGTCTGCAGGTTCGAGAAGCACGGGCTGCGGATCTTGAACCGGGCCGGCTTGTCCGTCCCGTCCGAGCGGATGTAGATGCCGAGTTCGCCCTTCGCGCCCTCGACGGAGCGGTAGATCTCCTTGTCGGGGTCCGGGCGGAGCGTCCGTGGGACGTTGGCCTGAATCTCGCGGTCGTCTTCGGGCCAGTCCTCCAGCAGGTCGACACACTGCTCGATGATGCGGGCCGACTCCTCGACCTCGCGGAGGCGGACGAGCACGCGGCTGAAGTTGTCGCCGCCCTGCTCGGTGACGACGTTCCAGTCGAGTTCGTCGTAGTAGCCGTAGGGGTCGTCCCGGCGGAGGTCGTAGTCGACGCCCGAGCCGCGCGCCACGGGACCGGTCGCGCCGTACTGTTTGACTTGCTCCGGCGAGAGGACGCCGGTGTCGACACACCGCATCTGGAAGATCTCGTTGCCGGTGACGAGGTCGTGGATCTCCTCGAGCTTGTGAGGGAGGTCATCGAGGAAGTCGCGAATCTTCTCGAAGTACTCCTCGCGGGGCTCGGGCAGGTCCCAGGCGACGCCGCCCAGTCGGAGGTAATTGAACATCAGCCGCTGCCCGGTCAGGTCTTCCAGCAGGTTCTGGACGATTTCGCGGTCGCGGATACCGTACTGGAAGACGGCGGTGAAGTCGCCGAACACGTCCAGCGCGAACGTCGCCAGCGCGAGCTCGTGGGAGGCGATTCGGCACATCTCCGCCGCCATCGTCCGGATGACCTGCGCGTACTCTGGCACCTCGATATCAGCGAGGTCCTCGGCCGCGCGCGCGTACGCCCATTCGTTGAGAATTCCGGCGGAAATGTAGTCCCACCGGTCGGGGTAGGGCATGATCTGGTGGCGGTAGGTACCCTGCTGGCACATCTGCTCCTCACAGCGGTGCAGGTAGCCGATGTCGGGTTCGAGGTCGGCGATCTGCTCGCCGTCGAGCACCGTTTCGACGTGGAGCACGCCGTGGGTCGCCGGGTGGTGCGGGCCGATGTTGACGAACATCGTGTCCGGATCGTCCTCGCTGCGCTTGTCGTCCTTGAGCGGGTTCGCGTGCTCGCGCAGTGAGACGATCTGTGGCTGGTCCTGGTTGTAGTCCTGACTCAGGGGGTGGCCCTGCCAGGTCTCGGGTAGGAGGATGCGACGCAGGTCCGGGTGGTCGTCGTAGTCGATGCCGACGAGGTCGTACGCCTCTCGCTCGTGCCAGTCCGCGGTGTCGTAGACGCGAGCGGCCGACTCGTTGTGCGGATCGTCCTTCGGCGACGGGACGACAATCGACAGCTCCTGTGTCGGGTCGTTGTACTTCCGCAGGTGGTAGATGGATTCGTACCGGTCGTCGTACTCCTGTGCTGTGACACAGGCGCAGTGGTCGAACCCGGCCTCCTCTTTCAGCGTCGAGAGGACTTCCTGGACCTCGTCGGGACGGATGACGAACCCCTCAGCGTTGACGTGCTCCTCGCGGTCGAGGACGTGGCCCCCGAGCAGGTCCGCGAGCGCGTCGTAATCGAGGCCGTCCTCCGTAACGCCGACGTCGAGCGCCGTATCGCGTGATGGTTTTTCTAAACTCATGGCAGGTTAGGGAGAGTCGTTCCAGTTGTACCGCATGACGAGGTCTTCCTCGTCGATTTCGCTGGCGAGTTTATCCACGAGCTCGTCCTGTTCGAGGTCGCCGAACTGCTCCAGTTCGTAGGGTTTGACCGTCACCGGCGAGGACTCGCCTTCGGCGATGCGCTCCTGTAGCTTGGCGACGCCGTAGATGAGTGCCTCGGGGCGGGGCGGACAGCCCGGGACGTGGATGTCGACCGGGATGACCTCCTCCGCGCCCTTGATGACGTTGTACCCTTCCTGGAACGGGCCGCCGGAGATGGTACACGACCCCATCGAAACGACGAACTTCGGCTCGGGCATCTGGTCGTAGACGCGCTTCATCCGCGGGGCGAACTTCGAGACGATGGTCCCTGGGACGATGATGACGTCCGCCTGGCGCGGGGACGCGCGTGGCACCCCTGACCCGAAGCGGTCGAGGTCGTGTTTGATCGCGTAGGTGTGGATCATCTCGATGCTACAGCAGGCGATCCCGAACTGCAGCATGAACATCGAGGAGCCCCGGACCCAGTTCATGAACTTGTCGAACTTGGTCAGGATGAACGGCGTCGACCCGAACGCCTCGCGTAGCGTCGAGTTGAAGCGGTCGTCGGCCCCGTCACCCATGCGGGCCTCCTGTGTCGATACGTCTTTCGCGGCCGGTGGTGTCTGGTCACTACTCATATGTGTCTGCCCCCTTCGTGGCGCGCGGACTGCGCACCCACTGAACTGCGCCGTTACGCCAGGCCCAACCGAGTCCGACGGCGAGAATCCCGATGAATACGACCATCGGTAGCAGTGCCTTGGTCATCCCGACCTCAGCGACGGCGTCGCTGTAGATGACCGTCCACGGGAAGATGAAGACGGTCTCGATGTCGAAGACGACGAACAGCAGCGCGACCATGTAGTACTGGATATTAAACTTGATCTGTCGACTGCTGCCAGTCGGCACTTCACCGGACTCGTAGGTGGTGCGTTTGCCTTGTTCCGGCACGCTGGGCCGCAAGAGGCTCGAAACTGCCATCATCGTCAGTGGGATGGCTAGCGCCACGACCGCGAGCGCGCCGATGGCGATCCATGGATTACTCATTCCGGTATCTCCTATCGTCTGCCGGTTAGAAGTACTCGCATATAAGGGTTCATTGTTCGGTTTTTCGGCCCTGTGGGTCTTTAAGAGCCGACGCGCTCTCGGATGGCAAGTGACCTGTAACTGCCGCACCTCCCGGGGTGTGACGCCCCCTCGATTGTCACTCGTCCCAGTACTCGCGCTTGAACCCGGGCGTCCCGAGTTCGTGGAGGTCGCGCGACGCCTCGCCGACGTCGGTCTGGAGGCCTTCGTGATACGAGACGAGACGGTCACGGAGTTCGTCGTGCTGCCGTGCGAGAATCTGTACCGCGGAGAGCGCGGCGTTGAACGACTTGCCGGCGTCGACCGCGGTCAGCGGTGCGCCCTGTGGCATCCCGATGACCGAGTCGACTGATTTCTCCTGCACGGGGACGCCGATGACCGGCAGCGGATAGGCGATGCTGGCGGTCATGTTCGGCAGGTCCGCGGACTTGCCGCCAGCGCCGGCGATAATCACGTCAATACCGCGGTCTTCGGCCGTCTCAGCGTACGCGTACATCAGGTCCGGCGTCCGATGGGCCGAGCAGACGAACGTCTCGAACGTGAAGCGGCTCTCGGGCGCGTCGGTGTAGTCCGTCTGTTCCTCGAAGCCGAGTTCGTCGGCGAGCGCCGCGTAGGCCCCGGGTCGCTTGCCCTGCCCGCCGGCCATCGTCGGCAGATCAGAATCCGATCCCATGACGATGCCGACATCGGGAGTCAGGTCGTTCGGGCGGTCCATCTCCGCTTCTTCGTGTAACTGGTCGATGAGCGACTGGACGCTGTCTGCGGGCATACGACGGACTGGAACCGGGACCGGCGTAAGTGTAGGCGGTTTCCGCTCAGTCGGCCAATGCCTGCTCCAGTTCAGTAAGGAGCGTTTGTGGCTCTGCAGGGAAGCACCTGAGTGGATCGGTACGGCCGGTGACCTGTATCCTGAGTGCGTACCGCTTGCGGTACGTGAGCGCGAGGCTGACGGCGCCGGCGACTGCGAAGGCCCCGCCGAGGAGGACAGACCGGTCGAGCGACAGCAGGCCGAACCCGACCAGCGCGGCGCTCATCACCGCGAGAAACCAGTCGATGTCCTGAAGACTTACCTCGACCACGTCGTCGAGGTCGACGACCACCGGACTGTCGCCACGGTCGACCACCAAGCGATCAGCACCGAGAATGACAGTCCCGCCGGTTCGGAGCGTGCCGGCGTACCGCTCGTCGCTAACAGGCGATGCGGTGTCAGCAGCCATATCGTCGCTATCGTCCTCCACGGTCAGTCGTCGCTCACGGCTGGCGGGCGGTCGCCGCCGCGGCCGCGGATGCGGTCCAGTGACGAGACGTATTCGCTGTCGTCCTCCGTGAGCGCGGCCCAGGCCGCGAGGCCGCGCTCCTCACGGGTTCCGGGCACAGTGTTGTCGAGGACGAAGGCGACGATGCCGCCGACGACCATCCCGGTGCCGCCCATGACAAACAGCGTGGTCGCAACGACATCAGTCCCGAGGACGCCGCCGAGAACCGGGACAGCCGCCAGGCCCTGCTGGAGGGCTGTCGCACCGCCGACGTCCATCCCCTGCCCGACCTGGCTCATGTACTCGGGCACTGCGAGGCCGGCAAAGAGCGCAAAGCCGACGATGAACACGTTCCGGTTGGCATCGAGGTCGACGTACTTGAGCTGTGAGAGGCCCACGGCGGCAATCTGGCCGAACATGACGATGTAGAGGCCGCCGATGATCGGCGACGGGATCGTCGCGAACAACTGGCCCGCCGGCCCGAAGTACCCGACCAGAATCATCACCGCGGCGCCGATTTGCACGACGTAGCGGGATGCGACGCCGGTGATAGCGATTGCACCAACGTTTTCGGTGTAGGAGGTACAGCCGTTGCCGGTGCCCATGATGCCGGCGAACACGTTGCCGACACCCTCCATCCCGATCCCGTCGTTGATTCGGCGGCTGTTCGGCGCACCGCGGCCGGCAATGCGGGCGACGGAGTGGTAATCGCCGAAGCTCTCGACGACGGAAGCGAGCATCCCGGCGAACATCCCGACGACGAAGCCCGGCGTGAACTGCGGGAGCCCCCACTGGAACGGGTAGATGGGCTGGACCAGCGGTGCGCTCGTGACCGACCCGAGCGAGACGTAGCTGATCGAGTCGGCGGCGAAGACGCCGGTGATTGAGAGCACGGCCGCAACGCTCCACGCAAACAGAATACCCAGTAGCACGGGGAAGAGTTTGAACGCCCGGTGGCGTCGGTCGAGGTACTGCGAACACGCGATGATCGAGAGCATTGTCAGCCCGAGCAGCCACCAGTTCTGGCCGGTCCCGGGGTCGCCGAAGTTCGGATTCGCTATCTGTGGGACGTTGAACAGCGACAGTCCGATGAGCGCGATGACCGGCGCGATGACGACCGGCCCGACGTACCGCTTCAGCTTCCCCATGAGGCCACTGTAGCCGATCACTACCTCGACGATGCCGGCGACGATGACGGCCCCCTGTAACTCGACGAGCATAGTCTGCCAGTCCGCCCCCTGCTGGGCCAGCACGCCGATGATGGCCAGCCCGGGCGCGAGCATGGAGAACGTCCCGCCCTGGACGATGGGATATCTGTTTCCGAGCGTCGTCTGGGCGAGCGTCGCGATACCGGAGACGACGAAGAACGTCCCGATGAGACGGCCGACCTGGTCCGGCGCGGCCTCGAACATTCCCATCGCGCCCGCGAGTCCGAGCGGGATCGCCACGGACGCGCCGATCATCGTCAGGTAGTGCTGGACGCCGAGCAGTATCGCTTGCTTTCGCGGCGGCTTGTCGTCGATGCCGTACTCGACGAAGCCGGCGGTTTCCGGTTCCTCGGGTGTGGCCGGGTTTTGTCCGTCGTCCGGCGGTGTCGCGTCAGTCATGCTCGCTACCCATGGCACTGCAACTCCCGATACATATTCTTTGCTCGTTGGCCCGGCAGGGACGGGACTGTCCAGCCCGCCTCGAAAGGAAAACGCTCTTGGCCCGCTCCGACACAGTCTTGGACATGAGCAACGGGGACGACGATGCCGACGCGTCGGACGACGCCGAGGCAGCAGACGAGATCGACGTGACCGCCGAAGAACTGGAATCGCGTCTCACAGAGGCCGGCGAGGAGCTTGAGGCCGCAGAGACGGAGGCCGACCTCGACGACGTCGAGTCGTCCCTCGACGACATCGAGAGCGACCTCGAAGCCGCCGACCTGCCCGAGCCCGACGAGGATGACGACGAAGCCGAGGACCCCCGCAAGGAACTGGAGTCCCAGCTCTCGGACCTGCGTGACGACCTCGAAGCACAGCGCGGCCCCTACGCCGAGGACGTGGTCACTATCGTTTCCGACGCAGCGGACACCGTCACCGACAGCGAGTGGACCGACGACGGCGAGGGCGAGGCCCAGGAGGCCGTCGAGACGTTCCTCGACGAAAGCGCCGAGTTCGTCGACCACGACGCCGACACGGGCGGCGATTTCGTCGCCGCCGGGGATGCGCTGGCTACAGTCGCCGACGCCATCGAAGCGGCAAACCTCGACCCCGACGAGGACACGGAGACTATCGAAGGACTCCTCGAAGCGGCGGAAACGCTGGAAACGGGGCTGGACGAAGCCGAAGTCTGGGACGACCTCACGGTACAGGAGCAACTCGACGCTCGCGGGTTCTACGACATCCTGACCAACGAGAACCGGAAGGACTTCCCGCCGGAGTGGAACGCCGCGAAGCTCCACGCCGAGGAGGGGGACTTCGAACAGGTCCTGTTCGCCTACGACAAACTCGGCTCGGAGTTCTTCGACGGATACATCGTCGACCTCCTGTACAACCTCGGCAGCGACGCCGAGCCGGCCTTCGACGCGATGCACCAGCGCGCCCAGAAGCGCGACAAAGGGCCAATCGAGGTACTGGGGAAGATCGGCGACGAGCGTGCGACCGAGACGCTGCACGACTACATCGACGGCGACGGCGACCCCGCACTCCAGAAAGTCACGCTGCGCGCGCTGGGCGCTATTGGCAGCGCGGAGTCGGTCCAGCCGGTCGCAAACCGACTCGACGCCGACAGCGAGGAAATCCGCTCGGTCGCCGCCCGCACTCTGGGCCTGCTCGGTGACACCCGCGCTATCGAGCCGCTCGGCGACATACTCGAGTCCGACGACAGCGACTCCGTGCGTGCCTCCGCCGCGTGGGCGCTCCGACAGATCGGGACCGAAACGGCACTCGAGGAGGCTGCCCGCTACACGGACGACCGCGCGTACATCGTCCAGGCCGAAGCCGAGAAGGCGTCAAGCGCCTGAGTCAGGGAACCTTTTTATACGAACGGGGGGCCAGACGCCCCGATGCGGTCGCTCGCTCCACTCGTCTGCTGCGTGCTCGTCCTCGCCGCGCTAGGTCCCCATATCGCAGTTGGACAGGCGTCTCAAGCCGGCACAACAGCCAGCCGTCCTGCGGAGCCGTCGATTCACGCAGTGTACCCGGACCCTGTCGCTGGCGGCGACGCGGGGGAGTTCGTCGTCCTCGACGTTCCCGACGGGACCGACATCGGGCAGTACGCCATTACCGACGGCGACGGGACTGCGGGTATTCCGAACACCAGCGCAGGCGGGCGCGTCGTCCTCTCGACGGCACCGAACCGGACACGGGAACTCACCGACTGGCCGGTCGTCGGCCTCGACGGACATCTCGCGCTGGCAAACGGCGGCGAGCGGGTTCGCCTTCAGCGTGCCAATCGGACTGTCGATGCCGTTCGGTACACCGAGGCCGTCGAGGGGGAACTCGGTATTGTGAACGGGTCGGTTATTCGCTGGCGGCCGCTGGGCGCGACGGCCCGTCCGGTCGTCAGGGCCGCCGGCGGCGAGGTACAAGCGTTCACGCTTCCGGACTCGCCCGCTGCGCCGATGCAACCGATTCGCAACGCTACCGAACGGGTGTACCTCGCCGGCTACACGCTCTCCTCGGCCAGGGTCGCCGACGCTCTCATCGCCGCCCAGCGCCGCGGCGCGACGGTCCGCGTCCTTCTCGAAGGTGAACCGGTCGGGAGCCGCACCGCCGCGGAAGCCCGCACCCTCGACCGGCTGACCGACGCCGGCGTCCCGGTTCGGGTAGTGACTGGCCCGCGCGCCAGATACCGCTACCACCACGCGAAGTACGCCGTCGCCGACGGGCGGGCCGTCGTGCTGACGGAGAACTGGAAACCCGCGGGAACCGGCGGCAACAGCAGCCGGGGCTGGGGAGTGGTCACGGCACAGCCGCGGGTCGTCGACGGGCTGAATCAGACGTTCCGATCTGACGCCGGCTGGCAGGACAGCGAGCGGTGGGGGGAGTACCGCCAGGGGCGACAGTTCGAGCAGGGCGAGCCGGCGACGGGCTCGTACCCGAGCGAGTTCCGGACGGAGTCGGTGGCCGTCCAGCGGACGGACCTCTTGGTTACCCCGGACAATGCCCAGGACGAACTCGTCGCGACGATAGACGACGCGGACGACTCCATCGACGTCATCCAGCCGACGGTCGGAGATTGGGAAAGCCCACTTCTGCGGGCGCTCCGCCGGGCCGCGTCGCGCGGCGTCGAGGTCCGCCTACTGCTGAGTGACGCCTGGTACGTCCGCGAGGAGAACGAGCAGACGGCACAGCGGTTTCAGGAGTGGGCCAAGCGAAACGACGCGCCGCTGACGGCGAAGGTGGCCGACCCGGACGGTCGCTACGAGAAGATCCACGCGAAGGGCGCAGTCGTCGACGACGAACGGGTCGTCGTCGGCAGCCTCAACTGGAACGAGGCGGCAGCGACGTCGAATCGCGAGGTCGTACTGGTGCTTCACGGCAGCGACGCGGCCGACTACTTCGGTGCCGTCTTCGACGCCGATTGGGACGCCGGCGGGTTCGACACGCCGATTGGGGCACTCGTGGCCTTGCTCGGACTCATCGTGGTCGCCGGGCTCGCCGCTCGTCGGGTTTCGTTCGAGGCGTAAAAACGGGTATCGCGTGTCGAGCGGCGTTACACTTCTTCCGGCAGCGCCGTCGAACTCCCGAGTTCCTCGTCGATCTCGGCCTCGGCCATCTTCTCGACGAGGGCGTCGATGACCGACTCCCGCCGGCCCTTGACGAACTTGATGGAGCCGACGACGAGGTGGCCGCCGCCGGAGACGCCGCCGCCGTCGACCTCCTCGGTCAGCTCGGTAACCATCCGCGGGATGTCCAGGCGAACGCCATCCGAGCGCAGGACGGCGAAGTCCGGGCCGTAGCCGATGGTGATGACAGGATCGCCCGTCTCGGCGACCTTCCGGTCGTGGATTTCGCCGGTCGTCTTGCCCGGAGCGGGGTAGGTGAAGCGGTGGGCGTGGTTCTCCACGTCGATCGTGTAGAGGTGCGCGCCGTTGTCGAGGCGCTCGTGCTCGACGTGGCTCATCGCGGCGTCAAGCTGGTCCTCGACGTCGCGCTCGGCCCGGTCGGCGAGGAAGTCGACGACTTCCCCGTGGCGGTCTCGGTCGTCGCAGTCGACGTTCAGCACGTCGGTGATGAGCTGTTCGCCGGAGTTGTAGCGCAGCCAGTGGGTCGCGTAGTCCAGTGCTTCGCCGATGTCGCGCAGGTCGGCCTCGTCGTAGTCTTTCTCGCCGGCGAGGTCGATGTAGTCGCGCATCGCCTCGGCCTCTGAGCGGTCCGACAGGCCCGCGACCGCGGGGACGTGTCGGAGGTCCTCGGTGAGGTCGGGGTCGATCATCCGGGCGAGTTCGACACACAGCATCCCCGTGGTGATGCGGTAGTCCTCGTCGTGGAGGTACGGATTGACGTGCTGTTCGATGAGCGGCTCGACGGCCTCGGGGTCCGGGTGGTGGTGGTCGACGACGACCACCGGGATGTCGTAGTGCCGGAGGTTACGGTAGGCCGGTGTGTCCTCCTCGGTGGAGCCGTTGTCGAGCATCAGCAGCATCGGGAGCTTCTGGCCGTGGCGGGTGCGGTCCTCCAGGGCGAAGTTGAGGTCCCGGGTCACGTCTTCCATCTCGTAGTAGGGGGCCTTGCTCGGCAGGCGCTTGAGGAGGTGCTGGGGCGCGCTGGCGTCCTCGTACTGGGAGGCGATGAACGATTCCAGCGCGACCTGTAGCGGGACGCTCGCACAGAGCCCGTCGCCGTCGGCGTGGTGTCGCATGCGAATCGGGCGGCCCGAAAGCACCGTCTTGCGGAGTTCGGTCGCGACTTCGCGGAGGTCGTCCCACAGCTTCTCGAAGGCGGGCCACTCGACCAGCGGCTCGACGTCGGCCGGCTCTGCGGCCTCGGCCAGTGCGTCGTCGAGGTCGCTCTCGATGTCGTCGGCTTCCTCACCGTCGAGGACGGTCAGCGATTCAGCCTCGACCTGCAGGCCGTCGTCGCGTTCCTCGGCGCGTCCGGAGACGCGGACGATGTCGTCGATTTCGACGTCAGGGTGGGCACGGACACCGGCCTCCTCGAAGGCGGCACACGGGACGATACCGGTTTCGTCCCGGACCTGGAACACGGTTGGGCCGCCGGTCTGTTTGATCTGGACGACCTGGCCCTCGATGATGACCGTCTCACCGGTAGCGTCGGTGAGGTCGGCGACGGTGGTCGCGTTGCCGTGGGCAACGCGCTGTTCCTCGTAGTCGGCGGCCCGTACTTCCTCGAAGCTCAGGTCGCCGTCGGGGCGGATCTCGCCGAGTTCGACGATGAGGTCCTCGCCCACGTCGTACTGGCCCAGAAGATTAGAGTCGTGGACGAGACCGGAGACAGCGTCGGAGAGATCGACGAACACGCCGTATTCGACGGTGCCGTTGACAGTTGCGTGGTACAGTGCGCCTTCTTCGAGATCGTCGGACGTACATTGGTCCGCGAGATCGTAGACGATGGTCCCGCCGTCGGGGACCGTAGCACCGTCACCGGTGCCAGTTGGCGAAGACATTTGTCAATCCTTCGGTGCTCCCCCGTTTGTACTCTTCGGAATCCGCGGAGGGACGAACACAACGCGTAAAAAGCGTCCGACCCGACCCAGTGGTATGGGGTTGTTCCGAACGAGCGGGATACTCGGGATCGCGGAGTCCGCACTCGAGTTCGCGCTCGCAGCCTCCGAAGAGGCCCATCCCAACGAGTATATGGGCTTTCTCCGGGGCGATGACGCCAGCAAGCTCGGGCTCGACGACGACGGGACCGTTCTGACCGACGTTCTGGTCATTCCGGGAACGGAGTCGAACCCGGTCAGCGCGACCGTCAAGACGAGCATGGTTCCGAACGACATGCGAGCAGCGGGGTCGATTCACTCCCATCCGAACGGCGTCCTCAAGCCCAGTGACGCCGACCTCGCCACGTTCGGGCGCGGCGACGTCCACATTATCATCGGCTACCCGTACGGTCGCGACGACTGGAAGGCCTTCGACAGCGACGGCTCGGTCGTCGACCTCCCGGTACTCGACGTCGAGCCCCCGGAGGAGTCCTTTTTCGATTTCGACCAGTCCGACATCGACGCGGAGCTACGCGAGGAGGAGTTCGATCAATGACCCGCGTCGTCGCACAGGGGACGTTCGACATTCTACACCCGGGTCACGTCCACTACCTGCAGGACGCCGCCGACATGGGCGATGAACTGCATGTCATCGTCGCCCGCTCGGTCAACGTCACCCACAAGGAGCCGCCGGTCGTCCCGGACGAGCAACGCCGGGAGATGGTCAGCGCGCTCAAACCGGTCGACGAAGCACACCTCGGGCATCCCGAGGACATCTTCGTTCCCATCGAACGCATCGAACCGGACATCATCGCGCTGGGCTACGACCAGCACCACGACGACGAGCAACTCGAAGCGGCGCTGTCCGCCCGGGGCCTCGACTGTGACATCTGCCGGGCCAGCCCGCTGGAAGCAGAGGCGGCTGACCGGCTCCTGTCGACAGGCCGGATTATCGACCGGATTGTCGACGAGCGTAGCTGACTCGGTTCCGCAGTTCCCCCACTCTTATCAGTCCATTAGCAAAATTATTTTACGCTACTATATCCCTAATGTAATCGCCAGTTGGGACGATACAATGGGGATGGTCACAGTCAACGATGTCGATTCGCGGTCGTACCGCGCTGTAGAGATACTGCTGCTCCTGCCGACGCTCCTGTTTGGATTCCTCGGTCTCGGGCTGATCGTTGTCGGGATAGGGGGCGAGAGTGTGGGTACCGGGCCCCTCGGGATGGCCAGCATCTTCGGGACGTTCGGCGTCTGGTACCTCGGCGGCATTGTTGTAGCGCTGATATCGTGGCTCGTAACGCCGGTTTTCCTCTACTTTGATACAAAGAAAGTGCAGGAAGCAGACGTGGACTGGGACCCGAATCCAGTCCTGTATGTGGTCGCCGGCTTCTTCCTCGGCTACCTGATGAAACTTCACCACCTGTACAAACGCCATCAGTATGTCGTCGACTGGGTCGACCGGGACTGGTGGTGGACGGTTGTCGCTATCGGGGCCGTGGTGCCGCCCGTTTGCCTCGCTCTCGGGGGCGTACTTGTTTCGAGCGGAAGCGTCGGTATCGGACTTGTTTCGATTGGGGTCGGTATCCTCACCGCGGTACCGTTCTCTGTCGCCATCTACCGCGATGCGACCTACGTTCGCCTTCAGTCCGGGACGTGGCAGCCTAATCCGGGGAACTACGTCAATCTCGGCGTCTTTTTCCTGGTTCCCGGGCCGATAGTGTACCCTATAATCGGCTGCTACTACCTGTTTCGTCGCCACCGGGCTATCGGGACACTGTAATCGGTGACGCAGCCGTCCCTGTTCCGGCCCGAGATACGAACGTGGTGCTCACAGTTCTTGGAGGCATGATGTGAGTGAGTCCCGGTTCCAGTCTAACCCCAGGATTCATCGCGCAACAGTGACAGCCGCCTCCGAGACGATACGCTCACCGGAACTGTCGATGCCGACCGCAACCGCCAGCGCGCACTCGCCGGACGACGCGTCGTCCGAAGGGCCACGGCCAGAGTACCGGTACCCGAATCAGCGACAGGGTCCCAGACTGGCTCGGGCGGGTAGGACTCCCGAACGCTGGTCGGGGCAAAACCGCTCGCAAAACGACAGTTCGCGCGTCAGATCAGGTCGGCCTCGGCGAGGCGGTCGACGGCTTCCTGCAGGCGCTCCTTGCTGTTTGCGTAGGAGATGCGAGCGTAGCCGGGCGTCCCGAACGCGGTTCCGGGGACGGTGGCGACCTGGGCCTCCGAGATGGCCTGGTCGCACCACTCGGTGTCGTCGCCGTCCGGTGCAATCTCCGGCATCATGTAGAACGCGCCCTGTGGCTCGGGGACGTGGACGCCGTGGTCCTCGAACAGTTCCATGAGGAACTCGCGGCGCTCGGCGAAGGCCTGGCGCATCTCCTCGACGGCGTCGTCCGTGTTCGTGATGGCCTCGACGCCGGCGTGCTGGACGAAGTTCACGGCACAGGAGACCGAGTGCGAGTGGACCTTGCCGGCCTGGGAGATCAGCTCCTCCGGCCCGGCGAAGTAGCCCAGCCGCCAGCCGGTCATCGAGTAGGCCTTCGAGAAGCCGTTCAGCGTGATGGTTCGGTCCTCCATCCCATCCAGCGTGCCCAGCGAGATGGCTTCGACGCCGTCGTAGGTAATCTCCTTGTAAATCTCGTCGGAGATCACCGTGATGTCGTGCTCGACGGCGAGGTCGCGGACGCCCTCCATCGCGTCGCGGGAGTACACCGCGCCGTGGGGGTTGCCCGGCGAGTTGACGACGAGCAGTTCCGTCTCGTCGGAGACGGCGTCGGCGAGGTCGTCCAGTGCGCCTTCGAGCTGGAAGTCGTGGGCAGCAGTGTCGATGCGGGTCAGCGTCCCGCCGGCGAGTTTCGCCATCGCCTCGTAGGACACCCAGGCCGGGTCAAGCAGGGCGACTTCGTCGCCATCGTCGATGACGGTCTGGAATATCTCGTACAGTGCCTGCTTGCCGCCGGGCGTGACGATGAGGTTGTCCGGGTCGTACTGAGTGAGGCCGTCATCGTGGAGCTTGTCAGCGATGGCCTCCTTCAGTTCGGGGATGCCGTTCGAGGACGTGTAGCCGGTGTGGCCGGCGTCGAGTGCGTCCTTGGCGGCGTCTTTGATGTTCTCCGGCGTGTCGAAGTCGGGTTCGCCGACGCTCAGGTCGACGACGTCTTTCCCCTCGGCCTCAAGCTCTGCGGCCTTGTTGCTGATCGCGAGGGTCGCGCTCGGTTCTACACGTTCGACGCGGGAAGCGAAGTCCATAGTCATTGTTCGAGTTCCGTGGCGAGGTCGATCGCGCTCTGGACGGCCGAGGCCCCCTTGTCGGTTCGGGCCTCGGCTTCGTCCTGGCTCATGCCCGGGCCGATAATGCCCAGCGTGACGGGGGTGTCGCGGTCGAGGGACACGTCGGTCAGCCCCTGTGCGGCGGCGTTGCCGATGACCTGGTCGTGGTCGGTGTCGCCGCTGATGATCGCGCCGAGGACGGCCACGGCGTCGACGTCCGACCGGCGCGCGAGCCGGTCGGCTGCCAGCGGCGTGTCGTAGGACCCGGGGACGTCAATCGCTGCGACGATCTCGGCGTCATTGTCGGCAGCGGCCTCGTAAGCCCCGTGCTCCATCTCCTCGATAACTGCCCCGTGTTTGTCGTACTGGGCGACAACCAGCCCGAGCTGCACCATACCTGATTCCCGGGGAGGGGCGACTAAAGAACTACCGTTCCGTGCCTGCAAAGCCCTAGACCGCTGTGCCGGCCGCTGCGACGGAGCAGTAGCTTAAAAACATGTTATAGAAACCAGAAGGATTCTAATGCCTCATGTGCTTGAGCCAGATATGGCTGAGTCGTCCCCGCTGTCTGCCCTCCACGATTTCCGGGACCGGACCCGGTCCTGGTTCGCGGACGACCCCCGCGCCACTGTGAAGCTCGTCGTCGCTGTGACGCTTCTCGGACTCGTCCTCAGAGTCGCGGCGCTCGGGAGCCGCGTCGCTCACTTCGACGAGGGCCGCGTGGCCTACTGGGCGCTCCATCTCCGCGACTCCGGCTCCTTTGCGTACCGCTACATCATCCACGGCCCGTTCATCCAGCACGTCGATAGCTGGGTGTTCACCGTCGCCGCGCCGACTGACTTCACGATGCGGTTACCGGTGGCGATTGTCGGCGGCCTCCTCCCGCTGACAGCGCTGCTCTTTCGCGAACACCTCCGGTCCGACGAGACTGTGTTCATGGCCGTGTTTCTCGCACTCAATCCGGTCCTGCTGTACTTCTCGCGGTTCATGCGCAGCGACGTGCTGGTCGCGGCATTCATGTTCACCGCCTTCGGCCTGCTCGTCCGGTTCGTCGATACCCGCAAGGCGCGCTATCTCTACGGCGTCGGGGCGTTCATGGCACTGGGGTTCGCCTCGAAGGAGAACGCCATCGTCTACGTGCTGACGTGGCTCGGCGCGACCGGTCTCCTGCTGGCGAAGGTGCTCGTCCTCCCGAACGGCTACCGCGACGCGTTCGGCTTCCTCCGTGGCGTCCCGACCGTCGGCGCAATCTGGGGGCGGATGGCGGGTCGCGTCCGGGCGGACGTAGGACTCGTCGTCGGCACGGTTCGCTCGTTCCGCGACCGCCACGACAGCGCCGCGTCCGTCCTCGCGGCGTACGCGAGCCACATCGTCCTCGCCGCGCTGGTGTTCGGCCTCGTCTCGCTGTTCTTCTACGCCCCTCGCGGGGCCGGCGTCGCCGGCATCGAACACCCGCCAGCCCCTGCCGCAAGCGGCGACGTGAACTTCTGGTCAGGCGTGACGAACCCGTCGCTGTTCCCGGAACTCGTCGGGACCACCTGGGAGCGCGTCGTCGACCAGTACAGCGAGTGGTTCTCGCCGGCCTCGGAGAAAGCCACGACCACTGAGACGGGCCTCGTCGAGTCTATCGAGACGTTCTACGAGAGCGTCGACGGCCACTACGAGGTACTGTTGAAAGCGCTGGGCTACACCGCGGCACCGCTGCTTCTGTTCTCGGCGTTCGGGTACGCGCTCGACCGGCTCGGAACCGTCGAGCCGCGCCATCTCGTCCCGTTCGCGGCCTACGGCGGCTACGTCTCGATTCTGGGGTACCCCATCGGGACCGACATCGGCGCGCCGTGGCTCGCCGTCCACGTCGTCGTCCCGCTGTCGATTCCGGCCGCCGTCGGGCTCGCCGCCGTGATCCGGTGGGGGAACGAGTCGCTGTCGACTGACGACGTGACGGGCGCTGCCATCGCCGCCGCTATCGTCCTGCTCGTTACGGCCCTCGTCGTCAACACCGCTGCCACGCGGGTGTACACCAACGAACACCTGGAGGGGAATCCGCTGGTCCAGTACGCCCAGCCACAGGAGTCGCTCCGCGACGACCTGGCGGAGATGGACCGAATCGCGACGGCCAGCGGAAACGGCACTGATGTCGTGATGTATCACGGGGAGCGCGGCGACGCCTACGACGGCGACGACGCGTACGTCAAGGAAGACCGCGGTGAGTGGAACGACTCGTGGTGGAACACCAGACCGACCTGTCTGCAGTGGTACAACTCGCTGCCGCTGCCGTGGTACTACGCGGCCGACGACGTGAACGTCTCGTGTGAGAACCGACCCGACACGCTCGCCGAACAGGCGCAAGAAGACCAGCCGCCGATAGTCATTACCCAGCAGATCGACAGCACGGTCCCCACCGAACGGCTCGAAGCCGCCGGGTACGTGCCCAAGACCCACCGAATGCGAACGAAGTACGGCTCGAACGACATGACGGTGTGGGTCCACGAGTCCTACGGGCGAGAACCGAACGGTTAACCCTGCTGCTGTGAAAGCGCGCGGTATGACGCTCACGTCACCAGGGCCGACCGTCGGCGTGGTCGGCGGTGGCCAACTCGGCCGGATGCTCGGCGAGGCGGCCGCGCCGCTCGGCCTCGAACTGCTCGTGACCGACCCGACGCCGGACTGCCCGGCAACACCGGTCGTCCGCGACCAGATCGTCGGCGACTTCGACGACGAGGCGACCTTGCGGGAACTCGCCGAGCGCGCCGACTACCTCACGTTCGAGATCGAACTGGCCGACCCGGACGTTCTCGAACGGGTCGCCGAGGAGACCGGGACGCCGGTCCACCCCGCGCCCGAGACGCTCCGGACGATTCAAGACAAACTCGTCCAGAAGCGCCGGCTGTCGAACGCTGGCGTTCCGGTCCCCGAGTTTCGCGCCGTCGACACCGCCGCCGACCTCCGCGAGGCCTGCGAGGAACTGGGCTACCCCGCGATGCTCAAGGCCCGGACCGGCGGCTACGACGGCCGCGGGAACATCCGCGTCGAAGGCCCGGAAGACGTCGAGGACGCTGTCGACGACATCGCCGGCCCCGCGATGGTCGAGGAGATGGTCGACTTCGAGCGCGAACTCGCGGTCATGGGCTGTCGCGGTGCGGACGAACGGGACACGTTTCCGGTCACCGAGACGATTCACCGCGAGGAAATCCTCCGGGAGTCCGTCGCGCCGGCCAGAGCGTCGAAAGCCGTCCGCGAGCGCGCCCGAGACGTCGCTCACGACGTGCTCGACGTGATGGACGGTCGCGGCGTGTTCGGCATCGAGCTGTTCGAGACGACCGACGGCGCGATTCTGCTCAACGAGATCGCGCCGCGACCGCACAACTCCGGCCACTGGACCATCGAGGGCTGTCACACCTCGCAGTTCGAGCAACACCTGCGGGCCGTCACCGGCCAACCGCTGGGATCGACCGACCAGCGGTTCCCCACTGTGTCGACGAACATCCTCGGGGACGTTTCGGAGCGCCAGTCGGCAGCATTGCGGGGCGAAGACGGGATACTGGAGACGCCACGGGCGCACCTGCACTGGTACGGCAAGCGCGAGGTGTACAACCTCCGGAAGATGGGGCACGTAACGCTGACGGCTGACGACCGCGACGGCCTGCTCGCCGACGCGCGCGACCTCCGCGACGGACTGACTTTCGAGTGACCGCGACGGACTGACACCGGGGTTCTCCGCAGTCCAGAACCGAGCGGTCTTTGACTATGCGGTCCTGAGTCACGGTATGGAGCGACGGGATCTTCTCCGTGCGGCCGGCCCGGCGGCGGTCGCAGGGCTCGCCGGCTGCCTCGGCGGTGGGAGCGCTGACACCGACTACGACGTGGGGATGTCCGCGAAGGCGTTTCGCCCGGTTCGCATCGCCGTCGAACCGGGGACGACCGTGCGGTGGCTCAACACGAGCAAACAGGGCCACTCGGTCACGGCCTACGAGGACGACATCCCCGACGACGCCGACTACTTCGCCTCCGGCGGCTTCGACACCGAACAGGCGGCCCGCGACAACTGGGGGAGTTCCTCCGGCGGGACGATGTACGAGGGCCAGGAGTTTACCCACACCTTCGAGGTACTCGGCGAGTACCCCTACTTCTGTATCCCGCACGAGCGAGCCGGGATGGTCGGGACCGTCGTCGTGACCGAAAACCCCGAAACGGTGACGAGCGGCGAGTAGCGGCGCTGTCGATTTTGTCGAGTCTTTTTCCTGTCTGCGCTGAGTGGGTCCTCTACGCGCTGTTTTGGGGTATCGGTCGCTAACTCCGACCGTCGGCAACAGCGTCACAGAAGAGGGGCAGGTCCGCTGCGTCGCTGTCGGGCTCGGTCTCTCACTCCGGCAGAAAAATCGAACGTCGGTGCTGGAACGCGTTAGGCTTCGACGTCGACGTCTTCCTCGTCCACGTCGACGGCTGTCTCCTCTTCGGCGGCGACTTCTTCTGGCCGCGCTTCGAGCGTGGTCTTCTTGATCTCGACGCGTCGGAGCGGGTAGATGTCCTTGGCTTCGCCGTAGATAGCCGAGGAGAGACGCCCTTCGACGACGCTGTCGATCAGCTGTTCGAAGGTGCGGTCTTCGGCCGTCTCCCGGACGAGGTCGATCATCGTCCGGCGGATGGCCTTCTCCTGGGAGGCGTCGGCCTTCTTCGTCGTCACGGCGACCGGCTGAATCTGGACGCGGTAGTCGTCCGTGGTCAGCACGGTGATGTAGGCCTCGACCTTCGAGGAGCCGCGGCGGACGAGCGAGCGGAGGTAGTCCCGCGTAAGTTCGTGGCGGATGAACTCCGTGTACGCCGAGTCCGAGGCGACCTCGTTGATCTTGAAGGTCAGCTTCGTGTTGTTCTCGCTGGCGTCGTTGGTCAGTTCGCCGAGCGTTGTTTCGATGGTGCGTCCGAGCACCTTGTCCGGTTCGTCTGCCGGTGTCTTACCGAGAACCTCCCGGTCGAACTGCTCGGGAGCCTGCACGGTGTACCACCGTTTCTGTTCTGTGCGCTTGGAAACGCTTCGTTCACTCATGGTTGGATTGTGTGTGTTGGTCTGCGAGCTGTGCTGCAACCCGGATGTTGACGACGTAGTCGTCGACAGTCGCCTGCAGGCCGCCGGTCGAGTCCCGCTCGACGGTCGTGACCACGGTGTCGCCCTCGACGCGCGTGGTCATCTCGTCGGTGTTGTCGGGCCGCACCGCGCGTGCGACGCGTTCGGGCGAGTCGTGCGTCGTGCGAATCTCGGCCCGTCTCATACTGCCTCCCGGAACGCTTCGATGAAATCGGCCGTCGAAACGTCGAACCGAGCGCGTGCCCGGTCGCCTGTTCCGACGGCGTCGCCGCCGACCGTCTCGGCGGCGGCGTGCATCGTCTCGGACACGTCCCGGCCGTCCGTGGCGCGGGCCGCGGCCGCCGTGTCGGTGACGACGAGCGTCACCGGCTCCGGTGCGCGGAAGTCCGCGAACAGTCGAGCGACGGTGCCGGTCGGCATCGCGTCGCCGCGGGCGACGAACAGGCCGTCGTACCGGCCAGTGGTCGCCTCGGACACTGCTTCGTGGGCGCGCGCGGCGTGACTGCGCCAGGCGGCCAGCGCGTCCTCGCGGACGGCCTCGTGGCCGAGCGCGAGCGCGACGGCGGTGCCCGGCTGTTCCCGTGAGACGGCGTCGAGTACGTCGGCGTAGCCGCCGACCGTCTCGAAGGGGCCACCCATCGTCGGGCGGAGCGCGCGTTGGACCGCGTCGGCGGCCCGTGGCGGCGCGTCCGCAGTGACAGTCAGGGCGACCAGCGACGCGAGGCGTCGGTGGTCGTCGGCCGAGCGGTCCGCAGACTGGTTCGCGTCGGCGCTCAGGTCAGCGAGCGTGGCCCGTGCTGCATCGGCGTCGCCCGAGAAGGGCGCGACGAACAGCGTCGAGTGGGCCAGCCCGTCCGCGAGGTCCGTGCCCGGCACTGCGACGCCGGGTCGGCGGTCGAGTCCCGCCTGCTCGGCGGCTTCGGCGACGGTCCCGTCGACCTCTCCGGCGGCAATCGTGCCGGCCAGAGCGAGCGCGGGGTCAGCCGTTCCGCCGAGTTCGCGGGCGGTCTCAAAGGCAGTCGCGGCGGCGCGGTCGGTCAGCGTCACGTCGGCAGTCGGCTGCGTGCGACCGATGGCGACAGTGATGTCGGTTTCCGTGGTCCGGTCGGGGTCCTCGAACGGGCGGACGACGCTCGCCTGAAACGGCGTGTCATCCAGTGCCCGTGCCAGCAGGCCAGTCGCGGCCAGCGCCTCGCCGGTCGCGTCGCTGACGAGGCGCACAAAGGTGGCCTCACTGAGCGACCCGGCGAGGTCGCCCGGCGACGTGGCTGGCGTCGGTTCCCGACCGGTCGCCGACATCTATTCGAGACCCAGCGCTTCGACGGCGTTGTCGTAGCTGTAGGTGAAGTCCTCGTCGACCTCGTCACCGCGGTAGTAGTCGATGAGGCGTCGGATCTTCGACTGCGTGTTCTGGAGCGCACGCTTGTTCTGGTAGTCACCGGGGTTCTCGTCCATGTGGTCGCGCAGGCGGACGGCCCGCTCGAGCAGGTTCCGAAGGTCTTCCGGCAGGTCCGGCTCAGCTTCGTTCTCCTCGAGGATCTCGGTGACTTTCTTGCCGGTCGCGAGCGAGACGTCAGGGATCGGTGTCCCCTGAACGCCCTCGTCGCGCAGCTTCAGGCCGATCTCGCTGGGCGAGTGGCCCTGTTCGGCCAGTTCGACGACGCGCTCTTCGATGGCGTCCTCGTCGACGTCACTCCACTCCGGGGGTTCGTCTGCCGCCGGTTTGTCCGAGTCGGACGAACCGCGACGGCGTGTATGCATTCGTGCCATTGTAATCTGGTTGGAACCGCACGAACCGCTCTCGTTACGAGGCGTATTGGCACTGTACAGTGCCGAACACGGCCGCAATCCCGAGCTGTGAAAATTCACAGCGAGTCAGATTTGCGGTCGTGCTGTTCCCATCTCCCTTTCTGAGAGGGCGCGACTAAACCGTTCCGCTTCCCGGTCGCGTCTCGAAACGGCGACACAGTCGTCAAATACGTCCCACAGCCGAAACACTCCGCAGTATTACAATTGATAACCCGCCCGCCTATCTTAAGTAATTTGTTGGGGTAGATATGCGCAGTATGGGTAGCGCTGGGCGGAGACTCGGCAGTCGCGGGCAGAGTGCTCCGCTCGGACTAGCGCTGGTTTTCGCAGTGATGATTATCTCGACGACGGCGGTCGTTGCACTGGGTGCCGACGCAATTACGAGCACGCAAACGCAACTCGACGTGGAACGAACCGAGAAGTCGCTGACAGAACTCAATTCCAAAACCGCGCTCGTAGCGCTGGGACAGACGGACGTGCAACAGGTCTCGCTTCCCGCGAGCAGTTCGAGCACCTATCGTATCGACGAGAATGCCGGGTGGATGAACGTCTCCTATCAGAATACAACGTCCGGGAGCCGGACGACTGTGTTCAACGAATCGATGGGTGAGGTGGCGTATCACGGCAGCGACGAGACGCGACTCGCGTATCAGGGAGGCGGCGTCTGGCGGTCAACCGGTGACGGAACGTCGGTGATGGTGTCCCCGCCCGAGTTCCACTACCGGGACGCGACGCTGACGCTCCCTCTCGTGACAGTGAGCGGGTCCGGGACAATCAGAGACAGCGCGTCGATCACCCACAACCGAACAACGTCGCACTTTCCGAACACCACGCGAAACGCGAACTTCACGAACCCGCTGGAAGACGGGAAAGTCAACGTTACCGTCCAGAGCGAGTACTACCGAGCGTGGGGCGGATACTTCGAGGAGCGAACGGACGGTGACGTGACGTACCAGCCCGACAGCAGTCGTGTTTCGATCGTTCTCAAGGTCCCTGCAGGGCCGCGAAAAGTCCGGAACGCCGTCGCCGCGACGAGTGATTCCGGGTCGATCAAACTGAGCGGGAACGATGCATTTACCGACAGCTATACGTCGGCAGACGGGGACGGGTACGACGCCTCCGAGGCCGGTGACAGCGGCAATCTCACGACGGCAGGTGATGTCACCGTCACCGGGAGTGCGGAACTGAACGGGAACATCACCTCGGGCGGTCGCGTCGAATTCAGTAGTAACTCGATGACGTTCAACGGCAACCGGGTGGAATGGGCGGACGCGTTCGAGGACAAACACGGAGCGTGTTCGGGGTCCTGCTCCGACGAACAGATCAGTTCGTTCGGCGACACCACCAGTATCAACTCCCACGTCGACACACAGGTCGACGACCTGTCGTCGTCGAACGATAACGGGGGAACCATAGCCGACGACGGCGTTATCGACGGCACAGAGGGGGCGACGACACTGTCTGCTGGTAGCTATCACGTCGACAGGATCGACCTGAGCAACGACGTCGAGTTCGACACGACTGGTGGAGATGTGATCATTGGTGTCGAGAACTACGTGAGCCTGAACACCGGGAACGATATCACGGTGTCCGGCCCGAATCAGGTGAAGATATACGTAAAGGGCGAGTCGCCCGCGTCGGGCGGGAGCGCTGACGGCTATCACTTCTTCACACGGGCGAGCGAGATCAGGACAACCGGCGCGGTCAGTGAGCGGTCGACGCAAGTGTGGATCTACGGCAAAGATAATCTCCAGGCCCGGATGGAGAAGAAAGGGTCAGATAAGTCCAGAGTCACCGGCGTCATCTACGCGCCGGGGGGAAAGACCGGAACGAGCACGTTCGAGATCTGGAAGAGCGAACTCTACGGCGGTGCGGTCACCAGCCAAGTCGAACTGGAAAAGGGTGGCAGAGTCCACTTTGACCGGGCACTCAAACAAGAGCGCACAATTCCCAAAGACACGAGTGTAGTTGCGATCACCTATCTCCACATCTCGACGAACGACGTCAATATCACGTCCAATTGACCGCCGACACACCTCACTTCATCACTACCGTAGCACTTGGCGTCGGTCGGTTTTCGTTGTGGCTGCCATAGACAGTCGCTGGTGGCGACTATCGACGAGGTGGCCAGCAGCCTTATCAGCTGTGATAACTACTGTCGGATAATGCGATTCCCCTGGGGTCAGGGTCGGGGTCACCAACGGGCACAATCAGCCCCGCTCGGGCTGATACTGGTTCTCAGTCTCGTCATCGTCGGTTCCGGCGTCGTTGTCAGCCTGGGAGCGACGGCGCTGGTCGATACTGAGGCCGGGCTCGACGTCTCCCGGGCGGAGACGGGGATGACCCAACTGGACTCCCAGGCGGCCCTGGTGGCGCTTGGGAACGCCGACAGCCAGCGGGTGTCTCTCGTCGGGACGGACAGATCCACGTACCGAATCGACGACACTGCCGGTCGGATGACCGTCAATATCACCAACCACTCTGCTTCGCCCCCGACCACGGTCACGCTGATGGACGAGCGCCTCGGCGCGGTTGTCTATGAAAACGGGAACCAGGAAGTCGCCTATCAGGGCGGCGGGGTGTGGCGGCGCTCCGACAGCGGCAGTGTCATGGTTTCACCGCCGGAGTTCTACTACCGGGACGCGACGCTGACGCTCCCACTCATCACCGTCCGCGGTGACCGCTCGCTCGGCTCGCGGGCGAGTATCTCGAAGGACGGCACGACGCAGGTGTATCCCGACCAGGCAGCTGGGAACAGCAATCCGCTGGATACCGGGACGGTCAACATCACCGTCCAGAGCGAGTACTACCGGTCATGGGGGCGCTACTTCGAAGAGCGGACCGACGGCGACGCGTACTACGACCACGAAAACGACAGCGTGACCACGACACTGGTCGTGCCGACGGGGCCGCGAGAAGTGACGAGCGCCGTCGCGGCAACGTCCGCCGGCGGACAGATTACGCTCTCCGGTAGCGGTACCGACCCCGCTCGAACGGACAGCTACAACTCGTCTGTCGGCGACTACTCGACCTCACAGGGGTCGTTCGGAACGATCACCACAGCCGGTGACGTGTACGTGAAAGGGAACAGCGAGGTGGACGGCTCCGTTCGGTCCGGTGACGGAGTCGAGGTCAAGGGAAGCGGCGTCGTCACCCGTGACGTGGAATACTCGACTACCAAGCATATCAAGGGCACTGTCAACGGCGATGTCAGACAGATCTCGGGCGTCGAGGGAGCCGGCGCTATCGACGGCCTGGTGAACCGGCGAGTCGCCAACGCAAGCGATACCAATGACAACGGCGCGACCAGCAGCATTTCGGGGAACCAGCTCGACAGCGGCGACCAGACGCTGGGCGCAGGCACCTACTACCTGGAAGACCTGACGCTAAGCGGCGAGACGCTGACGATTAACACTGGTGGTGACGACGTGACCATCGCCGTCCGGGACTACGTCTACATCGAGAACAACGGGCAGATAAAAGTCAACGGTGGCGGGAAAGTCCGCCTCTACGTCAAAGGCGAGGCAACGTCCGCCAGCGGTCACCACTTCCACATCTATCGCACCGGGGACGTCAACATCGACAACGCCAATAACTCCAAGCAGTTCTGGGTGTACGGTCAGTCGGACTTCGACACCGTCATCGAGGGGGACACCGATACTCCGCAGTTCGAGGGCGTGATTTACGCACCCGCCGGCGGCGTCGGTGCCAGCAGCGTCTCACTCAAGAAGGCGGAGCTGTACGGCGGCCTCGTCGCCGGGTCAGTCACGGTGGATAACGGCGGACTGGTCCACTACGACCGGGCGCTCAGAAACGAGCGGGCCGTCCCGAAGAACACGAACATCATCCGGCTGACGTACCTCCACGTCTCGAAGAACCGGATCAACGTGACCAGCGGGTAGTCGACCGGCTACTGGTCGATGTCGACCGCAATGTCGTGGTAGACGACGTACGTCCGCTGGATGCCGCCGGAAGACGACGTGAAGTTACACCAGCCGTCGGCCCCACAGGCGAACCCTTCCTGCTCGAAGTACGACTGCCAGAGTGCCTCGCGCTGTGGAGTCGAGTCGACACTGACGTTGACGTGTTCGATGTTCCCACCGGTATCGGCGAACGAGACGTTGCTGCTCCGGTGGTTCGTCCGGACGAGCACCGTCGACCCGCCCAGGCTCTGCTGGCCACTGGCGGTCGTGCCGACCACGGTGATGAGCACGCGGTCGTCTGAGACGAGTATCGGTGGCGTCCGTTTTTGCACCCCACCGTCCCGGTTCGTCCGATACACTGCCCCTGCCTCGTAGACGAGCTCTCGCTCCTGGCTGCCGGCGTAGATGATCGGTCGTATCTCCCAGGTCCCGACGTCTTTGGGGGCAGTCCCGTCGTGGACCTGTACCGATATCGTCGTGTTTTCGCCCGTCCTGAGCGTGGCTTCACCGAGGCTGACCTCCGTCGCACGGCTCGGCGCGCCCTGTTTGTGGAGGTCCGCGATGTTGTCGGAGAGCACGTCGAACGCCCGTTCGGCGTTCTCCATCTGCTCCGCGTCCCGAGCGTTCTGTAACGCCCCCAGCCCGCTCACTGAGACGAGTATTATCGATGCCACGATGAGGCTGAACACCAGGGCGAAGCTCAGCACCTCACTTACGGCGCGGTCAGCCATCTCGCACCTCCAGTTGATCGTTCGATTCGTCGTAGAACACGGTTATAACACCGCCGCCAGCACTGGAGTCCCCTAGGTCTGTCCGGGTTTTGAGCAACACAGTCACCGACACGTCCGGCGACGTCGATTCGAGCGCGAGTTCATCGGCGCCGGCGTCAATCGAAACCCGGTAGCCGGTTCCACTCACCCGCGCCGGGAACGTGTGATTCAGCCGCGCAGTCGGGTCGTCGTCGGCAGCGACCACCAGCCGGTCGATACGGGCGATGTCGGCGGCGACCTGCTGTCCGACGACTTCGAGTTCGTCCCTGATGACCTGCTCCTGCCGATTCTCGACGAAGTTGCCGCCGGCAATGAGGAGCCCGGACACCAGAATCGAGGCGATGGCCAGGCTCAGCGTGTAGCTCAGCGTCGTCGAGACGGCACGGTTACGACGCATCCGGCTCACCCGGGGCCACCCGTATCTTTGCTTCGTACCGGAGGTTCGACGTGTCGTAGCGGTAGCGGACGGTCACATCGTAGATTGCGGTCGTGCTGAACGGCGACGCTGGCGCTGTATCGAGCGTGTAGGCCCGCTTGCTATCGCGGACAACCATCGAGTAGTTCCCCCTGATCTGGTCGCCTGACTCGTAGGTGATGTTGTACTCGTCGCCGACGCCGTGGGCGAACCGCCCGTCGAAGCTCCCGCCCTGGAGCGCGAGACACGGTTCACCCTGCACTGTTCCGCCAGTCACGTCGATGTGGGCGTACGGCTCCTCGATAGGGACAGCACACGTCTGTGTGCCACTCGGTGTGTCGACTTCCACGTTGACCGTCCCGCTGGGTCCGACATCACCCCAGACCCGCATCGTCCATTTCGGGTTGCCGCCGGTACCGTTCGCTACGACGACGAACTCGCTTCCCGAACTGGGGAGCTGTGTCGCGTTGATGACGAACCGTCTGGTCGCGTTCGTTCCGTCACCCGGGCGCGTGACCCGCTCTCTGACCATCCAATCGGCGCTCGGTGTCGCCTCGCCGGATTCAAACAGTGACGTGTTGGTCTGGGCGATCCGCGTGCCGTAGGTCGGCGAGCCGGCGAGCGTGACGTTCACCAGCGTCCCGCTCGTGACTCGCTGGCGTTCCGTCTGTGTGCTGACGGTCCGGATGCTCTCACGCACACTGGTTTCGAGTGTTGTTTGGGTCGAGTGGTTGTACCTGTTCGCCGCGGTGACACCCTGCCCGACGTTCGTCTCCACCATCGCCCGCATCTCCAGCGCGTCGTTGCTCCCTGCAACCTCGCCCCGACTCGCGAGGTTCTGCGTGTAGATCGCGGAGTTGACGACCAGCGCAAGCCCGATGAACGTCACCGCCAGGGCCAATGCGGCGATAAGGATTATCTGTCCGCGTTCGTCGTCTAGATGCGCCACGCGACCACCTCCACGCTGACGGTGTTGTAGACGTTCTTTCCGGTGTCCGAAACCGTATAATCGGTCGCTGGATCCCCGATCCGCGTGCTGTTGCGCGTCCCGTCCGCATCACGCAGATGGTCGTCGTCCATGAGCGTGATTGTGTGGCTCGCACGCACCGCGTTGTCGCTCGGTTCGCCGCTGTAGACGTAGCGGGTCGTGACGGTTCGCTCCTGCGTGTTCTGGAACCTGAGATAGACGTTGTACGCGATTCCCCGCTGGTCGAACGCGCGTTCTAGCAACTCCCCAAACCGATTGTCCGGCGGCCCGTTCGTGTAGTATTCCCGACCACCGGCCGTGTTGTGGAACTGCGCCGTGCTGTTGTCCCAGTAGAGCACAGCCGGTTTCAGTGCGTCCTCTGCCGCCGCCGAGGCGAGGACCCCGTGGCCGATCGCCTGCTGCTGGTTCTCGATGTGTTGACTCGACGTGCTCGCCGACAGCGGCGTCACCGCTGTCATCTGTAGCGCGAACACCAGACTTGCCAGCAACACCATACCGCTGACGATCGCTTCGAGCGTGTGTGCCTGCGCGCGCATGCTACCACATCACCACGCGTACTGTGACATCCTGCCCGTTCAACGAGACCACTCGCAACGCAGTGACCGACGCGTCGTTGTTTGTCGGCGGGTTCCCACCAGTCGTGAGTACCGTCCCACAGCCGGCCCCAGCTTCGACGAGTGCCTGATTCGCTCCATCCCAGCACAGAATTTCGTCGGCGGCTGGTGTCCCCGTCGCGTTCCCCCGGATTGTGACGTTCACGTTTTCCCGAGCCGGGTCGAGTCCGACCCGTTCCTCCGCACTCCCGCCGGACTCGTAGCCGCATCCTGACGGTGGTGCGTTCCCAGCGAAGAACTCGCGCGTACAGTGTTCGTTCAGGACGTACGGCTGCTGTGGCGAACCGAGCATCCCCATTGTGAGCCCATCGGCGACTCTGTCGGTCGTGACTGTCTCCTCCTGAACCCCCGCAGAAAACGGTGACAACAGCCCCGGAATGAACAGGAAGATGAATATCAGGACGCTCAGAAACAGGCTCATACCGATCGCGAAGTCCAGCGTCGTCTGCCCGCGCCGGTGCTCTTCGATCCAGAGTGACCGGCCGACACGCCGGTCGTTAGACTGCGTCTCGTTTCTCCTACGGTTCATGAGCCTGATTCACTAAACTGAGATTACTGTAGGGATGGCCTCAGTCGTTATAGCCATTATGGCCGTACTGTAACACCAATTACCAGACTTCTACGCACTCTGCGAGGCCGACGCAATACTGGTCTAACCAAGACCATGGGGCCGGTTCTCTATGTCCCGGTGCTTCGATGGGTTTAAGCAATCCCATCGGGAAGCAGACAATGCACGCAAGGGCTCGTAGATCAGGGGTAGATCACTCCCTTGGCATGGGAGAGGCCCCGGGTTCAAATCCCGGCGAGTCCATCCGTATTTTACCGCGGTAAACAGGGAATTAATAATACGGCGAGAGCGCCGTTTCTCTCTGTTTTCGGCACAATTGGGGTTCGAGAAGCCTCCCCGGAGAAAGAGAGTTCACCGGGGATCCGGATGCACCCCTCGCAGTCACGCGATTATTCCGAGGGAGTACGGTTCTCTGACAATTCTTGGAGGTGGTCGGCGTGTCGCCTAAACGCGATCTCGCCCAGCCCGCCGACTGGCCGTTCGCTCGTGATGAGTTCGTCCGTGCGTCTCGCCTCCTGGAGGCAACCGACGACGATGTTCGTCGATCTATCGAGCGCGTCGAGGACGGTGGTCAGCAGTGACGGACTGGTCGTCCTATACTCAATACTTCTGTAGCCACTGCCACGAAGAGTGCATAAATCACGCCGATAGTCTCCCAGCGCAGCGCCATCGCTGCAAGTCCTGTATTCTTCTCGAACTCGACAACGCCCCTGAAACTGGTGACAAACTCACCACCAGTGAGGGAACGGGAGAGCTGGTACGCCCGGAAGCGCAACGGAGTGAGCATCCCGGAACGGTCGGCGAGCGCCAATCGCCGTCCGCACCAGTTCGACCAACTGGAAGCGCCCCCTCGCGGGGCGACCCGGAAGCCCGAGCGTTCCCCCCGAACCCGGAGGGTGAGGGGAATCCCAACAACGACACACTGGGCAGCCGACGAACGGACGCCCGTTCTGATGGTCCCAAATGAGCGTCGTCGAGCCGCCGGGACACCTGGGCGGTCTCGACCTCGCGGATAGATGTAACACTCCCGTCTTAGCAGACCTTCTCGAAGAGCGCGACCTTCTCGGTCACGGCCAATTGCTTGATGGAACTCTCACAGAACGCGACGAAGATCGCGTACGCGTAGCGAAGTTTATTGCGGCGCATCCGGAGGGTACACCGCTGTCACACGTTGTTTCGTACGCCGTCAAAGGTATCTCACCCGAAGCTTGCGAGCGCGTCGAAGGCTCCGACCCCGACTACCAGTTTGCATACCGCTTCATAGACGACCTTGTAGCCCCTGAAACCCCCTACGTACGGAAATCCGAGTCTTCAGGGGTCCTGATGGTGACCCCGACCCTCCGCCTTCTTGACTTGATTACAGAAGGCATTACTCAAACAGCCAACGAAGAGGGGATCAAGTACGACAGAGAGTTTCTGCGGAACTACCTCGCTAAGGTCGATTCTGTCGACGATGACCTCCGGGAGCTACTGAAGGACGGTTTTACATCCTACCTCAATCGTATCAAAGACTACAAACTCCTGTTCGATGTCCACTTCGTCGACCGGCGTGGCGGTGAGTCAACCAAGCGGATGACGAAGGACTACAAGACCCGCTTCAACGACCAGGGCCGTGTTTCCAAACAGTTCGCACGGTTCAACGATGCACTCGAATACGGGTACGAGAACGCTGAAAACGCTGTTTTGGTGACACTGACGACCGACCCGAAGCGCCAAGACTCGCTACTCGACGGAATCGACTCTATCAACGAGAATTTCAATCGGCTCCTGTCCTACTTCGATTCCGACCCATCGACGAAAGACAATACCCGACGTTCGGCCATCCCAGGCTGGCGGCATGATCTCGATAGCGAAGTGACCGGGCGACCGCGTGACCGACCGGACTACATCAAGGCCCTGGAGTTTACGGAGAAAGGCTATCCGCACCTGCACGTCCTGTTCTTCGACGTACCAACCCGTGACGAGGACGGTATGCCGTGGCTCTGCGACAAACCAGAAGTAGCTGCGAAGTGGGCCGACTACGACCAGGGCGAGATTGTCGACGTGTATCCGCTGACCTACCGTGACGACCTCGACGACCTGGAGCCGGAGTTCCAGAGCGACGAAGGCTTCGTCGACTGGTATCGCTTCGGCGACCACGATCACGGCGAAGACTGGGTACGCGAGCGTACCCGGTCGCACGAGCTGATAGAATTCGGCGACGACGGCCACGAGAAAGAATCAACTGCTGGCGCGTATCTTGGCAAGTACCTGAGCGCGACGTTCGGCTCGTTGCTTGACGCCACAGAATCTTTCGAGCAGGCCGACGATGACCGAGAGACGTACTCTGATAAGGCGGCTACTTGGAAGCTTGCACTGTACTGGGCGACAAACCGGCGCTTCTGGTCTTGCTCAAAACCGATTACGGAGGGTATTGACCCAAATGACCACCTGCAAGATCCCAACGTTCGTGAGTCAGTTCGGTGGTGTTCGGTCGACTCAGTCCAAGCCGCGAGCGAGAGCGAGATACGTGACAGTCTCGCGCGTCGGCATTGGGACGACATTGACGATCTCGACGCTGCCATAGAGCGGGCGATTTCCGATGTGGAACAACCGCAGGTTTGTTCAACACTGCCCTCTGATAATTCTTTCCGATGTATTGTTGACTACATTGGTGCTTATTCTTACTGGGATCTTCCGACTAATGTGTTGGAGTCTGGGTTTGGTAGCCTCGGAGAAATTGAGGATTCAGTGAAGGAACCAGAAGGCTCCGAACATCCACGTAATAATGACGAATTCTAGCAATCCAACATAAGGCATCCATCTAAATAAGATTCTGTCCTGTTTGATTGCGTTCGGATTTTGATCCTCGATCTTACGATAATTGAAAAATAAGTACGTGAGGTTCCAGAATCCGACAACAATCGGTGCCACAGATATAGAGATCATTACATAGCCAAGAGTATGTGGACTAGCGATGAAATCACCAAGAATAACGAGATCATTTATGATAGGCATCTCAGAAATAGCCCTTGGAACCGTCACATTTGGTGCTGACCTTCCAAGTGGCCCTGTCAGGATCATCCCCTGTCTATATGGAACAAACCCGATGATCTGGAGAAGGAATGCTAAATATGCACCAATAGAAAGTCCAGCAATACTTATTATTTTAGCTTTTTCAACAATAGAAGGGCTTATTTTTGATGTTGATTTGTCCGCTGATGTAGAAAATGGCGGAGTACTCATGTTCCACAAGATTCTCACAGACTTACGAATGACTGATAAAGATCGCAATAATACTACACCTCCGAAACCAAGAATGAAAAAGAGCGAAATAGTGTGCAGCCACAGGTAGACGATCCCGTCAATCTCATTTGGTGACACATATGGATGGAAATATTCAAAAAGTTGTTCAGCAGAAAACACAAGCAAAACGATAGTAATTGGTCCAAATACTGCTGCAAAGCCATCCCTCAACAGATTAACTTGGAAATAGTCTTTCAATTTACCAATTGTTAATTCACCCATTTGTTTAGATAATGAAATCGTATCTTATATTCATATCGGCCGGTTGAATGATTACAATAAAAATGAGATGTAGTGTGAATACAATCCAGCAAGCTGTTTGCTTATACTAATTCTTGGATACAATCGCGCATACAGAGTCACAGTAAGATAGGTGTTACCATATCTTATTTATCTGGTATTTTCGTCAGTACGATTCTCTCAATAACTGATACCCTAAGTATAATATCCCACAGTGAGTTTCTGTATCAAAATGGAATCCCCACAGGGTGAATCCTTCTTTTTCGGATTATTCACTCTCTTTTTTGTAGCACCTGTTATCTCATCCACTCTCCCATTCAATGAGGGCGTAGCTGTCTCTGCTCTCCTTTCAGGTTTTATTGGGATTTTACTAATTTTCTTCTCTCTTTCTTTTGGAAACGACTCTGACCTATCGCAAGAACTAGCGAGTATTCGATATGATCCGACAGGGGAGTCTGCTCTTCAGACAGGCATTAGTGAAGCAAGAGAGACCATTGATGCGCAGATAGAGACGCTGAATGATATAGACACTAAAGCAATCCGTGTTTTGAGAGTGAATGTTTTACTGGTCGGACTCTTCATATCTGCGTTAACATTTTCAACGAGAACTAATTCTCTTAATTTAGATGCTTTTATAAATATTTATTTAGGAAATGGTATACTCCTACTGATACTATCAACGGTCTCTGCAGGACTCACATACACCGCATCTAATTTTAAACCAGGAATCGGGAAGCAGAATATAATAACTACACTTGAGGAAGATCTGAATAAGGAAGAACTTGACAGAGTACTGATTAAAAGTTATGCCAAGTGGATAAACGATAATAATTCAACTCAAACTTTGAATGCATTCTATTCGACATCAATGTTGCTCTTTTTAATATATGCATTAACTTATCTTGCTCTCGGAACATACTCTGCTCTTATAGACGATGTCCCACTCTTTCTGAATATAATAGCCATGCTTGCTTTGTTCGCAATTACACTGGCCTCTGGATATTTATCCCAGATCAAGGAAGTGGGTAGACAGCTGGAGCGTGATATCGGCTAATTTCTTACCCAACCTATTTACCCTACCAGCCGCAAACATGTAGTAAGTATGCCCCCACAACAAAACGAAGATGATGAAGAACGACGTGAGCGGGTTTCACGAATCATCTTCGATGGTCAAAAAGTCTCGAAGGGCAGTTAACCGCCTGATCCATAGGTACTCAGCTTTTCTATTCTGAGTTAGACGATTCTGTTCAAATACTATAACTCAGATATTTGGATAGATCGATTACCTATCAGCTAGTTTCTCTCTTCAGACTTCTCAACTAACTGTTGGCTGAATTGTTTCTCACCCTTGCCATGACAGAATTGATGATCTAATCTAATACAGTCGGCTCCAAATTTTGAACAAGATGAGAGGAATCTGAGTTGGTGCTATCGTACTTATAGTATTTTATCGATGCCTCAAACCCTTCTCTTCACTTTCACCGAGCCTCCGACCCCTAGTTAAGTCCATATCCTCCGAATCGTTCTGTGTATGGCAACTCAGGAAACGCCATCCTTCGACGATCTCGAACCGGTCGACAACAGCACTTCTGACGACTACGATTCGGAGTGGATTGACCTCGAACCCGGCGAATCGGTCGTCGGTGAAATTCGGGAACTCACTCCCAACTGCGGCAAGTACGACACGACCGTCATCGAGCTGGCCCGTGGCATCGGCGACGTGGTCGCTATGTGGTCGAACAGCCAGATCGACAACGCGCTCGACGACAACGACCTCGGCGAGGGCGACGTAGTCGGCATCAAGCACACCGAACAGACGAGTACGTTCACGAACGAGGACGGCGAGGAACAGGAGTACGACATCTGGAAGGTCCGGGAACTCCCTGCTGGAGGGCCTGAATGAGCTACCAGAATCGAGCGAGCGACATGGTGAGCGACTACATGAACATCCGTAGTCTGCCCGCCATGCTGTCGGTGGCGTTCGTCGCGGCCAGCCTCTACCAGTTCGGCGGCATCACCACGGTCGAACTCCCGTGGCTGTCGTACACGCTGACGACACAGCACTCGTTACTGATCTCGCTCGGGGCCTTCGCTGCGGCGTTTGCCAGCTCCGAGACAAAGCAGTTCGAGTACTACGAGGACTGGGAGAAGATCGCCATCGCACTGGGTCCCGCTGTCATCCTCGGCAACGAGTACCTGCCAGCGGTGAACGACTTCCTCACTTCCCTGGGTGACCCGCTCGGGATGCAGCTGGCGTTCGTCGCCACGGTCGTCTCCTGGGGAGTCGCTGTTCAGTAAACCGATGACACGACGCTATTCTTTCGGAGGTGAACCCCGATGAGTCACGCACGCTCGATCTTGCTGGCTGGCCTGCTCGTCCTGTCGACAGTCGTTACTGGTGTCGGTCCCGCGCTGGCACAGACGGCTACGGACAGCGGGCCAGTCACCTACGAGTACACCGGCTCCCCAACGACGCTGATTGTTGATACCAGCGCCCTCGACGGCGGCACGGAGTTCACCGTCGAGTACACCACGCAGGGTGGACCGTCCACCGGAACGACCGTGTTAGCGCGCGAAACGTACAACACGGCGAACCTCAAAGAAGATCAATTGCTGTTCTTCAACGATGGTGCGTATGAATCGGTGAACGTCACGGTGTCGGGCTACTCCGGCGGCGAACCGACGTTCGACTCTAAGAGCGGGCTTCTCGGCGGTATTAACCTCGTGCGGACGGTCGTCGGGACGACCGGCGGCGACTCTGATTTGACGTGCGACACGTCCGATAGACTCGGTAGCATGACCTCGGGTGTCACGTATCTGGACTGCACGGCACAGCCGGGCAGTACAGGCGTCAACACGACCGGTACGGATGCACAGCAAACGCATATCGATGCGTACCAGTCCGCTCAGAACAGCAAACAGCAGGCAGACAACTACCACAATACGCTGGACAACTACCTGTCAGATACAAAGACTCAGGCTCGCATCATCGGCAAGAACGCCTATATCAAGGCACTCAACAACGGGAGTAGCAAGGCAGCGGCCAAAACCGAAGCTAAGTCTGCCGTGGCAGACTACTACGCCACGAAACAGGAAAATTTGGCGTCTGAGTGGACTCAGCAGGCCACAAACGCAGAATATCTTGCGGACGTTATGGAAAGTGAGAGCGGTCTAACTGCACCGCCACGTCCTGACTCAAGCACTGCCCCCGATCTCGGAGTGAAGGGCGTCGGCGGAGGCGGTCGAGAAGCCTATATTATCTATGACCCGTCTGGTTCTCAGACAGAGACAATATCGCTCGTAAATGGCGAAACCACCGAGTATAGGACCATATACGTGGAACACCGGGAGTTCTACGATGGTGTCACTCCTGCCACTACTCACGTTGGTCCGGCCACTGGGCGGGTTAACCACACAAAAGCCGCAGATGGGTCAAAGTATGGGCAAGGACTCAGAATTACGGCTCCGAACAGTAATTACAACAACCTCGAAATCATCAATTTCGAGGACTACAGCACCAAATGGGCCGAAATAGAATCACAGAATACGCAGGTACAAAACGAAATGGACACGCTGGCGGAAAACACCTATAACGCCTATCAGAGTGGTGAAATCAATAATAGCGACCTCGTGGACCCCTACGTGTTGGCGTCCCAGCAATCCGCAGGCGACGACTTCCAGGGCTGGACTGCGGCCCAGCTCACCCTGTTGGGGGCGAACTCTCCGGAGAACTTCGACCAGATCGGGAGCTTCAACGTCACCACTGGAGACGGAACGCAGTACGAGGGCGTCCTGTTCTCTCAGGAGAACCCTGGCAGCGGGCAGTTCGAAAACAGGACAACCTACGATACGGCAAACATCGGCGGCACGCAGTACGTCGTCACCAGTGACCAAATCGTCGAACTGGACGGGACGTTCACCATTGACAGAATCACCACAACAAGAGGTGAAACCACTGAGAACGTCACCATCCAGAAAACCACCTACAAGACAACCAACGTCACCGAACTGAAACAGCAGTACGATGACTTGGCGAAGCGCCGAGCGGAGATCGAGGCGCGTGAGCAGAATCTTCGTGGCTCTGCTGGCGGTGGTCTGCTCGGAGGTTCGTCATCGTCACTTGTGCTGGTACTGGTCGGCGTTGGTACACTCTACGCCGTGAGCCAGCGGCGAACGGGAGGTAACAACTGATGGTCTACTGGCTGGCTCTCAAGCTCGTCCCCCGTGACGTGTGGCTCATTCTGGTCGGACTCGTCGCGCTGCAACTCTCGGGGGCCGTCGACGTGATCGGGCCAGCCATTGATCTGATGTCGTCCTGGCTCCCGGAACCCCCGCTTGATTGGTTCTGGTGACCAACTCGCAGATTTTTCGAGCATGAACCCACGTACGCCCATACTCCTCATACTGATCGTCAGCTGTATCGCTCTCGCTGCACCAGCGGCAGCGCAGGAAACAACGAACGAAACGGCGGCCTCGACGAACGTCTCTGCACCGGATGGCGCACCCAGTGATGTCGAACTCGTCGTCGATGAGAACGTTGTCGTGACTGACTACCACTACGCGGACGGCCAGCTGGTCATCGACTTCTGGTCGGACGAGTACAAAGTCGTCAGTGTCGCCCCGCAGGTCGATGATGGCTCGGAAGCGGGTAGCGTCTCATTCCGTGCTGCTGTCGTCGACGCCGATACGACGACTACGGTTCAAGTACCATCGAGCGGTGGCGTCACACTCTGGACTGAGCAGTCCATCGAACAACAGCGGTTCCACTACCTCCGTAAGCCCAACTCCTTCATCATCACTGGCCCGTGGAGCGGTGAGGACGTTCGTAACGCCGCCCTCGGCAGTGCGCTCGGCGTCGTGATTGCCGTCCTGTATGAAGCCGTCTCCGCGAAAATCGGGTCGGCCCAGCGAGGTGAGCGACTGGCATGACCGACGATGAGAGTAATCCCGATCTCGACCGCGACGAGATGGCGCACAACGCTGACCCTGGCCCGGACCACAGTCGGACCTATCGACTGTTCCGGTGGCTCACGAACAACCTGCTGTTGATCGCGTCTGGTGTCGGTATCGTCTTGTTCGTTATCGCGTCGATTCTCGGCTACGAACTTCCCCGTAGTCTGCGCCTGATCGGACTCTGTGCGCTCGTGACTATTCCGCTGGTCGGACGGCCGACCGGGAAGAAAGTCCGGTCGCTGCTCTGGGACCCGAATTACGTCTGGCTCGTCGACATAGATGCCCGCCACACGAAAGGCGGCATCTTCCGGACTCCAGGGCAACGGTTCCGCGAGTGGTCCGTCGAGGACGGACAACTCGACTGGGTGAGTCCCAATCTTGCCTTCGGCAAGAACGTCGACCTCGAATCCCAGACCGTCGAAGGATGCTGGCGCGGAACCCTCTCTGACCGGGAGCTGATGCGAACACTCCAGGCTGTCGAAGAGTGTCGCGGCCAGCTCGAAGCCGATGCCAAGCGCGGCTTCGCTATCGAAGCTCAGGCGTTTACGATCATCCGTAACGCCACCAGAAAAGCGGTTCTCCGTATCGTGTCGACGTTCGAGCGCGGGACACTGCCCGATGAAGGTGACGCACTGACCGACGAGATAGATTCGGCCATCGAGCAGTTCGGACTTGACCGGAAGATTCGACACACTGAGGACGACGAGTCTCCGGAGTCTGATGTTCCGGGCGTTCGTGTCGATCTCGACCAGGACCTCGCCGACCTCGCTGGTGCTGGCGACGGAGGTGTTTCAGCTGATGACTGACTCCGACGAGAGACTACTGACGGCGGCCAAACTCAACGAGGTCGTTGCTGGGAACATCGAGGGCGGTGAGTCACTGCACGAGCATACCGGTGTCGTGGCTGATGACGCAGACCGAGCGACCCTGTCGTTCGTCTCCTCACTCTTCGACCGTGGTGCTGAGGTAAGCGGTTCCCGGTCGTTCGGGCAAACCTCTCTCTCCGACGTTCTCCAGTCCAAATACCACACCGAAGCGGCTACCCGTGCCATCGAGAACGGCAACGGGTCGCTCGCTTCCTATCTTGTCGGCATCACTGAACAGGAACTCGACGCGTCGTCGCTGACGGTGACCGCTCGCCTGATGGATCGGCTCGATGCCGACGGGACACTGACAACGGTTCTCGCTGCGGGCCGACCCAACACTGGCAAGACGAACACGATGTTCCTGCTCGCCTCGGATATGGCTCGTGCTGTTTGGGACGACGTGCTGGTTATTTCGAACTCCAAGACCTGGGAAGGCGCTGACCGCTACGTCTCGACGATGCACGAGCTGATGACGCTCCTCGTCGAGAACCGCGACGTTCCGAAAACGTTCGTCCTTGATGAAGCCAGCCGGTACATGGATGCCAGAGTCTACAGCCGCGAAGTGAGTACCCAGTACGCTCCCGCGCTGAAGGCCATGAGCAAACTCGGCGTTGAGGTCGTCGGTGCGGTCGGACACACCGGAAAAGACGTTGTCCCCGAGTGCAAGCGACTGACCAACTTGGCGTTCTGGAAATCAGCACCGGATGTCGTCGACTTCTACACCAACTGGGACGGTGACGCAGACCGGCCTGATTCCCCGCTTTTCGATGCCGACCTGACGGATCTCGAACCGACACTTCACAGCTACGACCCAGACGACGTTGCCTCTTGGAAGTGGGATCTTGACCCTGACGTGTGGCACGGGTTCGACAACTGGGATCACTTCGGCGACCGTCTGGAAGAACTCGGTCCAACGACGTAGCCGACGATCTCCTCGATCACGTCGCCCACCCACCCGCCGACCCACCGCTTTCAGTGGTTGGGTACGTTGTGTCTGTGATTACACCAACACCACAAGCGAACAGCGACGCGAAGCGCCCCCCTCACATGGGGGGCCGAGCGAGCCTGTGAGCGCACGCCCCCGAGCGGAGCGACGGGGGCAATCCTGCTGGAATATAGAGTAATAGTAGTATTTTGACTATATCTGTACGTAGCTATTCAAGTCTATGTTCCGTAATTGACGCTGGACTTTGCCCCTTTCATCCTGGTTTATATAAGAATCATCGAGATTCAGTCCAGCGTTTTGGGATATAATTCCACGACTATGTAGTATTGTAAATATTACTAGTGAGAATCTCAGATAATCCCACATTCGGTGTTGCTGCCTCTTTTCTGTATTCTCAGAGCCGTGGTCTCCGTGTACAAAATTGTTTCTTTTGTTATATGCATCAAGGACATCCTGCTTAACTGTGTGAGGATCAAGAGAATCTATTGCAGACCCTAATACAAAGGCTGCATTGAGTGCGATTCCCTTACTGGATTTCAACTCACTTTTCGTATTTTGTTTATATAATGATTCCAGTCCAATTACGGAAAATGCGATACTAGAATGCTGTCGGGTTCTTTGTTCAATAGAAGTATCATAATGTTGGAACGGGACAGAAAAGAAGGATGTGAATTCACGACTATTGCCGTCGTAATATTCCTCAAGAAGGTTCCTGAGATTTTTCAGTCTTTTAATATCAATTGGAGAAAACTTCAACTTGGGATGTGTATCCCTGCCCGAATTTGTCGATGTTCTACCGGTATCCAAGTATGATACCGGCTCAATTTTACTGAAACAGACATCTGCATTACTCGGACCAAGTATCCTTAACAACTTGATGAGAAAATCTATGCTCGCAGCTTGAGATGCGTTAATGGCATCATACTTCGGCGAATTTGTTACATCTAATCTGATTATTGATGTCGGGAACCCCCAAGATATTGGACTACCATGTGTTGAAGCCAAGCCATCTATCCTTTCTTTGTATATTCCGTCCGCCTTCCGAATAGGCAGTATTCGTAAGTTGTTGTCTATAATTATCTCATTTTCAACATTGACTGATTGAACAAAATAGAATCCTCTAGTTTTTGACTTCCCCTCCGAGTCTAATACTATATTATTGTAGATCTCATCTACATCGTATTCGCAATTACGATCAGAAATTCGGTGGTAGTTGAAACAAACGCGAACAATATTGTATATGTAACGGTCATCTATATCAAATCCGAGGTCTTGTTTAATAGAATCGATTAAATCACGCGTTTCTTTCCACTCTTTTATTCTATTTTGCATTCGTACGTCAAAATCTTTCATATCTGTATGTTCCCCTATCTTAAAAGTCAAAGTATCACCAGAGCCTACCAAAAATCTATAATTTACTTCTCTCCCTTCTAAAGATTCAAATGTATCCTCGGCTCTCTGTAAAAATTCTTCTAAGTCATTCCTAATTCGGTTATTACGAAAACTTCTTGCCATATCTATCATCCTATCTGAATCATTATCACTCATATTGACTCCATTAGTCGTGGATGGCGTGGGTAAGGATATAATTCAACATCAATCTCGCCTTTCAAATACTGTTGTCCTTCGGTTGTGATCTCAACAAAATCTTGGTCTTCAGTAAGAAACGCAATTAGATCGGCGTCAGCTAAAACTCGACACCGTTCTACGACTTGTGCTTCTGTGGCATGGATTCGATCATGTTCAGCAATTTGGCGTGGGGTTGAAACTGATTCATCTCGAAGTTTCTCCAGTATCCGATCGTCGATACACTGCTGCCAACGGGCGGTCTTTCGTATCGTCATAGTGGAGAGCTAACTACACGTCGTTTGTCTCTGGCTCTGCAGGGGAGGACGGCTCCGATAGATCGTTTTCACCTTCGACATAGACGCCTTCTTCGGCGTCGTATTCTTCGTCGAGATATGCTTCTCCTTCTTCGGTGATCACGTAAGCTCCATTCCCAACATGGGTCAGAAGTCCATGCTCGGCGAGTTTCTTCATTCGACGGCCGATCTGGGTTCTCGAAACACGGACTAACCCACTGTCGTGGACTTCCTTGGGCGTCCCCGTACCCTCGTTCTCTCGCATCCATTCGAGGATACGGTCGTCCCACACACTCTGCCACGAACCGGATAAGCGCATTTGAATAACGTATTCTACTCTTCCTACCTAATTCAGTTCTTTTCTACAATTACTTACCAATTGAGCATATATAGCTGTTCGATACATTTATGCACTCTCCAAGTAACAGTGTAGCTGCGGGCCGCCCGTAGATGGCCCTCGGCCATCGAGAACCGGGCCGTGCTAGGACACGGCCCAGAAAGTGGCTCCGCCCGGCAAACCAATGTCGTACGGAACCGATACGGGGAGTACTCCCCGCACGAGAGTAGTCGAATCGCCCGCTGAAAAATCCGCTGTTCGCCCACGTACGGAGTACCGCGTTCGGTGTCCTGACTGTAACTTCTCCAAGCGGTACGACTCATATGCCGACGCCACTTCCCACCAGCGTCGCCATTCCTGCCCACACTGCGACCGGATGCTCGGTCTATCTGAAGTGCCACGCCGGACCCCGGATGATTCCCTAGACGCTGCCGAAGCGGTTGCTGCTGCACAACAGGTTCGGCACGCACTCATTCAGGACGGACCTGCACCTTCGGTTTCGAGAATACTCGAAGAGATGGGGCGTGACTCAGACGGCTACCCTCTCGGTGACGAACCGAAGGACATCTCCGCCCACCAAGCAGCTCGCCAGCTACTCGCCGACGGGGTGGAAGTGTGAGCGACGATCTCGAACCGATAGCTCCTGCAACTGCGGTGAACCTCTACCTCGATCACCGAGAACCGGAGCTGTCTGAAAAATCCCTCACGAACCAGCGATACCGGCTCAACTCGTTCATCGAGTGGACCCAGTCGAAGGGAATCGAGAACATGAACGAGCTGACTGGACGCGATCTACATGAGTTCCGAGTCTGGCGTCGACAGGGCAAAGGAAGCGAATACGGGGAAGTGTCTAAGGTTACCCTTCGGGGCATCCTCGCTACGCTGCGGAAGTTCCTCGAATTCTGTGCCAGCATCGACGCAGTCGAACTGGGAATGCGTGAACGGGTGTTGCTCCCGGAGGTCGATCCCGAGGAAGCCTCGAAAGATGAGAAACTCGATACCGAACACGCAGAAGCGATCCTCGACCACCTGAACCGCTACCAGTACGCTTCCCGCGAACACGTCATCTTCGGAATCCTCTGGCACACTGGTATTCGCCTCGGTAGCCTCCGGTCACTCGACCTAGACGACTTCGATGCTGATGGGCAGTACCTACAACTGCGGCACCGACCGGAGACAGGAACTCCCCTGAAGAACGGACGAGCTGCCGAGCGGTCGATTGCTGTTGGTGACTTCTACGCCGAAGTGATTCAGGAGTACATCCAGAACCACCGAGATTCGGTCACCGACGAATACGGTCGGGAACCGCTCATCACCAGTGACCGGGGCCGTCTGAGTGAGACACCTATCCGGAGTGCTGTCTACCAGTGGACTCGGCCCTGTATGGTCGGTGAGTGTCTACACGGAGAGAACCCGGAGAGCTGTGAGTACATGACTCGTGACACTGCCAGCGGTTGCCCGTCGTCCCGATCTCCACACGGTATCCGCCGCGGTTCGATCACGAAGCACCTCCGAGACGGGACACCGGAAGAGGTCGTTTCGGATCGAATGAACGTCTCGAATGACGTTCTCGACCAGCACTACGACCAGCGCAGCGAGCGCGAGAAGATGGAGGTTCGACGGGAGTTCATCGACGACGCATGATTCAGAACCAGTACACTCCAACGGATGAATCTAGGAAATGCGCATCCTCGAATAGGCTAACAACCCGGCGAGTCCATCCTAATTTTACCGTCGTGGATGAGAGATCGACAACACAGGTAGGCTGATTTGGGATGTAGCCCGGCGGATTCTATAATAAACCACACAATCGAGGGCACAATACTGTCTAACCAAGATATTAGGAGAAAACCAGCTAGAGACATTACTAAACCAACCGTTACCCGTTGCTGCCGGATTCAATTAAGAGGTCAAGTTGGGCTCAATTCGCATTACGTAAGTACCGTCCAGTCCACCGTATACGAATAATAAGGAAACTTAGTCCACTAAATCTTGTTTAGTGTTGTCACATATCACAAGCGTTCCAAAATATGGCATAGCAATCTTGGTTAATATATGACATTTCCGGGGATATTATAATGTCAGTGGATCTAGAATTTGACACACGGTGCCGGTAGTGTATACCGCTGGTAGGTCCCGTTAGAGGGAATACCTGCTGTTTAACCTCAGTAGGTCACCGATGGAACCGTTATTAGTATGGGTGAAACAGTAAACTTATGTGCAATAGTTGGTATGTAAATAAGTATGTTCGAGTGGGGCAGCCGGGGGGCTGGAGACCGGGGTGTATCGCACGTTCTGGGTGTGGTGTTGTTGGCTAGTGCAGTCATCATTGGTGCCGTACTGATCGTTCAAGTGGGGCAACAGACTATCGGAGATGTCAACGACGACGCGAACGTCGAACTCGCTGAGGAGGTACTGCTGTCGGTTGATCAGAGCTTCCAGCGCTCAGATACCAGTGAATCAGTTGAAGTCCCAGACCGGGTTCGGTCTGATGTCGCTGTTACAGACGATGCGACATACAATCTGACGTTGAACAGTAACTCGACCTGTTCGACGGGGAACCGTTCGTTGCAGACGCTTCAGTATCAGGAAAACGGCCAAGAAGTCGGCTATCAGGGTGGCGGTGTGTGGCGGATGACCGAGTCGGGCGCGACGATGTCGTCGCCCCCGGCTGTGAACTATGATAAAGGGGCGCTGTCAGTCTCGTTCGCGAATATCTCCGGGCAGCAGATTGGGGGCAGTTCGGTTGCGATTCGGTCGAACACGACTGCGAATCGATCACACGAAGCAGCACTTCAGACGGCACTGTTCACTGAGGCTACATACGAAGGCGTACGGAACGGCTCGTGGGACTCTTCGTCGCCGAGCACCACCTGCGCCCCGTCACAGGTCACCAACGCTACGTTGACAATCGAGAACAGCAGTTACGCCCGCGCGTGGGCGGACTGGGCACAGAGTGCATACGACGACAAGTACGTCAAGGTAACTCCGAGTTCAGTGGAGCCTGGTGAGACCATCGACATCAGATTTGCGCTCGGTAACGTGAGCGACCCGGAGTTTGAAGTACAGAATATGTCGGTGCAAGAAGACCCATCAGACGATCAAAAAGCACTGGTGAATGCAACGATACGGAACACTGGTGGTCTGCAAGACACCCAAGAGATCAGGCTGAATCGGTCCGGGGCGTCGGATAATGCGACAGCCACGGTCACGCTTACCGGTGGAGATTCAGCCAGAGTGAGCAAGTCGATAGATGCCGACAGTGGCGTATACAATTTCACTGTGGCATCTGAGCAAGACAAGGCCTACAAGCTAGTCAACTACACGGCTGTGCCCGGGTCACCGTCGCTAAACATAACTAGTGCCTCAATCCCCGCGACAGCACGGCTGAACCAGGTCCCAGAATCGAATGTCACAGTCGAAAACAACGGCAGTATGACGGCCGAACAGAACGTCACACTTCTGGTTAATGGTTCGGTGAATGCCACACAGCACGTGACAGTCCATCCGGGCAACACTCGGACAGTTGACTTTGATTCAGCGATGCCGACCAGCGAGAACGGGACCTACGATATTGAAGTCGCGACGGACGACGACACGTATTCGCAGTACAGCGACGACGGCCACTACTTCGTTGTCGGTGACGTCGGTGTCTTCGAGGTGACATCGGTTTCGCCACCGGGCGGCGTAAAGAGCGGTGACACGGTCACGATTGAGGCGACAGTCAAAAATACCGGCAACATCCGTAAGTCCGACGCCGTCAAAATACACATAAAAAACGAGTCGGATACAACGGTTGAATCGAAGGAGAAAACGCTCACACTCAATGGAACCAACAGCGGTTCAGAAAAAGAGACGGTAACTCTCACCAGCGGTCCGCTTACCGCTCCGTCATACAGTAACTACACCTATATTGTCGAGACACCGGACGACCGCAGCTACGGGACCTTCACTGTCGGCGCGTCGGCACCACCGGTGTTTGATATCACCGGTCTTGGCGTCGACAACCCGGTCGAACCGGAAAACAAGACCGAGGTCAGCTTCAATGTCACTAACACTGGCGGAACGGCAGGCTCCCAGACGCTTCGCATCGGCAGAGACTGGGGAGCCGACAAGTCAACGGACGAGCAGCTTGACCCGGGGGAGAGTACGACGGTCACACAGACCGTTACAGCGCCGTCCGAAGACGGACTCTATCGAGTGAACTTCACCACTGGAAACCAGACTGCCTGGCGAATCCTGAACGTGCGGTCGAATACTGCGGTTGAGCGTGACGGAGGTGGCATGACTACCACCGAGAGGGTCAACGCAACAATCGAACTCAAGGGAGCTGAGCTTGAGGGCAGTAACGGCTATCAGATTACGCACACGAAAGTAGACATGGATCTGGTCGTCAACAACCAGTCCGGCGACCACGAGATTCCACTGTGGCGTGATGTGGGATACGACTTCGAAGACGGCGATGTGAACGGCCCCCATGCTGAACGGCGGCTGATTAACGACGACTATCCGGACCCATACGAGTTCACGAAGACTTTCGAAGCGAATTCGAACTTCTCCGTCACCGCCACGTCGTACCATTGCTATGAAACGACGTACACGGACATTCGATTCAAGATAGACGGTACGAACTACTACACTAAGAGATGCAGCAGCCCCGGTAGTGTCCGGATTTCTACCGACGAGAGCAGCACGAACGCAGATATATTAGCCGATGGGGAGGTAATTCCCGGCTACGGTCAAGCTGGCAAGGCACAGCGAAAACTGACGGATATGCTTGGCGAGCAACGGCTTACCGAACTCGACAACGGTTCAGCGAGGCTTAATCTCGCCGACGGTGAATTCGTGTACCTCTATGAGCTCTCGCAGGACAACGCAAACCCCGAAAACGCATACGGTTACGGCGACCCCGACTACAACGACGCAGTGGTTATATTCAGAACCAACTCCATCGAGAATGAGGTTGCGGAGCCGAGATTCAGCTTCGTTGATGTTGATGTCCCCGCCCGTACCCCGAAGACAGACGACACGGAGGCAACGGTGACGGTCAAAAACGTCGGTACCGCCGCCGGTAGTGCAAAGCTTACGCCTACCTTCGATGGAAGCACAGCCGAGACGCAAGATACGGAGATCGGGGTAAACGAAACGGCGCAGTTCAACGTTGAGCTAGCGACTGCAAGTAAGACACCGGGTCAGTCGTACCAGTACAGGTTCAATCTCACGAACCCTAACCGCTCCGAGTCCGCTACTGGGAAGCAATGGGGTGGAAACATCTACGTCGGCGACATCGACGAACAGTTCATGCAAGTCGACTCTGTTCGTGCCACAAGCACAATCGACAACGATGAGTCTGCAAACGCTACGGTCGACATCACGAACGTCGGTGGGGAAGGCGGAACCGCCGAGATCAAACTCTATGCAAAGAACACCGACGACGCGGGTTCGACGTTCACAGTGTCTGACTCCGCGACAACCTCGCTGCTCACAAACGGAGATACGGAGCAAGTAACCCTCAGTCTACCGTCTGACCGTGGCAACCACACGTACTACGTGCAGACGCGGAACAGCACCTCAGCAAAGCAGTCGTTCTTCGTCGGTCGGTCGAGTGTCGTGGTAAACGACACCCAGGGCATCAATATCGGCGCACAGACATACAATACCGCCACACTCATCGAACGGAACGGCGGTGCAGAACGGATCACCGTTGAAGTCAACAATGAGGGAACTGTCGGCGACGAACGTGAAGTGGCCCTCACCGTCAAGAACAAGAGTGACGGCACTACGGTTTACACAGGCACTGAGAACGTCACAGCGGGTAGCGGTGACCTTACGGGATCCGACGCGTATCCGGCGTGGGCTGGCTACGACACCGACCTCGATCCCGGATACTACACGTACGAAGTCACAGTGTACAACGACACGGCCAGTGGGTCGGTTGACGATACTGCGACGGGTGAAATCTACCTGAAGGAAGTCGACGAGAGTGGCGCAACCACTAACGACTCACCCATCTCGATTGACTCCGATACGATTACGATCGGTAGTTAAGGCCGTAGCAGACCCGTTTTTCGGTGTAATCAGACTCGTGTGTCAGGCGGTACACGCTGGATTACAGCCCGGTCGTGGCTCAGCATACTTGTCCAATAGAGATACGGCTATCGGCGGGGTCAGTATTGACTCCTCTCACCGGTCGAGCGCACGCAAAGAAAAAACTGAGCTGTGTTGAACCGAGTTAGCCGAAGAGTTCGCCGAGGCCCTCACCGCTTGCCTCGTCGTCCTCGTCGTCATCGTCGTCGCCGCCGTCGTCGGCAGCCTCTTCGTCGGCTTCTTCGTCGGCCTCGTCGGCCTCGTCAGCGTCACCCTCGGCAGGTGCGGCTGCGCCGCCGCTTGCCGGCACCGGTGCCGCAGCGGCCTGGTCGACGGCCTCCTCGATGTCGACGTCCTCGAGGGCGGCGACGAGGGCCTTGACGCGGGACTCCTCGACGTCGACGCCCGCGGCTTCGAGCACGTCAGTGAGGTTGTCTTCGTTGATCTCTTCGTCAGCTTCGTTCAGGATGAGTGCAGCGTATACGTATTCCATTGTTGTAGTGTGCGTTGTTAGAACATCGCTCCGAGCGCGTCGCCGGCGTCTTCGTCGTCGTCGTCATCGTCGTCGGCCTCCTCGGCCGCGTCGTCGGCGTCCGCGTCGTCCTCGGATGCGGTGTCCTCGTCTTGGTCGTCAGTCGGTTCCTCTGTCGCCACGTCGGCCTCGACGCCCTGGAGTTCCTCCGGGAGTGCCTCTTCATCGTCAATTTGCGAGGCGAGCGCACGGACCTGTGCGTCAGCCTTGCTCACGAGGTCAGGCACGACCTCGGGGTCCTCGATGGCCGCCTGGAGCGCGAGGCTCTTGGCGTTGCCACGAGCGGACTGGAGCATTGTCGGGGCCGTCGTCGCGGTCGGGTAGTCGGCGTTGACCGAGAGATTGAACGCTCGGCCGGCAGCCGCCTGGATGTCGCTCCGGTACTCGTCGATATCGAGTTCCAGCTCCTCGGGTTCGAACAGTACACCGTCGGCGAAGACGGCGCGGAGGTCGAGACCGACCTCCTTCGGTTCGATACCGAGTTCGTTCAGGACGTTCGCGAGTTCCTGGGAGACTTCCTCGCCGGTGTCAAGCACGACCGAGTCAGAAAGGACCTGAATGGAGCCTTCCTGGATGCGTGCGTCGGCACCCACGCTCTGGAGTTCGCCGACGAACGGACCGGGGTCGACGCCCGTGTCGCCTTCCGGAATCACGATGTCGTTCGGGGCCACCTCGCCGGCACCGATGGGTGCGGGCGTCTTGGAGGCCTCGAGTTCCTGAAACAGCGAGAACGGGTTGTCGTCGGTCCCGATGAGCCCGACCTGCCCGGTGATGTAGCTGTTGAGGTCTTCGAGTCCGTCGTCGACTTCGTCGAGTGCACGCTCGAGCAGCGTGTTCCGGGAGACGCGAAGTTCGGCGGTCCCGTGCAGGTCACGTCGCATATCCTGCAGCTGTCGGGACGGAATCCCGGCGATGTTGACGACGCCGACGCTCTCGTAGGACTCGATCATCGCTACGATGGCGTCGACCTCTTCCTGCTTCCACTCGGGAATGGTCTCGGTCTTGCGTTCGGATTCGGCGCTCATATCAGGCCACCTCCATCGCAGGCCCCATCGTCGTCTTCACGTAGACGCTGTCGATGTTGAGCGGGCCCTTCTCGAGGTCCGCGTGCAGACGGCGGAGGATAACGTCGATGTTGTCCGAGATATCTTCGGCGGACATGTCCTCCGCGCCGACCCGCGTGTGGAACGTTCGCCGTTCCCCGCTGCGGAGCTGCACGGTGTTTTTCATGCGTTCGATGACCTCGACGACGTCGTCGTCGGGGTCGAGCGGTTCCGGCATCTTCCCACGCGGACCGAGGACGGTCCCGAGGTAGCGACCGATGTCCTGCATCAGATCCTTCTCCGCAATGAAGAAGTCAGTGTCATCGGCGAGGTCCTTGGCGGCGTCGTCATCGCCACCGAGCTCCTCGAGTTCGTCCTCGTCGAGTACGTCGTCTGCGACTTCCTCGGCACGAAGGGCGGTTTCGCCCTCGGCGAAGACCACAATTGTGGTCTCCTGGCCGGTGCCAGCAGGAAGCACGACGGACTCGTCGACGCGGTTCGACGGGTCGTTAAGATCTAAGTCGCGCAGGTTCACAGCGAGGTCGACCGTTTCGCGGAAATTCCGCTCAGGTGCGTCCTCGAGTGCGCGCGAGACTGCGTTCTCTATTTCCTGATCTGCCATTGTTCACCTCCGTAGTACGCCAATCGGCTTCTACGGGTCAGTGAAACAGGCGGATGCCTGTCTCGTGCGGGTAGACGCCAATGCGACACTTAAACCCGTCGAACCAGCCCAAGGACCGCTGACGGGCGTGTTTCCGGTTCTCAGGGACCAGTCGCTGGTGACGGTCCCACTGACTGTGCAGTAGCTCACAGCGTCGAAAGCAAGGGAAAACACACGCCAGTCGCACAGCGGTCCGACTTACGCTTGTGCTTCGGCCGCGAACACGTCGTCGTACTCGCCCGCGTCGATGCGTTCCTTGAACTCGCGTGGGTTTTCGCCTTCGATAGTGACACCGAGGGAGGTACACGTCCCGACGACTTCCTTCGCGGCGTTCGTGAGGTCGTAGGAGAGCAGGTCGGGATGCTTCTGCTCGGCGATCTGTTTGACCTGGTCGACGGAGAGGTCAGCGACGAAGTCCTCTTGCGGTTCGCCGCTGCCGGTCTCGAAACCGGCCTCGTCCTTGATGAGTTCGGCCGTCGGCGGGACACCGACTTCGATTTCGAAGGAGCCGTCGTCGTCGTACTCGACGGTGACGGGGACTTCGGTGCCGTCGAACGCTGCCGTCTGGTCGTTGATTTCCTGTACGACTGCCTGCACGTCCACCGGTGTCGGGCCGAGTTCCGGACCGAGTGGCGGGCCAGGGTTGGCCTCCCCACCGGGAACGAGGACTTCGATAGTTCCAGCCATACATAGTGGAATCCTCGCGGCGGTTTAAAGGATTGCGTTTCACGGATCGCTGCGTGAGGTCTCCACACGCACGAACACTCACCGTTAGGAACCCACAGGCAGGACGGCCAACGCGGCAAAGAATTAAATCCCAGTCAGTTCAGGCGAACGTCACGCCGTTGCGTGCGAGGAAATCGCTCGCGTCTTTGATCTCGACTGGGGAGCCGATTATCCGAACCTGCTCACCTTCCTGATGAACGCTCACAGTGAACCGCTGTTCCAACTCCTCGCGAATCCCGTCGAGCGCACCGACTGGCAGCAGTATCTGCGTGCTGTCGCGGAACCGACTCGCCGCTCCCATTATCGACACATGACGGAGGATACCCTATAGGTGTGTCGAATTACATGAGGGTCGTTTGACCATTCTGAACGGCAGGGCGGGTCCGATGACGCGTGCTGCCGGGGTGGCATCGGCGAGGGAGGAAAGCCTTATTCGGTGTGAGGGGCCGACATACACCTAATGGGGCTCGAAGAGGAGATTCAGGAACTCGAAGATGAAATCGCCAGCACTCCCTACAACAAGTCTACAGAGGCCCATATCGGTCGGCTGAAGTCCAAGCTCGCGGAGAAAAAGGAGAAGCTCGAACAGCAGGCCTCTTCGGGCGGCGGCGGTGGCTACGGCGTCGAGAAACACGGCGACGCGACCGTCGCGCTCGTCGGGTTCCCCAGCGTCGGGAAGTCGACGCTGCTAAACGCCCTCACCAACGCTGAGTCCGAGACCGGGGCCTACGAGTTCACGACGCTCGACGTGTATCCGGGGATGCTCAAGTACAAGGGGGCGAACATACAGATTCTCGACGTTCCCGGGCTCATCGAGGGTGCGGCCGGCGGCCGCGGTGGCGGCAAGGAAGTGCTGTCCGTCGTCCGGACCGCGGATCTCATCGTCTTCCTCATCTCCGTCTTCGAGATCGACCAGTACGACCGACTCAGCGAAGAACTGTACAAGAACAAGATCCGACTCGACCAGGACCCGCCGTGGGTCAACGTCCGGAAGAAGGGCAAGGACGGGATTTCGGTCAACACGGCCACCGGCGTCGAACTCGACGACGAGACGGTCAAAGCCGTCCTGCGCGAGCACGGCTACGTCAACGCCGACGTGACCATCGGCGAGCAGATCGACATCGACCAGCTCATCGACGGCGTGATGGACAACCGCGTCTATCTGCCCTCCCTCGTTGCTGTCAACAAGGCCGACCTCATCGAGCCCGACTACCTCCCCAAAGTCGAAGACGAGCTCCGGGAGCGGGACATCGACCCCGACGAGGCAATCTTCATCAGCGCCGAGGAAGAGAAGGGACTGGATAGCCTCACCGAACGCATCTGGGACGAACTCGGCCTCATCCGGATCTACATGGACAAGCCGGGCCGCGGTGTCGACCGCGAGGAGCCGCTGATACTCCGTGAAGGCGACACCGTCGACGACGCCTGCGAGAAACTCGGCGGGAGCTTCGACGAGCGCTTCCGATTCGCTCGTGTGACCGGTCCAAGCGCCAAGCACGACGAACAGCAGGTCGGGCGCGACCACGAACTCGCTGACGAAGATATCCTGCGGATCGTCGCCAACCGGTAAAATCTGTCAGCGCTCGCGTGCGCGCGTGTGAGCGAATATCCCTTCAGACAATATCCATCCCTTCTGAAGTAGATGCGTTCATGCGTCTAGAGTCCTGCCACCACGTATGGACCACGGTCCCCGACGCCGTCTTGCTGCCGTCGTCGTTGCTGGCCTCGTCCCCTGGACAGTGGTGCAAATCGGGGCGGAACTGACGCTCGTCTTCTCCTTTGGCCTGTTCAACACGAACCCGCCGGAACTGCTCTCGGTCTACAGCTACTTCGTTCGGTTCACCGGGGCGCTCCCGCAGTTTATCGAGTCGTGGGGCTCGGGCGTCCTGCTGTATCTCGTTGCCCTGGCCAGCGCCGTTGCCGGTGTCGTCTGGCGTGAGGACGTTCGGGTCACCGCCCTCGCTCTCGCCGGTGCGGGTCTGACGCAGTTCCCCGTGTTTCTGGGTTTCAACAGACGGCTCGACTACGTCGCTGTCCCGGTCGGCTCTCTCGTCATGCTCGCCGTGGTCTGGTGGTACTACCTGCCGGCCATCCGGGCCGACACAGCGACGGAGTGAGCCGCGGTATCGAATCCGGACGGAACCACCTGTGGCGGTAGCCTTTTCGCTCGCTCGCACCATGTGCCGCGTATGTGGTCACTCGATCATACGATGATGCGCGTCGAAGACTTGGACGCGTCGCTGGACTGGTACCAGACGTATTTCGATTACGAGGAGAAGGGCCGCTGGGAGGCCGACACCTTCACGAACGTCTTCCTCGGTCCGGAAGACGTCCACGACGAAGGTGCACTGCTCGAACTGACGTACAATCACGACGGCCGCTCGTACACGATGGGCGACGCGTGGGGACACATCGCCGTCCGCTGTGACGACGTGTACGAGGCCTACGACGAGCTGATGGACGCCGGCGTCGAGGACTACCGCGACCCGGACTCCTGTGGCGGCTCCTACGCCTTCGTCACGGACCCCGACGGTCACGAGATTGAGATCGTCGAACGGGACCACGGCGCGAAGTGGTCGCTGGACCACACGATGATCCGTGTCGAAGACGCCGAACAGGCTATCGGCTGGTACACCCGAAAGCTCGACTACGACCTGTTCCGCCGCGAGGAGTTCGACGACTTCGCCCTGTACTTCCTCAAGCCCGAGAATGCCCCAGAAGAGGCGATGTCGGTCGAACTCACCTACAACTACGACGGCCGGTCGTACGAACTCGGCGATGCCTGGGGGCATCTCGCGGTTCGAACCGATGACCTCCATAGCGCGTGGGAGACGCTGATGGGGCGCCACGCCGAGGATTACCGGGACCCCGAGAGCTGTGACGACCGCTATGCGTTCACCAAAGACCCCGACGGCCGCGAAATCGAAATCGTGACCAACTGACGGCACTGGTCGGTACTAACCGTCTGTTCTAATCTATTCTCGCGCGGTAGCTGTCAGAAGGAGATTCGTCTGCGGAGTCGTTCCTGAGCGAGCAGTGAGGGTCTGTGAAGCCCTATGCGTCTCAGGCCAGCGAAACCACCTCCGATATGTAAATCTGGGGCGTCAGACACCCGAATGACGATCCTGTTCTAGACCTACAAGATTCTTAAACCACATCTAATCGCCACTGACGGCGCCTTCGTGCCCTGACTATTCATGACAGTTGGATTTTCTTACCACAAAACATTTACAACAGACACCTATCGTTTAGACTGTACCCCTACCCATGACGCCAGAAGTGAGTACGCCGGTTCGGTCTATGCGTGGCTTCGGTGGCCGCGTTCCGACCAGGTGGAAAACTGCTNCAGAAGTGAGTACGCCGGTTCGGTCTATGCGTGGCTTCGGTGGCCGCGTTCCGACCAGGTGGAAAACTGCTGGGGTCGCCCGATAGCAATACAACACAAACTATGACAGGAAATTCAGACAAGGTTCGTAGCCTGTTCCTCACGGCGCTGATGGTCTTCTCGGTGTTCGCCGGGACCATCGCGTTCTCCGGTGGCGCAGCCGCCGCCGCTAACGTCGAGATCCAGCAGGCAACAGAGTACAATGCTGATAGCGGAAATACAATCGAAGTGGTAACGAACAGTACAATCAGTACCTCCCTGCAGCTCGCCAACTCAACCAATAACGGCGACGTCCAAGTCGTTGTTAACGGTGTGGACAATCCAGGCGAGTACGTAGAGACTGGCCAGAATGGAGGTAATATCAACCAAAACGGTGAGCAGCTCGAGATCTCCCTTGAGAAAGACATCACGCCTGACGCTGAGGTAGATGTCCGACTTAACGGAGTCACAGCTTCCGCCAGCGGCGACACCACCGACTTAGTCGCAAAAGACATCGACGTGACGTCACAGACGCTCACAGCCGATGGCGACACTTCAGCTGGTCTCGATTATCAGAACGTGTTCCGTGGCGAGAAGCTTGCAATCGAGCGATCTACCTCGTCAACCGGTGACGAATTCGAGATCGAAGTCAACGACGGCTCGCTCGTCGCTTCTGACTCGGTCAACTCGAATAGCGACGTCTACCGCTACGACACTGAGGACCTCGACACTGGCGAGGAATACAACGTCACTATCGGCGACGAGAGCGCAGGCTTCCAAGTCAGCGACCTCAACCTGAACGTCGAAGCTGACGACAATGATATCACCGACGAGGACGACATCATTGCCAACGCAACAATCAACCGCGGTGGCGAAGAAGCCAACGCAACGCTGTACGCCGACAACGGTGACAGGGTCTCATCGCAGATCGACACCCTGTCGGGCAACGATGACACTGCGTTCATCTTCGACCCCATCAACCAGACAAGCGGCTTCGACGCTGACGATGGCCCGTACACGGTCGAAGTCACTGACCGACAGACCAACATCACGGTCAGTACCGACCAGATCAACGTCTCCGAATCCGAAGACGGCGACGCCGGCTTCGAGAGCAGTGTTGTCGAGGAGGAACGCGGTGACGTAGCCAACATCACCTACCAGCTCGACAACGAAGACGAAGCTGTTGTCTTCGTCGGCGACGACGACGACGACAACTACGCCATCTCCGGAACTATCGACGACGACGACGGTGACGGCGAAGTCACTGTCTCGTTCAACAGCTACCTCGCTGGCACAAGCGAGAACGTCGGCGATGTCTCCGCGGATGACATCCTCTACGTTGAGGGTGACGACGAAATCACTGGTGTCGAAGAGTCAGGTTCCTTCACCCGCAGCAGCCTTGACGAAGAGACGATTGAAGCCTCCAGCTACAACCTGAACGTCACTGCAGGCACGTCTCAGGACAGCAGTGCTGACTCCGTCGGAACGCTCCGACTGAGCGAGCGCTCCACTGAAAGCATGCGTAGCTGGGTGGCCCCACAGGACGCTGAGCTCGACGATGACGACATCGACATTCGTGATCGTATCGACCAGAACCTGACCCAATCGAATAACATCGCTGACGGTGACCTCGTTGTCCACCAGATCGTTGCTTCCGGTGTCGAAGGCCCGCTCGCCTACGAAGAGGAAGTCAACGGCTCTTCCAGTGGGACCCAGGCCTTCCTCCGGTCCACTGGCGGCGGTGCTGGTAACAATGACGCGTTCAACCTCACCGTCAACCGCAGCGATGTCGGTGCAAACGCAGATGAGGACCCGCTCATCCTCAACAGCTCCAATGTTGTTGTCGTCGACGACCCTGACAACAACACGTACTTCGTCGCTGTGGAGACGCAGAACGCAGAATTCGAGAGTGGCACATCGATCCGCGACGATGACGAAGATGACGAGCTGGTGGCCAACTTCACTGTGTCGCAGGATACTGGGCTGAGCGGCGGCAACGACGGTGTTGACGACGACTACAGCATTGTTGACCGTGACGCATCCATCGACACGACCAACGGTCTCGTGCTAGTTCAGGCTGCTGCTGACCAGCTGATCACTGGAACAACCACGGTCGCGCCTGGCTCCGAGCTTGAAGTCGAAGTCGAGTCCGAGAGTGAGTCTAACCCGTTCCTCGACCGACCTGAAGCGACTGTCGAATCGGACGGGACGTTCACTGCCACGGCTGACTTCAGCGACTACTCGGCAGGAACGAACTTCACCGCACAGACGCTTGACGTCGACGGTGACCAGATCGGTGACGAAGAAGACGGACAGATCACCGATGCAGACACGGCCACTGTGAGCATCAATGACCAGGAATCCGACGGGAGTGAAGTCGTCGTCGACAGCGCGCAGCTGTCCGCCGGTGGCTTCATCGCAATCCACGCCGGTAACGCATCCGGCGACGTCGTCGGGAACTCCGAGTACCTCGAGGCAGGCAGCCACGAGGACATCACGATCACGCTCGACGAGCCGATGGACGAGGACTTCACCGCGGTCGCGATGCCGCACCTCGACACCAACGGCAACGAAGCGTACGACTTCCCGGACGCTGACGGTCCGTACACCGCCAACGGCTCCGCCGTGACCGACAGTGCGAACGTGACTGTCGGCGCCGAGGAACCGACGGAAACCGAAGAGCCGACGGAAACCGAAGAGCCGACCGAAGAGCCGACCGAAGAGCCGACCGAAGAGCCGACCACGATGGAACCCGGAACTGACGAAACCGAGACCACCGAAGCGGAAGGTCCCGGCTTCACGGCAGCCATCGCGCTTATCGCGCTGGTCGCCGCTGCGCTCCTCGCTGTCCGACGCGACAACTAACCGGAACAACTCCGGTCCCTGAACACCGTTCTTTTCTTTCGCACGCTACGTGAAGAGTGCAAACAGACTGCAGATCGACTCGGCCGTCCGCTTCTGAACGGCTAACTGCCCCATCGGCAGTCGTGACTGGATCACAGTCGAACGCTGGCGCAACGTGGCAGTAACCCAGCGCCTGCCGGACACTTCCTCGATGTCCGCCACTGCGAGGGCGGCTTCGGCAATCGTTTGGGACCCGTCCGTAGTCGAGTGGTGGAACGACCGCCGGTCGAATCGGGAGGCGTGTTTCTCAGATCAGGTCTCAGGAATAGTCAAATAAATATCCAGAACAAGTACACATACCAGTTTAAAATAATTATTACCTGACACCGACATGTAATTTGGATGTAACCTTTATCCATAAAGCATTTACCGCACTTCGGGTAATGTACCGATACCCCTACCCATGACGCCAGAAGTGAGTACGCCGGTTCGGTCTATGCGTGGCTTCGGTGGCCGCGTTCCGACCAGGTGGAAAACTGCTNGCCAGAAGTGAGTACGCCGGTTCGGTCTATGCGTGGCTTCGGTGGCCGCGTTCCGACCAGGTGGAAAACTGCTGGGGTCGCCCGATAGCAAACACAAACTATGACAGATACAAACGAAAAAATCCGCAGCCTGTTCCTCACGGCGCTGATGGTCTTCTCGGTATTCGCCGGGACCATCGCGTTCTCCGGTGGCGCAGCCGCCGCCGCGAACGTCGAGATCCAGCAGGCAACGGAGTACAACTCCGATTCTGGAGATGTAATCGAAGTGGTAACGAACAATACAATCAGTACCTCCCTGCAGCTCGCCAACACGACCAACAACGGTGACATCCAGGTCGTGATTGACGGTGTGGACAATCCAGGCGAGTACGTTGATACCAGCAAGGGAATTACCCAAAACAACCAGCAGATCGAGATTCCTCTTGAGAAGGACATCACGCCTGATACTGAGGTCGATGTCAGACTCAACGGTGTCTCGGCTGGTAGCGACAACGTCGATTTGGTCGCAAAAGACATCGACGTGACGTCACAGACCATCACGGCCGATGAGCCGAATCCGAACGAACTCAGCTTCGAAACTGTGTTCCGCGGCGAGTCACTCGCATTCGAGCGGGCAGACTCAGGAAACGACTTCGAGATTTCGGTCAATGATGGCTCCCTCGTTGCTTCTGACTCGGTCAACTCGAATAGCGATGTTTACCGCTACGATACTGAAGACCTCGATGCCGGCGAGCAATACAACATCAGTATCGGGAATGAGAGCGCAGGAATCGAGATAAGTGACCTCAACCTGAACGTCGAAGCTGACGACAATGATATCACCGATGAAGACGATATCATCGCTAACGCAACAATCAACCGCGGTGGCGAAGAAGCCAACGCAACGCTGTATGACGACAGCGGTGACAGGGTCTCATCGCAGATCGACACCCTGTCAGGCAACGACGACACCGCATTCACCTTCGACCCGATCAACCAGACGCCCGGCTTCGACGCTGACGACGGCCCGTACACGGTCGAAGTCACTGACCGCCAGACGAACATCACGGTCGCTACCGACCAGATCAACGTCTCCGAATCCGAAGACGGTGACGCCGGCTTCGAGAGCAGCGTTGTGACCGACGAGCGCGGTGACGTAGTCAACATCACCTACCAGCTCGATAACGAAGATGAAGCTGTTGTCTTCGTCGGCGATGAAGACGATGACAACTACGCCATCTCTGGCACCATTGACGACGACGACGGTGACGGCGAAGTCACTGTCTCGTTCAACAGCTACCTCGCTGGACTGGCCGGCAACACGACCGACGGTAATACCATTTCGGCTAGTGACGTTCTCTTCGTCCAAGGCGACGACGAAATCAACAGCGTCATGGAGACTGGCAGCTTCGCCAAAGACCGTAAGAGTCTCGACGACGAGACAATCGAAGCTTCCAGCTACAACCTGAACGTCACTGCAGGCACGTCTCAGAGCGGCAGTGCTGATGCTGTCGGGACGCTCCGACTGAGCGAGCGCTCGACCGAGAGTATGCGTAGTTGGGTTGCACCTCGCGACGCCGAACTTGACGACGATGACATCGATATTCGTGACCGTATCGGCCAGAACCTGACGCAGTCGGACGAAATCGCGAACAAGTCGATCGTCGTCCACGAAATAACTGCCTCTGGTGTCGAGGGTGCCCTCGAATACCAGCAGGAGGTTAACAACTCGAATGATGTCACGCAGGCATTCCTAGCGGCTGGTGCGCAGAACACCATCTCCGAGGACGCTAGCCGTACCAACGGGGAGAACGCACTGAACTTCTCGGTCGAAAAGACCAACGTTGGTGCAAACACCGACGATGAGGAGCTAGTCTTGAACGACACGAACACGGTCGTTGTCGACGACCCTGACAACAACACGTACTTCGTTGCAGTGAAAACGGCACTGGCAAAGTACGATGGCGGCAACTCTATCCGCAGTCAGGATGACACCGACGAGATTACGGCCAACTTCACCGTGACGCCGTACGGTGCATTCGAAAATGATAACGATGGTGTTGACGACGACTACAGCGTCGTTGAACGAGATGCATCCATCGATACGACTAACGGTCTTGTGACGGCACAGGCTGCTGCTGACCAGCAGATCACTGGCACAACCTCGATTGCACCTGGTGCAGAGATCGAGGTCGAAGTCGAATCCGAAAGCGAATCCAACCCGTTCCTCGAGCGACCTGAAACGACGGTCAACGCTGATGGGACGTTCGCCGCAACGCTGGACTTCAGCGACCAGTCCGCCGGCACGAACTTCACCGCGGAGTTCCTCGACACTAACGGCAACGCGCTCGGTGACGAGGAAGACGGACAGCTCACCGATGCCGCCACGGCCTCTGTGAGCATCAGTGACCAGGAATCCGACGGGAGCGAAGTCGTCGTCGACAGCGCACAGCTGTCCGCCGGTGGCTTCATCGCAGTCCACGCCGGTAACGCATCCGGCGACGTCGTCGGGAACTCCGAGTACCTCGAGGCAGGCAGCCACGAGGACATCACGATCACGCTCGACGAGCCGATGGACGAGGACTTCACTGCGGTCGCGATGCCGCACCTCGACACCAACGGCAACGAAGCGTACGACTTCCCGGGTGCTGACGGTCCGTACACCGCCAACGGCTCCGCCGTCACGGACAGTGCGAACGTGACTGTCGGCGCCGAGGAAGACCAGACTGAAGCACCGGACACGGAAACCGAAACCGAAGCACCGGACACGGAAACCGAAGAGGAAACTGACGCACCGGCAACCGATGAGCCGGCCACCGAAGAGTCCGAGACCACCGCCGCGGAAGGTCCCGGCTTCACGGCAGCCATCGCGCTCATCGCACTCGTCGCCGCTGCGCTCCTCGCCGTCCGACGCAACAACTAACCGGAACAGCTCCGGTCTCTGAACACCGTTCTTTCTTTCGCGCGCTACGTGAGTAGCGGCGGCACTGCCGATAGGTCGGTCTGACGACGACACCGCACAGTAGCGCAACGACAAAACATATACGCCGGTTTGGCTAACGTACGAGCAATGAGTGAGACAGTCCTGCAAGCAGGCGTCGACATCGCTGGACTGTCGTTCGACCCGGTCACAGTCTCGGAACCGCTGATGTGGCTCGTTCTCGCGGCGTTTCTGGGAAGCGTGGCTGTCGCCCAGTACGACGAGCGACTGGCCCGTCCCGTCGGAACAGTCGGCTGGGCTTTGTTCGCAGCGTACTGGCTCGTCCTGGCCCCGCATTTCATTCTGATACAGAAGAGCGTCGTCGAGGGCCTGGGGAGCGTCATCGCCGTCCCCCTGTCGCTGTACACCGGCTATCTGCTCTGGAACGGCCGCGAGTCGCTGCTGGTGTTGACCCGGGCAATCGGCCTCATGGGCGTCATCTACGTACCGTTTCTCACCATCGGGCCGCTCCGCCAGACCATCATCGAGATCGTCACCGGGCAGGTCTCCTTCCTCATGACCGTACTGGGCTACGACCCAGTGGTAGTCGACGGGCTCTCGCACAACGGCATCGATATCGCCTCGAAGCAGTACCCCTACGAGAACACGTTCTGGTTCGACGGGAACGAGCGTCCGATAACGTACACCATCATTCTGGCCTGTACGGGTATCGGCAGTATATCTATCTTCGCCGGCGGAATACTGGCAGTCAAGGCTCCGTGGCGGCGGAAGCTCCGCGTGCTGGTCGCGGCCGTCAGCATCATCTACGTACTGAATCTGATTCGAAACCTCGGAATCGCGCTGGCTTTTGGCCTGCAGAAGGCGCAGTTCTTCCCGGGAACGGTCATGGCGCTGTTCGGCCTCAGCGACGCACAGCTGGTGTCCTACTACATCGTCGACCGGATTCTGGCGCAGTTTGGCTCCGTCATCGTTCTCGTCGGGCTGACGTGGGTGCTGATGCGGGAGCTACCGGAACTCACGGTCATCGTCGAGGACCTCCTCTTCCTGGTGACCGGCACGGAGTACGACCTCGGAACGGCGTTCGAAAAGAACCAGTCGGAATCGAGTCCCGCGACACCCGGTGACGACTGAACTGCGTCGGGAGGAACGGCCGTTATTCTAATTCTGCTCCAGCAATCGATTCCAGTGCGTCAGCTTCGAGCGGGTGGAGCGAACCGGGAATGACGAGCAGATGTAGCGGCTCGCCGAATGACTGTGCGGCGAGAGCGTCGAGCGTATCGGCGGCCACCAGCGGGTCCGGGCTACCGGCTCTGGCCACGACGACGCCGAGCGTGTCGGGGAACCGCTCGGATAGCATGGCGGCGGCCTTGCTGGCAGTCATGTACGTGTCGTCACTCTCGTCCCAGTGGGGGTCGTCGACCTTGATGTCGAGATAGACTAGCGTGTGCAGGTCCCGCTCCCGGTTGTCCTCGATGGTGGCGACGACGCTATCCGGGACGCCGTCACCGCCGTGGGCGTCCTCGAACGGGAGCGTCGTGGCCTTCCCGAAGCGGTAGTTCTGTAAGCCAGTCAGTGAGCCGGCGGCCGTCTGGGCTGTCGTTCCGTGGACGATTCGGGTTTCGATACCGCGGTCAGCAGCGCGGAGTCGGAGGTCGGTGTGTGTCGTCGAGACCATCGTATCCCCGGCAGTACAGAAGACGNTCAGAGATGTGTATAAGAGACAGGTCCCTGACTTCGATACTCGTCTCCAGTACGTCCTCCAGCGTTTCGAGGTCGGTACCAACCAGCCGGCTCGTGTAAAACTCCGCGAACACCCGGTCGGCGTCTCGGATGGCGTCGCGGCCGGCGACCGTGACCGAGCGCTCGTCGTAGAGGCCCAGCCCGACGAATGTGAGCATATCCGGAGTGGGTCGCCGTCGGGCATAAAGGGCGCGAAGCGTCAGGCTTACCGCCCGCGGTCGGGGAGAGAGAGTATGGGCGTTCCCTGCGTTCGCGTTCCCCGCGAGGCCGGCGAAGAGACGCGCCAACGCCTCGCCGAAGCAAACCTCGTCGACGACGGCTACGACATCACGGTCGTCGACGGGCAGCTATACGTTCCCGTCACCGACCCCGAAGCAGTGCCGTCGGACTTCGTCGTCGTGGAGGCAGACCCGCCGGTCCGCGAGGGCCAGACGATGCCGGCGGACGGACTCGACTTCGACCCGAGCTACGAGCGCATCGGCGACGTCGCGATTGTCGACGAGGACGACGCCGACCGGGCGCGGGCGATTGCCGACGCGATTATGGATTCAGACCTGCCCGTGCGAGCGGTGTTGAACCGCGCGTCGAAGATCAAAGGCAAACAGCGGGTCCGGGACTGGGACGTACTCGCTGGCGAAGGGACGGAAGTCACCCACCGGGAGTACGGCTGCACGTTCGACCTCGACCTCGCCGAGGTGTACTTCTCACCGCGGCTAGCGACGGAACGCCATCGTGTCACCGAACAGGTCAGCGAGGGCGAGCAGGCCTTCGACATGTTCGCGGGCGTCGGCCCGTTCGCGATTCCGTTCGCCAAACGCGGCGCGACCTGCGTCGGAACAGACATCAACGAGACGGCAATCGAGTACCTCCGGGCGAACGCACAGCGCAACGGCGTCGCCGACCGCGTGACGGGCATCTGTGGCGACGTACGAGAGGTCGCCGGAGAGTACGAGGGCTGGGCTGACCGCGTCGTGATGAATCTGCCCCATAGCGCCGACGAGTTTCTGGAGACCGCCGTCCGCCTGGCGGCTGACGACTGTGTCTTTCACTACTACGATATCCAGCACGAGGACGACCTGTTCGGGCCCGGCGAGCGAGCGATCCGGGCGGCTGCGGAGCCGGCCTACGACGTGACGGTCGAAACGCGACACACTGTCCGGTCGTATGCCCCGAAGGAACACAACATCGTCTTCGACGTTCGACTGACACGCTGAAACGAACAGTTATTATCATCACCGGTACGGGGACCGAACTGCTTAACGACGAGGAAGTCGGACGCTTGTATCTAGGAGGGTAAAATATGTACACAATACTCGTCCCCGTCGACGCCGATGAGGACCGCGCCCGCGGCCAGGCCGCCTTCGTCGCGGAGCTACCGGCTGCTGAGACCGACATCGAGGCCGTCATTACGCACGCATTGACAAAAGAAGAGGCGGAAGCGCCCGAGGAGATACGCAACGTCGAGCGCATCTCGACAGTGCGCCTCGTGCGTGACTACCTCGAAGACCACGACGTCGATGTCCAGCTGGCCGAGGGTCAGCAGCCGCCTGCGGACGGCATCATCGATCTGGCCGAGGAGTTCGACGTCGACCAGATCGTAATGGGGTCCAGGAAGCGGTCGCCGACCGGCAAGGCCGTGTTCGGGAGTGTCTCCCAGCAGGTCCTGCTTGAGGCGGACGACCCGGTCACCGTCGTCGGGTCCCGAGCGGAGTGAGAACGTCCCTCTCGGTGGTCCCGATTCGCAATCCTTATTGCGGTTATGCGTCCAACAACTGATGTACGCGAGTGACGCGCCGGTGTAGCTCAGACTGGCAGAGCGAATCCTTCGTAAGGATTAGGCCGAGGGTTCAAATCCCTCCACCGGCTTTCTGCGAGGAACGAACGTGACGAGCGAAAGCCAATCTGGGATTTGAAGCAGTGAAGAGCTTTGCTCCGACCGTTGTTCATACTCCCTCCACCGGCTTCCGCTTTCGAGTGCTGTTCTGACAAGTACGGTTCCTACCGGAGATGACCTGTCAGCAGCCGTAGGTACTCCGTCGCTGGTCTGACGGGGCTCCACAGGCCGCATAAAAACGACCCTCATCAGTGACGCGATACGGCGACGGACTGCTGGACGGTACTTCTAGCTGTAAACGATGGTCACACAGTACGGATTACCGGCGGGTACTGCGGTGTGCCGGCGAGAGCGGCACGACAGACACACTTGCGGACAGTTAGACGGAGTGTGGATCTGATGGATTTCAGAAACGCCTGGCATCGCGACACCGATGCAGAGGTCCGTTGCATCGCCTGCGGTGAAACGGTCACCCGGTCGGATGCCCGGGAATACGACAAGTACGGCGACCGCTGGAACCGCGACAACAAGTCCTTCGAGTATCTGTGCAAGCCCTGTTATCGGGAGTACTGTCACTTCGACCGGAGCGGGCTGGAAGACCGACTCGAAGCGGCCGGTGCCGGGACCGTGAGCCGAGACGCGTTTCTCAGGCGCTATCACGACCTAGCCGACGAAACGGAACAGACCCGCGCCGACGGTCGGTGAGCCGAAAAAAGGGTGCCCTGTCCGGCGATACGACACCACAACACAGGCCGTTCAGGGCGTGATGACCGCCCGACCGTCGATCTCTCGGTCTTCGAGCATCTGTGCGACGGTGTTCACCTCGCCCAGGTCGTACTGGGTCGTGTGCAGGTCGACTGCACCGCGCTCGACGAGCGCGACCAGTTCCTGGAGTTCGGTGTACTGGCCGACGATGTTGCCCTGATAGGCGAACTCACCGTTGACGAGCGCCTGCGCGGGTTCGTGGATGTGGCCCCCGTAGCCGATGATGTGGTGGTCGCCGCCGGCGGCACAGATATCGGGCGCGAGCGCCGTCGTCTCGTCGGCCCCGACGAAATCGAGCACTTGGGCGGCGCCGACGCCGTCGCTGATGGCTTCGACCTCACTGGCAACGTCTTCGCTTTCGGGGTCGATGGTGTAGTGTGCGCCGAGGTCGTCGGCGAGGTCGCGGGCGGACTGCTTGATGTCGACGGCGACGAGGTCGGCGGCACACATCGCGTCGAGGCACTGCAGGCCGATGTGGCCGAGCCCGCCGATACCGATGACGACTGCAGTGTCGCCCGGATTGAGTCCGTCGACGGCTTTCTTCGCCGCGTGGTAGGCCGTGATACCGGCGTCGGCGTGCGGGGCGATGTCGGCCGGGTCGACGCCCTCGGGCAGCGGGATGACCGACCGGTCGCTGGTCAGTAGCTGGTCGGCGAAGCCGCCGTCGGTCGTCAGGCCGTTGAACGCGTCGTTCTCGCAGTACATCGTCTCACCTTGCCGGCACGGTCGGCAGGTGCCACAGGTCTGGACCGGATGACAGATGACCTGGTCGCCTTCCGAGACGATGTCGACGTCGTCGCCGGTCTCGACGACTGTCCCGGCGTTCTCGTGGCCCAGCGTCATCGGGAGGTCCTGCGGGACGTACTGGTCCCACATCCCCTCGATGATGTGATTGTCAGTCTGGCACCACCCGGCCCCTTCGACCTCGACGATGACGTCGTCCCCGGATGCGACCTGTGGCGCATCTACGTCGTCTATCGAGAGCCCGTCCGACATATCGTGCGTGTACTCGTGGAGTCTGGCTGCGCGCATCGTTCTGTATCCGGGCGAAACGACATTAAATATCCATATAAAATATCATATACATTGCGGTATCGCCCGTTCCACTGTCTGAGAAGAGTATCAGCCACCCGGCCAGCGTCTGTAGACTCCGAAGCCAGGTACAAGAAACGGTGCGTGTGATGACGCTCTCAGCTACACAGACTACCGGCTGTCATCTCGTGGAGAATATTGCTACCCCGAGGTAGCGAGTATCTTCAGGGAGGTACAGCCGACAGTATCAGTCCCGACTGGCTAGCAGTGCGGCCCCGAGCAGTGCCACGACGGCGACGGGAATCCCCATTCCGGGGCCGAAGGCCGACGACGGTGCGGGGCTGGTCGCGCGGATCGGTTCCTCGACCGGTTCGTCAGCCTCGTACTCCCAGACAGCGGTCTCGTTCCGAACGATATCGGCGTTCGAGGACGAGACGTCGGCAGGCATCGTCAGCTGGTACTCGACTGCGACGCCATCGCCGAAGGCCACGTCGGTATCCTCGTTCGCAGTGACGAACGTCCGGTCTTCGTACGTGACGTTGCCTCCGCTAGCGTTGACCGACACGTCGCTTTCCGGGCCGGGGTTCCAGTCCGTGAACGTCATCGAGAGCGTGACGTTCTCACCCTCCAGCTCTTGCTCGTACGTCTGGTTCGCCATCCGACTGGTGTTCACGTCGGCCAGGAGATATCCTTCAACCGAGTCATAGCCCTCTTGCTGGGCCTGGCTCTGGAGCCCGTCGTACACCGACGGGGACATTTCGAGAGTCAGATCGTACTCCGAAACTGTGCCGTCTCCGGCCACTGTCGAGTCAACCGTCGCCGTCACACAGCCGGAGAGGACGACGAGGGCAGCGAGACCGACCGCAGGGACAATTCGATGCATACCTCACCGAATCGGGGCGGACGGAATAAGCCTTGTTACCGGGGGCGATACGGCTCAATGTGTCAGGACCAGTAGCTGGTCGTCAGTTCGGACCAGACAGAAGGGCGACCCGGGGTCTCCGAAGGTGTTCGCCCGCTTTTCGCTGATAAAGAGCGTCTCGAACTCGTTGCCACAGGCCGGACAGGCGAACCCCTTCCGGTTCGACAGCGTCATGGTCCCACGGTCGTCTTTCAGCAGCTTGAGCCCGTGGCGGTACTCGTGTACGTCGAAGCTCCCGCTGACGTCTAGCCGGTCCATGCGTGTGAAACGAGTGTCGGCCGTCTAAAACTCGTCGGCGATCTACACCAGGTTCGCGCCCATATAGAGCACGACGACGAGGAAGATCCAGACGATGTCGACGAAGTGCCAGTACATCGACGCCGTCGAAACGGAGGTGTGCCGTTCAGCCGAGTACTGCCCGTAGTACGCGCGAACGAAGACGATACCCAGAAGGACAGCCCCCATCGTGACGTGGAGGCCGTGGAGTCCCGTCAGACCGTAGAAGGCGGAGCCGTAGATGCCGCCACCGATGCTGAAGCCCTTGTGCACGATGAACTCGTAGTACTCGTACACCTGCCCGCCGATGAAGACGATGCCCAGCAGCAGCGTCGCGCCCAGCAACTTCAGGAACCGGCTTCGGTTTCCGTTCCGGAGCGCGATGTGGCTGTAGTGAAGCGTCACCGAGCTGGCGATCAGAATCAGCGTGTTGACGATCACCAGCGAGCCGAACACCTCTGGCACTGCCGCCTGCGCCCAGACTTCGCCGCCACGCACGATGAAGTAGTACACGAAGCCAGCGCCGAAGGTGGCGATTTCGCTCCCGAGGAACAGGAGCATGGCGAACTTCAGCGTCTTGTCCGAGTGGTAGTCCGTCCCGCGCTCCCAGAAGTCGGAGACGAAGGCGTGATACAGCCAGCCGTAGATGCCGACGAGGAAGAGGCCGACGCTCCCGGCCATCGCTCCCGCCCCGACCGTCTGGCTGACTAGTGCGTTCTCGCCCATCGAGAGCACGAGCAGGGCCGCGCTGACGTAGATTCCCGAACCACCGATCGCCGTCACAAAGGGCCACCAGCTGGCCTCGCCGAACCCGTGGGGCCAGTCCTCCGTCGCCGGGAGGTGATGCTCCCCGTGCCCGTCGTCCGCGTGTTCATCGGAGACACTCATACTAGGGCCCTTGCGAACGGAATACTAAAAGCCCATCCAATTCACTGCGGATTGGCCCGGTTCCGTCTCTGAATGGCCCGCCGGCATCCCGGAAGCTACACGGGGGCGAAGGCCCAACTGCCGACGATGACATCTGGGAGGCGTCGTACGGTCGCGCTGGTGGTGTGTGGGCTGGGCTGGCTGGCCGCGACGGGGACGGCGAGCGCACACGGCGGCAGTCTCGCCGGCGGCGGTCGCGAATCGCTGACGATACCGACGTGGCTCTTCCTGAGTACCGGTGGTGCGGCCGTCGGCGCGTCGTTCCTGCTGGCCTCGTTCGTCACCGACCGGGCGTTCGTCGAGCGCATCCACGACTGGGGGCGGCCGCTGTCGGGCGACTACGAGCGTGTCCTAACGCTCGCCGGCCAACTCCTCGGGCTCGCCGGACTCGCCGCGGTGTTCGTCGTCGGCTTCCTCGGACCGACGAACGCCCGGACGAACCTCGCGATACTGCTCGTCTGGGTCGGCTGGTGGGCCGGGCTGGCGATGACGACGTACCTCGTGGGGAACAGCTGGGCGACGCTCAATCCGTTCAAGACGCTCGCCGACCTCCTCCCGTCGCTCGACCGCACCTACCCCGCCCGCGTCGGGTCGTGGCCCGCCGTCGGCGGCCTGCTCGTACTGGTGTGGGTTGAGGTGGTCAGCCCGCTCGCCGACCAGCCGCGCCTGCTCGCGTCGGTCGTCGCCGGCTACTCGGTGCTGACGCTCGCGGGCGCGCTCGTGTTCGGACCCGAGGACTGGTTCGCTCACGCCGATCCAGTGGAGCGGGTGTTCCGCTACTACGGTCGCTTTGCCCCCATCGGCCGCGGCGAGGACGGACTCCGACTTCGGCTCCCCGGCATGGACCTCTCGACGCCGCGGCTGGTCGACGGTCCGGACGAGGTGGCGTTCGTGGTCGCCCTGCTGTGGGTCACGACCTACGACGGGCTGGTCACGACGCCGGCCTGGCGGGACCTGACGACACCACTCGTCGACACTGGCGTCCCGCCGCACCTCCTGTACCCGGTCGCGCTCGGGATCGGCTTCGCCGGCTTCCTCGGCGTGTATCAACTCGCGGTCCGGCTCTCCCGCGATATGTCGGACACGTATCTGGCTCCGGCAGTGCTCGCACAGCGGTTCGCGCCGCCGCTTATCGCCATCGCCGTCGGCTACCACTTCGCGCACTACCTCGGGTACTTCCTCGTGCTCGCACCTTCGCTGGCCGTCGCGCTCACGTCGCCGTTCGCGGACCCGGCAGTAGTGCCGACCATCGAACTACCGGATTGGTTCGGCGCGATTGCGCTCGCGTCGGTCATCATCGGTCATCTGGTCGCTATCTGGGTTGCCCACGCCGCCGCGTACGACCTGTTTCCCGCACGGCTGCAGGCGATTCGGTCGCAGTACCCCTTCATCGCGGTCATGGTGTTCTACACGATGACGAGCCTCTGGGTCGTCTCCCAGCCGGAGGTGGCACTCCCCCATCTATGACTGACACAGCAACCCAATCAGCGGCAGCGACAGGCACCGCCATCGACGAGACATACGACGTTCCGGCCGACGCCACAGCCTACACCTGTTCGTATTGCGGCCGGCCGTTCGCCCGCGAGTCCTGGCTCGCGCTCCACCGCGGCCTGGCCCACCCCAGCGAACTCGACGACGAGGAGGTCGAGGCCTTCCGGGCGGCCCACGACGAGGAGGAAGCGTCGCTTTCGGCGTTCCGACTGCAGGCGCTGGGCGCGCTCGTGCTCATCTACTTCGGCTTCCTGATGGTGTACGCGCTCGTCTAACCGACGCCGTATCGTCCGCTCGGTCTGGAGCCTCGCTGTTGGCCGGCAGACGGGAAGCGAAGCGTTGATGGGTCGCAGGTGACCAAACAGTGGGTATGGACCTTCGCGTTATCGACAAATCCGACACGGAACTCTCTATCGAAATCGCCGGTGAGGACCACACGTTCATGAACGTCATCAAGGGGGCGCTGCTGGAGACAGCGGGCGTCACAGCGGCGACCTACGACGTGAACCCGGAACAATCCGGTGGCCAGACAGACCCGGTCCTGACCATCAAAACCGAGGAGGGCGTCGACGCGCTCGAAGCCCTCGAAGACGGGACTGACGCCGTCATCGAGAAGGCGGACAACTTCACTGACGCGTTCGAAGCCGCCGCGTAATTCTAGCAGAGCACGTACGTGACGAACACGCGTTCGTCCGGACCGACGTGGATATCGAGGCCGATCAGTCCGGCGTCTGACGTCTGAATCCTGTTACCCCGCTCGAGGTAGCTGTCGACGAGCGCGGTCGCCAGCGCCGTCTCGTTCCGGAACCGGTCGAGTGACTGCGGCGTTCGGTCGTAGGCCACCTCGTAGCTGACCACTGCTGGGCGGTCACAGGGGAGCGGGAACCGGGATACTCCCTCTCGCGTGGGTCGCTCCGCGTTGTCGTATCGCGCGTCGACGCGGCCCTTGTTGTAGTAGGCCGCGGCGTCGTCGATGGTCGCGTTCCGCGAGACTGTTCCGCCGCCGACGCCCGACCGCCGGACGTTGTACACGTCGACGTAGGTGTCCTCAACCTCGGCGAGCGAGAGCGAGTCGACGGTGTCGCCGCTTCCGGCAGGGGACGCGATCGACGGTGGGCCGGTGGGGGTTTCGGCGGCAAAGCCCGGCAACGTGATACCGCCCACAGCAGCGAGCACGATGAGGCCGAGCAGCAGTGCCACGGCGGCGTAGCCGATCGCGTACTTCGTTTCGAGCACGTCCAGCCAGCCGGTCTGTATCTCATCGAGCGGATCGTCCTCCGGCGGTCCCGTCCGCCGCTCGAAGTTACTCCCGCCACAGCGTTTGCACGGCGGGGAGTTCTTCTGGTGCTGGCGACCGCAGTCCAGACAGACCCACCTGGGCCCGCCCTCGACGACCTCTTCGTTGACCTGCGTCACGGCTTCCTCGAAGGAGCCGTGCCCGCAGTTGTCACACGGCGGGTCGTCCTCCTCGTGGGGTTTGCCACACCATTCGCACCGCCATTTCATTGTTGATTCTCCGTGTTGGGCGAATAAAACCTGCCCGATGCCAGGCCACAGTGCTGCGGTTCCGGGGAGACGTTCCCCCACAGTCGCTCAGTCGTGGGCTGACTCATCGGGGCCGTTCGACCCCGTTGACGCCTGCTTCCAGGGACCGGGGTGAGTGTGGCCGCTGGCAGCGAGAACCGATATCGAACGCCGAGACGCGGAGGAAACCGGGGCATCCGAACCGACAGGAGAACTGCGTCATACCGATATAATGACAGGTATGGGTATTTAATATTGCTACCTTATGTCTGAGACGGGGTTACAGTCGGACCGGAATCCCCTTGCTGTCGAGATACTCCTTGGTCTCGGCGATGGAGTACTCGCCGAAGTGAAAGATGGAGGCAGCGAGACCGGCGTCCGCGCCGGCATCGACGAACACCTCTTCCATGTCTTCCGGGCCGCCACAGCCCGAAGATGCGATGACCGGCGTCGAGACGGTATCACAGACGGCCTGCATCAGCGGGATGTCGTAGCCGTCTTTCGTCCCGTCGGCGTCGATGGAGTTGACGAACAGTTCGCCGGCCCCGCGTTCCTCCGCTTCGGTCGCCCACTCGACGACGTCCAGCCCGGTTCCCTCGCGGCCCCCCTTGACGGTGCATTCGAACCAGCAGGACTCGCCGTCGACCTCGGTGTAGTACTCGCCCTCATCGTCGAAGCGACGGCGAGCGTCGACGGAGATGACGATACACTGACTCCCGAAGGCCGCCGCGCCCTCGTTGATCAGGTCGGGTTCGGCGATAGCGCCGGAGTTGATCGACACCTTGTCCGCACCGGCCCGCAGCGTCTCTTTGATGTCGTCACGAGTGCGGATGCCGCCGCCGACGGTCAGCGGGATGAACACCTCGTCGGCCACGGCCGACACTGTATCGAGCATCGTCTCGCGGCCCTCGGCGGAGGCGGTGATGTCCAGGAAGACGAACTCGTCGGCGCCGGACTCGTTGTAGGCCTTGGCCATCTCTACCGGGTCGCCAGTGTACTCCAGGTCCTCGAAGTTGACTCCCGTGTACACCGCCGCGTCCCCGTTCTCGTCCACGTCGACGTCGATACAGGGGATGATCCGTTTCGTGAGCGTCATTCGATACCTGTGGGTTCGACGCAACGCCGTTTGACCGTTTCGACTGGTGCAAGTGTCTGGCCGAGTACGCAGTGACAATCCGACAGCTACACGTACGACGCACCAGAATCACCGCTCATGGCAGACGACCACCACGAAGAGGACCGGCCGGATTACGACCCTGAACACGTCGAACTGCCCGCGCGAGAACCGCCGCTTCGGTCGACGGCCCCACAGAGCCCGTTCACCATGTCGCAGGTCGGGACAGGGCTCGGCGTCCTGCTGGTCGGACTGGTGCTTACGTTCGGTATCGCGCTGGCGCTGGCCTGAGCAGGTCGGTATGACCACATCGGCCGCCAGGGATATCATTTCTGATACTTCTGGGGAGAGTATATAGGTTTCCGCGCGAATAACTGTTGTACAATGTCGCCCCAGTCAGGCGCGAGTACAGCGGTCGCAACGGGAACGTCAGTGGCGACCGCTGGGACGCGCGCTGGTCGAGAGGCGACCAGCGCTGCTCGGGACCGACTGGACGCCGAGCGGGTGGACTTCTGTCAGGTGTTTGCCAGTTCCGGGTTCGACCCCGAAGCCGTTCTGGCGGGCGTGAATGCGCTCGTCGACGACGAGACAGCCGTTGTCGGCTGCACGGCTGGCGGAACGTTCACTGAGGAGCGAACGATGGACGCCGGCGTGGCCGTCACGCTCGCTACCAGTGATTCGTTCCGGTTCGATACGGCCCTTGCCGCCGGTCTCAGCGAGAACACCCGTGGGGCTGTCAGAGATGCTGTCCGAGCGCTTCCCGACGATATCGAGGAACCCTACCAGTCAGCGATCGTCCTCCACGACGGGCTGTCGGGCGTCGGTGAACAGTTGTCGCTGTCAGTCCAGCGACGGCTTGGCCCCTATGTCGAATTCGCAGGTGGGGCAGCGTCTGACGGTCTCCGGATGGAGTCGACACCAGTGTTTTGCGACGAGTCGGTTGTCGACGACGCAGTCGTTATCGTACTCGTCTCCGGCGAAAAGCGTCCGATCATTACCGTCAACCACGGCCACAGCCCCATCTCAGAACCGTGGGAGGTAACCGAGGTCTCCGGGAACGTGGTTCACGAACTCGACGGTGAACCAGCGTTTGCGGTATGGAAAGACGCTGTTCGAGACCACGCTGTGGAGACAACGGGGGTAGCCGTCGACGACGTCCCAGTCGGTTCGACGGCGCTCAGGAAGCTCATGGTCGAATACCTGTTCGGTATCGACCAGGGTGAAACCTACAAGATCCGCTGGCCCCGGACTGCGATTGAAGAGACTGGCGCACTGCAGTTTGCCGTCGATATTCCGGAGGGAACTGTCCTCCGCGTAATGCATGGCAACAAAGCTGACCAGATCGCGTCCGCCGAACAGGCTGCTGCCGACGCTGTCTCGCTGTGTGACGGTCCCATCGCTGGCGCGTTCGTCTACGACTGCGCGTGTCGTCAGATTCTCTTCGACGACGCGTTTTCGGCGACTGTCGATGGTATCACATCGACCCTGTCGGCCCCAGTTGCTGGGTTTGAGACGTACGGAGAGCTGTGTATGCAGGCCGGACAACTCAGTGGCTTTCACAACACGACAACGGTGCTCTTTGCACTGCCGGAGTAACAGATGAATCGAACAGGACTCGTCTCAAAGTTCGCAGAAACGGTCGGCATCGAGAAGGCGTCGGCTATCGTCGACGACGCGATGGCTGACCTGGGTATCAGTGGCGACACGGAGATAGACGACACGGATGCACAGGATATCTGTGATATAATCCAGCACAACAACGAGGGATACGTCGCACTCGTCGCGAGTGAACTCCGCGTGCAGCTGGCGGCACAGGAACGGTTTGACGCGCTCCTGGGGAACATCCCAAACCCGGCTGTCGTCGTCGAGTTTGAGCAGCGAGAACCGTACGTCAAGTCGATCAACGAAGCGTTCGCGGACACGTTCGGCTACGACCAGACGGATGCAGTCGGAACGGAGCTTCGGACACTCCTCGCGCCGCCCGGAGCCGACTCCGAAGTCATCAGGACAGACTGGTGGGAACAGACCGGCCAGTCGGAGCAAGAGGTCAGGCGGACGACTGCATCAGGCGAGATACGGACCTACCTGTTCCGGAGTACCATCGTCACCCGTGACAGCAGCCAGCTGGAAGGGTACGGGATATACACCGACATCACTGAACGGAAGCGCCGCGAACAACAGCTGAAACACCAGAACGAGCGGCTTGACGAGTTTGTCAGTATCGTCAGCCACGACCTTCGGAACCCGTTGAACGTCGCATCCGGCCGCACCCACCTCCTGCTCGGCGACATCGAGGATGCGGCTGTTCGGGAGGGGTTACAGGAGGTCGCCGCGGCACACGAGCGGATGGCACGGATCCTCGATGACACGCTGACGCTCGCTCGTCAGGGGCGGGTCGTCGGAGAGACCACGAGCGTCTCCATCGAAGCCGTCGCAGGCGACGCGTGGCAACAGGTCGAAACCGGGGACGCAACGCTTACCATCGAAACCGACGCGACCATCGAGGCGGACGCCGAGCGCCTCCAGCAGCTATTCGAGAATCTCTACCGGAACGCCATCGAGCATGCGGGCGCGGAATGCACCGTCGTCGTTTCCGCGCCCGAGACACATGAGAACGGGTTCTCCATCGCCGACGACGGCCCCGGCATTTCACCGGACGACCGTGAGCTAGTGTTCGAACACGGCTACTCGACGAACTCGGACGGGACAGGGTTCGGCCTGTCGATCGTTCAGAGCATCGCCGAAGCGCACGGCTGGTCGGTCGCAGTCTCGGAGAGCGAGAGGGGCGGTGCGCGGTTCGATGTCCGCTGGTAATCAGGCCAGTTCGTCTTCGATGACCGACCGCAGGTCGGCGATGTCCGCAGCGTCGTACGCCAGCGTCTCGTCGTTGACAGTGATATCGAGCCGGTTCGAGCCGTTTGCTTCGCCCAGTTCCGTCACCGGGGCGACGCCGTCGAAGGCTTCTCGGACCGCCGCCGGGTCGGTCGTCTCGAACACGACGCGGCCGGGCCGCTCGTTGAACAGGAGTCGGTTCTGGCTGCCACGCTCGACCGGCTCGATGTCGACCGACGCGCCGGCGTCCTCGTGGACCATCTCCGCAAGTGCCACTGCCAGCCCGCCGTGGCTCACGTCGTGGCTCGCCAGTACGTGGTCGGCGTCGGCAACCTCGGCAATCGTCTCGACAACGTCCGTTGAGTCCGCCGGGAGGGCGGGGAAGCGGTCGGTCCCGCCGAACTGCGCGGTGTACTCGGAGCCGCCGAGTCGCGGGTCGGCCTCGCCTTCCAGCGCGGTGTCACCGACGACGACGAGCGTTCCCTCGCCGGACAGCGACAGCGGCGGGGCGTCGTAGCCTTCCTTGACCCCGACCAGCGCGAGCGTCGGCGTGGGCGGAATCGGCCCGTCCTGTGAATCGTTGTACAGCGAGACGTTGCCGCCGACGACCGGCACGTCGAGGTCGCTGCACATGTCCGCCAGGCCGTCGACGATACCCTTGAAGCCGCCGTAGACGTCCGGTTTCTCGGGGTTGCCGCCGTTGAGACAGTCCACGGCCGCGTGGGGCGTCGCGCCCTTCGCGGCGACGTTGGTGGCGTTCTCCAGCGCGACGGCGCGTGCGCCCTCATACGGCGCGGCGTCGGTCCAGTTGGGGTCCGCGCCGGCGGAGAACGCCAGCCCGGTCTCGGCTTCGCGAACGGCGAGCAGCGCGGCGTCGTCGCCGGGCAGGACGCTCGTTCGGACCTGCACCTCGTGGTCGTACTGGCGGTACACCCACCGTTTGGAGGCGCAGTTCGGACTACCGACAATTTGCTCGAACGCCTCGTCCAGCGACACCGTCGGCAGGTCCCGTTCCTGTTTCGGTGGCGCGTTGCTCGGCAGGTCGTTCATCGGCGCGCCGTCGCCGAGGAACGTCGCGTCCACGTCGACGACTGTCTTGCTGTCTCGCGGGCGCTGCCCGCTCGACTTGTCCGAGACAGTTGTCTCGCTCCCCTCGAACGTACAGACGTAGTTCGTGCCCGGTTCGGTGAGTTCGCCGATGACCGAACAGCCGAGGTCGAACCGCTCGGCGAGTTCGGCGACGCGGTCGACGTTTTCGGGCGCAACCTCGTACACCATCCGCTCCTGGCTCTCTGCGAGGAGAATCTCCATGGCGTTCATGTTCGGTTCGCGCTGGTGGACGCGGTCGAGTTCGATGCGCGCGCCGAGGCCGCCCTTGGCGACCAGTTCGGACGACGCGCCGCCGAGGCCAGCGGCCCCAAGGTCGCGGGCCGACTCGACGAGTTCCTCGTCCAGCAGCGCCTCGTTGCACTCGACGAGTAGCTTCTCCGAGTACGGGTCGCCGACCTGCACGGCCGGTCGGTCCTCCGTTTCAGCGTCCTCCGCGAGGTCCTCGCTGGCGAAGGACGCCCCGCCGAGCCCGTCTCGCCCCGTCGCGTTGCCGACGAGAACGAGCTTGTTGCCCGGCTTCTGGGCCTCGGCGGTGATGGTCCGCTCGGGCTCCAGCAGGCCGATACAGGACACGTTCACGAGCGGGTTCCCCTCGTAGTCGTCGTGGAAGGCGACGCTGCCGGCCACTGTCGGGACGCCGATGCAGTTCCCGTAGTGGGAGATGCCCTCGACGACGCCCTCGAAGAGATAGCGGGAGTGCTCACGGTCGAAATCGCCGAAGTACAGACAGTCAGCCAGCGCGATGGGGTAGGCCCCCATCGACAGCGTGTCGCGGACGATCCCGCCCACGCCCGTCGCCGCGCCGTCGAACGGGTCGACGTAGGACGGGTGGTTGTGGGACTCGACGCCCATCGTGATGTACATTTCCTCGCCGTCGCCGTTGGTCGGTAGAGAGACGACGGCCGCGTCGTCGCCGGGGCCGATGACGACCTGATCGCCCTCGGAGTCGAACGCCGACAGCAGGGGGCGAGAGGAGCGATACGCGCAGTGTTCGCTCCAGAGGTTCTCGAAGAGAGCGGCCTCCGCCCGGGTCGGCTCCCGACCGATCTCCTCGACCACGAGTTCGTGGTCCGCGTCGGACAGGCTCATTACCTCGTCGTGGCCGCCCACAAGATAAGTCCCTTTCCATGCACCCGCGCCGGCAGTACGCGAACGTACACTCTGGCCGGGAACGCAGCGAAACTCGCGTCGGCAGCTCAGCGAACGGCGACCGTCGAGGCGCGCCTGTACAACGACTCGACACCCACTCCCAATAACTGAGATTCACAGCTGAATACGAGTGGCTACTGAGAATCGGTCATGGGTATCAAGAGGGTAATATGGGCCGTTGGAGTGGCTATACGAGGTTATTGGCTCAATATCTCCGGAGGCGTCACATCGAAGTCCAGGTTTTCAAATACGATAACCGGCACTCGGAGTATATATGACCGCTGGCCATACCCCAACACAGTATGGGTGCTGCCGACGGTGACTGGCTGACGCTGGAAGGGAGTTCTTTCTCCGGCCGGTCCTTCTCCAGCGTGTGGGCGGTAGCGCTGGCGACGTACGGTGTCGGTGACGTGGTTACCACTATCGCCATCGTCTATTTCGTCCCGACGTTCACCGAGGCAAATCCCGCGATCAGGTGGGCGATCCAGTCGTTCGGCGGCGGCGGCTTCCTCGGCCTCAAACTCCTCGTGATATACTGCTGTCTCGGCGTGAGCATCTGGGGCGGCGTGCTCGAAGAAGACCCGTTGCTCTACTACGGTCCGCCGGTGCTTCTGACAGTGATGGGGCTCGCCGTGACCGGGTTCAACCTCAATCTGCTGTTTTCCTGAGGAACCGCCGTTTTACTGCCGGACTATTCAGCCGTCGCGTTGCCCGCGGTGGTCCCGTCCGACTGGTTGTTAGCCGGAGTCTCTGTCGGAGTTTCGGACAGGAGCGCGCTCGGCGGTGGGGAGGCACTGCCGCCGCTTTCGGTCGAAGTGGCGTCAGTTCCGTCCGGTGTCGACTCCGTCGGGCTTGGCGTCATCTCGGTGGCGGGCTCAGAAGTCGCGTCGCTGTTGTCGGTGAGACCGAGGGTCCCAACGCCAGCACCGACGACGGCGAGTAAAACGAGAAGGACCAGTCCCAGAAGCCGCTTGTTGTAGGTTCCGTCCGCATCCCGAAAGATATCGCTATCCATCTCGGCTCCGCCTCCGGCGGGCCGCGACGCCGCACTGTAAGTACTCCGATACCATCGTTTTTTGATAGGTTGTTGCTTTCTGTCGTGGAGGGACCCTCCACTATCCCACCAAGCCACCGATATCCCACCCAGTCGGCTCAGCTTACGATATGTCGCCCAGCAAACCGTATAACGTTTTCCATGTACTCAGCCGTCAGAACGGCACGCTCTCGTCGGACGATTCGTCCGCATCGTCCGTCCGGAGTTCACCGGTTTTCCGGTACCGCGTTTCGAGTTGCTGGAGTTTGTCGTTGATACTCGTACTCTGGTGGTGGCCAGGGCTCACGCGGACGCGGACAAGGTCGTACTCGTGGCGGTCCGACAGCCCGTTCCAGGCGCGAAACGCGCCGACAGTCAGCGTGTCGCTCTGGGGGCAGAACTCGGTCGTCGGCGTGAACTCGGCTCGCAACACGCTCCTGTCGTCCGTCTCACGGCCGTAGCGGAAGCCCGCGTCCGGGTGCCGATGGTCGAGGTTCAGCCGTGCGAGGTTGTACCCGAAAGTCATGTCGTACACGCCGCGCTCGTCGAACAGGTCCATCGTGAGTCGGTGGAACGCGGCGTGGTCGGTGCCGGTCAGTACTGCTGTCTCAGACAGGAACGGGCCGGGGTCAGGGTTGTGTTCGGGAACGAACGTCCCGTAGCTATCGAACCCGACGTCTGAGCCGCCACGGAGGCCGGAGAGAAGGCTCATACTGAAACGAACGGGCGGCATCCATCAGGACCTACTCCCGAACGTGTTCGGGGGAACCCCCTCACCGACGCCCGGCGAACGCTCAGGTGATGCCAGCAACCACACTCGACCTGCGCGAGACGCCGCCGCCGGAGCGACACTCGAAGATACACGACTCCTTCGAGGCGCTGTCCTCAGGGGAGACGCTTCGGATTATCAACGATCACGAGCCGAAGCCGCTGTTCTACGAGATGCAAGCCGAGGTCGAGGCGTTCGACGCGGCGAATTACCGGTGCGAGCAGGACGGCCCACAGAAGTTCGTCGCCGACCTCCCGAAACAATGAGCGAATCTACCGTCACAGAAACGGAGCGAGCAACGCTCGACGGCGACGGGGACGGCCGGACGAGGTTGTTCGACGGGGAGCCAAAGACCGTCCGGTTGACGCTCGGCGCGGGCGAGTCGATTCCGGCCCACAAGCATCCCGGTCGGGACATCGTGTTCCTCCTCCGTTCGGGCGCCGTGGACCTGACGCTCGGCGACGAGACGGTGTCGCTCTCTCCCGGCGACGTCGTCCGGTTCGACGGTGACCAGAACATCTCCCCCGCCGCAACGGCGGACAGCGAGGCACTGCTCGTTTTGGCGTCGTCGGAGTAGGCTCACTCGAACAGGGAAATCGCGGTTTCGATCCGCTCGTCGTCCGCACTCCTCGCCGCGTCCTGTAGAGTTGCCCGGGGGACGGCGAGCAATCGGTCGACGAGCCGTTCGCTCAGTTTTTCGACCGCAAGCCGCTGGTCAGCCGTCAGTTCGCCGTCCTGTTGTAGCTGTGACAGCGTCCGTTCGAGTTGCTCCCGCTGAATCTTCGCACCACGGCTGTCGATCCGAGCGATCGCTTCTTCGACGTCGACAGGCGGCTCCGTGTTCTGATTCATCTGTGCCAGATGACTGTCACTGTCGCGTCGTCGGTCTCAACACTTTCGTACTCGTAGCCTCTGTCCTCGAGTTTCGGATAGAGGTGCTGTGGGGCGCGGTCGTTGAACTGGACGAGGACGATGTCGTCGTCAAGGTCCGCAAGCCGCTCTAGTGTCTGCTTGAGCGGCTTTGGCGGCCCCAGCGACTGCACATCGAGGCGTTCCGTCGGCGCGTCACCGGGCGCACCAGTTTCCGAAATCAGGGCCGCGATCTGCTCTGTTGGCTGGTGGTTCGACGTCATGTGTTTGCGTTCGGTTGTGAACGGGCCGACCCTTTCCCCGAACATATTCGGCCACATTGCCAGCAGGGACAGGGTCATACTACACAGCAATGAGCGGAATACCTGCCGACGTGGACGCAGACGCCGCCCCGCCGATGACGGTTCCGCTGCGTCATTTCGTCGTCGCGCTGGCGTTTCTGGTCGCCGGTGTCACCGTCGGCGTCGTCGAGGGTCGGGCCGGCCACCTCGCACAGGTCCACCTCCTGCTCGCGGGGTGGGTCTGTCTCACCATCATGGGCGCACTGACGCAGTTCGTTCCGGTCTGGTGTGGAATCGAACTCCATTCGCGCCGCCTCGCTGCTGCGCAGTTACCACTCGCGGCGGTCGGGATCGCGGGTCTGGCCGCTGGCTTCCTGACAGCGACTCCTGCAGTGTTGCCAGTCGCCGGAGCGTTCGCGCTGATCGGCGTCTGGACGCTCTGTTACAACATCGGACGGACGCTACTCGCTGCGGAGCCCGACGTCACGGCGATTCATTTCGGCTGGGCACTGCTGTTTTTCGCCCTCGTGACGGCTGCCGGGATCGTGCTGGCGCTGGACCACGCCGCCGGCGTCCTCCCGCTTTTGGGAATCGGCAGGCAGGGGCTCTTGCTGGCCCACGGGACACTCGCCGTGTTCGGTGCTGTCCTGACGACTGTCGCGGGCGCGCTGGCACAGCTGGCCCCGATGTTCACGCAGGCCGACACCGGCAAGGTTGACGCAGCGGTCCAGCGGGCGGAGACGGCCGTCTATCCGCTTGGGGTCCTTGCGCTCGCTGGCGGTCGGCTGATCGGGTCACCCGTTCTGGCCCGGTTCGGCGCGGTTCTCGTCGCTGCTGGCCTTGGCGTGGTGGCGGTGCTCCTGGCGCGACAGCTCGTCGGGGCGCGTGTCGAGTGGTCCCCGATGTTGACCCGATACAGCGTCGCAGCGCTGTCGCTGTTTCTCTGGGCGGGGCTGACGATGTTCGCATGGTGGAACGACCCGCTCGCGTACGCCGGGCTGCTCGGTCAGCCGTCGACAGTGCTGCTCGTCGGCGGCGTCGGCTTCGTCGTCCTCGGGACGCTGTATCACGTCGTCCCGTTCATCGTCTGGGTCCACCGGTACAGTGACCGCCTCGGCTTCGAGGACGTGCCGATGGTCGATGACCTGTACGACCACCGAATCGCGGCGATAGATGGTGTGACGCTGATAACTGCGTACGGCCTCCTCGTGAGCAGTCAGTGGCTTGAGACACCGGACGGCACGGCGTTGGTCGCCGGGGGGCTCGCGTTTTTCGGGACCGTCTTGTTCGCGGGCAACCTCGTCGCTGTCCTCGTCGAACACAGCCCGCAATCGCTGCCAACACTGCTGACCGGTCGTGAACACACACCCGCCGAGGACTCGTAACTCAGTTCGTCGTGGTCGGCTGGTCAGTGTACACCGAGTAGGTCAGAATAAAGAACCCGGCAGCGGTGAACAGCTCCTCGACAGTGACGCTCTGTGCCACCGGCATGCCGACGAACTGGTGGAGGCTCCCCCCGAGTATTGCGCCCAGTGTGACGAACCCGATACCGAGACAGAGCGCTCGCATCGCCGGTGCTCGAGTGCGGCGGTATGCGCGGTATGTCAACGTCGTCAGTATCACACCGCAGAACAGCGTGACTGTCTTCATCCCGATTAACAACACTGCGTTCGCTCCAAGCATGGCTCTGATTGACACGTCCGCATAAATATACCGTCCGTAGCGTTTCCAGTCGGTGAGAATACCAGTGTCACGACGTAATACGGACTAGTTGCCCGCTCCGAGCGAAATCGAGAACCAAGAGACGAATCTAGCACCGCGCCGCGCAGTCACTACCGAACGTATAGCGAGTACAGGATGATACCCAGGCCGATGGCCGTCAGCGAACTCGACGTGAACACGCTCACAGCGAGCAGTTGCTGGCCGAGATACCTGCCGACAAAGATGTCGAGGACACCGCCGGCAAACGCACCGAGGGTCACCACCCCGAACCCGTAGGTGAGCCACTTGTGCTGGGGGCTTTTCGTCCGGCTGTACGCCTGATACGAGTAGTACGTAATCAGTCCGCCAAGAATGAGGATCAGTGTCTTCGAGACGACGATGCCGACCTGTGAACTTGGGATGTGTACCATGGTTATGTCTCCTTTCGCACCTCAGACCAGAGGTTTTCGAGCCGTTGGTCCGGCGTCCGAGCGCGGTGTGAGATGTCGACGGTGAGCGACAGTTCCTCGTCGAGACTGATGACGACCTCCTCGAAGTCGATCGCGTACCGGCTCGCGTGTTGGCCGTCCGACCGGACTTCGACGCCCTCGTACAGCAACGAGGACTCCGTCAGTAGTTCGAGCTTTCGGTAGGTCGTCGATAGCGGTACGCCGCTCCGGTCGGATATCTCGCTCGCCGTCAACGGTTCCTCCAGTACGCTGACAATGGCGCGACAGTCCTCGTCGTCGAGTGCGTCGAGGACCGTCTGTAACTCCGGCGTCTCCTCGTCAGCGAAGGGGTCCCGGACCATCCTTGCTCGACACTGCCCGCCCAAGACGTTTAATGTAACCGACTCGGGAGCGCTTACCGCCCGACACAGCCGACGTTTCCGCCACACAGCACGCAATATATGGGGCACTTATCTGTAACCGTTCGTTCGTTCCCAGCAACTGAGAACGCTTCTGTCGGTCTGAGAACTCCCTTCGGGGGTTTATACTGTGGTATCTTATCCACAGTTGCTTATGGAAGACCAGATTGGCGCACCCGGATCGGGCATCTCCCGTCGTGACTTCGTGAAAGCCTCCGGCCTCGGTGGCACGGTCGCGCTTGCGGGCTGTACCGCCCCGGGTGAGGTTCCGACCGAAGAGTCAGTCGACACCAGCACAACTCCAGCACAATCCGACAGTGACCTCCCGACCACGTCGCCGCCTGAGATCGTCAACGTCGACGAACAGGGTGGCGAAGTGACGCTTTCCTCTGTCCCGGCCAAACACGAAGCCCATCCCGGCGAATCCATGGGCGGCCCGGTCGAACTCCCGAAGGTGTGGGCGTTCAAGGCCGACGACGGCGAACCGAGCGTCCCGGGTCCGATCCTCCGGACGACGGAGGGCGAGGACATGGAGGTCACCTTCGACAACACGGACGGCATGCGCCCGCACACGGTCCACTTCCACGCCGTCCGGAAGAAATGGGAAGACGACGGCGTCCCGACCACGACGGGCATCCGTATCGACCCCGGCGAGAAACACACCTACACCATCCCCGCGAACGTGACGGGCACGCATCTCTATCACTGCCACTACCAGACTCACCGCCACATCGACATGGGGATGTACGGCATCTTCCGCGTCGACCCGAAGGGGTACGAACCGGCCGACAAGGAGTACTTCATGACGCTGAAGGAGTGGGACTCCCGGCTCAACCGCCAGATGGCCGGCATGGACGCCAGCTACGACGTTCGCAACCGCCGCCCCGATACGTTCACAGTCAACGGCAAGTCCGCGCCGCGGACGCTGCACCCGGAGGACGGCTCGCCGATCATCGTCGAGCAGGGCGACACGGTGCGCATCCACATGTGTAACAACGGGTACATGGACCACCCGATGCACATCCACAACCACCGATTCCAGGTGACCCACAAGGACGGCGGGAAGATTCCGGAAGCCGCCCGCCACGACCAGGACATCACTAGCATCCCGCCCGCCGGTCGGCACACTATCGAGTTCGAGGCCGACGCCGACCCCGGCATCTACCTCGCGCACTGTCACAAGGTCAGCCACGCGATGAACGGGACTTCTTACCCCGGTGGGATGATCACCGGTGTCGTCTACAAGGAGGCGATGGACACCGACATCTTCAAACAGTTGATGGACTACGCCGGCTACGAAGCGTAAGACGACGTTTCGATTGGCTGCGTGAGTTGATTGGTCTTTTCGCGGGACATTCCGGCTAGATCTGAGGCACTGCGTTCCGTCCGATGGTGACAGGCGTGATCCGCCGATAAACCAGGTACTGCTATATCGAATTCTTCTGCAAATGAACTGCCATGCGTCGTCGCCAGAGCTCTTCGGTTATACGAACAGTACACTGTCGGAGTCAGCCAGAGAGGACTCCCTGGTGTGTCGAGAGAGCGTCTTAACATCAGATGTTACTCATCGAGGATGCCTCGCTGGCACCGTCCGAACTACCGAGTTCATCCCTGATTCGGGCGACGTATTCGATGAACTCCTGTGCTGTCCGCTGGCGTGGACGGTCGATATCGACAGTGAGCGTAGATCGCACAGTTCCGGAGTCGGCGTCCATGATGACCACACGATCAGCCAGGGTCACTGCTTCGTCGATGTCGTGGGTGACGAACACGACGGTCTGTTCGGTCTCACTCCAGATATCGAGGAGCTCGCCGTGCAGGTGGTCACGCGTCCGGGCGTCGACACTGGCGAACGGTTCGTCCAGCAACAGGATCTCCGGATCGACAGCGAGAGCACGAGCGATCCCGACACGCTGTTTCATTCCGCCCGACAGCTCCTTCGGATACGCGTTCTCGAAGCCCTTGAGGCCGACAAGGTCGATCAGCTCCCGGACTCGTGCCTCACAGTCCGGGCAGTTACACGCGGGGCGATCAAGGCCGAACCGGATGTTCCCACGGACGGTTCGCCAGGGGAACAGTGCGTACTCCTGGAAGACCATGCCACGGTTCAGGCCTGGATCGGTGACCGGGTCCCCATCAACCAGAACTGAACCGCTATCGGGATTTTCGAGGCCCGCGATCGCCCGCAACAGCGTGGTCTTCCCACATCCCGATGGACCGACCACACAGCAGAACTCGCCCTCTGTGACCGAGAGGGAGACTCCTTCGAGCGCTCGGGTCGACTCGTAGGACCTGCTGACGTTCCGAACGCTGATCTTCTCACTGGACTCCTGGTCGGTGGACCGTCCCCCACTCAGCGCCATGCGAGGACCCTCCGTTCGACGAGTCGGAACCCGACGTCCATACAGAGAAACGCCAGGCTGATCAGGAACATGTACGCGACGCTGGTTGCCATCGCGAGATTGTTCGAGGCGTTGATGATCTCGTAGCCGACGCCGGGCGCGCCAAACAGTTCGGCCCCGACGACGATCATCCAGCACCGACCGATGCTCGTCCGAAACCCGGTCAACAACTGAGGGGCAGCGCTCGGTAGTGCGACGAGTTTCAGCATCGAGAGGTCGCGTTCCACACCGAGCGTCGAGGCGGCATCGGTCAGCTCAGGTGAAACACCGTCCACGCCACCGTACGCCCCGTAGAAGTTGATCCAGAACGCGCCGACGAAGACGATGAACGCCGCGCCGGTATGGTGGATTCCGAACCAGACAATCGCAAAGACCACCCACGCCAGTGGGGGAATCGGTCGAAGCATCCGGACGAGCGGCTGCAACCAGTCGTCGAATGTGCTGTTCCAGCCCATCGCTAGCCCGAGACTGATACCACACCCGGCACCGAGGAGGAGGCCAGGAACGTAGTGGAACAACGTCTGTGCGAGGTGTGCGAGCCCGGTCGGCAGCAATAGGTGGGAACCCAAGATGGGGACGGCAATCGTAGTCGAAGTCACAAACAGGTCGACAAATGCGTGCGCTGCATCGAGCGGTTCCGGCACCAGATAGGACGGCTGTGTCGTCACCGCAGCGAGCCACCAGACGAGGAGGAACACGAGGAGACCGCCCAGCCCGCGCAGATACCGCTGTAGGTCACTCTCGAAACTGTTGGCGACCACCGTGTCGGGACTGTGGTTTGTTCGGTGGGTCATTCTTGAATAGCGTCGTAAGGGTCGAACGCGAAGAGGTTCTCAGTCGCGACCGGCGCTTCGATGTTTCCGACGGTTGCGACGAACGCCCCCATCGTCTCGGTCTGATCAGTGATCGCGTGGGGATCTGAAACGAACGCAGATGCCCTGGAGTCCATGGCTGCCGTGGCGAGGTCCTCACTTACCCCCGAGCCGATCACTGATGCAGCGTGGGTTGCCGCTGTATCCGGCGCGTCTGTCGTGAACTCAGTCGCCGCAGCGTGCTGTTCGACCAGCGACTGCGCGACCACGCTGTCGTTGATCACCCGCTGATTTGCGAACAACACCGTGACCGGATGGTCTTCCAGTATCTCTCCGGACCAGGCGAGTTCGCCGAAGCCCTCGTCCTGACTGATGAGCGTCGCGAACGGTTCCTGAATGATCGTCGCGTCGATGTCGCCCGACTGGATCGTCTGGACCGCCTTCGCTGGCGGGACGGTCGACTTGGCGACGACGGTGTCCATCTCCCCGATATCGAGGTCCGCTTCGATCCAGTACCGAAGCACGGTGTCGGGGACGCTCCCGTCCGGCGGGACACCGAACCGTACCTTACGGCCATACTCCTGTTCGAAGCGCTCGAATGTGGCAGCCCCTTCCTGCTCGTAGCGGGCTACCAGCTCGGTCGTCGCCATGATTTTGAAACCGTTTTTCGAATTGGCTGCAAGGATACCGGCGTTGGTGCCTCTGTCCACGAGAACCATTGCAGGGGTAATGCCGAAGAGCGCAACGTCGACATCTCCGCTGGCAAACGCCTTGACGACGCTGGGACCAGAGCTGAACCGTTCTATTGTGATGTCTGCCGGGATGTCCTCGTAGTAGCCCGCCTGCTCCATCACGTAATGCTGCATATTCGGATAGATTGGCACGTATGCGACGGTTACCGAGTCGAGTGACCCGCCGCTTTGACCGAGACAGCCAGCCATCCCCGTCACAGCAACCGTGGTCGCGCCTGCTTTCTGGAGTAGTCTTCGGCGTGAGATCTGCTTCATCGGTGTTATTAATCTAAGAGTCGATTATAATAATACCTGTGATCCAATATGATTTAGCTAATAACTCGGGAGCGGGTGAAGACATCGCCGTGTTCAGTTCGGACTCAGCGCTAAACAGACGCAGCCGATGACCGTTTGTAATCTGAGTGAATCATCACTGCCGAAACAGGAAACAGTACGCTGTATTGGGGTACCACGGTCGAGAAGCCCGAAAGTGATTTCTGCTGCAGTCGGACGGCCAATATGATGCCCCACTGCACTCCCGTCGCAGTTACTCGTGCCGCTGCCGTCTCCTCGCCAGCGTTCGCTTCGTTTCAGTGCTTGGTGACTGAGTAGTTCCCAGTAGCTGAGAACGCGCTAGCCCCGTTTTTTTGGGGGAGTCTAACAGAGGGGTATGGAAGAGTTCGACCACGAGGTAGACGCCCCGCGCGGCGCAACGAGTCGCGAGTGGGAGGTGTTCGTCCGCGAGGACACGGCGGACCCGCTCACCCACGTCGGAAGCGTCAGCGCGCCGTCCACAGACATCGCCAGAGAGCAGGCATCGTCGCTGTTCGCGCGGACTGCCGTCACGCTGTGGTTGTGTCCCGCCGACGAGACCCAGCGGTACCAGACGGACGATGCGACGCTCGGAACGGGGAACACGGGGGACGACGCCACCATGAGTGTCGACGAGATGGAATCGGAGACGCTCCGGGGTGAGAACCGATGATTTCTGTCTCGAAACTGCTCTGTGACCTCGACGCTGAAGGGGACGGCCTCCGGTACGACGCGGCCGACGAGTCGACCAAACGCCAGATCAGGGACGAGAAGCAGCGTCGGCCCGTCGTCGTCTGGAACGTCACCAAGCAGTGCAACCTCTACTGTGACCACTGTTACGCCGCCGCCGACACCGAAATCGCCGACGGGGAACTCTCGACTGCTGAGGGGAAAGCACTGCTCGATGACCTAGCGGACTACGGCGCGCCGGTGGTGCTGTTCTCCGGCGGCGAGCCGCTCGTCCGGCAGGACCTCGAAGAACTGGTCGCCTACGCGAACGAGGTCGGCGTCCGCCCGGTGCTTTCGACCAACGGGACGCTCATCACCGAGGAGCGCGCCCAGTCGCTCAAGGACGCCGGGCTGAAATACGCCGGCGTCTCAGTCGACGGCCTGCCGGAGCGAAACGACGACTTCCGTGGGGTCGACGGCGCGTTCGAGGGCGCGGTCCAGGGGATAGAGAACTGCCTGGACGCGGGACTGAAAACCGGCCTCCGGTACACAATCACCGAGCGCAACGCCGCTGATCTGGAGGGTGTTGTCGACCTGTTGACCGACGTTGGCGTGGACCGCTTCTGTTTCTACCATCTGGATTACGGCGGCCGCGGGACCGAGATTGTCGACGCCGACCTCACGCCCGAGGACCGTCGGCAGGCGGTCAAGCGGGTCTGTGACATGACTCGCGAGTACCACGACCGCGGCGAGGAGATCGAGACGCTACTGGTCGGCAACTACGCTGACGCGGCCTACCTCGTCGAGTACGCCCGCGAGCACATGAGCGAGGCACAGGCCCAGCGGGTGTACGAGTATCTGCGGGTCAACGGCGGGGACCCGACCGGCGAACGCGTCGCCGACGTGGACTACCAGGGCAACGTCCACCTCACGCAGTTCTGGCAGGGGTACTCGCTGGGGAACGTCCGCGACCGCTCGTTCGGCGCCATCTGGGAAGACGAGTCGAACCCGTTGCTTTCGGCACTCCGCAACCGCGAAGAGCACCTCACGGGCAAATGCGCCGACTGCCGCTACGCCGAGGTCTGCCGCGGGGCCTCCCGGCTCCGGGCACTCACCGTCGAAGACGACCTGTTCGCCCCGGACCCGCAGTGTTATCTGGAGGAGACGGAGATCCACGGGTCGCCGCCGTTCGATACCGGCGAGAACTCGGTGGCGAGCGGGAGCTCGGCCGACTGAGTCGGCAGCATCTAACCCCATTTTAATCCCCACCAAGCTGAGGGAGCTCACTCATTCTTGCACATCAGTAATTGCAACATGCGACCGTCGATTGACGGTCGTATCGTCGGGAAGCACACGCTCAGTCTCGTGGGACAGATGGGCGTTCTTCGGGCACTCGGCCGCCATGGACACGGCGGCCGGTTTGTTCTCTGTGAGAACGGGGGCGGACCGGGGCGTTTTTGCCCTGCCCCCCGTTATCGACACCTGTGCAGTCGGTTGAGCTACACGCGCATTCGTCGCTGTCGTACGACGGCCGGGACCCGGTCGAGCTCCTCTTAGAGCAAGCCAGCGCCGTCGGTCTGGACGCGCTGGCCGTGACTGACCACGACGAAATCGACGCCAGCCTCCGGGCGGCCGAACTTGCCCCGGAGTACGGCCTCGTCGGGATACCCGGGATGGAGGTCACATGTGCCGCCGGACACGTCCTCGCCCTGGGGATTCAAGAGGCGATTCCGCCACACCTCCCGTTCGAGGAGACGCTCGACCGCATTCGCGATCAGGGGGGACTCGCGGTCGTCCCGCATCCGTTCCAGGAGTCCCGCCACGGCGTACTGGAACACATCTCGAAGGCCGAACTCGCGACGGCCGACGCCATCGAAGTGTACAACTCGCGGCTATTGACCGGACGGTCGAACCGACAGGCCGAGCGGTTCGCTCGTCGCAAAGGGTTGCCGATGACCGCCGGCAGTGACGCCCACATCGCGGAGATGGTCGGGCAGGCAGTCACCAACGTCGGCACGGACGAACGAACGGCCGACGCGATTCTCGACGCCATCCGTGAGGGCAAGACGACCGTCGAGGGCAAGCGGACGCCGTGGCGGATTAGCTTCCGGCAGGCCGCCGGCGGAGCGAAGCGGCGCGTCAAGAACGGTATCGCGGAGCTACTCCAGTGATGCAGGGAGCCGACACGGACGCCGTCGCCGACGCCCTCGAAAGCGGCGACGCGCTGCCGGGAAGCGGCGGGTTCGCGGGCGAATTGGACGGAACGCTCCTCCGGGACGTTCTCGGGCGGTACCCGCTGTTCGTGGAGCGGACTGTTTCTGACAGGGAGCGCCTCGACCCCGAGCAGTGGAGCCACGACCCGACGGCGCTGGCCGACCCGCGGTCGTTCCCCGCCGGTCATATTCGGGACGACAACGGGACCCGACAGCGGTGGTCGTTCCCGTCGCCCGACCCGTTCAGCGACCGCGAGACAGCCATCAAGCGGGTCCGCGCCGTCGTCGAGACGAGTATCGACGCCGTCGACACCGATTCCCTCGCGATAGCGTTCTCCGGCGGCGTGGACTCGGCGCTGCTCGCGGCACGGCTCGACGCGCCGCTGTACGTCGCGGGCTTCCCCGACAGCCACGACGTTGAAGCGGCGCGGTCGGCTGCCGACCTGCTGGGAACCGAGGTTCGGGTCGTCGAACTGACCCACGACGCTATCGAGCGGGCCGTCCCCGAAATCGCACACGCCACCGGTCGAACCAACGCCATGGCGGTCCAGATTGCGCTCCCGCTGTATCTCGCCGCGGAACGGGTCGCCGCCGACGGCTTCGACCGGCTGGCGCTCGGCCAGGGAGCCGACGAGCTGTTCGGTGGCTACGCAAAAGTCGCAAAGGCCCCCGAGGACCCCCGCGTAGAAGCCGACACCGTCCGCGGGGCACAGCGGGAGGTCATCGGCTCGCTCCCCGACCAGTTGGAGCGGGACGTGCTCGCACTGCGGGCCGCCGGCGTCGAGCCGGTGACACCGCTGTTACACGACCGCGTCGTCGACGCCGCGCTCCGACTGGACGGTGATCTGCTCGTCGACGGCGAGACGCGGAAGGTCGCGCTGCGGGCGGCCGCACGCCACTCGCTTCCCGGCGAGATTGCGAACCGGGACAAGAAGGCCGCCCAGTACGGCTCACTCGCCGCCCGGGAACTCGACCGTTTGGCCCGGCAGGCCGGCTACAAGCGCCGGATGGACGACCACGTCACGCAGTACGTCGAGTCGCTCGTGGAGTGAGTCACGGCTACGGCTCGCGTACCGCTTCGATTGCCTGCTGGCCGACCTCGACCACGTCAGCCGGGAGTTCCTCGCCCCGGGCCTGCAAGTCGTCAACAGAAAACCACTCCCAGTCATCGGCCGGCTGTTCGCCCGGCCCCGGCGTGATATCGCGGCTATCCGCCCGGCCGTAGAAGATGAAATCGATGTGCTGGTGGCCGACCTCGCCCTCGGCGGTGACGTTGATGTCTTCCAGCAGGAAGTGCTGTGGCTGTGGGATGGAGCGAACCGTCTCGCTCTCGATGTCTTGCTGGGGTGCGATGAGGTCCACGTCGAGGCCCAGTTCCTCGCGCGTCTCGCGCACCGCGGCCTCGTGGGGCAGTTCGTCGCGGTCGATGTGACCGCCGGCGGGCAGCCACATGTCGAGCTTGCTGTGTTCATGCAGCGCGACGGCACCGTCGCTGACGACGTAGACAGTCGCGACAAAATGGCGAGTGGTCTCCATACCGACGGGACGGCCTAACCGGTTGTTTCGGTTACGATACCGCTCAGGGGTGGATGTTGTCCTCAGCTTCCAGCAGTTCGTGGTAGCGGTTGCGGATGGTGACCTCGGAGATGTTGGCGACCTCGCTGACCTCGCTCTGAGTCACCTTCTCGTTGGTGAGCAGCGAGGCGGCGTACACCGCAGCGGCGGCGAGACCGACCGGCGACTTCCCGGAGTGGACGCCCTCTTGCTTTGCGTTCTGAAGGAGCTGGCGGGCGCGCCGTTCGACCTCCTCGGAGAGGTCGAGGTCCGACGCGAACCGCGGGACGTAGCTCTCGGGGTCGGCCGGCTGGATTTCGAGGCTGAGTTCGCGGACCACATAACGGTAGGTCCGGGCGATTTCGTCTTTCTCGACGCGGGAAACGCCGGCAATCTCATCGAGCGAGCGCGGCGTCCCGGCCTGTCGCGCGGCGGCGTACAGCGACGCCGTCGAGACGCCTTCGATGGAGCGGCCAGGCAGCAGGTCCTCGTCCAGTGCGCGGCGGTAGATGACGCTGGCCGTCTCCCGGACGTTCTCGGGCAGTCCGAGGGCAGAGGCCATCCGGTCGATTTCGCCCAGCGCCTGTTTGAGGTTGCGCTCCTTGGAGTCACGAGTGCGGAACCGCTCGTTCCAGGTGCGCAGTCGCTGCATCTTCTCGCGCTGGCGCGAGGACAGGGAGTTACCGTAGGCGTCCTTGTCCTGCCAGCCGATGTTGGTCGACAGGCCCTTGTCGTGCATCATGTTCGTCGTCGGCGCACCGACACGGGATTTCTCGTCTTTCTCCTTCGAATCGAACGCGCGCCACTCGGGACCGGGGTCGATCTCGTCCTCCTCGACGACCAGCCCACAGTCCTCACACACCGTTTCACCGCGCTCGCTGTCGGACAGTAACGACCCGTTACACTCCGGACAGACGAGCGTCTCCGACTCCTCTTCGTCCGTCTGCTCTGTCTCCGTCTCGCGCTCGTTCGAGTATCGGCGGATGCTGGTATCGGTCATTTGTTGGGGGTGGGACAACCGGGTATCGTACCCGAAAAACGTGTTGTAGCCTATTGTTGTATCTACGGCGACTTAAAACTTTTGTCCGTTTCAGAAGTCCAATTTTCCGAAGGGGAAACAAGAGTTGGCAATTCTTGTGTATTCGCTTCCACAATTATTAACTATGCTATATATCTGCCCGGTGTTTCGAAACGCTTACCGCGCATCCAGCACTCCGGCCCGACATGAGCGACCCCGCCGTCGATCCCGAGGAGGTCCGGCACGTCGCCGACCTCGCCCGTGTCGACCTCGCAGACGACGAGATCGAGCGGTTCACCGAGCAGTTTGGCGACATCCTCGACGCGTTCGAAGCGCTCGACGACGTCCCAGAGACAGAACGGGAGGCCGACCTCTCGAACGTGATGCGCCCCGACGAGACACGCGAGAGCCTCTCGCAGGAGGACGCGCTCCGGAACGCCAGTGATACCGAAGAAGGGCAGTTCAAAGGGCCGAAGGTGTCGTAGATGACGGCGTACAACGGCTACGTCACCGACGAGACCATCGAGGGCGCGGACGACGGCCCGCTGGCGGACAAGACCGTCGCGGTCAAGGACAACATCTCTACCGAGGGCGTCCGGACGACCTGTGGCTCGGCGATGCTTTCCGACTACGTCCCGCCGTACGACGCGACGGTCGTCGAGCGGCTGAAAGACGCCGGCGCGACCATCCCCGGCAAGACGAACATGGACGAGTTCGGGATGGGGACGACCACCGAAACGTCCGCATACGGCCCCGTCGAGAACCCCGTCGCCGAGGGCCGCGTGCCGGGCGGTTCCTCCGGTGGCTCGGCCGCCGTCGTCGCTGCTGGCGATGCTGACCTCGCACTCGGCAGTGACACCGGTGGCTCCATCCGCTGTCCGGCCGCCTTCTGCGGTGTCGTCGGCATCAAGCCCACCTACGGGCTGGTCTCCCGGTACGGCCTCGTCGCCTACGCCAACAGCCTCGAACAGATCGGGCCCATCGCGCCGTCCGTGGAGGACGCCGCGGAACTGTTGGACGTCATCGCCGGACCGGACGAACACGACGCGACGACGCAGGAAGCGCCCGAGAGCGACGGCTCCTACGCGGCGGCCGCCGACGGCGACATCGACGGGCTCTCTATCGGCGTTCCGACGGAACTGCTGGACGGGGCCGACGAGGAAGTCGTCGAGACGTTCTGGGACGCGATGGACGACCTCGAAGCCCAGGGCGCGAGCTACCACGAGGTCGACCTCCCCTCGGTCGAACACGCCGTCGAGGCGTACTACGTCATCGCCATGTCGGAAGCCTCCTCGAATCTCGCGCGGTTCGACGGCGTCCGATACGGGCAATCGGGCGGCTACGACGGCAACTGGAACGAATCCTTCGCAAATGCTCGCGAAGAGGGCTTCGGTGAAGAGGTCAAGCGCCGAATTCTGCTCGGAACGTACGCCCTCTCGGCGGGCTATCACGACAAGTACTACAAGAAGGCACAGGACGCCCGCGCCTGGGTCAAGCAGGACTTCGACGAGGCGCTTGAGGACGCCGACGTGCTCGCGTCGCCAACGATGCCTGTCCCACCGATGAAACGCGGCGAGAGTTTGGACGACCCGCTCACAATGTATCTGGCCGACGCCAACACGACCCCGGTGAACCTCGCGAACCTTCCGGCTATCTCGGTTCCGGCCGGCGAGACCGGAGACGGGCTACCTGTGGGGCTGCAACTGGTCGGACCGGCGTTTGGCGAACGAGATATTATCCGGGCCGGCAGTGCACTAGCATAGGCACGCGAGTGAGCGAGGAGCGAACGAGCGCTTTTTCGCCCACGTTTTTCAAGGAGCGGTTCGCGAGCCGCGTTGCGGCGACGCGAACCCGACGCAGAAAAAGGTGGTCGTCGAACGAGAGATTATCCGGGCCGGCAGCGCACTGGCCTGAGGCCGAATCCGAGCAGCCCCGTACGCTTTTTGTTCGTCATAACGAACGAACAATTATGGCTCCCCTTCCGTCCACTACGTGGTCCCTCCGCGCACGCCTCCTCGCGCTCGTAGTGGTGCTCGTCGCCTTCGACGCCGTGGCTGTCGCCGTCGCGTACGTGCTGGGCCACGTCGCGTTCGGTCTCCTGCCGCTGGTCGGCTACGATACCGGGACGCTGTTCTGGACGATGGGGTTCGACATCGTGCCGCTGTGGCCCGTCGTCCTCGTCGGGACGCCGCTCGTCCTCGCCGTCCAGTCCATCTACGGCTACCGGATGACGCTCCGGGATTCCGGAACAACTGCGACCGAGTCCCCGGCGTCTGAGCCCGAGTCCGTCGACGCGATGCGGGCGAAGATACGGCGCAGCGAAACCGCCGACCGCCTCCGAGAACGGGTGGCTCGGCTTGCACAGACGGCGGATATGGCCACACCGGACGTGACAGTCATCGACTCCGAAACGCCCAACAGCTACGTCGCCAGCCGGCCCGGCGAGCAGACGCTGTTCGTGACCACGGCGCTCGTCGACCACCTCGACGACGCGGAACTCGACGCCGTCATCGCTCACGAACTGGCCCATCTGAAGAACGGCGACGCGTTCGTCATGACTGCGGCCGCGTTCCTCCCGACTGTCTGCGCGCTGTTCACTCGCACGCTCGGGAGAACACTGCAGTATTCGGTGCTTTGCCACTGGTTCCTCGGCGGCGACGACGAGGACGGGACGTGGGTCGCTGGCGGGAACATCCACCTCGTGATGTTGCTCTTCGCTGTCATCGCGATACCGGTCACGGCGACGCTGTATCTCGCCAGCACGGCCTGCTACCGACTCCTCTCGCGGATTCGGGAGTACGCCGCGGACGCGGGCGGTGTCGCCATCTGTGGCTCCCCGGCGGCGCTCGCCAGCGCGCTGGAGACGCTGACAGACGACCAGCGCCCGGACACGGACATCCGGACCGCCGAGACCGGCGTCCGAGAGCTCTGTGTGGTTCCACACGCCATTACGGCCGATGAGCAGACCGCACCGAACGGACGGGCCGAACGGCTCGCCCACCGGTGGCACAGCATCACCGAACGAGTCCTGCCCGGGTCGCATCCAGACGCCGACGACCGTATCGCTGCACTGGCGGAGCGACAGTCCGCCCTCGACCGGCGCGGGCAATCGTGACGAAGGGGTACAGTTTACTCGCCGGCGGCCCGAGAGAGCGTATGAGCGACGACGCCGAGGGGCGACTCAGCTGGCTCCACTGGCCGACAGTCCTGAAGGGGCTGGCACTGGGAATCGGGGCCGGCCTGATACTGGCCGTCTCGCTGGGTGATTTCTATCTCGGCCTGGCGCTGGGGACGCTGAACGGGCTGGCCTTCGGTATCGGCTGGTCGCACTCGCGGGCCTGAGTTGGGCCGGCAAGCGCTACAGCACGCTGTCGTACACGTCGGCCAGTTTGTCGATGGCGTGCTCGACGCTGATCACGCCTCGCCGGGCAAGACAGCGCTCCCGAAGCCGTTCCTGATCGTCCAGCACGCGCTCGATAGCCCGTCGGAAGCCGTCGATGTCGCCCTCGTCGTAGGAGTAGCCGGTCTCGCCGTCCTCGATGGTGTCGCTGAGCGCGCCGGCGTCGACGCCCGCAACCGGCGTGCCACAGCAGTTGGCCTCAAGGGCGACCAGACCCTGCGTCTCGACGGGACTGGGGAACGCGAACACGTCTAGGGTAGTGTACAGTTCGGGGAGTTCCGTCCGGTCCAGAAAGCCGAGAAAGCGCACGTCGACGTCGCTGTGTTCGGCCGTCGCTTCGAGTGATTCACGGGCCGGGCCGTCACCGCCGAACACGACAGTCACGTCCAACCCCTCGCAGGCCGTGATGATGTCTTCCAAGCACTTCTCGTAGCCGTGGCGGCCGGTGTAGCCGACGATAGGGCTATCGGGGAGGTCGTAGCGGTCCCGGAAGTCGGCCGTGTCGACCGGTTCGAACACGGTCGTGTCGACGCCGTTCGGAACGACCGTCACCGTCGTATCGAGGCCGATAGCCTCTCGGAGGTGAGTCGCCGCGCGCTCGCTTGGCGCGATCACGGTGTCGGCTCGGCCCAGGAACCAGCGTTCGTAGCTCTCGGCGCTGGAGCGGACCGCTGACTCGACAGCGCCGTTGAAGGAGACGTACTCGGCGTACTCGCTCGTCGGCGTGTGATACGACGCGACGAACGGGATATCGAGTTTGCCCGCGAGTCGCTGGCCCGCCATCCCGAGGCTGAACGGAGTGTGGGCGTGGACCAGTTCGGCGTCCCGGACGCCCTTCGGTATCTGTGGCATGCCCAGGCGAAACCCCTCGTAGAAGGGGAACGGAAGGCTCCGGACCGGATACTCGTTCTCGGACGGGTCGTGATTGCTCTTCGGATAGACCACGCCCATGCGACCGCCGCGGTCGCGCCAGCGGTCCCGCCACGTCTGGACCGTGTAGGTCACCCCATTGACGGTCGGCAAGTACGTGTCGGTGAACGTCGCGACGTGCGGCAGTGTCATCGCCGCGGCGTAGCAGGACCAGGCCTTAAACCGTTGCCATTGGCACGCCATAAGTCAGACAGTTGTCACTCGCTGGCGGGTGCCAGAGTTCTTTTGGGGGACCGTGGCACAGTTGGGGTAATGGATCGGGACGGCTGGCTGTACGCCTGGGCAATCGCATCGGTCGCGTTTGGCGCGGGCTCGTTGCTCGTTCCACTGTATTTCGTCGCCATCGGCGGCGAGACGTTCATGCTGGGCGTCCTCGCCGGGGTGGCCGCCGCCGCGGGTGCGCCGGGCGCACTCATCTTCGGACGCGTCGCTGACAAAACGGGGAAGCGGCGGTCGCTCGTCCTCCTCGCACTGGGGCTGGCGACTTCCGCGTTGTTGCTCGTCTCGCTCACCGAACAGCCGTGGCTGGTCATCGTCGGCAACGGCCTGCTGTGGTTCGCGGCCGGCGCGGCAGCGCCGGTGCTGACGCTGCTTGTCACCGCCGGAACTGTCGAGCGAGATTGGCCGGCGCGGTTCGCTGTCCTGAACCGCTACCAGGGCTGGGGGTGGGCCGGCGGGTTAGTCCTCGGCCTCGTGTGGACGACGCTGCTCTCGGGACCGCTTGGGGAGATCCCCGCTCAGCAGTCGCTCCTGTGGTTGTGTGCGGCTGCCGTCGGTCTGTCGGCGTTTCTCGGGGCGAAGTGGCTGCCGTCCGACCCCGATGAACTCGACCGGCCGCGGCCCAGTCGGGTGGCGCGGGCCATCGCCCGGTCGCGTCGGCTCCCGGTCCGGAGTGCGACGTTCCCGGTCGGTCAGGGGCGGCTGTACTGGCTCACGCGGTCGATACACCCCCGAGAAGTCGCGGCCCGGTTCTCCCCCTCGCTGACCATCTACTTCGGGGCCGTCGTCGCCTTCTTCGTCGGTTTCGGCGTGTTCTGGGGGCCGTTACCGCTGTATCTCTCCCGGACGCTCGGCTACGAATCGGGACTCGTCTTCGCGCTGTATCTCGTCTCCAGCGTCGGCTCGGCGCTGTGGTACGACCGCGCCGGTGGACTCGCCGAACGCTACAGCCCGAGCGGGCTCCAGGTCGGGGGCCTGCTCGCCCGCGCGGCGCTCCATCCGGCCGTTGCCGTCGTGGGACTGCTCCTCCCGGTCACGCTCGTCGGCACAGCGGTCAACGGCATCGTGTTCGTCCTCATCGGCGTCGCCTGGGCCGTCATCGCCGTCACCGCGGCCAGCGTCGTCACCCAGCTCGCGCCGCCGGCGATTCGCGGCGAGGCGCTCGGGCTGTACACCGCGATCTCCGGGCTGGCGAGCGGCGGCGGGTCGATACTCGGCGGCTGGCTCGGCGGCTACGACTTCCTGTTGGCGTTCGGCGTCGCAGGCGGGCTGGTGCTGGTCGGCGCGGCGCTGGTCGCGGTCGTCTGGCGGCGCTCGCCGACGATGTCTGTCGACAGCGAACCGCTCTCGGCGTAACAATCGTCGGCTTCGAACGCCGCTCAGGCCAGTTCTTCGTACGTCTCGACCAGCCGCCGGCCGACCCGGTCCAGACTGTGCTCTCTGGCCGTCTCTTTGGCGTTCTCGCCCAGTCGCTCCCGCAGGTCGGGGTTCTCGGCGAGACGCTCCAGCGCTTCGCGGAACTCCGATTCGTCCGCACAGATGAGACAGTCGTGGCCGTCCTCGTAGTACTCCCGGAACACCGGGATGTCCGAGAGGACGACCGCCTTCCCGCAGGCCATCGCCTCCAGCACGGCGATGCCCTGGTTCTCGGCCTTCGTCGGGAACAGGTACACGTCGCCGGCCCCGAATGCGCCGCGGATGTCCTCGATCCACCCGGTAAAGGTCACGTTCTCGGGCGGGTCGTTCACCCACCGCGAGACGGTCCTGGAGGCCTGTGGCCCGGCGTCGTAGGGGCCAAACCACGCGAAGTCGTGCTCCGTCTCTTGGGCGAGTTCACAGAACGTCGTCAGCCCCTTGCGTTCGAAGACGTTGCCGACAGCGAAGACGACCATCCCGCCGAGGTCGTAGCGCCGCCGGTAGTCCTCGCGCAGGTCCTCGTAGCCCGCCAGCGCGTCGATGTCGACGCCGTTCGACATCGGCCGTATGGGCGCGTCGACGGGATAGGATTCGAGTATGTTCTTCGTGTATTCGGAGGGACAGAGCACGAGGTCGGCCTGGGAGTAGAACCACTTCAAATAGCGGCCCAGCGCCGGCGCGACCAGGTTCGACCCGCGGAAACTGTCCCGGAAGTCCTCGCGGGTGACGTGAGCGTGCAGGACGAGCGGGATGTCCGCCTGCGCCGCGTGCTGCGCCACGGCGACGGATCCGGGTCCGATCATGTTGCAGTGGGCGATGTCGAACTCGCGGAACACCGGGTCGTTGAAGGCGATATTGCCACCCAGTGCCCACGCCGGATGGCCCTCCTGCCAGGGCGTCGTCTCCACCTCGATGTCGGTCTCGGACAGCGCCGCCCGCTGGTGGTCAACGGCGGTGCCGATGCCCGACCGGTCGAGGCGGTCGGCCAGTTCGAGATAGTTCAGGACGCGCACGTCTCGGGGCTCTCCGGCCGGGCCGAAAATCCTATCGACTTCACCTGTGGGGCTGTGATTAGAAGCGTTTACTTACCAAACAAACGTTCAGAACAGCCAGAAAGCCCCCGCGCTATCGACTCCCGCGGCTCGCTGTGCGCTTCCCTCGCTCACTCCGTTCACTCAGTCCAGTGCTTGCTTCACCGGGGTTCGTCGATAGCGCGGCCCCTTTCAGTCCCACCCGTGTCGGCTGGTCGAACAGTCACAGGTGGGACTGAAAGGGGCGAGACGCTGGGCGTTCGAGACGAAGCAAGCACTGCATGAGCGACGGTAGGGAGCGAAGAAGCGCGCAGCGAGTGCGCGGCGCTCCGCGCCGCGACCACTCGAACGGCGAGCGAAGCGAGCCGTGAGAGTCGCAGTAGCCCAGCGTCTCGGGGCTTTCTGGCTGTTCACAAAGCTACCAAACCGTGCGTCGACAATTGCTAGCTCGTTCGGAAGGCATTTTCCCGCCGCCGACACAGTACCGGCAATGACGGACGAGGCGACCATCGCCCGCGAGCGGATCGAGCGCCTCCAGTCACTCGCTCGCGAGGCCGTCCAGGCCGGCAACGAGGAGCGCGCCCGGTCGTACGTCCGCCGGGCTCGTCGGGTCGCCGAACGCCACCGCCTGCGCCTGCCGCGGTCGTTCGAGCGGTCGACGTGTGACGCCTGCGACACGTACCTGCTGCACGGACACAACGCCCGATCCCGGACCCAGTCCGGCCACGTCGTCATTACGTGTGACTGTGGGGCACAGTCCCGCTATCCGTACGACTGAGGATTCTTTACGACTGCTGGTTTTAAGGGGCTGTCTTCGCTAAACGGTGTACATGAGTGACTCTTCTCGACAGTCGCGGATACACGACCTCGACGCGACGCTCCGCGTTGGCAAACACGGCATCGAATCCGTAGCGGACGAACTCGACGACCAACTGGAAAACACGGACCTCGTGAAGGTCAAGTTCCTCCGGTCGTCCCGGGGCGGCACAACGGCCGAGGAACTCGCTGACGACCTGGCCGAGATGGTCAACGCTGAGGTGATTCAAGTGCGGGGCCACACCGCGGTGTTCGAGAAATGATGCAGGTCCAACCGCTCACCGACCTACTCAATGGCTTCGGCGTACCGGCGGCCGGGTCCATCGCCTCGGCAGTGGTCTTCGTCGTCGCCTTCGTCCTCGTCTACGCATTGGGGAAGGCGATAGTGCTCCCCATCGTCGACCGCTCGCTCAAGTCACGGGACCTCGATACCCACGCACGGCGGCCGCTGAAGAAGGTCGTCAGCATCGGTGTCGTGTTCGTCGCCATCTCCGTCGCCTTCGGGATGGCCGACTACGGGAACTTCCTGCAGTCGCTGGCAACCATCGCCGCCGCGGCGACGCTTGCCATCGGCTTCGCGATGCAGGACGTCATCCAGAACTTCGTCGCCGGCGTGTTCATCTACACCGACAAGCCGTTCCGGATCGGCGACTGGATCGAGTGGGACGGCAACTCCGGCGTCGTCGAGGACATTAGTCTCCGTGTTACCCGCGTCCGGACCTTCGACAACGAGCTGCTGACCGTGCCGAACTCGAATCTGACCGATGGCGTCATCAAGAACCCCGTCGCCAAGGAGCAACTCCGACTGAAGTTCGTGTTCGGTATCGACTACGACGACGACATCGACGAGGCGACTGAAATCATTCTCGACGAGGCCAGGGCACACCCGGAGATTATGGACGACCCCGAGCCATCGGTTCGCCTCGTTGAACTCGGTGACTCCTCCGTCGGACTGCAGTCCCGTATCTGGATCAAGAACCCGAGTCGGTCCGACTTCGTCAAGACGCGCGCTGAATACGTCAAGGCAGTCAAGCAACGCTTCGATGCCGAGGACATCAATATGCCGTACCCGAACCGGACCATCGGTGGCGGGCTGGAGATGACCGGACTCGACGGCGTCGTGGAGCCGGCCGACGACTGAACCGCACAGTAGCGTATTTTGGCTGTAAATGGCCGGGGTATCTGGCTACCGTGTCGGTATCGCCATACTCGTGCTTCGGTCGCGGCCTCCGTCACCTCGGGACAGTAAGTCCATTCCGTTCACTGGCAGAACTAAGCCGCCGCTGTCGGACGGTTTGGGTGGAGAAGATCTGCGATGGGCGTTGCGGGATTTTCACCCGACTGCGAGACTCGCTCTCGCTCGTCTCGCGTGGTTCAAATCCCGCAGCCGACGCTCCTCACCGCTCACTGTCGTTCGCACAGAAATCACGGGCGCTGAGGGCGCTCGTTCGTGGGGCGAGCGAATCCCCTTGATAGGCGTGAGGCAACCGAATTCGAGCGCTCTTAGATACACCGAAAAATACAGTAATCTGTGAACCCATAGGTTTCTGTATGCCTAGTATCACCGTCAATGTGGACAACGACCTCAAGGAGCGAATGGAGAGCCACCCGGAAATCAACTGGAGCGAAGTCACGCGACAGGCCATAGTAGAAAAAATCGAGGCGCTCGAAGTGATGGACGAACTCACCAGTGAGAGCGATCTCACCGAGAGCGACGTACAGGAAATCGCCGACAAAATAAACGAGAGCGGACGTAAGCGCGTTGACGAGGAATCGGCGTAGAGACGACAAATGAAGCTGGTCATTGACGCCAACGTCGTCATCTCTGCACTCATCGCTGACTCAAAAACGCGTGAGCTCATCGTCACACTCGAACCCGACCTCCTGACACCCGCCTTCGTCCACGAAGAAATCGAGAACTACGAGGAGCTAATCGTGAAGAAATCCGGGATGGAGCCGGACCGAGTGACACAATTCATCGACCTCCTGTTCCAGTACATCGAAGTTGTTCCTGGTGACGACTTCTACCAAGCTATCGAACAGGCAAAGGAAGCAATCGGTGACACCGACCCGGACGATGTTCTCTATCTGGCGTGTGCGATTGCCAACGATGCAGCCATCTGGAGCGATGATTCCGACTTTAACGACCAGAATCTGGTCGAGACTTACTCGACGACCGACGTGATCAACTCGTTTGACACCCGCTAAACGCCTGAGTGAGTTTCTCAGCGGCGCGCAGTGGAGATGGAGGAAATCCACCAGAAGGCACAAGCTCCGTTCCGAACCGTTTGGTTATCGAACGAAAGCAACAACATTGCACTTAAGAGCAATACCGATCCTTCGCAGTCTGTCGATTTGCCCCTCGAAAATCCGTTACGGGCGCTGCGGGATTTGCACCCGACTGCGAGACTCGCTCTCGCTCGTCTCGCGTGGTTCAAATCCCGCAGCCGACGCTCCTCACCGCTCACTGTCGTTCGCGCAGAAATCACGGGCGCTGAGGGATTTGAACCCCCGACGGTTTGGTCCGAAGCCAAGCACTCTGTCCAAGCTGAGCTAAGCGCCCTACGTACAATGGTATGATGACGTTATGGTTTAAACCAACCGGTTCCGCCGCGCCATGGGACCGCAGTCACGGGATTACTCCGAAACCGCTTCAGCCGTGTCGGAGTCGGTGTCAGCAGCGACCTCGGCCACGACAGCCTCCGTGTCGACGCCTCGTTCTTCGGCGAGTGCCTCGATGAGTGCGCGCTGTTCGGCCAGTTCCTGTTCCATCCCGTCGACGCGGGTGTTCGTCTCGTCGACGGTGCTGCGCAGGTCCTCCAGCTGCGACTTCAGCTCGTTGACCTTCTTGTAGAGGTCCTCGGCGATGTCGGCGACCTTCTGTATCTTTTTCGCGGTGGAACCCAGTCCCATAGCCACGGTTACGGAGAGGCGACATTTCCTCGTTTCGCTCGAACGTCGCTGTTATGACGCCGCCGGACCGAGCAACGGTATGGACGACTTACGGCTCGCTCCGGCTGTCGGCATCGTCGGTTGCGTTCTGTATCTCCTTGCACTTGCGGTCCCGTACGGCCTCGTCGAGACGACCAGTGCCGTGGGGGCGTACTACAGTTCAGGGGCGCTATCCCCGCTGCTACCGGGCGTATTCGCGCTCGTCTGTATCATCGTGCTGGCGGCCGGCCGCGAGGGTCGGTCGGACCCGAGTGTCGCGGCGGGGGCCAGCATCGGCATGGGCGTGTTCATCGTCGCCCTCAGCGTCCTCTGGGCAGTCACCGTTCCCGAGAGCCTCGTGCTGGGACTGACTGAGTCGACACTGATGGAGTACCACCGCTGGGGTGTCGTCCTCGCAGGTGCGCTCATCCCGCTCGGTGGGACATGGTTCGCCCGGGCGCTGGACCTGCTGTAGGCCGGTCTGCCCACCGGCGCGTCGTCCAGCGGTCTGTGGGCGCATCCGAAAGGCCCTTATGGGGCGGCGGCGGAGTTTCAGATGGACTAGGTCGGGGGGCTAGGCCCCCCTCCTCGCCCGCACTGTGGTCTTGAGCGGGGACCGAACACCGGGGGCGTCCGGTCTGACGGACGTGGACCCCGTAAGCTAACGTGGAAGCCTCGTCCCACGGGGACGGCGGTCCGCGTGGTCGCACCTGCAGGGGTGCGCCCATGTGGTTAAACGATGGCACTCCGCCAGGCACGGAAGTGAGCAGCGGACCATCGAACACCCGTCGCTCGTGGGGTCGCGGGGTGGAGGAGGCAAACGGGATTACCCGCGTCCGAACGCCGGGCCATCCTGGCTGTCCGTTCCATTCATACCTGCGTTTAATTTCCCCGAGCAGCCGTATTGCAGTCGTTTTCCGAAAGCTATCGACGCAATCTGTACGTCGCTCGGGTGCCGGTCAACGGAGGTTGACGACCGCGGTCCACCATCCGCTGGACCACGCTCCCGGCTTATGATTGACCAACACACTACAGAGGGACACCAATGAAGGGGTGTCTTAGATATGTCCTTCAGATTTAGCTCTGTATATTTAGAATGTAAACACCAAAAACAGCAGATAGGACTGGAATCTCTATTTTCTATCGATTATGGTCTTTTCACACCACAACTTTGCATATCGGCTCCCAACTTACCTTTTGAAGTCGACAGTATCCATCATACACAACTGGTTTCGGACGCTCTATGACTACCGAGAGCCACACTGGAGACTACGGTGGCCCGCCGGCAGCACTGTCGTCGGCGTTCCACTCCTGCAGTTCCTTCCGCCGGATCTTCCCGCTGGTCGTCTGTGGCAACGTATCGGCGAACTCGATCTCGCGAGGGTACTCGTACTCGGCGAGGCCCTCTCTGACGACGGACCGGATTTCTGTCCGGAGCGTATCGTGGTTCGGCGCGTCCTCGGCTGCCTCGACGTAGGCCTTGATGATCTCGCCGCGCGTGTCGTCGGGCACGCCGATGACGCCCGCCTGGACCACGTCGGAGTGTTCGAGAATCGCGCTCTCGACCTCCATCGGGCCGACGCGGTAGCCGCTGGTGATGATGACGTCGTCCTTGCGCGATTTGAACCAGACGTAGCCGTCGTCGTCCCGTCGGGCCAGGTCACCGGTGACGAACCAGCCCTCGACCTCCTTGGCTGCGGTTTTGTCTGGCATGTTCCAGTACTCGTCGAAGAACACCGAACGGTCGTGGGGTCGCAGCGCTATCTCGCCGAGTACGCCGGTCGAGAGCGGCTCAGCAACGCCGCGGTCGGCGGCGTCGGGGTCCAGAATCGTCAAATCGTATCCTGGCAGCGGCTTACCCATGCTGCCGGGCTGGGTGTCGAACCAGTTCGAGTTGTTGGCGACGACGAGGTTCAGCTCCGTCTGGCCGTAGAACTCGTTGATGGTGACGGAGTCGAACGTCTCCGCCACCCAGTCGACGATTTCGGGCGTCAGCGACTCGCCACCGACGGCGAACGTCTCGATGGCCAGGTCGTACGCCGCCGTCGGGTTCTCGACGTCCATCAGCATTCGGAGGGCGGTAGCCGGCATGAACGACCGGGTAACGCCGAACTCAGAAAGCAGGCTGAACGCCTCCTCGGCATCGAACCCCGAGGCGGGGTAGCCGACGATGGTTCCGCCGTGGTGCCACGTCGCGAAGAGCGTCCCCCCGAGCGCCGCGCCCCAGGCCCAGTCCGCGGGCGTCCAGACCGTCGCGTCCGGTCCCAGCCCTTGATCGAAGAAGTTGTACGCGGCTGCGGCTCGCCCGAGCCAGAGCGCGTGTGCGTGACGGACGCCTTTCGGCGGCCCCGTCGACCCGCTCGTGTACAGTATCGCCGTATCGGTGTCCGGCGTGGACTCGTAGGGTTCGATATCGGTGTGTTCCGGCGCGGCGAGCACATCCTCGAAGGCGTGGACATCGCTCGCCGGTGCGTCGGTTTCGATCTCGACGACGTGTTCCAGCGCCGGACAGTCGTCCCGGACTGCATCGATATCGTCGCGCACGGCGGGGTCGATAACCGCGGCGGTCGCGCCGGCGTCGTCCAGCCGATACCGGAGTGCGTCCGTCCCGAACAGGACCGTCAGCGGAACCGAGACGGCTCCGAGCTTCCAGTTCGCCAGGTGTGTGATCGGGTTCTGTGGCTTCTGTGGCACGACGACGCCGACCCGGTCGCCGGCCTCGACACCGAGCCCGGCCAGCCCCGCGGCGAGCCTGTCCGATAGCTCGTCCAGTTCGCGGAACGTGTACTGCTCGCGCCGCCCGTCGGGGTATGCCTGTTCGAGCGCCACCCTGTCGGGGTCGTCGTGTTTTTGCAGAAAATCGACCGCCGGATTGTACGACGCCGGGAGGTCCCAGCTGAACTGATCGCGGGCCTCGTCGTACCCCTCGAAGTCCGGCATCACTGTCCAGACCATGGCATACCGGTCGGCTGGGTGGCTGTTGCGTCTTTCGGTCGAACCACCGCCGCTGCGACCGAGCCGGCAGAACTTTCCGTCTTCCCCTCCCGACTTGACCGTGGACTCTACCGACATCCGCGAGGAGTGGGCCGACCGGTCCGGCGAATACTCCCCCGCGTATTATGCCTACTATGGAGCGGACGAGACGAGTGAGCTAGTGCAGTCGATACTTGCGGAGCACGTCGAGCAGGACGCGGCTATTCTGGAGGTCGGGTGTAGCTCCGGGCGGCACCTCGCTGCACTGTCTGACGCTGGCTACTCGGATCTGACCGGGGTCGACATCAACGCCGACGCGTTAGATGTCCTCGCCGAGACGTACCCCGACCTTGCGGCCACCGGTTCGTTCCACGCGATGGCTATCGAGGAGTTCGTCACGGATGTCGCGGACGACGCGTACGACGTCGTCTTCTCCGTCGAGACGCTGCAGCACCTCCACCCGGACGTGGACTGGGCGTTCGAGGAGTTGGCGCGTATCGTCGATGACCTGCTGATCACCGTCGAGAACGAGGGCGGCGACCCGGGTGAAGTAAACTACGTCGACGACAACGTCCCGCTGTACTATCGGGACTGGAACGCGGTGTTCACAGACTGTGGACTTACTGAAGTGGATTCGATGGATGGGAAGCGGGACACCGTCCGCATATTTCAGGCACCTAAGTGAGGAGTTACACAGATAGGCCTATATTAGGGCATATGAAGTTAGATATTGATAAGTACGTCCTATATATGTGCTATTCGGCAAGAGAATGAGCGTAATTAGAAGATTACGTGGTACTTAGGGAACTCAAGTCCAACTTCGGACGTGATCTGTGGCTCGATAGAGGTCCATCTCTCACGACAGACTCACTGGGACACCAGAATAACGTATGTACGTCTGTCATCCGTGATGTTCCGTATTACTGAACGGCAGTTCGCCTGATGGGAAATGGATTACCGACCGACGGAAGGGAGTTTCTTGTGTATCTCTGTGAAAAGTGCCGTTTGTACCGACTATATGTCTACCGCCGGTAACTGATGCTCTCCAACTGATGCCCTCCACAGCTAGTGTCTGTGTCCCCTTGCGACAGGCAGAAAATAAGCCGTTGGCAGCGCAAGATTGATGTATTGTTGCAGTTTGCTACTCTGTATGAGGTACTACCAGCTACGCGACGGGAACTCACAGCGGTTAGCGGTCGAAACTGGGGACGGTGTGTACGATTTGACCAGCGTCAAACCGCAACTCCGCACGTTCCGTGACCTCCTCAAGTCGGCCTCGATTGCGGAGACTGCACCGGACGAACTCAGTGCCCGCCATCTCGATGCCGCTGAAGCGGTGTCCGAGCGGCGACTCGAAGCCGATGCTACCGACCCCGTCACTGCCGACGAAGTCTGGGCCGCCGGCGTTACGTACCAGATCAGTGAAGAAGCGCGGACAGAGGAAAGCGACACGCCGGAGATGTATCTGTACGTGCACGACGCGGAGCGACCGGAGATCTTCTTCAAGTCGACGCCCAATCGGACTGTCGGCCCCAACGAAGCAGTCGGTATCCGGGCCGACTCGGACTGGGACGTGCCCGAGCCCGAGCTTGCGATCGTTCTCTACGAGGGAGAAATCGTCGGGTACACTGTCGGCAACGACATGAGCAGTCGGTCTATCGAGGGGGAGAACCCGCTGTACCTCCCTCAGGCCAAGGTGTACGACCGTTGTTGTTCGGTCGGCCCGGCCGTCGTCACGGACATCGAAGACCCACACTCGCTGGCGCTCTCGATGTCGATCCACCGCGACGGTGAGCGTGTCTACCACGGGGAGACCAACACCAGCGAGATGAAACGCACCTGCGAGGAACTCGTCTCGTACTACACCGCACACAACGCGGTCCCCGAACTATCGGTGCTACTTACCGGGACCTCGCTCGTTCCCGACGACGACTTTACGCTGCAGGAAGGGGACGAAGTCACCATCGACATCGAGTCTATCGGAACGCTGAAAAATCCCGTCACGGTCGTCTGAGCGGCTAGTGAACCGGGAGCGGGGCCGCGGTCTCTCTGGGAACCCCTTCGCATGGGGTTTCACAGCGTGATACCCCACTCGGCCCTCGACTGGTTCCGATTGCGTGCCTGTGTGTCGGTCTGCTGTGAGGATTTGTCCCAACAGAGTTTTGTCACCCGTCGGTTGCCTACACGCTCTATGGGTATCTCTACTTGCGACAATCGGCCGGAACGTACGTGTCTGTGTGCGGTGATATGCCATCGATATGTCGTGACAGAAACCGGTGTGGCATCGAGGTCACCGCTCTGTCCCAGATGTTTGAACAACTGTTTAATACGAGGGCGTACCATGATCGGGTATGGCAAAGACCGCTCAAAACCCAGTCAAATCCGCCGAGACGACGTTCGAGGTGCTTGACGCACTGAAAGACCTCGACGGGGCCGGTGTCACCGAACTGGCCCAGCATCTCGACATCCCGAAGAGCACGGTTCACAACTATCTGAGCACGCTGGAACAGGAGGAGTACGTTGTCAACAGGGACGGTGTGTACGAGGTAGGGCTCCGGTTTCTGGAGCTGGGGGCATACGCCCGCCACCGGGAGAAACTGTTCGGGATCGCGAAGCCAGAGGTCGATCGGTTGGCCGCAGAAACCGGCGAACTCGCGAATATTCTCGTCGAAGAACACGGCCGCGGGTCGTACCTGTACCGTGCTCGGGGAGACAAAGCTGTCCAGGTCAAGGCCCACGTCGGAACACGCGTTCCGCTTCATACGACAGCGCTGGGAAAAGCGATCCTCGCACATATGTCGACCGAACGGGTCGATGCGATCGTCGACCGCCACGGACTCGGCGGGGAGGCCAGCAAGTCGATCAGTAGTAGAGCGGAACTGGAGCAAGAGCTAGCGGACGTCCGGGACCGCGGCGTCGCTTTCGACGACGAAGAGCGTCTCGAAGGGCTCCGCTGTGTCGCTGCCCCAGTGCTCAACCACGATAACGAAATCATCGGTGCGATTAGCGTTTCGGGACCGACAAATCGGTTCCGTGGCGATCGGTTCCGCGAGGAACTCCCACAGAAGGTACTGGAAGTCGCCAACGTCATCGAGCTGAACGTTACCTATTCGTAACAGCAGTGTTCAGAAAAGGTGAACGGTAGTACAGTATTGTGACAGCGGTAATTAAACAGCGTATTTCGACAATAGCACCGTCCTTGGCCAGTGATTGCAGAACAGCACAGACTAGTCAGGAGGGTACTGGAAGTATGTCTGGAAGGCGTTTCGAGCATGTGTTTCGGTCCCGCGACACGAACGAGTAGACACGAGTTCCGGCTTTCATCTCATAGATGCCGGTTCTAGGTTTTGTTTGATAAATAGCCACTATACGTATCATTCATCATGAGTGAACGACGTTCCAACGCTATCTTACACCGTGTGGTACTATATAGTACCACGCCCCTGACGCGGTCCCTATCTCAATAATGGATGTACTACTGTTACTCTAAACGAGGGATATCGACTATCGGTTTCCTATCACTGGATACGTTCTAAGTAGTAGCTAAACCCACCGACTTTCGGGGGAGTACACCCAAATACTGTATTTATATACGAGTCTCCGAGATATAGCGCTAATTCAGTGCCTGAAAAATAGATAAAGGAAAATATATTCATAAGTTTGGGTAGATTGGATTATATTTGCCGGTACTGAGCTAGAGTTCGAGCCATCCGTCGATGGATCTTGCTTGGCAGAGACACAACGATGGCTATCGCTTCGGCAGTGTCTCCCGGCAATCGGGTACGGTTACGCGAGGAACTGGACGCCCAGGGACAGCAGGAACAGTACCACGATCCCGATCGATGACAGTTCGAGCCACCGGGACCGCACGTCGGCGGACCTGATACTTGCGACGAAAAGCGTTCCGACGACGCCGACGACTACGACCAGTGCCAGATACACCGCGTTGAGCGCTGATGCCATATGATACCATTTCACAGCGGTACAGTAAACACTAGTGGTTGAGCGCGCCCTCCACAACGATAATGAGAGCCAATCACATAGACAGGGGCATGCGTCTCGAACTCCGAATCTGTAAACACTGCCACGAGGGGGATCACGGCAACGCCGAAAAGACGGCTGTGACACAGGATATGGTCGCCTGCGCCGAACAGGTCCGCGAGTACAAGGACCTCATCGGACTGGATGCGCTCTATATCACGAAGGTGACGGAAGGCGACCCCGGCGGCGCGGAGGCGCTGGACGTCATCGTCGCCAGCATCGAGGGTGACCAGGTTGCACTCTCGGATACACAACTGGTCATGGAAGACGGCGACGGCAACATGCTCGTCTACCCGGAACCGAAAGACATCCTCCAGGTCCTGACTCGGAACCTGAATCAGATTCAGGAACAGACCCGGCAGGACGTCGACGTCGAGCTATCGCCCGAAGGACAGGCACTGATCGCGTAGTCGCACGGCAAAAAACGGCGCACGGGCGATTCAGTTCTCGGACGCAGCGTCGTCAGTGTTCGGCTGGCCGCCGTCAGTCTGGGGTTCGCCCCCGTCGGCCGCGGCCGGCGGTTCCCGCTCTTCCTCTAACTGCTGTTCCCAGCGGATGCGCAGGACGTTCCCGTACATCGACAGCACGAGCCCGACACCGAGGACGATCATGCCGAGGTTGATACCGATAGTCAACAGGATGCTCGCCGGCCCGCCGCCGATTGCGAGCTCACGCGGCACCGGATAGCCCTCGTCGAAGATGCTCCCGATGAGAACCGAGACGATGCCGATAACGGTCATCGCACCGAAGATGGTCGAGACAGTTCGCCAGGACGGGGACAGCGAGAGCCGTTCGATGCCCGTGGTGTCCGGCTCCTCGTCGTCGCCGTGGTGTTCTGGCACCATGCTTCGAGGAATGAACGCCTTCGTCTCGACGGGGTAGAAGGCGGGATGCATCCCGTGCTCGAAGATGTGGAACATGACTCCCATCAGCATGATGACGCCCAGCAGGCCGTGGAACGTGACGAAGGCCATCGCGGCCGCCTTGGTCTGGAACATCGCGGCGAGTCCGGTCTTGCTCCAGATGAGCAGGCCCGAAATCGCAAGCAGGGTCAGCTCGATGGAGAAGATGAACACGACGCCCTTGCCGATGTAGGACAGCAGCGGGACCTCGTCGGCCTTGTAGCCGGCGAACTGTCGCGCGCTCGGGTGGCGTTCGTCGGCCCGGCCCAGCACGAACTGGATGTCCTGGATGAACGCGTCGATGTCATCCTTCGCGGGGAGGATCTTCGAGAAGTTGCTCCGGCCGGTCGAGGAGATAATCTGGAGCGTGATCCAGAAAACGACGAGCGCAATCAGCCCGATGCCGGTAATACGGTGGATCGCCGTCACACCCGAGGCCCCGCCCATCAGCGTGAGCATCCACCACAGTTCGTCGTTGAACATGATGGCGTAGCCGGTGAAAAACAGCAGGAACACGTCCAGCCCCAGCAGCGAGTGGAACAGGGTCGTCACGCGCGTGAACTTCCCGTGGTCGAGATTGCTCATGCGCCGTCACCCCCCTGTCTGTCACCACTGTTCGGCGAGCCACCGTCGGCCGCGACGGCCTCGCTGACGTCCTCGCCCGGCTCACGCATCTGGTCGGCCAGCCGCTGGAACGCCGCCCAGTGGATGAACACCATCACGAGGATGAACGCACCCAGGATGACGTCGGCCGCGTGGATGAGCGCGATGAGGAAGTCGAGCGCGGGGATGGTGTTGCCGAACACCCAGTCCGAGCCGATACCGCCGCCCTCGACGCTTGGATTGACCCGGTACAGCGACTCGTAGCCGATCCTGAATCCCTGTGCCCAGAACAGCGCCAGCCCCGCGACCACGAGGCCGACGACCGTGCTGATGAGCACCGAGACGCGGCTATACCCGTTCACCTCCGGAAGGTCGTCCCTGTCAGTCATTGGAACTCACTGGCGTCCTCGCCAAAGATGATGTCCATGGCCACGTCGTTGAAGAACGTGCCGCTGTCCCTGTTGTCCAGTTCGTCCGATATCTGGGCGGGCGTCCCGACCAGAATGGCGTCAGTGGCACACTCCTCGGCGCAGGCCGGCCCCTTGCCGACGTCCTGGCGTTCCTCGCACATGGTACACTTGTCCATGTTGCCACCGCTGCCGACGAGGTTCGCGACGCCCTCGTCCTCGTTCGGGAACTGCGGCGCGCCGAAGGGACACGCCGAGAGGCAGTACTGACACCCGATACAGAGGTCGTCCCGGACCCGGACGAAGCCGTTCTCCTTCGAGATGAGCGAGTCGGTCGGACACACCGAGATACACGGCGCGTTTTCGCAGTGATAACACTGCATCGGCACCGCGGTCTCGCCGGGTGACTCACCCTGTTCCATCGCCTTGCCGCTGCTGGCGTTGAGCCCCGACGCGGCCTCCTGGCCTTCGAGCATCGTCGCGATACTGATTCGCTGTTCGTCCCGTGGGACGTCCCACGTTCGTTTACAGGAGACGACACACCCGCCACAGTCGATACACGCTTCGACGTCCGGGAAGATCCTCGCGTCCTCGCCGGTACTCATCACGCCGTCGTGCATCACTTCGTTGCCTGTTGACATACTAGCTCACCTCATTTCACCGTCGAGTTGTCGCGGACGTCGAAGTCCTTCTGTGTCCCGACGTCGTTCTCGTCTTGCGGGAACGTGAGATCGAGGTCCACGTCGATGTTGTACTGGTCAAGCACCGCCGGCGTCGCCGGGTTGACCGCGACCATCGACACCTTCGTCTCCTGCATCTGGGTTTCCACGTCGTAGCCGCGGGACGTGATAGCGTTGGCTGAGTCCCCGATGGCGTAGGGAACGTGGCCGTCGGGGTACTTGTCCTCCAGACTCTCGCCTTTGAACACGCCGCCCCAGTGGTAGGGCAGGAACACTTCCTGGTCGTTCGGCCGGTCCGTCACGCGGGCTTTCACCAGCACGGAGCCGCGGTCCGTCGAGGAGATGACGACGAGGTCGCCGCCGTCGACGCCGAGTTCCTCCGCCTTGTTCGGCGTTATCTCAGCGTACATATGCGGCTGGAGGTCGGCGGTGTGGATGTTGTTCCGCGTCTCCGCACCACCGCCCTGGTGTTCGACCTGCCGACCGCTGGTCATGATCATGTCCAGATCAGGCCCGTCGTCCTGATTGTGGATGATGTTCGTGGCCTGTTCCTGCTCTTCGAGGTTGTTCTGGTCGAGCCGATAGAAGTTCCGTTGCTGGCCGTTGGCCGGCCACTCGTTCAGCAGTTCCGTGTCCGGCCCTTCGATGGGTTCGCGGTGGACCGGTACCTTGTCGAGGAAACTCCAGACGACGGCCCGCGCTCGGCCGCGTCCGGTCGGCGCGTCGGGCTGGTTGTAATCGTACTCCTCGTAGAACTCGGGGTCGACCCCCTGTCCGATCATCGTTTCGAGGTACTCGTCGAACACCGAACTCCCGGTTTCAGGGTCGTTCAGCGCCTGCGCGGCGGTGTACACCGACTCCTGGTTATCGAGTGCGTACTGCTGCGGGATGGTGAGCTCGTCCGGCTGAACCTCCTGTTCGGGGTCCACGAGGCTCTGTGGCGGCGTCACCTTCCAGCCCGGATACTCCGGGATGCCGTGAATCATGCCGTCTGCAGCAGTGTCGTCGTCGTCGGCCCACTCGGGGTTGTACGGTGCCCGGGTCAGGTCCAGCGCCTCCTCCTGGCTCTCGTATCGGTCGCCGACGGCGTCGAGCGTGTTCTGCATCGGGTACTCGTCGTCCGTCGGCATCGCGTCCCAGTCCTCCGGGGTCGGTGCCGAGACGCCCCAGCGGGTCCGGAAGTCCTGCCCCCCGTTGTTGGGGTCCAAGTCGTCGTTCCAGATGATGGGGGTGCCCGGATGGTCCTCACCCCAGCAGGGCCAGGGGAGCATCCAGTACTCGCCCGCGACCGGCGTCCCCTCGGCCCCTTTGAGGTCCTCGTTGGAGAACGCCCAGTCGTACTCCAGGTGTTGCTGGAGCCGTTCGGGGGTCTGGCGGTAGCCGATAGTGTTGGTCCCGAGGTTGAACTCGCGGACGACGCCCTCGTAGCTCGACTTCCCGTTGTACAGCTCCGAGCCCGCGCCCCAGTCGAAGTGCTGGCCGAAGCCCAGATAGCCGGCCAGTTCCTGCATGATCTGGAGGTCCGGCTTGGAGTTGTGGGCCGGCGAGCGGACGGGTTCGGACCACTGCACCGACCGGTTCGTGTTGGTCAGCGACCGGTGGTGCTCGTACTGGCTGGACGCCGGCAGTAGCAACACCGGCGGTCCGTCCTCGTAGTCCGGCAGGACGCTGGCGACCGAGGGGAACACGTCGACAACGACCAGCAGGTCGAGGTTCTCCATCCCCTCTTTCATCTGCTCCATCTCGCTGATGGAGTTCGCCGAGTGCCCCCAGAAGAACGCAATTTTCGTCTGGTCGGGCTGGTAGATCGGCGTTTCCTGATAGCGGTCTGCCTTATCGAGCGCCGACTCGAACCAGCGGGCCACCGTCAGCCCGTTCTGGAACATCATCGAGTTCTCGGCCGGATTGTCCGGGCCGTGATCGCCGCTCGGCGGCAGTTCGTTCGCGTCCTCGCTGCCCTCGTAGTTCGGGCTCTGGCGGACGTACTTCTCCGGCGGCATCAGCTCGAACCGGTTGTACAGGTCCGCAAACGAGGTGGAGCCGCTGGTCTCGGGGGTACGGTCCCAGATTTCGGCCCACCACGACCAGCCGCCGGCTGTGAGGCCGTAATACCCCGGCAGGATGTGGCTCGCGACCGCGAGATCGGTCGCCCCCTGGACGTTCGCGTGTCCGCGCATCACCTGGAGGCCGCCGCCGCTCCGGGCCGCACTCCCGGAGGCGAGGCTCGCCATCGCATACGAGCGGATGTTCTGGGTCCCGTTGTTGTGCTGGGTCCCACCCATCGCCCACTCGATCTGGACGTGTGGCCGGGCCTCGTCAATCATGTCGGCGATGCGCTCGATGTCCTCGGCGGACACCCAGGTAATTTCCTCGACCGTCTCCTTGTCGTACTCGTCGAGTTCGGCGTCGACGTCCTCCCAGCCCTGGACGCGGTCAGTGAGCATGTTCTGCCCCGAATCGTCCGCGTCGGGGTCCATCGCGAGTCCGTGCTTGTCGCGGAGTTCTTTGATGATACCCATCATTAGGGCCACGTCGGTGCCCGGACGGAACCGCATGAACTCGTCGGCGTGGGCCGACGTCTTCGTGAACCGCGGGTCCAGATTGAGGATGGTCCCGCCGCGTTTCTGCCCTTCGAGGATGTGCTGCATCGCAATCGGGTGTGCCTCGGCGGGGTTCTGGCCGATGATGATGTTCAGGTCGAAGTTCCGGTAGTCCTGAACGGTGTTGGTCATCGCGCCATAGCCCCAGGTGTTCGCCAGTCCCGTCACCGTCGTGGAGTGACAGATACGCGCCTGGTGGTCGATGTTGTTCGTGCCCATGAACGCCGCCAGCTTTCGGATGGCGTAGGCCTCCTCGTTGGAGTGGTGGGCGCTGCCCAGCAGCATCACGCTCTCGCGACTGTGTTCCGCGTCGACGTCGACAGCCTCGCTCGGGGGGGTATCGTCATCCGGCCACAGCGCCCGGATGTCCGTTGCCAGACGGTCGTAGGCCTCGTTCCAGCCGAGTTTGCGCCACTCCCCGTCCTCCTGTATCATCGGGTGTTTGAGACGCTTCTCGGAATGTTCGGTCTCGTAGATGCCGGCCCCTTTCGAACACAACGACCCGGCATTTATCGGGTGTTCATGCCACGGCTCCATGCCGACGAAGGAGTTGCCCTCCTTCTCACCACGGAAGCCACAGCCCACCGAACAGTAGTTACAGATCGTCTTGGTCAGTTCGGTGTCCGTGTCTGTCCCGTCCGTTTCCTCGCCGTCCTCCTGAAGCGCCCGACCAGCGCCGCTGACGCCGAGGGCGACCCCGCCCGCGAGGGCGCTCGCCTTCATGAACGAGCGCCGGTCGAGATCCAGTGAGACTGGTTCCTGTTGTGTACTCATGGTGAATGGTGCCCACCCATTACCGATGCTGTCCGTGTTTGCCACGAGATCTGGTTTGTCATTGTCTCTCTAGACGTGCCACAAATTCGATGTCATCCATGATAAAATGTGTCATAGTTAGCCATAATAATTCATGAAATTTTCCACCCGGCCAAATATTTGGGGTTGTATTCATGAATAGATGTGTGAACACTCCGCAAGGTCTATTACCGGGACAGGGTTTTGCATGATTAATGAACACGGGCGCCTTTGTGTGTTCCTGTGGAGGATCGTGCGATATCGACCTCGAAGCGGTACGGGACGGCGTCGACAGTGTCGACGTCGTGGCCAGTTCCGAACTGCTCTGTCAGGACGGCCTGGCCGGGATGTCACAGGTCATCGAGGAGTACGACCTCGATCAGGTCATCGCGACGACACCGGAGCCGTCGTGTCAGGACCGCATCCGCGGGCTCGCCGACGAACACGGCCTTCACCCCGAGGCATCGGTGTTCGTCGACCACCGGGAAACCAACGCCTGGGTCCACGACGGGGCCGCGGCCACCGACAAGACGGCCCGTCTCATCAATGCAAAGCGGGCCGGCCTCAGCGAGGAAGCGCCGTCGCGGACGGTGTCGAAAGACGCCGGGAACCGCGTCGCCGTCGTTGGTGATCCGGAAGCAGCGCGGTCACTGACCGACGACGCCGACGTGTTGTTCATTGCGGACGGGCGGGACTTCGCCGACGTGGAAGGGCTCGGTGACGTGACGATGGAGCGCGGGCGCGTCGTCGACATCGACGGCTCCTACGGCGAGTACGAACTCACGCTGGAAGCCCGCGTCACCGACGACTGCATCGACTGCATGGACTGCGTTCGAGAGGGGCCGGACGGGATGGTGACCGAGTTCCCCGTCGATATTCACCCTGACGCACCGGACGGCGAATGGACGAACACCTGCCCGACCGACGCTATCGACCTGGAGGGGGTTACCCGCACCGTCGAGGTCGATCAGGTCATCTATCCCGGGGGCCGCGACGACGCCCACGGCGGCCGGCTCGGCTTCTACACCGGGCCGGTCGACGCCGGAACTATCGCCGCAGTCGAATCGCAGGTGGGCGGCATCGAGAAGCCGCAGTTCCTCGACCTCGACATGGACGTGTGTGCCGCGGGGGCGTCCAGCCAGGAGGGGTGTACGGCCTGCGTGGACGCGTGCCCCCACGGCGCGGTCGACCGGCCGACTATCGACTCCGTGGAGTTCGACGAGGTGGCCTGCGAGAACTGCGGAGCCTGCACGAGTTCCTGTCCGACGGGCGCGACACAGCTCCGCGAGCCCTCGAACCGACGGCTCGCCCGCGAGGTCGAGGCGCTGCTGGAAGACGACTCGGATGAGGGCTTGCTGTCGCGCGGCGACAGCGCCGGTATCGATACGCAGGTCGTCGCGTTCGTCTGCTCGGAGTACGCCGCCGAACGGCTCCGCGCGCACGGCCGCAAGGCCGTCCGGTCGGGCGACCTCGACTACCCGCCGATTCTCCCGGTCCGGGTCAACTGCACGGACACCGTCGGCGAGGCCCACGTCATGCACGCGCTGGCGGCCGGCGCTGACGGTGTCGCCATCGTCGGCTGTGGCGGCTCCTGCCTCCACTCCGGCCCGGACCCCAAGCAGGACCTGGTCGACCGGCTCAATCGGGCGACGACCGACCTCGGACTCGGTGACCGTGTGGGCTTCTTCGCCCCGGAAGCGGGCAACCCTGCGGCCTTCGTCGAGTCGCTGTCCGGGTTCGTCGAGTTCGGCCTCGACGAGACCCCGATTCCGGCCGGCGACTACGAGGCGACCGGCCGCAGCGACACCGACCGCGAGGAACCGCGGCCGAACCCCGACTTCGATTCCCACGGCTGGACCTTGGAGAGCGTCCGGACCATCATGGAGTACGTCGAACCCGAACGCGAGGTGATTCGCGGGCTGAAGGACTTCGGCGTCATGGACGTCAACGACGCGTGTACCCTGACGCCGACCTGTACGACCCTCTGTCCGACCGACGCCATCAAGCGAACCGGCCACGGCGAACTGGCGTTCAACCACGCGGACTGCGTGAACTGCGGCCTCTGTGAGGAGGGGTGTCCGGAGACGGCGATTACGATGCACGATGGCCTGGACCTCTCCTTGCTACCGGAGAACCGCGACGGCGAGGCCTGGGTGACCGTCCACGAGGGCGACATGCTGGAATGTATCCGCTGTGGCACCCCGTTCACTAGCGTCGCCTCCGCTGACAAAATCGAAGAAGAGGTCGGCGACCAGGTCGAGGGGCTGGCCCCCGACGCCGACCACAGCGTCTTCGAGTACTGTAGCGACTGTCGGAGTCGCCTGCTGTTCGACCAGGGGGAGAAACGATGAACGACGCGGCCGTCTACGAGGCCCGCCTCGAACTGGTGGACTTCGTCATCGACGTGTTCTGGGACGTGCCCGAGGAAGCGTTCGTCGAGCGGCTGTTGAGCGGCGAGGTTCAACTGCCGGAAGACTCCATCAACGATCAACTCGACGAGGGCTTCGAGGTGCTTGCGACGTGGATCGACGAGAACGCAGACCGGTCGGTTTCGGCGGTGCAGGACGACCTCGAACGGGAGTACACGAACCTGCTCGTCGGCCCGCGGCCGCCGGTGTTGCCCCACGAGACGAACTATCGGGCGGACACGGAGTTCATCGGCGAAGGCCTGGCCGAGGTCGACGCCAGCTATGCCGCAGCGGGATGGGCACCCCCCGAGGACTACCCCGAAGAGAACGACTTCGTCGCCGTCGAGATGGCGTTCCTGCGGTATCTCATTGAGCGCCAGCGCGAGGGCGACGAGGAGACCGTCGGCTACGAGCGGGTGTTCATCGAGCAACACCTCAGCGAGTGGGTCGTCGACTTCACCGACGAGATGCGCAAGGAGGCCGACGACGGGCTGTTCCTCGCGGCGGCGCTCATCTGCGAGGGACTGGTCCGCTTCGAGGACGAAATCGTCGCGCAGGTCGGGTAGCAGGACGGCTACCGGATACGGAGCACGAGCCCAGTGCTTGCGATGAGGCCGACGACCAGCAGGACCTTCACCGCGGGCAGCAGGAACGCCATCGCCTGTTCCATGAAAAAGAGCGACCGCCAGGAGTTGACCGACCGTGCGACGACCGCGACGGCGCCCGCGCCCGCGACCAGTACGCAGAGGAGCGTGACCGACGCCGCCGCAACGACGCCAAAGGGGTTCGCACGCAGTCGCTCACGCATCGGGCACCACCCGCCGACCGACGACGAGGACCACGAACAGCGGGACGAGGACGGCCAGCAGACGGCTGACAAACAGACCGATGTAGCTGATAGTCGATTTGAGGTGGATCTCCCAGTGCCAGCTTCCCTTGAGCTCGGCGATGAGTCCGATTGTTCCGACGACAAGCAGTGACAGCGCCAGCAGCGTGGCGAGGGTGTAGACCAGGATTCGGAGATATCCGAGGAGCGAGACAGCGGTCAGTCGGGTGTTCGATTGCTCGGTGGCCATCAGGTTCCCTCCCCGTTCCAGTGTTGCTGATAGATATCGTACGTAATGACGGCGAGGACGACCAGGCCGACACCGAGGACCATCGCGCCCATGTCGGGTGGAAACGGAAGGTTGAGCCCTGATTCCGAGTGTATGGGGATAGTTAACATGAACTATGGTACGGACTGGCAAGTAAAAAACCATTGTGACCTGTTGTCTTGAGACAAAGTTTTTCTCCACGTAGCCCTACCCCTGTGATAGCATACCATGACATCACGCCGTGGCCTGCTGCTCCGACTCTCCGCACTCACCGGAGCGGCCGGTCTCAGCGGCTGTTCGTCCCTGCTGGCCAGGCAAGCGGAGTCGCCGACGGGTGACTTGGACCCGAACCCCCGAGCCGACGAACTCCCAATACGGCAACACGCCTGGAACGAGCGCCTTCGGAGCGATGCCGCCGGCAACGACCTGTTGCCGCGTCATTTCCGTCTGTTCATGCTCGACCTCGACGGGTCACCGTCAGATCCGGCCGCGGAGACTGTCGAGCTAGCGATGCGAACGCTGGAAGACGCCTACGAGTTCACCAGTTCGGGACTCCTGCATATGCTTGGCTGGGGGACGAGCTACTTCGATACTTACGGGTCGCTCGATTCGTCCCCGATACGCAGCCCGCGGGTCCTCTCCCGAACGGACGATCCCGATCTGCAGGCCTTCGACGCAATGCTCGTCCTCGCAAGCGACGTTCCCTCACACCTCGCGGCCGCCGAATCGGCGATGTTCGACACGCGGCCGACGCTCGCGGACGCGGAGATTCAGGGTCGACTCGGCGACGTGTTCTCCGTCGCCGACCGCCGCGGCGGCTTCATCGGCGAGGGGCTTCCGGCGGCCCACGCCGACGCGGAGGGCGTCCCCGCCGACATCCCCGAGGAGTCGTATATGTTCTCGGGCTTTTTCGCCGGCCGGGCCGGGACGCAGGCCAGCGAGGACCGCGTCACCATCGACGACGGCCCCTACGCCGGCGGGACGACGATACACCTCTCGCGAATCAACGAGGCCTTCGACAACTGGTGGGAACTCGCCCAGTCCGACCGCGTCAAGCGACTGTTCTCGGCGGAGTTCTCCCCGGAGGACATCGACAGAGGTGCCCTCCCCTTCGCCGACATGGTCCGCGAGCACGCGAGTACAGAGGGCGAGGTCGGCCACTTCGAGAAGGTGGCCCGCGCCCGCAAGGACGGGGAGCCGATTGTCCTCCGGCGGGACTTCAACACGATTGACGGCGGCCAGGCCGGGATTCACTTCCTGTCTCTACAGGAACGCCCGCGGGACTTCGAGGAAGTTCGGGACGCGATGAACGGCTGGTGGCTCCGAGAAGAGCACGAAGACCTCCGGGACCGACAGAACAACGGCCTGCTGGAATTTATCGAGGTTGCGTCACGCTCGAACTTCTACGTCCCGCCGCGTGACAAACGGGCCTTCCCGGCCCCGTAGCTGTCGCTCGCGTATAGGGAGGGGCCACGAAAACAGTGCGAGACCTGACGTCGGCAGCGGCTCACTCCTCGTCGTCGTCCGTCGTCGTGTCGTTCTGGTTCACGTCGCCCGGCCAGACGCCGTGGTCCCAGACCTCGAAGTCGTTGAACGTCTCTGTCGCACCCTTCGGCTTCCACTCACTCTCTTCGTGTGCCATTGTATATCATCTGTCGTAGTGACCGGGCTTAAGTTTTGGTGCCGTCACTCAGACGGCGTTCCCGGCGGTTTCTGCTCGTCCGTGACTTCGTCGAGGAACGCGTTCGCGTAGAGGTCGACGTGCATCTTCAGGACCGCGTTCTCGTCGAGGCCGCTCTCCTCGGCCTGTCGGCTGAGCAACGCGGCCAGTTCCTCTGTCGGTTCGTACTGTACCTCGCGGCCGTCAACCTCGAACGCCACGTCGTGGGACTGTGAGACGAGGTGTTCAATCTCCAGCAGCGCCTGCTCGACCTTCGTTTCCATCGCCGCGTCGATGTCCTCTAACCGCCGGTCGGCCCATTCCTGGGCCGCCTCGTACAGGCGGTCGCTTACCTCGAAGACGAGCGTCAAAACGACACCCCCTCGCCTTCGAACTCGGGCGTCCACAGCGTCGTCTCCTCACACACCGGACAGTTCTGTCGGCGCGGCTGCCCCTCGAACGCCGAGAGGTCGATCATCTGGCCGCATTCCTCGCAACTGTAGTACGTCATTCTTCGGACGGGGGCCACGACTGTGGGGCCGGGTCCGACTCGGTTATCTCGGAGTACAGGACCACGAGCGCGCCGAGCACGATGGCCAACACCAGTACCCCGGCGATGCCGCCCAGCGCGTTCTGACCGACGAACGTCGCTGTTCCGGTCGCGAAGTCGATGGCCGACAGTACTTCGAACAGTGTCAGTAACAGCCAGACGAACGCACCCAATACCACGAACGTGAGTATCTTCGACTGGTGGACCGCGGTTCGGAGTGTCATTGTCGTTCGTGTATGACAATGACCAGCAAGCATTATAAATATAGGGCGTTACTCGTCAGCGAGTTCCCACTCCGCCTTCTCGGCGGCGTCGGCGAGCGGGATAAACTCCCAGCCCGTCCGGTCGGCGATGGGCTCGTCGTCCGGACGGCCGACGAGGACCATCCGCTCGGCGTAGAACATCGAGTGCTCGTCGATGTCGGCGAGGCGTTCGGCCGGTTCCTGACCCGCGCCGCTGAAGAAGTCGGCGTCGATGCCGTGGTCACGCTGGAACTTGTTGATGACGAACGCCTCCACGTCGCCGACGATACCAACCCAGTCGGCCCACGCCCGCGCCTCGCGGAAGACCAGTTGCGGGTCGGCGAACTGCCGGGCCGCGTCGTAGGTTACGGCCATCGTCATGTCGTCGATGCCGCCGCCGTGGGGACCGCTCGCTTCGACGGGTTCCTCGCCGGCAGCGGGGTCCTCGGCGACGTTCGAGGCCGGGTCCGTGTCGGTCGCGGCCGCGCCGCCCGCGCCGCCGCTGTCCGTCGGGATGCCGACCGGCTTGTCCTTGTTTTCCCGCGGGACGTGAGGGACCGCCTGGCCTCCGGGGTCCGCGCTGGCGGTATCTCCGCCGTTCCCTCCGACACCAGTGTCCGAAGCAGGACCCGTTCCTGCGGCCGCGCCGGGACTCTCAGCCTCGGCGTTGCTGTCGGGCCGCACCGATGCGGTCCCAGTCGCTCCGGGGTCGGGTTCGTCCTCTGGGTCGCCCTCACCACTCCAGAACCAGTCGCCCCGGTTCGGCGTCTCCTCGTCGTCCTGTACGTCGAGTTCGTCGAGGTCGATTTCGTCTGTCATTCTCCGAGTGTCGTGTCCGCTGGTAGTGTCGATTGGTCGACGGCGTCCGCGAGGCCGAGTCGCTCGATTGTCTCGGATGTGGGCCGGCCGTCGGCGTCCCAGCCGCGCTGACTGTAGTACTCGTCGAGCATCGCGTCGAACGACTCGGCGTCGATTGCCGCGCCAGCGTTCGGGCCAGAGTCGAGCGGTTCCTGCAGCTTCGCCGGAAGTTCGTCGTCGGCTCGGGAAACGCCTTCGCGGACGTTGAACAGGCGCGTCAGATTCCACACCCGCTCGCCGACTGTCGCGAGGTCGCCATCCGTATCTAGGCCGACAGCGTCGAGCCACTCCGCGCCGAGGTCCTCGAAGGCGTCGCCGACGAAGTCATCGACGACGAGACACCACAGCACCGAGCGCTGGTCCTGTTCGCGGATGACGGCCGCGGCCGCCCGCTCGGGGCTCCAGTCGCCGTCGAAGGCTTCCCGCTCGATGGGGAGCGCCCGCCGGTGACAGGCCCCGCGGTCGCTGGTTGCGTACGCCAGCGCCATGCTCCGTGCGCCGCGGGGGTCGTACGCCGGCAGTTCCATGGCCTTGACCGTCGGCAGGAGGTCGTCCCCGCCCAGCCGGGCCGAGGCCGCATCGACGCCGTCGGCCAGGGCGTCGCCGAGCATCGTCTCCCGTGCGACGATCTCTTTGAGGAGCGCCCGCGCGTCGTCGGGACTCCCGTAATCGAGCGACTCGTCGAGCAGGCCGGCGTCGCCAGCTTTGATCGCCCACGCGACGGCGCTCCCGGCGCTGATGAGATCGAGCCCCAGCCGGTTGCAGGTCTCGCCAAGCGCCGCCACGGCGTCGAAGTCGTCGATTCCCAGGCCGGCCCCGAGACTCATCGCCGTCGCCCCGCGCGGGACGGTTTCGCCGTTCTCCGTCTCGACGCGGAAGCCGCCGGGGCTCCCGTCGTCGTCGTACTCCCGACCCGCGGCGAGTTCCTGCACGGCCTCGATGCCGACGCCGTCGGCCCCCTCGAACTGGCCGTCCTCCCAGCCATGCGTCGAGAGCGCGCCGACCTCGTTGGCGAAATCGACCGTCTCGACGGTGCCGCTGGCGTGGAGCCACTGCCCGGTGTCGCCCTCGCGATATCGGGTTGCGTACTGTTCCCGTAGCTCCGCGAGATCCGTCGGCGGGTCGCCGCGGACGACGACTGCTTTCAATCGTTTTGCACCCATCACGGCCCCGGCACCGCCCCGGCCGGCGTGGTGTTCGCCGCCGTCGGAGGCGATGGTCGCGAACGCGACGCCCTGCTCGCCCGCCGGGCCGATGCACGCCACCGCCCCGTCGGGGAACGCCGCGTCGGTTTTGGCCGTGTCCTTGCCCCACGTCTCAGCAGGTTCGACGGTCGCGCCGTCGTCCTCCACGACGAGCTTGACCGGCTCTTGGGCGCGACCGGTGACCAGAATCCCGATGTGGTCCTGCAGTGCGCCAGCCAGCGTGTCCGGGAACGTCCCGCCCGCGTAGGAGTCGAGGAAGCCGCCGGTCAGCGGCGACTTCGTGACCGCCGCGTAGCGCGTCTCGCCCGGCAACAGCCCGGAAACAGGGCCGAGCATGAAAAGCAGGACGTTCTCGGGACCCAGCGGGTCGGTGCCGGCGTCGAGTTCGTCGTACAGATACCGAGCGCCGAGTCCCTTGCCGCCCACGAACTGGCGACGCCAGGCCTCGGGGACCGGACGGCTCTCGACCGACGCCGACGACAGATCGACGTAGAGCATCCGGTCCCGATTGGCCACTGTCATCACCCCACACTCTGCCGGCTGTCGACTAAAGGATTACCCACAGCGCGAAGCACCTTTCCCTCAGACCCGAGAAGTCGGGGTATGCGCGCAGGAGTCATCGTCTCGGGCGGCCGGTCGACGCGGTTCGGCGACAGCGACAAGGCCGTCGCCGACCTCGCGGGGACACCGATGATTCGCCGCGTCGCCGACCGACTGGGACAGGTCGTCGACGACCTCGTCGTGAACTGCCGCGAGGACCAGGTCGAGGCTATCGACGCGGCGCTGTCGGGCCATACACTCGACCCGACGTTCGCACTCGATGCGGACCCGGACCAGGGGCCGATGGCGGGCATCGCGACCGGGCTGGAGGCCGTCGACAGCGAGTACGCCGCCGTGGTCGCGTGCGATATGCCCTTCGTCGACCCGGGCTTTGTCGACTATTTGTTCGAGCGGGCGGCGTCCCACGAGGCCGCAGTGCCGCGACCGGACGAGTGGTTCCAGACGACACAGGCGGTGTACCACGCCGAGGCGATGCGGGCGGCCTGCCGGCGAGCGCTGGAACGCGGCGAGCACAAGGTCGTCGAACCCGTCTTCGACCTCGATTACGTCGTCGTCGAGCGCGAGGACGTGCTCGAACACACCACGCTAGAGACGTTCGAGAACCTCAACACCCGCGAGGAGTTCGAGGCCGCGGCCGAACAGTTTTGAACGAACGGGGCCGGTGTCGGCTCGTCTCAGACGACTGCCACCAGCGGGTCGTCGGCTCGCATTTCCGCGAGCACCACGCGTGGCACGTCGGCGCGGTCGTGAATCGCCTCGGCGACGGCCCGCGCGCTCGCTTCGAGGTCAGCGTCGTCGACCATGTTGAGCAATGGAATCGCTGTCGCGCCGGCGGGGACGTCTTTCAGCCCGCCGCGGCCGCTGGCGAGGACCGCGGCGACATCTCGCGGTCGAATCTCGTCGCCGGGGTCGAGCCCGGTAATCGCGGCTACTTCGTTGACGCGATGGACGAGGTCGTCGGTCAGCGGTTCGCCGACGACGTGGGCGCTTGCGATAGGCACGACCGTCGACGCCGTCGGGGGTAGCTGTGGCTCGCGGTCGCTCGGCGCTTTGAACTCCCGCATCCGCGCGCCGTCGGCTTTCACCAGAACCGGGTGGTCGATGTCGGTCAAGTCGGCGACAGTTTCCGGGTCGTAGCCGCGGTAGCGGTCCGGCCGCTCCTGTGTCGGGACGACGCCCAGCGGCCACGCAGTCGCATCCTCGATTGCTTCCCGCGGGGTTTCCGTCACGACAACGTTCTCGACCCAGCCGTCGAAAATCGGAATCCGGACCGTCGCAGAGACGACAGCGTGGTCGAGGCGACGTGCGAGCGTTGCCATCGTCGTCTTCTTCCCCCCAGCGCCGACAAGGCAGGTGGTCCCGTGCTGCGCGTCCAGCGCGTCGACGATGTCCATACGCACTACACGGCAGTAGTCGGATTAACCGTTACCCTGGTGCGCACGATAACGGAACCGGACCAGTCACGTCATTTAAGAGGTTGTGCTGTGAACAGTTAGCAAGGAAATGCTCGAAGACGACTTCGGTCGCGAGGTCTCCGGTGTCCGCGTCTCCCTTACCGACCGGTGTAACTTCGACTGCGTCTACTGCCACAACGAGGGGCTGGGCGACACACGGGGCCCGATGGAGGCACAGGACGACGAACTCACTGCCGACACCATCGTGGCCTTCCTCGAAGTCGCCGCCGAGTTCGGCGTCGACTCGGTGAAGTTCACGGGCGGGGAGCCGATGCTCCGGGAGGACTTAGAGGAGATTGTTCGGCGTGCCCCCGACGAGATGGAGGTGTCGATGACGACCAACGGCACCTTCCTCCCCGGCCGCGCCCCGGACCTCGTCGACGCGGGCCTTGAGCGGGTCAACGTCTCCCAGGACGCGCTCGACAGCGAGGCCTTCGCCGAGCTGACACAGAGCGGGGCCTACGACCGCGTCCTCGAAGGCGTCGAAGCGGCGCTTGACGCCGGCCTCGCGCCGGTGAAGCTCAACATGGTCGTCTTCGAGCCGACTGCGGGCTACGTCCCGAAGATGGTCGACCACGTCGCCGAGAACCCCGGGCTCCAGCTCCAGCTCATCGAGTACATGCCGGAACTGGCCGGCCATCCGGAGTGGGCCATCGACATCGACCGCGTCCACGACTGGCTGGAAGACCGCGCGGACACGGTCGAACACCGCGAGATGCACGACCGCAGGCGTTACTGGATACACAGCAACGAGGCGGCGGTCGAAGGGAGTGGCGCGACCACCTCGCTGGCCGCGTCCGACGGCGGCGTTCAGACGGAGCCAGTCAACAACCAGAACAGCGGCATGGTCGAGATCGTCGACCCCGTCGGTAACGAGAACTTCTGTGCGAACTGCCACCGCGTACGGCTCACCCACGACGGCTATCTCAAGGGCTGTCTGAACCGCAACGACGACCTGCGGGACATCGGCACGACAAAGGAGTCGATGCGCGCCGCGTTCCGCGAGACGGTCGACACCCGCGTCCCCTACTACGGCGAGTACATGGTCGAAACCGAGGACGGCGAGTGGGAGATAAACGAGGAGTACATCGACACCGACGGGGACCGTGCGCCCTACGAGTACTCGGAGTAGCGGTCGCCGCGGGCAAACGCTCTTGTTTTTCCATCGTGAAGACCGGCCAGAATGAGTTTCCCGTTCCGCGACCGAACCGCGATTTCACTGTCGTGGAACGAACTCACCGGCGCTGTCGGGGACTCCGCGACGGTGCTCCCGGTCGTCGTGGCCGTCGCCGTGCTGACGGAGCTCTCGCTCCCGGTCATGCTGGTCTGGTTCGGCGTTTTTCAGGTCGTCTGGGGGCTGTACTACGGCGTCCCGATATCGGTCGAGCCGATGAAGGCCTTCGCCGCGCTGGTCATCGCCGGGACTATCTCCACCGGTGAACTCGTCGTTGCGGGGCTCCTGCTGGCGGGCATCCTGCTCGTACTCGGTACCACGCGGTCGCTCGGGACGGTCAATCGGTACGTCGACGACACCGTGGTCCGGGGGGTCCAACTCGGCGTCGCACTGGTCCTGCTAGAGACGGGCATCGGTCTCGGGCTCAGCGACCCAACACTCCTGGCCGTTGCCGTCGGCCTTGTGGCCGTCTTCGCACTTCTGGGCTACAGTGGGCAGAGCGCCTTCGCCGTCTTCGTCCTCGGCGTCGTCCTCGCCCTCGCGGAGACCGGCGTGCCGACGCCGGCCGTCCCCGCTGTCGACGCCATGTTCATGCTTCCAAGCATGACACTGTCGGTCCAGACGGCAGAGGCCGTCCTCGCTCAGATTGCGGTCACGGTCGGCAACGCCGCCATCGCCACGTCAGTCCTGCTTGCGGACTACTTCGACCGGGACGTGTCCGCGGACCAACTCTCGAACAGCATGGGGCTGATGAATCTGGTCGCGGTCCCCTTCGGTGCGTTCCCGATGTGTCACGGGAGCGGCGGCGTCGCCGGAAAGTACGCCTTCGGGGCCAGAACGCCCGGCGCGAACCTGATTCTCGGCGCGGGCTACGTCTTGACCGTGTTCCTCGCCGTCGGCGTCATCGCGGCCTACCCGACGGCGCTACTCGGGGTCATTCTGGTACTAATCGCGCTCCAACTGGGCTGGACCGGCGTTTCTAGAACAGATGACCTCGTAGTGGTCGCGGCAATCGGTGTTCTCGGCGTACTCGTCAACCTCGGTCTCGCGTTCGCCCTCGGCGTTCTCGTCCAGCAACTGCGCGCCCGGGTGTGACTCGACGGCCGGCCCCCACACGCTTGTATCAGGAGCCCGAAGGGTCGACTGATAGATGCGTCCCGCAACGGAACTCGAAAACTTGCTCGGAGAGGCGGAGTCACTTACCATCGTCTGTCACAACAACCCCGATCCCGACTGTCTGGCCAGTGCGCTTGCGCTCGGCCGTATCGCGGCCGCCGTCGGCATCGACGAGCGGCGAATCCTCTACAGCGGCGAGATTTCACACCAGCAGAACCGCTCGTTCGTCAATCTCCTGGAGATGGACATCCAGGAGTTCGATGCAGCCGACGTGACCGACCGGGAATCCTCGGAACTGCTCGCCTTCGTCGACCACTCGATTCCGGGATCGAACAACCGGGTTCCCGAGGACATCTCGGTCGATATCGTCATCGACCACCATCCCGCCGAGGACATTGCGGCCAGGTTCATCGACCACCGCGTGGAGATCGGGGCGACGGCGACGATACTGACCGAGTACCTGCGGGACCTCGACATCGAACTCGACGGCCGCTTGGCGACGGCGCTACTGTTTGCCATTCGACGGGAGACGCTGGGCTTCCTTCGCGGCGTGACGCCGGACGAGTACGGGGCGGCCGGCTTTCTGACAGCGGCGGCTGATTCGGACCTGTTGCGACAACTCTCCTCGCCGTCGATCAGCGGCGCAACTGTCGACGCTATCGCGGACGCCATCGGGAACCGGACGGTCCGCGGCTCGGTGCTGATCTCACACGTCGGACGGACGCCAGAGCGGGACGCACTGCCGCAGGCGGCCGACTACCTGGCGACCCTGGAGGGCGTCGATACGGCCATCGTCTTCGGCATCGTCGAGGACACTATCCAGCTCAGCGCCCGCTCGACGGACTCCCGGGTCAACATCGGTGACGTTCTGAGTGAGTCACTGAGTGACGTGGGGAGCGCGGGCGGGCATCGGGAGATGGCCGGCGGCGAGGTGCCGCTCGGCATCTTCGCCGATTACACGAGCGACGACACCGTGCTCGTCGATATCGTCGAGCAGGTGATTTCGGCGCGGCTGTTTGCCGGATTGAACCTCTCCGAAGAGAACTGATCAGCGCAGCCCTCAGGACAGCCGGAACGTTTCCAGGTTCTTCGGGTTGTGGGTCCGCATGTTGAACTTCTGGTACAGCGCCGAGGAGAGCTGGTTCGTCGAGGACTCGTCGCCGTGGACACAGAGGATCTTCTCCGGCCGGGGGTGCATCGTCTCGACGAACGACTCCAGTCCCTGTCGGTCGGCGTGCCCGGAGAAGCCGTCGACCGTTTCGACGCCCATCTTGAGGCTGACCCGTTCCGCTCGCGGGCCGCTGGTATCGCCGAGCGTGATCTCGTCTTGGCCGCGCTGGATCTGGCGACCGAGCGTTCCCTCGGCCTGATAGCCGACAAAGGCCATCGTGTTGTCAGGGTCGCTGCCCAGCAGGCGGAGCCAGGACATCACGGGGCCGCCGGTGACCATCCCGGAGGTGGTGAGAATGATAGCCGGCTCGTCGTCGGTGATGTCCCGTCGCATCTCGTCGCCGCCGTCGACCTGTGCGAACTGCTCGGCGAGGAACGGGTTCTCGTCCTCATACAGGATGCGCTGACGGAGGTCCTCGCGGAGGTACTCCGGGTACGCGGTGTGGATGGCCGTCGCCTCGCGGATCATCCCATCGAGGTACACCGGCATCGTCGGGATGTCGCCCTTTCGCATCGCTTCTTCGAGGACGAGCATGAGTTCCTGGGACCGCCCCACAGCGAAGGCCGGAATCAGGATTTTGCCCTCCTTCTCGTAGGCTTCGTTGATGACGTCTTTGAGGACGCGCTCGGAGTCGGACTGGTCGGTCTGGTAGTCGTTTTTCCCGCCGTAGGTCGACTCAAGCACGAGCGTCTCCACCCGCGGGAAGTCGTTGACAGCGCCGTCGAGCAGCCGAGTGTCCTTGTAGTGAATGTCGCCCGAGAAGGCGACGTTGTACCGCCCTTCGCCGATGTGGAAGTGACACACCGCCGAGCCGAGGATGTGGCCGGCGTTGTGCATCGTGAGCTTGATGTCGGGCGCGATGTCGGTGACATTGCCGAACTCCAGTGGAATCGTGTGTTTGAGCGCGTCCCGGACCTGCTGGCTCTCGTAAGGCGGGGTGCGGCCCTCCTTGGAGGCCACATCGAGGTAGTCCAGTTGGAGCAGCCCCATCAGGTCCCGCGTCGGCGCGGTCGTGTAGATCGGGCCGTCGTAGCCGTATTTGAACAGGATAGGGATGAGCGCGGAGTGGTCCAAGTGGGCGTGAGTCAGGACGACGGCATCGATGGAGTTCGGCCCCGCCGCGAGGGCTTCGGGGGCCTGGAGATACGGGACCTCGCCCTCAGCCCCGGGCTTGTCGCCGCAGTCGATGAGGATGCGTGACTCGGGCGTCGAGAGGATGAACGACGCGCGACCGACCTCCCGACAGCAGCCGAGCGTAGTGAGTCGGACCCAGTCCTCGTCGGCCGTGGTGGGGCGGTTGATCTGGCGGCCGACGCGCTGGAGGATGTCCCGTCGTTCCTCCCGTTCCTGCTTGAGGTAGTTCCGGACGTTCGAGACCGTCGAGGACTCCATCGGCGGCGTCCGAACGACTTCGGGGGTCCAGCCGACGGAAGCGGAGATTTCGTCGAGGGTCGCGCCGTGGCGGCCGATGACGCGGCCGGGCTTTTCGGCCTCGATGAACACTTCGCCGGTCTGGCGGTCGAAATCCAGGTTCTGGACGCCGGCATCCTCGGGAATCGTCTGCGTTATTCGAGCCCGGGCTTCGTTCGGCGGGACGAGGGCTTCCTGCGTGGGGCGAACGTTGATACGTTTGCGCAGCGTCTGTGCGAGGTTTCTGACGATCCCGTCGCGGTTGGCGACCGTCTGCGCGTCCGGCGTGTAAATAACCAGTTCCGGTCCCTCGAACGCGACGGATTCGATTTCGATGTCGTCCGGTGTCTCTTCTTCGACCTGTGCTTTGATTCGATCAAGTGTCTCGTCTGCGGAACTCATAAGTTTGGAGATGGAGGCCCGATAGCCGTCGGTAAAACCACGGCTCTCGACTGCCGTTATCTAGCGGGAGTGCAAGCACGGTAAAGAACCTTTGCTTGTCTCGGTATGTCATTGTATGGTCGTGTCTCGGCAGGAACCGGCGAATTTTAGTGTGGGACTGCGAGTTGTAGTTGTATGGGCTTTGGTAGCTACGATGAATCCGAACAGAAGGACAACGACGTAGACGCAGACGACAGCGAGGGCGTTGCGGTCCACGAGAACGACCACGACGGGTCGGTCTCCTTCGAGACGGAGGCGACCACGAGCGACCTCGTCGACAAACTCGGCGACATGAAAGACGAGGACGAGGAGTAACGCCGCCGCCACTCCCGACTGCGCTTACTGGCCGACTTTTTCCGCGAGTTCGCCGCGCTCGTCCAGTTGTTCGAGGATGTCGCTGCCGCCGATGAACTCCCCGTCGACGAACGTTTGGGGGATAGTCTCGCGGTCGCTGTGGCGCTCCAGGGCTTCACGATAGGCGTCGGTTGCCTTGAGCACGTCCACTGTCTCGATGTCGTCGCGGTGCTGTTGCAGTAGTGCGAGGGCCTTCTTCGAGTAGCCACACTGTGGCATCAGCTCGTTGCCTTTCATGAACAGCACGACCTCGTTGTCCTCGATGACGCTGTCTACCTGGTCCGTGACCTCTTCGGGCGAGAGTTCTTCGGGCTCGAATGCCATACCCACACTAACGGCGTCGGCAATAAAGGCGTACCGACGGGGCGAGCGAGTCCACAGCGTCGGGACGCTCGACTACTCGGCTTCCTCGGGCGTCAGTGTCGTCAGCTCGATAGCGTGAATGTCGCGGGTGAGATGGTCCCCCAGCGCGTCGTGGACGAGCTGGTGCTGGTCGACTAGTGATTCTCCCTCGAACGCCGGGGACACCACGCGTACGGCGTAGTGTTTGTCGTCGTCGGGGTCCCGCGGTGTGGTGACCGTCGCCTGTGCTTCCGGAAGCGCTTCCTCGATGAGTTCGGCGACTGCATCCTCGTCCATACGCGCTCTGAAGAGAGCGGCAGGCAAAACAGTTGGCGTCACAGTCATGCCGCGGTCACTAACTGAGCGACAGTTGCCGGCCGATACCGACTCCGAGGGCGGCCAGTCCCAGAAGGGTGAGCGCGACCCCGCCGAACCGGACTGCCGAGAACGAGGCCACAAGCCAAACCGTCCAGAGCGCGACCACCAAGGCAAGCCCGCCGGCCACGATCAACAATCAGTCTGACGAACCGCTTCATGTCCGTGTCTGTGGTGATCGGCTGTAAATTCCCGCCAGCTGAACCACAGGTGTTTGTGCCTCGGGTACGTAGGTCGGATATGAGCGACGCAACGCTCGTCTACGACGACGACTGCGGCTTCTGTACGTGGTGGGCGGACTTCATCGACGAGCGGTCCGACCTCGAAATCGTCGGGTTCTCCGACCTCGACGACGACCTGCTGGAGCGACTTCCGGACGACTACGAGTCCTGCTCGCATCTGGTGACCGGGGAGGAGGTGTACTCCTGTGGGGAGTCCATCGAGACAGCGCTCACCTACACTGACATAGGCAAGCCGGCGCGGCCGCTGGTCTCGTTCTTCCGGCAGTTCGAAGACTACGAGCGGTTCCGCGAGCGGGCCTATCGACAGGTCGCCGATAACCGTTCGAAGTGGGGGAAGGTCATGTCGAAGACGCCGCCAGCGCGCAGGGACGGCACGAACTGACGACCCCGGACCCTGGCGTGTTGCAGATCGCCCTCGCTGACCGGGCTGACGTAGCGCAGAATCGACACCGAAACTGCGTGGCCGCGACGAGGAACGCCGGCAGGTAAATAACCGCCAGCGCCCGGTGGAACAGCACCCGGACGAGCCAGTACCCTCTGGCTCCCACGGCAGCACACTCCGGATGTGGCCCAGACACAGACTGACCGTACGGGCGACGGCTGTGTCAACCGCATTCAGCCGTTATCTGCCTGTTCAGGCCATCAGTTGCTGGTGGGTCGGCTTCATACAGCGGTCCTGGACGACGCGGCGGCCGGCCGCTTCGGCACGTTCGACGGCCTCGTCGTCGTGGATGCCGAGCTGGAGCCAGATGACGGCGTCGTCGTCCCGTTCCAGGGCCGCGTCAACGATGTCGCTGACCTCGTCGCTTGGCCTGAACACGTCGATGATGTCTATCTCGCCGGGAATCTCTGACAGCGAGTCGTAGGCCTTCTGTCCGAATATCTCGTCTGCGAAGGGATTGACCGGAATCACCTCGTACCCCTGTTCGTTGAGGTACTTCGGGATCTCGTGAGCGTCCTTGCTGGGGCTGGTCGAACACCCGACGACGGCGACGCGGTCCAGTTCGAGGATCTCTCGGAGTTCGTCGTCCGAATTAACGGGCATACACGGATGTTCGCCGGGCAGCAACAAAAGCGATTGCCTGCACGACCTACTCCGTAGGCTCGTCGGCCTCTGTCGGTTCCTGCAGGTATGTCTGGCCCCACGCTGCCATTTCGGTGATTACGGACTCAAGTGACTCCCCGTGTTCGGTGAGCGAGTAATTGACGCGAAACGGTTGTTCGTTGATTACTTCCCGGTCGACGAGCCCTTTCTCCTGTAGGTCTTCGAGGCTGTCAGAGAGCACTTTGGAAGAAATCCCGTCGACGTTCTCTTTGAGTTCGTTAAATCCTGACGGGCCGTTATCAAGCAGTCGGTGGATGATGACGGGGTGCCACTTCTTCCCGATGAGGGACGCCGTCGTGGTTATCGGACACCACTCTTCGCCAGCACACCAGACGGAGAGCTTCTCCGGTGAATCACTCATATCTTGTCGGGATTTCGGCCGCGGCCGGCTAATAACTACCCCTGTGCAGGTAGCTCAGCCATGAGAGAGTAATTATATTTTTCTCCGGTTATTCAGTGTATTCTTGTATGGTTGCAGTCACCGTGTGGAACGAAAACCGGCACGAACGGGCGACAGGCCCGGCCAATGCGATGTACCCCGACGGGATCCACACGACGTTGGCTGAGATGCTTACTTCGTACGGCCACACTGTTCAGACAGCGACACTCGATGACCCTGCCAACGGACTAGCCGAGGAGGTACTCGCCGAAACTGACGTGTTACTGTGGTGGGGAGATGTCGCACACGATGCTGTCAGCGATGCGACTGCGAGCCGCGTCGAGCAGGCTGTCCGTGACGGAATGGGGTTCATCCCGCTCCACTCCAGTCACGAATCGAAGCCGTTCGAGGCACTCATGGGAACGACTGGCACCCTGCGCTGGCGCGAGGAGGGCGAGCGCGAGCACGTCTGGGTCGTCGAATCGAGCCATCCAATTACCGACGGGCTTCCCGAGGAGTTCGAACTCGAACGAGCCGAGATCTACGGAAAGGGGTTCGACCTGCCGATACCGGACACCCTGGTGACTGTAAGTTGGTGTGGCGACGGCACAGTGTTTCCCAGCGGGTGTTGTTACTATCGTGATGCAGGACGGATATTCTACTTCCAACCCGGCCACGAGACGTTTCCAGTGTATCACCGGCCGGTCGTCCAGAAGCTCCTGCACAACGCTGTTACGTGGGCCGCGCCGAATGAGACCGACCACCGCTGTGCTGGACAGTCCTGACGGTCAGGACAACCGTTGTGCTGTCTGTCGGCTCCCGGTTACCCCTCCCTCTGTTTGATTGGCCGACCGGAAAGGACAGACTGTCTCTGTAAATAGGTGATTAGGAGGCGTCTTTCGGAACGGTAGGTGCTGTTTTACCTCGGGAGGGTGACCGAAGGCGACTGCAAACTTAGGGGACTGGGTCACGACCGTGAGCCAGCATGCGCGGACAACAGCGGAGCCGTAGACCGATTCCAAAGGGTTTGTATCTAATGACTTCGGAGAATGGCCTATGACAGAGAACGTGGTCGTGCTCGGTGCGGGGTACGCTGGCGCGGGGGCAATCAAGAGTTTAGAGGACGAGCTAGACGGTGTGGCAG
>NZ_AOLW01000051.1 GCF_000336615.1 Haloarcula amylolytica JCM 13557
TCGCAAAAATCTACGCTAAAAACGACCGTCTCGCTCCCGCTGGTCGCGAGAAGTGAAACCGCGCGCCGATGGCGCGCGGTATGCTATTTTGCCTGTTTTGCCCGTCTCCGAGCAAGGCACTACCAGGCCGACTCTAACACGCTGACGATGTCTTTTCGTGTGGGTTCCAGTTCTGACGGGACGTTCGCCATGAAGGCGTCTTCGAGGACGGCGTCGGCAACTTCGGGGAACGCCTCACGGTCGGGGCCGTCGACATCCCGGAGTCGCGTCGGCAGTCCCAGCGTCGTCACCACCTCACTGACTCGGTCGACGACGGCAGCGGCGGGGTCGGCAGCACTGCCGACGCCGAGCGCATCGGCCAAGAGTGACTGCCGGCCGTCAGTCTGCTCGAACAGATACGAGAGGGCGTGCGGGGCGATGACTCCGTGGGCCGCGCCCTGCTGGACCTCGTAGGTCCGAGTCAGTCCATGGCCAAAAGCGTGGAGGAGCGACAGCGTCGTCCCGTCAGCCCTTGAGATGCCGTACTGGACGAGCATGATACCTTGCGTGAGCGCCTGATACACCCACGGGTCGTCGTCGCCGCCGCCAACCGCGAGCAGGCCCTCGGTGAGAAGCTCAAGGCCGCGCGCCGCTGTCGCGTCGGTGATTGGCGTCGCGTTGGCGGCGTACAGCGTCTCGATGCCCTTGTTGAAGCCGTTCATCGCCGAGGCCGCGAGTATCGACCAAGGTGTCGTCGCGACCATTTGGGGGTCGTAGCAGATAGCCGCCGGCATCAGCTTCGGGTCGCTGACGCCACCGCTTGCTGGCTCGTCGACGGGACAGGTGTCGGGGTCTGCTGTGACGCCGGCCACAATAGAGAGGTCAGCGCCGGCCAGCGTGGTCGGAACGGCGATGATGGGCAGCAGGTCTCCGTCGGGAATGGCAACCGTTCCGGTGTCGACGAACTCGCGGCCAACAGCGGCCGGGTCGCGGTCAGTCGCCGCGAGGATACTGATGATTTTCGCCACGTCGAGGCTGCTCCCGCCGCCGACGGCCACGAGACAGTCGGCATCGACCTCGCGGAAGCGTTCAAGCCCGTCGTAAGCGGTACCGAGCCGCTTGGCGGGTGTCGTTTCCGCGAAGACGCCGGCCAGCCGGTCACTGAGCCCCTCTCGAACGGAGTCCATCACAGCCGGCGTCTCACCGACGGTAGCGCCACAGACGACCAGCGCGCGGTCGTCGCCCTGTGCGTCTAGCTCCGTGTCCAGCGACCGAGCGGCGTCGGGGCCGTACCGTAGCGTCGCGGGGTCGTACTCGAACCGGAACGGGGCGTCGAGGTCGGCGGCAAGCGGTGTGTCGGGCATCGCTGTGACTCACTCGGCCTTGCTCGTCTTTAGCCCTTCAGGTCGTCAACGCCGTCGGTCACCACAGATCGAGCGTTCGGGTCGTCTGCAAGCGTGGTCACGTCGTCTGCCCGTGGTAAAACCGTACGTATTCTCGGCAGGATTCCCCGTGCTCAGACCGGCTCCACCTACTCCGGCTCCATGCCGGCCATCCCGTCGGTCAGTGCGCCGAGGTCGGCAAGCACCTCGGCGAGCGAACCGACACTGTCTTTCTCCCGTCGGTCCGGGTTCGCGAGCACCCGAACCGGTTGCGTTCCCAGCGAGACGAATCCGAGGTCGAGTTTCGCCGCCGTCGCACGGAGGCCGAGGCCCGCGTCCGCGTCGCCTGCAAGTACCTTCCGAGCAGGGCTTTCGTGTGCCTTCGTCGTGAGTTCGTAGCCGTCGATAGCATCGATGAGTTCGGCGCGGCCGACACCCCGTTCCTCGCCAAGTGCGTCGAGCGCGTCGTCAAAGCTCCGCCGCAGTCCAGAAGCGCTGTCGCGGTTGACAAAGCGGTAGTCGCCGTCGACGAGGTCGCCCAAGTCGGCCACACCGGCCTCAGGACTGACGACCAGTCCCCACTCACGCTGCCATCCCCCGATGTCCGTCGCGTCGTGGTCGTCCGCGGCCGGGCCCGCGACCACAGCGATATCGGGCACGCCGTTGTCGAAGCGGCGGACCCCCTCGGTGGAGCCGAGCGGGAGGTAGCGCGGGCGGGACACGGTGTCGAGCAACCGCGAGAGCAGCGGGTCGTCCTCGCCCATTCCAAGCAACGTCGGCGGTCTGACTGCCGGGGAGAACAGCGTCACATCGACCGCCTCGCCTTCGGCCAGATAATCCGTTCCGGGCGGCACATCCACGAACCCGTCGGCGTCGACGAGGCTCGTTGTCGCGCCGCTGCCCTTGTCGACGGGGTAGACCAGCAGGGAGCCCGATTCGTCTTCGACCAGTCCGGCCGGCATGAGACGCCTGCGCCCCTCGCCGTAGCGTTCCTGAACCGCCATCGTTCCGGACACCGTCGCTGTCTGTGGCGGGTCCCGTCCGGCAGCGTCCCGGACCGCCGGCGCGACGAACGTCTGGAAGATGGTCAGCGCCGACACCGGGTACCCGGGCAAGCCGACGTACGCCGAGTCGCCGATAGTGCCGACGAGCATCGGCTTGCCGGGTTTGACGGCGACGCCGTGAAGCCTGAGTTCGCCGCGCTCCTCGATGACGCGGTAGATGACGTCGACCGCGCTCGCGCTGGTCGACCCCGACGAGAGGACGAGGTCGCACTCGTCGGCCGCCTCGTGGAGCAGCCGCTCCATCTCTTCGTAGTCGTCGCCGGCGTGGGGGTACATCACCGGGTCGCCGCCGGCCTCCGCGACCGCGCCGGCCAGCGTGTAGCTGTTTACGTCGTATATCTGGCCGGCGGCGCTGTCGAGTGGGTTCCCGGGCCGGACGAGTTCGTCGCCGGTCGAGAGAATGCCGACCTGGGGCCGGCCACGCACCGGAACCTCGTCGACGCCCAGTGCCGACAGGAGGCCGATTTCCCTGGGCGTGATGCGCGTGCCGGGACCGAGCGCGCGCGCCCCGGCCGCGATGTCCGCGCCGGCGAGCATCACGTTGTCACCGGGCGCGACGGACGTGCGTATCTCGACGCCGTCGTCTGTCTCGGTCGTCCGCTCGACCATCACGACGGCGTCGGCACCTGGCGGCATCACCGCGCCAGTGGAGATTTCGGCGACAGCGCCCGGTTCGACGGTCACGTCGGGCTCCTCGCCCGCGTGAACTTCGCCGGCGACCGACAGCGTCACCGGGTCGGCTTCGTCAGCGCCGAAGGTGTCCCTGGCGTGTACGGCGTAGCCGTCCATGCTCGCGCGGTCGAACCCCGGTACGTCGATGTCGGCGTCGACTCGCTCGGCGAGAACACGGTCCCGGGCCTCAGCCAGCGGGACCGTCTCCGGGGCGGGGTCGATATCGAGGCTAGCCACGACTTCGTGGGCCTCCTCGGGCGACGCCAGGTCGCGGAACTCGCGGCGGTCGCTCACTGTGACCACTCCCAGTCCTCGACGGTCACGGTGTCGCCGGCGTCGTATCCCTCGACGGACTCCGGCACGACGACCCAGCCGTCGGCGAGCGCAACGCTTGAGAGGACGCCCGACCCGCTGGCCCGCGTCGGCGTCGCGGTCGTTTGCTCGTCCGCGCCTTCATCGTGCAGTTCCACCCGCGCGTAGGTTCGGGTCCCCGGCTCGCTGGCGATCTTCCGCGTGAGTTCGGCCTCGGTCGTCGGCGGGTCAGCCGTCGGGAGGTGGCCAGCCCGACGGAGCGCCGGCCGGAGGAACTGGACGGCGTTGACGATGCAGGCGACCGGATAGCCCGGAAGCATGAGAATCGGCGTCTCCTCGACCACGCCCAGCGCGACCGGGTGGCCCGGCTTCAGCGCGACGCCGTGGATCAGCACCTCGCCGATTCCACTGACGACCTCCGGGAGCAGGTCCCGCTCACCGACGGAAGACCCGCCGGTCGTCACCACGATGTCGTGGTCGAGGTCGTCGCTGATGGCCGCCCGGAGCGCGTCCACGTCGTCGGTGACGATATCGCGGTAAGTCGCTGTGCCGCCCCAGCGTTCGACGTACTGGGTGACGGTCTGGCCGTTCGTCTCGATGACCTGTCCTGGCTCCGGATCGTCCTGCACCAGTTCTTCCCCGGTCGGAATCACGCTGACGGTTGGCTGCTCGTACACCTCGACAGCGTCGTTCCCGACGGATTTCAGCAGTCCGAGGTCCGACGGGCGGAGCCTGTGGCCGTCCTCGTACAGCGTCTGCCCTTCCGCCACGTCCTCGCCGATGGGGGCGACGTTCTCCCCGCCCGCGACCGCATCGAACACCGTGACGCTGTCGCCGGCCACCTCGGTCTCCTCGACCATCACGACGGCGTCTGCGCCATCGGGGAGTTCGCTCCCCGTGTGTACGCGGGCCGCTGTCTCTGTGGTCACCGTCTCACCGACCCGGAGCGATGCGGGCGACCGCTGGCTCGCGCCAAAGGTGTCCTCCGCCCGCACGGCGAAACCGTCCATCGCTGCGCGCCGGTAGTGGGGCACCGCTCGCTCGGCAGTGATTTCGCCCGCGACGACGCGCTCGTCGGCGTCGCGCAGCGGAACGCGCTCCGTCCGCTCGTGTGGGGACACTGCGTCCAACAGCGTCTCCCTGGCCGTCGTCACTGGCGTTCGGTCCTTGAACCCAGCCGACTTTCGGGACTCGTTGCTCATGCCGGTACGAATGGCCGGCACACCAAAAAGCTCGCCAGGTTCAGGGGGATTCGGCCGGAAAGGCCGAGCGTCGCGGAGATTCAAGTACGGGAACGGGGCCACGCCCCGGTATGCTACCGGGGACGCCCGCCGTCGACCCGACGACGACGCTCGCGCTACTCGCCGCGGTCGGCGCGGGTGTCGGGCTGGGAACGCTCAGCGGGCTCGTTCCGGGGTTGCACGCCAACACGTTCGCGCTCCTGCTCGCCGCGGCGGCGAGCAGCCTGCCCGGGCCGCGGCTCTACGTCGGCGTCGCGATGCTTGCGGCCGGGGTGACACACACCTTTCTCGACGTGATTCCGGCGCTGGCGCTGGGCGTCCCGGACCCGGCGATGGCGGCCAGTGCGCTACCGAGCCACCAGCTGGTCATCGAGGGCCGCGGTCGGGAGGCGCTTCGCCTGTCTGCGCTCGGGAGCGGGCTGGCCGTGGTGTTTGCCGTCCCGCTCGCGGTTCCGCTCACCCTCGGAATGGAGCGTGCGTATCCGCTGGTCCGGCCCTGGCTCCCGGTGCTCCTTGCAGGGGTCGCCGCCCTGCTCGTGGTCACCGAACGCGGCCGCCGTCGGCAGGTCGGCGCGGCGTGTTCCCTGGCCGCCAGTGGACTGCTCGGAATCGGGCTGCTCGATGCGCCGGTAACCGGAGCGTTGCCTGTGTCGGACGTGCTGGTCCCACTGTTTTCGGGACTGTTCGGCGCGCCGGTGCTCCTGGCCGCTATCGAGGGGGACGGCGTCCCGCCACAGGCCGACACGACGGTGACGACGCCGCGACGAACGGTCGGCGTTCTCGCCGGTATCGGCACACTCTGTGGGGGCGTAGTCGGCTACATTCCGGGCGTCTCCAGCGCTATCGCAGCGACGCTGGCGCTGGGCCTGATCTCCGACCAGGGACCGCGAGCGTTCATCGTCACGACGAGCGGCGTCAACACGGCGACAGCGGTATTTGCGCTGTTCGCGCTCATTTCGCTCGGGACGCCCCGAACCGGCGTTCTCGTCGCGCTCGACCGGGCCGAAGTCCCGTTGGTGCTCCCGGCACTGCTCGCCGCGGTCGCCATCGCTGCCGTCGCCGGCGCGATACTCGTCCCGACCGTCGGCGACCGCTACCTCCGGATTGTCGGCCGACTGGACCCGGCGTACCTTTCGCTGTCGGTGATTGCGGTCCTGATCTGTCTCTCCGCGCTCTTCGCGGGGCTGGTCGGCGTAGGTGCGTTCGGGGCCGCGACCGCAGTCGGCCACTTGCCCCCGAAGTTCGGGGCTCGGCGGGCGACTCTGATGGGGGTGTTGCTCGTCCCGCTGGCGTTATAGGTAGCCCCGCTGGCGGAAATGGGCGAGCAAGACGGCGACGACGATCACCATCCCGATCATCACCGCGGGGTAGCCGAACGCCCAGCCCAGTTCCGGCATGTTGTACGGGCTGTCGGCGAAGTTCATCCCGTAGATGCCGACCACGAAGGTCAGCGGAATGAAGATGGTCGCGACGACGGTGAGCATCTTCATTACCTCGTTGGTCGACTGGGACACCGTGTTCAGGTAGATATCTCGCGCCCCCGCCACCAGGTCGCGGTACGTCTCGGTCAGGTCGACAATCTGGACCAGGTGGTCGTACACGTCCCGGAAGTACTTCTCCGTCTGTGGCTGGATCTGGTTGGGGTCGCCACGGGCGAGCACGCCGATCGCTTCCCGCGCCGGCCAGACCTGTTTGCGGAAGGACAGCAGGTCGCGCCGAACGTCGTTGATCCGTTCGAGCGTCTCGATATCGGTGGAGATGGTCACTTCCTCCTCGATCTGTTCGATATCGGTCTCGATCTCGTCCAGTAGGTCGAAGTACGCGTCGACGATGACGTCGATGACCCGGTAGGCCGTGAAATCCGGGCCGCGGTGGAGGAGTCGCTCGTCCCCGCGGACGACGGCGTCCATCACGCGCTGGACGGACGGGACGGCTCCCGTCGACAGCGTGACGACCCAGTCGGGGCCGATGAACAGGCCAAGCGGCGTCGTTTTCACCTCCTTGTCGAACGTCGTATCGCCGGGCGTGAGCGACGCGGACTTGACGAGCGCGAACGTGTAGGCGTTGAACTCCTGGACGTTCGCCCGGACGTCGGTCTTGATGTCCTCGATAGCCAGCGAGTGGAGATCGAAGGCGGAACTGACGGCGTCGATTTCTTCGGGTGTCGCGTCGGTGACGTGAACCCACGTCGTCCCGACGGCCGTTCGGGCTGCCGCCAGGTCCTCGTACTCCACTGCCTGTCCGTCGGCGTACACCACTGCGGAAATCACGGTGTGTCCTCCGTCGGCGTGGCGTGGCCGACGGCCGCCACCGTCAGCCCGACCATGACCGCCGTCACCGACGCAGACCGGCCGGGGTAGGCGACGCTCGTCCCGACAGCATAGCCAGCAATGCCGACGAGCGTGAGCACCGCACCGGCGACAAACAGCCGATTCATGCCTCCGTCATCACTGGCCCGAAAGAAAACAGTGTCCCCGCAGTCAGTTGCCCGAGTGCGAGAGGCCGCCGAGCAGCGTATCGACACGCGGCCCTTCGCGGTCGTCGATCCGTTCCGGGTAGACGGCGACAGCGACGACCACGTCGCCCTCGTGTTCGAAGCTCGTGAGATGAATCAGGACATCCACTTCCTGGCCCTCGATGGCCGTCGTTCCGGAGAACACGGCCACCTCACGGGACTCGCCCAGTGCCTCAACCGAGCGGTTGCGTTCGAACTGGACATCGTTTATCTGGTCGTTCCGGCTGGCGACTTCCTCGACGAGGCGTTCGTTGGACCAGCTGGCGGCCGGGTTCAGCGACTTCCCCGCGACGCTGGCGCTGGGCGTCGAGAAGACGATGAATCGGCCGGCGTTGACCTCACCGAGCGGTCCGAGGTCGATGCCACGCTCGTACTGTCGGACGTGGTTCGTGACGCGAATGGTTCGCTCCTGCCCGGCGACGGTGACCGTCCGCTCGATAGTCTGTTCGTCAGCCATCGACTGCTCGTAGCCGGTCTCTTCGAGCGCACTGTCGCCGACTGACGCCGGTGCGGAGTCGAACTCGACTGTCTCCCCGGTTATCAGGCCGACACAGCCCGACGAGGCGACGAGTAACCCGACGAGAAGCGTGAGGATGCCCTTTCGCATTGTTGTTTCTACACTGTGTCCAGTATATAAAGTGCTTGGCCGCCCAAGCTGTTAACTAAGGTACAAAACACCGTCGATAAACGTCCTAGAACCGGTCTATCGTCCCCTTTCAGAGCCGGTAGGTCGGCCCGTCGTCAGTGTCCTGCACCTCGACGCCGAGCGCTTCCAGTTCGTCCCGGAGTTCGTCGGCGCGTTCGTAGTTACCGGCCTCTCGTTCCTGCTCGCGGATATTCAGAACCAGGTCGACGACGTCACCGGCCAGCGACACGTCGCCGCTGTCGTCGTCGCCGAACGCCAGCCCGAGGATGCCGCCGCCGAGTTCCTCGAAGGCTTCGATGGCGCGGCGGAGCCCCTGGTAGTCCCGTTGCTCGTGGGCATCCAGGTGGGAGTTCACAGCGGCCGTCAGGTCGAGCAGCGCGGTCATCGCTTCCCGCGTGTTGAAGTCGTCGTTCATCGCGGCCTCGAACGCCGAGCGGGCGTCTGCGACAGCGTCACGAAGCGTCTCGTCGGTTACTTTCGCGTATGCGTCCACGTCGTCGCAGGCCTCAACTGCCCGCTCGTAGCCACGGGACAGGCGGTCCCAGCGCTCCTCGGCCTCCGCGATGGTCTCGTCGCTGTAGGTCGCCCGCGAGGTGTAGGCCGTCGACAGGAGGAAGGTCCGGAGCACGTCGGGGCCGAACTCCTCGACGGCGTCGGCGACGGTGAAGTAGTTACCCAGCGAGGAGGACATCTTCTCCTCCTCGGTTTCCAGCAGTCGGACGTGGAGCCAGTACTTCGCGAACTGCGTTCCGGTCGCGGCCTCGCTCTGGGCCACCTCGTTCTCGTGGTGGGGAAAGACGAGGTCCTGCCCGCCGACGTGGATGTCGATGGACTCGTCGAGGTGGGTCATCGACATCGCCGAGCACTCGATGTGCCAGCCCGGTCGGCCCTCGCCCCACGGGGAGTCCCAGGTCTGGGCCGTCTGGCAGGCCTCCGCGGCCGGCGCGGCCTCGGGGTGCTGGTGGTCGGCGATGTCGTCGGGGTCGACGCCGCCGGCCTTCCAGAGCGCGAAGTCGGCCGGATGGCGCTTTTCGCCTTCGGTCTCCTCGCCCTGGGACTCGATGTCGTCGACGGACTGGTTCGAGAGTTTCCCGTAGTCCTCGAAGCTTGTCACGTCGAAGTAGACGGAGCCGTTCTGTTCGTAGGCGTGGCCCCCCTCGACGAGTCGCTCGACGAGGTCGATGATCTCCGGGACGTGCTCGGAGACGCGGGGATACACCTCCGCGCGGCCGAGGTTGAGCGACCGCATGTCGTCGATGACCTGCTGGACGTAGTGGCGGGCCACGCTCTCCTCGCTGTCGCCGTCCTCGCCGACGCGGGCGACGATCTTCTCGTTGACGTCGGTGAAGTTCTCGACGTGGTGGACGTCGTAGCCCAGGTGGTCGAGCCAGCGGGCCATCACGTCGACGTGGACCCAGCCGCGCGCGTGCCCGAGGTGGGGTGGGTCGGAGGTCGTCAGCCCACAGTAGTACAGCAGCACGGAGTCGGGGTCGCGCGGCTCGAAGGGCTCTTTCTCACCGGTCAACGTGTTCGTCACGCGAAGCGTCATTACCGGGGGAAACTGGGGCCGCCCGCTTTAAGCCGTCGGAAGGCGACTCACCCCTGTACAGTCGCTTCGACCACCCGGAGCGTGTCCGGTCCCGCGCGGCGGCTCACCACCACGACGAGCGCGTCGTCGGTGACGCCGGCGGCCTCGGTCGAGATATCGGTCGCTCGCAGGCGTCCGAGCACCTCGGCCAGCGCCGCCGCCGAGAGGTCACCGGTGGCGACGATGCCAGTCAGCGAACCGGCGCCCTCGGCGAAGGCGGCGTCGCCGACTGTGAGGACGGCGGTCGACTCAGCACCGGGGGACTCGACCCGGCCAAGCCCGCTCTGCATCGAGACCCTGGCGTCGCTGTCGTGTGGCGGGTCGGTGGGCAGTTCCTCGGCGAACCGACGGAGCGCAGTCGCGACGGCTTCCTCCTCGCCGTCGATGTCGAGCGTGCGAGCGGCGGCCGTGTAGTTAACCACGCCCGCCCGAAGTGCGTCGTAGAGGAACGGGCGCTCGCGGACGGCGTCCCTGGTCGCGGCTGCGAGTGACATTGGCGTCGGGCACGAACGGCGCAGACAAAAGCGGTTCTATCGATGCGAGCGAGCGCGCTTCGACCGGAGAGAGCCAGCGGTGCCCGTTCTATCCCGTCATGACCACGGTACGGACGCGCTAAACCCGCAGAACTGCGGGTCCGCTCCCAGCAAGTGAGAACAGTCATAGGGGATTGTGCCACAGGAGGCTGTCTCTCTACATGAGGGAAGGACAATGGCTATTGCACAACGCGAACGGCAAGTGTTCGGACAGCCCCTGGAACCGGCGGAACGAGTCATCGGTGGCATTGTTGTCGCTGCTGGCGCGCTGGGACACGCCGCACTGCTGGCAGCAGCCGGACTGCTGTTCTACGTCCTCCTGTTCGGGCTGTGATCGGGCGGAATCGATCGGTAACCACTCACTTTCCGAGTTGAACACCGAACAGCCCGCCGGCTACCCGGACAGGCCAACGAAGGCCCTAAGGACGGCTCGCCCCAACCGGTGAGTATGGACGAAGCACTCGTTATCGCGGCCCACGGCTCCCATCTGAACGCCGAGTCGAGTACGCCCACGTACGACCACGCCGACACGATTCGGGCGACCGGCGCGTTCGGCGAGGTCCGCGAGTCCTTCTGGAAGGAGGAACCGTCGTTCCGGGAGGCGCTGCGGACCGTCGACGCCGAGGAGGTGTATCTGGTCCCGCTGTTCATCTCTGAGGGCTACTTCACCGAGCAGGTCATTCCACGGGAGTTCCGCCTGGAAGACTGGGACCCCGAGCTGTGGGACTCCGACGGGACGAGCGCGACCAACGCGACGCTGGCCGCCGAGGACACGGACCAGACAGTCCACTACTGCGGCCCGGTCGGGACGCACGACTCGATGAGCGACGTCATCGTCCAGCGGGCCGAGTCCGTCACCGGTGACCCCGACGTCGGCGACGGGTTCGGACTCGCAGTCGTCGGCCACGGCACGGAGCGCAACGAGAACTCCGCGAAGGCCATCCAGTACCACGCCGACCGCATCCGCGAGCGGGACCGCTTTGATGAGGTGCAATCGCTGTTCATGGACGAGGACCCCGAGGTCGACGACGTCGCGGACTACTTCGAGAGCGACGACATCGTCGTCGTGCCGCTGTTCATCGCCGACGGCTTCCACACCCAGGAGGACATCCCCGAAGACATGGGCCTGACCGACGACTACCGGACGGGCTACGACGTACCGACCACTGTCGAGGGCCACGACATCTGGTACGCCGGTGCGGTCGGAACGGAGCCGCTGATGGCCGACGTGGTGCTTGAGCGAGCGGCTGACGCGGGAGCCGACGTGAGCAGCGCCATCGAGCAGGTGCGCGAGGAGACCGGCGGCGCGAAGCCCGCGACCGGCGACTGACCGCTCAGCGCCTGCCGCTGTCGTACCGGAACACAGACCGACTGACACTGCTGGCTGGCCGGAACCAGCCGACTTTTGCCGACTGAGTTCCGTTTTCCCGTATGGACGGCGAGTACGTGGACGCGCTGGTGGCAACTGCCCCCGATGGCATCGCCTTCGACGACCTCCATGTGGCCCACGAGAGCGACGGGTACACGTTCCAGACGCCGGACGTGGACCACAGTGGTATCGACGAAGAGACGCTCCGGACGGTGGCGGCGGAGTCACCGTACGTCCGAAACTGGTATTTCTGGCACGCCACAGCGCCCCAGAAGGCGGACCGCTGGGCGTTCCTCCGCTGGCTCGAAGGGGCAGAGCAACGGGACGTGGCCGAGCGCTACGACGCGCTCGCCGACGGGGTGTCCGCGACCTGGGGCGAACTCCATCTGACCGTCACGCTCTCCGACGGGGAACGGGCCTACAGTGTTCGCCACCGCGCCGACGCCGACGTCGGGACGAGCGCACTCGACACGCATGACGACCCGCTCGATGCACGCGAGATAGCGAAACACGACGACGACGGCGGCTACCGTCCGCTCAAGACCGCGCCGTCGCTCCAGACGGGCTGGGCGTTCCCGGCCCTCTCGGCGGGCGAGTTCGTCACGACTGTCGACGCGTTCTACCCGGCGACCATTGCGAACTGGCACCGCGAGCGGGAGGGCGAACTCGACGTGAACCACTGGCGGGACACCGTCGACCGCCAGACGGGAATCTACGGCGTCGTCAAGACCTGGGATCGCGGCGACGGCTACGAACACGTCAACTGGGTAGCCGAGGCCTGCTGTGACGACTCCCAGTGTCTCAAGCGCCGGGAGTGGCAGTACGACGAGGAGACGGACCTCGGCGTCGACGGCGGGTCGGGTGAGTTCCCCTGCCGCGAACCCTGTTCGCTCGTCATCGCCGGCGCACGCCAGTGGACGAAACTCGAAGGCGAGACGAGCCAGACCTACGAGTTCGAACTCACGCCCAGCGAAAAAGAGCAGGTCGAGGCCATCATCGATGCCGTCGCCGACGGCGAGGCCGAGGACATCCGCGAGGCGGACATCTACGAGGGAGCCAACCGGTACCGGGCGCGGTTCCTGCGCGCGAAGCTGTTCGACGACGAGGGGAACCTCGGCGGCGTCGAGACGGAACAGTAACGGGGTTCAGGACGAGCGAACGGCGACGGACAGAAGTCCCAGCACGATTGTGACTGCGAGGACTGCGACAGCGGTCAACAGCAGGCTCTCGGTGAGAACCAGCGTGATGAGGCCCGCAATCAGGACCGTGAAACCGCCAGCCGCCAGTATCGGTCCCGCGGACAGGTCTTCGAGCCCGGGTTCCGATTCCGTCGCCGATTTCGGCTGTGGCTTCGACAGCTCGTCGTCGACGATGACCGGTTCGTTCTCGGTCCCGCCTTCCGGGATGTAGATGTCGATGTACCGGGTCTCGGCGCCGTACCCCGTCACGACCTTTAGCTTGCCGCGGACCGGGCCGTCACCGTCGACAGTTATCCTGACCAGTCGGTCGGTTTCGGCCCGTACGTGGTGGTTCGTGGCGTCGAGCGATGCGACGGAGGAGAGCGAGTCGTCGAGGTGAAGATGGACGTGCAGGGCCTCGCCGTGATTGACTAATCGTACGTCGAAACTCCCTGTCGCGTCGAACTCGTTTGGAACCTCCAGGCTGTGGATGTCCGTCCGATTGAGGTGCACGGGCAGGGAGTCAGGCACGGACGTGACTCCGCGGGGCGAGGAAAAAAAGGTTCAGGCCGGTGCCTCGTCGCGCATATCCGGCGGGAGCAGGTTCGGAATGCCGTCCTCGATGGGGAACGTCTCGCTACACTCGGTACAGGTGAGTTCGCCCGACAGAATCTCGCCGTCGTCGCGCTCCGTCACTTCGAGGTCGAGGTCGTGCTTGTCCAGAGGGCAGCAAATAATTTCCATCAGGTCCTCTTTCATACAGTCGACCAAGACCGGCGGTCGCAAAAGTCTGCCGCTCTCCCAGTGAGTGTCGCCACGTCACTGGGTAATCGCGTCTGCCCCCTCAAACGTCGAAGTAGGGAGAACAGCCCGCTAGAACGGGTGCTCGCGAACGATAGTTTCGCCGCGGCCGGGGCCGACGCCGATGGCGTAGGCCGGCGTGTCGAGTTCGGACTCGATGTATTCGACGTAGGCTTTCGCGTTCTCCGGCAGCGCGTCGTACCCCTCGTCGGCGGCGTTCGCCCAGTCGACCTCGGGCCAGCCGTCGAAGGACTTGAAGTTGGCTTCACAGCGCTTCCACTGCTCGGTCGTCGCGGGCATCGACGCCAGTTCCTCGCCGTCGAGCGTGTACGTGTGACCGACTTTCACTTCGTCGAGGCCGGCGAGCACGTCGAGGTGGTTGATGGCGATGCCGGTAAAGCCGGACACGCGCGTGGAGTGGCGCAGCATCGGCAGGTCGAGCCAGCCGACACGTCGCGGGCGGCCGGTGACGGTCCCGTACTCGCCGCCTTCCTCGCGGATGTAGTTCGCCAGTTCCTCGTTCTCGCCTTCGCCCTGCTCGTCGTAGCCGGGCGTGTCGCCGACGACGCCGCCGAGTTCGGTCGGCAGCGGGCCGCTCCCGACGCGGGTGAGGTACGCCTTCACGATACCGATGACTTCGCCGTCGCCGACGACGCCGGGGCTGAGTCCGGTCCCGGTCGCCGCGCCGCCGGCCGTCGGGTTCGAGGAGGTGACGTAGGGGTAGTTCCCGTGGTCGATGTCGATGATGGTCCCCTGTGCGCCCTCCAGCATGACGTTCTGGCCCTCGTCGATGGTCGCGCTGAGGAAGGCTCCGGCGTTGACGGTCATGTCCTCGGCCTCGAAGCGGCGGCCGAACTCGCGGAACTCCTCGAAGATGGCGTCCACGTCCAAGGCATCCGGATCGTCAAGCTCGTCGACGTCGAGGCCGTACACGTCCTCGACGACGGCCCGCTTCTGCGGGACGACGTATTCGAGGCGCTCTCGGAGCACGTCCGGGTCGAGCAGGTCGCCGACGCGAACGCCGCGCCGGCCGGCCTTGTCCTCGTAGGTCGGGCCGATACCCCGGCCCGTCGTTCCGACTTCTTGGTCTGTTTCACTCTTTACCTTCTCTTCGATGCCGTCGAGCACCCGGTGGAATGGGAGAATGACATGTGCTCGTTCGGCGATGCGAACGTCCGGGTCGAGGCCGCGTTCCTGGAGCGTGTCTATCTCGTCGAACAGCGTTCGCGGATTGACGACGCACCCGTTGCCGAGGACGCCGACCTTGCCGCGGATGGCTCCGCTCGGAACCAGCGAGAGCTTGTACTCCTCGCCCTCGTGGACGACGGTGTGGCCGGCGTTGTCGCCGCCCTGATAGCGCGCGACGACGTCCACGTCGTCGCCGTACAGGTCGACGATGCCGCCCTTCCCTTCGTCGCCGAGCTGTGAGCCGACGATGGTTACGGTCATCGCACGCACCTTCCATCCACCGTGATAAACAGATTACGGTCCGGAAATCACGCTCGTGAGCAGTACCCATGTGAACCGTTACGACGGTTTTAAGATACCCCTGTTCGAACGTATCAACGTTGTAGCGATTGGCCGAGGGAGAACCTTTAAATACCGCAAACACAAGTTAACAATTGCCATGATAGACAGGCTTGAAAAGGAAGTTGACATGCTGGAGCGCCACTTGCAGGTGCTTCGCATGGTTATCGAGAACGAGCCTATCGGTATCGTGAAGATGTCCAACGAAACCGGCTACCCGCACCACAAGGTGCGGTACTCCCTGCGCGTTCTCGAAGAGGAGAACCTCATCGAGCCCTCCAGCCAGGGTGCGATCACGACCGAACAGACCGGTGAGTTCGTCGACGACTTAGACGAGAAGGTCGACGAAATCATCGACAAGCTCGAAGGTATGAAGATCGAAGACGCGGCCGAAATCGAAGGCTAAGCTTCTTTCTCAGAGTTCCGGGACCGCCAGGTGGAACTCCTGGTTTCTCGCTTCTAACAGACAGAGGTGAAAGCCCTCCTTGCGCGAGAGGTTCACGAAGCTCTTCCGCTTATCGCGGTTAAACAGCCCACTGGAAGTGGCTTCTTCGGCGGTTTCGAGCGCCCCCGGCTCGAAGAAGCTGCTCGTGACGAGAAACGCCGACGCAAGCGATCCGGAGGCGTTGCCGACCCGCTCGGCGTTCCGGATGAGGTCCGACATCTGGCCCTCGGAGGCCGGTTCGCGCGAGTCGTTGATGTTGGCGACGACCAGCGGGTTCCCCATCCGGTCGCGGACGACGACGTCGAACCGCTCCTGCGAGCGGTTCTCCTGGCCGTCCTCCGTGTAGGTCACCGTGACGTTGCCGTTCAGTTCGGCGCGGTCGATAGCCGGAAGGCCCTCGTAGAGGTCCTTCATCGCTCCCGCGTGGCCGGTGTCCCGAATCTCGTAGAGGAGGTTCCGGATGAGCCAGTTGACGAAGCGGTACTGGATGCTGTCCTCGAGGAACTCCTCGAAGGGCGTCCCGTTGACCGTGGCGCCCTCGGCCTCGAACTGCGTGTGGTACTCCAGCCTGAGGTTCGCCTCGACTTCATCACGGCTCGCCTCGCCGTCCCTGGCCTCCTCCAGCGTCGCCTTGCCTTTCGAGTCGTACCTGACGAAGAGGTTCGTCCCGTTTATCGCCTCGCCGACGCTGAGCCGGGTGCCACACGCAGCGGTGTCGTCCTGCTCGTCGAGTTGCTCCTCCAGCCGGTCGATCTCGGCCCGTGCGTCGGCTAGCTCCGACTCCAGGCGGTCGCGCTCGTCCCGGAGTTCCTGGTTCGTGGCTTCCAGATCTGTGAGTTCGGATTCGAGTTCCGACACCGTCTCGGCCCGCTGTTCCAGTTCGGACTCCAGTTCCGCGACGCGCTCCTGCTCGCGCGGTGTCGGCTCTTCGTCGGCAGGCGACTGTCGCTGGTCCTCTGTCGAAGGCTGGGTCTTGGGCGTCTCGGCCGGCTGTGGGTCTTTCGCAGGTGTGCGACGGCTCTCCTGTGCCGGTGCTGGTCCCTGCACACTGGATTCGGTCGACGGTGCCGAGTCGTCCTGTGCTGGCTGGTCACGTCGCGGCGTCGAGGCCTGTTGCCCACCTGTCGGTGGCGTCTGGGTGGGGGACACGCTGGTTGTCATGCTTTCACGAGCACCACCGGACTTGTTCGGGTCCAGCGACGGGACCGAGCGCGTCTCCAGGTCCGTCGTTGACCCGCCAGAACCGGCGTCCGGCGTCGGCGTTGCCGCTCCAGTCCCGGACTGTGCCTGGGACGGCCGTGACTCGGTGCTCTGGTTCGGTTTCGAGTCGGTCGGTTCGGCGCGACGGTCCGTCGAAGCCGTCTGGTCGCTCTGTGACTGGGAACTCCGAGCACTCGCCTGCTGGGCTTCCTGCGTTTGTGACGGGTCCGTCGCCGGGCGTTTCGGTTCGGTCTCCCCGGCAGTCTCACCCACTCTGGTCTCCCGTTCGGCGGCGTCGTTGTCCGGTTCCGTCTGGGTCGCGGCGTCGTTGTTCGGTTTTGTCTGGGTCGCGGTGTCAGTATCTGTCGCCGCCCGGTCGGTCGCTCCGCTGTCTGGCTGGCTGTCCGTATTCGGCTTCTCGGCCACGCTCGATTGCTCGTCCGACTCGGAACTGCGGCGGGACCGGCCCGGAGTCGCACCGGCGGCTTTCGACCCCGGCGGGCCGCTGCTTGCAGGGCCGCGGTCCGGTGTCGACTCTGCTGCGGTCTGGGCCTGTTCAGCCTCGTCGGTTCCATCGGCTTCGGTATCTCCGACGGGGTCCGGGGATGGGTCCGCCAGTTCATCGCTGGCGTCGCCCTGTGGTGTCGGTTCGTCTGGTGCTGCCGTCTCTGTCGGCGTGCTATCTACCGCACCCTCGTCAGTGGGTACGTCGGCGACAGCCGTCTCGTCGCCAGCGTCGAGCGGATCGACGCCGGCGGCCGCCGGGTCCGCTGACTGCTCGTCCGCCTCGTCGTCCGGCGGTTCCGGAATCTCGATCGGCTCGATGTCGACCGGCATGACCTCGTAGATGCCGACCTCGTCGTTGGCCGTTTCGAAGGCCTCGTCGTCGGTGATGAGGTTGTCAGAGTTCCCGACCCACGCGACGCTCATCGAGCGGCCCTGGTGGTAGACGGTGTAGTAGTCGCCCGAGAGGACGTTCTCCGAGAGTTCGATAAAGCCCGTAAAGTTGCCGCTCGACAGGGTTTGATCGACGTCTGCAAGCGCGGTGTCTTCGGTGTAGTACTGCGCTTTCACCTCGTCGGCCCGCTCCTGCATCACTGCAAGCAGGGGTAAGGCCTCGTGGGGTGACCGCTTGGCTGTTCCCGACGCGTCCTCGAAGTCCTCGATAGTGCCGTCGAGGACGCCGACGACGGTCCCGTTCAACATGAACAGGCGCGTCGGACCCGTGATGACCGCGCCGGAGAACTCCTGCCCGGCGAGGTCTTGCAGGCCCGCGAACCCGCCGTCGAACGGAACCGACTCCCAGCCGTCGACCCGTTCGACCGTGCGTGTACTCATTACTCCCACCAAGCCGGATGGCAGACAAATAGTTTGTGCCCACGGGCGCGGTCCGATGGACATATGCCGATTCGAGTGTAAGTACGTGTATGGCAGAGGAGCCGGGACTAAGCGACCAGTATCCGACTGCGAGCCCGTGGCCGCTGTTCGTCGCACTGGGATTAGCACTGTCAGAGATCGGCGTGTTCGTCGGACTCTTTCCGGTAGCCGTCTTCGGACTGATACTGTTCGGCGGCAGTATCGCCGGTATCCTCACGGAGTCCGGGTACGTGGAACGGCCGTGGCCGACCCTGCTGGGCGTGGGAGTGGTTCTTATCGTCCTCGCCGCCGCGTTTGCGGTCTGGCAGGTCCCGGTCGCCGATATCGCGCTCTCGAACGTCGGGACCGGGCCACTCCTCACTCGGCTGGTGGCCGTCGCCGCGGCGGGCACCGTGATGATCGCGATGGGTGGCGTCGCCTCGATAATGGAACAGACCGCGGCCTGAGACGGGTACCCGCCCGGTTCGGAAACCAACACTCTATTTACCGACCTGTGCTAACGGACAGGCATGGCACTGTTCGGGTTCGAAAAAGACACCCTGCTCGACCTCACTGTGAACGTTATCCCGCTCGGGATCCTCCTCTTCTTCATCGTCGCGTTCGCCGCGTTCCCGGCATTCGGAACGGATCCCGTCTTCTCCGGAATGCAGTTCGCACTGATCATCTCGATGTTCCTGTTGCTCGCTGTCCTGACCTACTACGCGGGGAAGGCCGTCGAGAACGCCGAGAAGGAGAGCGGCGAACTCGGCCACGAAGACTGAGCGGACGGGTTCAGACAAACCGTTTCGAAGACCGACCGCGGTCGCTACCGGATGACAGTGCGAGGTGATCCCTCCTTTCTGCGGTTTCACCGCCGGATGGAAGCCGTGTTTTATGATCGTTGCTGCAGGAATCGACCCTTTGATAATGTCCCAGTCCTGAAGGACGACTATGGTAGCAGGAGATATTGTGCTGACGGGGCTGATGGCCGTCCTCCTCGTCGGCGTCGCCGCGCTTCTCACCCGTGTCGAGAACTGGCGTTCGTATACGCCGCTCGCGGGTGGCGGGGCCGTCACGGGTGACGAGGCAGCGGTCATCAACCGTGAGAAACCCGCAGGTATCATTCGCTGGCTAACAACCGTCGACCACAAGGACATCGGTCTGTTGTACGGGGTGTACGCGGTCATCGCATTCGCCGTGGGCGGCATCATGGCGATGCTCATCCGCCTCCAGCTCGTCACGCCCGCCGGGGCCATCCTCGGCAACAACGCCTACAACTCCATCCTGACGAGTCACGGCATCACGATGCTGTTCCTGTTCGGGACGCCCATCATCGCGGCGTTCGCGAACTACTTCATCCCCCTGCTCATCGGGGCTGACGACATGGCGTTCCCGCGTATCAACGCCATCGCGTTCTGGCTGCTTCCGCCGGCGGCCCTGCTTATCTGGGCCGGATTCTTCCTCGCGCCGGTGACCGAGAACATGATCGAGCCGGCTCGTACGGCCTGGACGATGTACACGCCGCTGTCGGTCGAGCAGGCGAACCCCGGCGTCGACCTGATGCTGCTGGGACTGCACCTCTCGGGCGTTGCGGCGACGATGGGCGCGATCAACTTCATCGCGACCATCTTCACGGAGCGCAACGAGGAGGTCAACTGGGCGAACCTCGACATCTTCTCGTGGACGATCCTCACCCAGTCCGCGCTCATCCTGTTCGCGTTCCCGCTGCTGGGGAGCGCCATCGTCATGCTCCTCCTGGACCGGAACCTCTCGACGACGTTCTTCGCCGTCGAGGGTGGCGGCCCGCTGCTGTGGCAGCACCTGTTCTGGTTCTTCGGCCACCCCGAGGTGTACATCCTCGTCCTGCCGCCGATGGGACTGGTCAGCCTCATCCTGCCGAAGTTCTCGGGCCGGAAGCTGTTCGGCTTCAAGTTCGTCGTCTACTCGACGCTTGCCATCGGGGTCCTCTCCTTTGGCGTCTGGGCCCACCACATGTTCTCGACGGGCATGGACCCGCGGCTCCGGGCGTCGTTCATGGCTGTCTCGTTGGCTATCGCGATACCGAGCGCAGTCAAGACGTTCAACTGGATCACGACGATGTGGAACGGCCGCCTGCGCCTGACGACGCCGATGCTGTTCTGTATCGGCTTCGTCTCGAACTTCATCATCGGCGGTGTTACGGGCGTGTTCCTCGCTTCCATCCCCGTCGACCTGATTCTGCACGACACCTACTACGTCGTCGGGCACTTCCACTACATCGTGATGGGTGCCATCGGCTTCGCGGCCTTCGCCGGCATCTACTACTGGTTCCCGATATTCACCGGGCGGATGTACCAGCGCACGCTCGGGAAGGCGCACTTCTGGTTCTCGATGGTCGGGACCAACATCACGTTCTTCGCGATGCTCGCGCTCGGCTACCTGGGGATGCCGCGCCGGTACGCCACCTACGAATTCGACGGCGCTATCGCACCGCTGACGCAGGTCAGCACCTTCCACCAAGCGGCGACGGTGGGTGCGGTCATCCTGTTCATCGGCCAGCTGTTCTTCGTCTGGAACATCGTCCAGTCCTGGCTCGAAGGCCCGAAAGTCGAGGACGGCGACCCGTGGAACCTCGAACGCGACGGCATGCTGGACCGCGAGTTCCAGTGGTTCGACGAGCAGCTCGAAGCCGAAGCGCCGGAGAAGGACCCCTCGCTGCTCGCTGACGGCGGCGAAGAAGAACAAGACGACTCGTAAGCGGCCGAATTCTGTTTTCGTCTACTTCTGTCGTTCGCGGCTACGTCCGAACGGACAGTGCCTGTTAGCTCGCGCCGGAGACGAGTACCATGGCCGTCACGAACATCATGAGCGCGATTCCGGTCAGGACGAGAAACAACAGTTCCTTCTGTGACATAGGATAGCTACGGCGTGGAAGTGAAAAAGGCTAATCGTCTCCGAGCCGTTGTTCCCACATGAGCGAGTCAGCCGAGGCCAGGTCCGGACAGCAAATCGTCCTTCGCCTGTACGTTGCTATTGTTGTTCTTGCCGGCGTGATGGGGTTCGTGCTCGGCAGCATCCGACCGGAAGACCTCGAACCGGAACTGTTCGGTGTGATCGCGCTGCCACCGACGCCGTTTGGCGTCGCCATCTACGGGTTCGTCACTATCGGCATCGTCCTCGGCGTGTTGCTTGGCCTCGTCGTGTACGTCTCCGAGCGAATCGACGACGCGGCCAGTTCCTGAGTGTCCGTTGCTGCAGTATATCTTGCCGTGTGAACCAGTTCCTCGTACCGCTGTGGACCCCTCAGCTATCTGATGCCCGATTCCGTTAGTTTATTTTAATCCGACAGAAAATCGGCTGCTAGTCGCCTGCGTGACAGCAAGCCGGTGTCTCACCGCCCTCCCTACAAATGCGCCCCGAATTTCCCCTCCGTCAGTGGTTGGTCCACCGAATCGCTATCGACCGACGTGCGCTCGCAGCGTTCAGAGCGGGGCTCGGGCTGTGTCTCATCGTCGATATTGTCCTACGGTGGTCGGACATCGTCGCCTTTTACACCGATAGCGGCGCGCTCCCGCGCTCGACACTGGCTGAACTGTATCCGGTTCTGGGAGACGTGTCGCCGCTCGCTTTCTCGGGGACCGTCTGGCTCCCGCTGGTGGCCCTCGGACTGACGGCGCTCGCAGGACTGGCGCTGGTAGTGGGCTACCGGCCCCGCCTGAGCGCGGGCGTCGCGTTCGTCCTGCTCGTATCGATACAGCTCCGGAACCCTGTCGTCCTCAACGCCGGCGATACGCTGTTTCGCCGGCTGCTGTTCTGGAGCCTCCTCCTCCCGCTTGGCTGTGGCTGGGAAAATGGGTCGCCGGAGTCTGCGCCGACACGGGTCGCCATCGCCGGCACTGCGGGCATCCTCCTGCAAGTACTGGCCGTGTATGTGACGAACGGCCTCATGAAGTTTCGCGGTACGTACTGGCACCGGGGGACCGCGGTGCGGTACGTGTTCCAGCTCGACCACCTCACTGTCCGTGTTGGTGACGTGGTTGCGGGCTGGGACCCGGTGCTGGTCCTGGGGAACTGGCTCTGGCTCGCCTTGCTCGTCGGGTCCCCGTTGTTGCTCATCTGGACCGGACGGTACCGGACGGGACTGGTCGCGGCGTTCGTCACCGCACACGTCTGTATGGCGTTCTCGTTTCTCCTGGGTGTGTTTCCGCTCGTCTCGATTCTCGGGCTGGTCTTGTTTCTCCCGACGCCGTTCTGGGACGCGCTCGCGGACCGCTGGCCCGCCGCCATCGAAGCGTTGCGCCCGCGGGGGCCGGATTCAGCGACAGGTCCTTCGCAACTCTGGTTCCCCACGACGACGTCTTCGCTGGCGTCGCTCGGGATCGTCGCCATTGTCGTTCTCAACGCTATCGCGGTCGGTTTCGTCGCCGCACCGACAGGTACGCCGGACAGAATCGAGGACCGGAGCTGGAACATGTTCGCGCCAGACCCGCCACAGGAAACGTGGTGGTACGCGGCCCCGGCAACTCTGGAGTCCGGGAACCGGGTCGACGCGCTTACCGGGGAGCCGGTCACTCTCTCTCGGCCGCCGGAGGTGTCAGACCGGTTTCCGAACCAGCGCTGGAAGAAGTTCCTCGGGACAGCCCGTCACGAACCCAGTCTTCGACGGTCGCTCGCAACGTATCTGTGTTCCCGGTGGAATCAACGCCACGACGACGCGATGGAACGCGTGGAGTTGATTGTCCTGACCGAGTCGACCAACCTGAACGGGTCCGAATCCGTCAGCCAGGAACGGCTCGGGTCGTATCAGTGTGCCTGATCGGGTGATGATGGAGATTGGTTACACCTCGAAAGCAGTCCTTCAAGCGACGATTGAGCGTACGCTCTGTCCAGTCAGGCGACGCTGGCCGTTTCCTGATAGCTCCCGTACTCTGCCTCGAAGACGGCCATGATCTCGCCCATCGTCGCGTAGGCTTTCACCGCGTCGATGATGACGGGCATGACGTTCCCGCCGTCCGTGATCACCTGCTGCAGTTCGTCGAGCGCCGCTTCCACGGCCGCGTCGTCGCGCTCTGCCTTGGCCGTCGCAAGCTTGTCCCGCTGGCGTTCCTGCACGTCCTCGTCAACGGTGAGAATTTCGGGCTCGGTGTCTTCCTCGACGGTGTACTTGTTGACGCCGACCATGACCTCTTCCTCGCTCTCGACGCGCTGCTGGTACTCGTAGGCGGCGTCCTGAATCTCGCGCTGGAAGTAGCCGTCCTGAATCCCCTGAATAACGCCGTCGCGGACCGACCCGTCACCGAGTTCGTCCCTGATGTGGTTGATGTAGGCCATCGCCTTCTCCTCGACCTCGTCGGTCAGCGACTCGATGGCGAAACTGCCGCCCATCGGGTCGACGATGTCGGCGGCGCCCGACTCCTCCGCGATGATCTGCTGTGTGCGGAGGGCGACCCGCACCGCCTGCTCGGACGGGAGCGCCAGCGCCTCGTCGAAGCTGTTGGTGTGCAGGCTCTGGGTCCCGCCCAGCACACCTGCGAGGGCCTGAATCGTCACGCGGACGATGTTGTTCAGCGGTTGCTGGGCCGTCAGTGACTGGCCGGCGGTCTGGGTGTGGAACTTCAGTTGCTTGCTGGCGTCGGCCTCCGCGTCGTACCAGTCGTCCATCACCCGGGCGTAGATGCGCCGGGCCGCGCGGAACTTCGCGATCTCCTCGAACATGGAGTTGTGCGAATTGAAGAAAAAGGAGAGCTGTGGGGCGAACTCGTCGACCTCAAGCCCCCGGTTCAGACAGTCTTCGACGTAGGCGAAGCCGTCCGCGAGGGTGAACGCGAGTTCCTGTACGGCTGTCGAGCCGGCCTCCCGGATGTGATACCCCGACACCGATATGGGCTTGAACTTCGGGGTCTCCTGACTGGCGAACTCGATAGTGTCGGTGACGAGCTTCAGCGACGGCTCCGGTGGGATGACCCACTCCTTCTGTGCGATGAACTCCTTGAACATGTCGTTCTGGAGGGTCCCCCGGATCTCCTCGCGCGGGACGCCCTGCTGGTCGGCCAGCGCGATGTACATCGCGTAGATGACGGGGGCGCTGGGGTTGATCGTGAAGGAGGTCGAGACCTCACCGAGGTCGATGCCGTCGAACAACCGCTCCATGTCCGCCAGCGTGTCGACGGCGACACCCTCCTTGCCCACCTCGCCGTCGGCCATCACGTCGTCGGAGTCGATTCCCATCAGCGTCGGCATGTCAAAAGCCGTCGAGAGCCCGGTCTGGCCCTCGTCGATGAGATAGTGGAACCGCTCGTTGGTCTCGTCGGCGGTGCCAAAGCCCGCGAACTGCCGCATGGTCCACTGCCGGCCGCGGTACATCGTCGGATAGACGCCGCGTGTGAACGGCTCCTCACCGGGGAAGCCGATGTCTTCCTCGTAATCGACGTCGTCCACGTCGAGAGGTGTGTACAGCCGGTCTACGTCGAGGTTTGAGACCGTCGCGAACTGCTCCTTGCGTTCGCCGTAGGCGTCCAGTACGGGGTCCAGTGTCTCGGCTTCCCACTCGCCTTTCTGCTCGCGGATGCGCTGGAGGTCCGACTCGTCGAACATACTCCGGTGTATGTCATGATTTAGTAAGAAGGTTCGGGCAAGCTTGATGTTACCGTCAGACACACCGGCGGGGACTAATCCTGGAGTCGTTCCGTCGTCTGGACGAGCGGGTGGTGCGCGTAGTCGACGACCTCGATATCGTCGATCGACTCCAGGTCGGAGTCTGCGGCCGTCTCGGCCATCCCCAGTTCGACCGTCTCGTCGAGAACGATGACGTAGGCGTCCATTTCGTCGATATCGAGCCGCGCGGCGGCTTTCACGCGGTGGTGGCCGTCAGCCAGCAGGAGGTCCCCGCCGTTGTCGATGACGACGAGCGGTTCCGCCAGCCCGCGTTCCAGTTCGTACACCCGGCCTTCGAGTTCGTCGGCGTACACCGTCGTCTGTGTCGGCGTCAGGTCGTCGAGCTCCACCTCCCGTCGGCCTTCGTGTGTCGTGATGCCGTGGATGTTCTCCAGCGTCCGGCCGAGCTTGTCCACTTTGCCCGGTGTCGCCCGTTCGATCTGTGAGCGGATCACGTCGGCGTTCGAGATGATGCCGACGAGGTGGCCGGCGTCGTCGACGACCGGGAGTTTCTGGATGCCCGACCGGAGGATGACGCGCGCCGCGTCCTGAACGGCCATGTCCGGGTGCGCCACGAGGATGTCGTCGGTCATCACGCGGAACATCGGCTCGTGGTCCTCGGCGAGCAGCAGGTCGCGCGCGCTGACGAACCCTTCGACGCGGCGGCCGTCCGTTACCGGAAACCCGCTGAAGTGGTCGTTGTCGGCGATACGTCGGGCGACCTCCCCGACAGTGTCGTCGAGTTCGACGGTGGCAACCTCGCGTGTCATGTAGTCTCCGACCGTCGGTCGACTCGATTCCTCCATCGGCGCGACGTTCTCGACCGACGGCAAAAAAGGCTCGCCTACGACGGCTCGCTGTCGTCGGGTTCGACGAGCGTCTCCGGGGTGTCGTCCGCCTGTTCTGACTCGTCGTCCGGCGGCTCAGCCGCGTCGTCCGCCTGTTCTGGCTCGTCGCCTCCGTCTTCGTCGCCGTCTTCCAGAAACAGCACATCGCTGTTCCAGTCCGTTGCGGTGTCGTCGCTCGACCCTGCAGGCGTGTCTCCAGCCGTCGTGATGGTGTCTCCGCTGTCCCGTCTGAGCGCCGTCGACTCCGTGAACGCGGCCACGTCGTAGTCAGAGCGTGCGTAGACGCGGCCGAGCAACCGGTGAGACCGCGACTGGATAGCGTCGAGAAACCGGTCCGAGACGATAGAGCGGACGATCTCTTCCAGCGACTCCTCGCGGTCGTCGACGGTGATCATCCCCAGGTCGATCTGTGCGCCCGCCATATCGGCGTGACCGCCCGCGGACCCGATCTGTCCGAAGGCGTCCCGCAGCGCCTCGCCGAGGTCGATATCCGCGCCGCGTGCCCGAGCGGACGCGTAAATCGTCCCGTCGACGACGCCGTACACCATCGTCGCCTGAACGCCTTCGAGATCGAGCAGCCTGTCAGCCGCCTGCGCGAGCGCGTCCCGATCACTGATCTCGCCGACGCCGGTCAGGAGCACCGAGCCCTCCTGTTCGCGGTTCGCGATCGCGCGGCCGATGACCGACAGCGTCTCCGGGCTCACGCTCGGGTCTTCGATGCGCTGGAGCGTCGCCATATCGGCGTTCGTCACGAGATGCGCGGCGGCCTCGAAGTCCGCGGCAGCGACCTCCCGGCGGAAGTCCTTCGTGTCGACCTGAATACCGAACAGCAGGCCCGTCGCGATTGTGGTCGGAATGTCGATGTTGAACCGCTGGAGATAGTCGACCAGTAACGTACTCGTCGCCCCGACGCCGCTCCGGAGGTCGACGAAGCGGGCTTCGATTGGGACGCGCGGCGGATGGTGGTCGATGACGATGTCGATGGGAGTCTCGGGCGGGAGCTGGTCGTTGACGCCGGCTCTGGAGTGGTCGACCAGCGCGAACGCGTCGAACGCGTCCAGTTCGTCCGGCGAATCGGCATCGAGGTTCCGGAGATCGAATTCGAGGAGATTGACGAACGCCCGGTTCTCCTGATGGGAAATCTCCCCGTAGTAACAGATCGTCACCTCGCAGTCGGCCCGTTCAGCGAGCGCGCCGAGGGCGACAGCACTGGCAATCGCGTCCGGGTCGGGGTTGTCGTGCGTGACGACGGCGAGGTGATCGTCGATGTCCCGCAGTACCTGATGGAGCTGTCTGGCCCGCGTTCCCTCGTCGCCGACCGACTGGGTGACGTAGTCGGTAACGACAGACTCCGGCGTAACCAGCCGGTCCGCCACGCTATCGAGTCGGTCGCGCTGGTCCGCCGTCGCGCCGCGGCCGGCGTAGGCGAGCAGAAACACGTCGGGAAAGCAGTCACGGGCGGCCGTCGCCGCGTCGGCGTTCCGTTCCGGGTCTTCACTGGCGACGATGACGCTCTCAGGGTGAACGTCGAGGTCGGCGAGAACAGATGGGTCAGTCTGGTCGGCTTCGAGTACGTTGATACCGTCCGCTCGGAGCGTTTCAGCACGGTGCTCGTCCTGGGTCACGACTGTCAGGTCGCCGCGGTCGTCGCTAATCGCGTCGAGAAGGTCCGCGGCCGTCGGCCCGAGTCCGAGCACCAGCCGAGAAAGCATACCGTGCAGTCAGCGCTGGAGCGTCTAAAAACCCGTTACTTCAGCCGTTCCTGGAGAAACGACGGATGCGCGGCGGTAACACCGTCGAGCGCGAGAATCTTGTCTTCGATGACGTCCGCCAGCGAGTCCCCGTCCATCGCTCGGACCTCCGCCATCAGCATGTGGTCGCCGCTGGACGTGTACAGTTCCTCCATCTCCGGGATCTCCTTGAGGTTCCGCGTGGCTTCGACGTAGCAATCGCTCGCGATGTCGATGCCGACCAGGGCAATCGACTGGCCTGCCAGCTTCTTCGGGTCGACATCGGCGGAGTAGCCGACGATGACGCCCTCCTCTTCGAGTTTCTGGATGTATTTCCGGACTGTCGGCTTCGATACGTCGGCTCGTTCCGCGATTTCTGCGTACGAGGCCTGTGCGTCCTCTTCAAGGACCGACAGGATTCGACGCTCCGTGGACTCGGCACTCATGGAGTAATCTTTTCGGTGCATGAAAAAATATCTTCCGAACCAGAAACCCACGTTCGAGGTGGTGTCTGCAGTCCAGTAGCGGGCCTTATTTGTGATGTTCGAGGAGGTTGTCGTAGGTCCGCTCCCACTCCGCGTCCTCGTCGAAGTACCGCTCTGCGAGCGGTTCGTCGGGCATCTCGCCGATCTGGCGCTTCTCCTCGCCGTAGGAGGGGCGCGCGTCCTCGACGTACATCCGACCGGTCAGGACTTCACCTTCGTACAGTCGCTCCTCGGTCTTTCGCATCATCTCGGCGGCTTCCGCGCGGTCCGAGACGTCGAAGTCGAACTCGTCGGACTGCTGGACGTCCGTGTACGGGACGTAGTGTTTCGCGTCCTTGTTCCAGGTCGGACACTGGGTCAGGAAGTCGATGTGCGCGAAGCCGTCGTGCTCGATGGCTTCGGCGATGATCTCCTTCGCCTGGTTCGGGTTGACAGCCGCGGTGCGGGCGATGTAGGTCGCACCGGCGTTGAGCTGCTGGGACAGGGGTCGGATCGGCGACTTCGCCGAGCCGTGGGGCTGTGTCTTGGACTTGTGGCCCTTCGGCGACGTCGGCGACGTCTGGCCCTTGGTCAGCCCGAAGATCTCGTTGTTGAACACGATGTACGTGATGTCGTGGTTCTCACGGGCCGTGTGGATGGTGTGGTTCCCGCCGATGCCGTAGCCGTCGCCGTCCCCGCCGGCCGCGATGACTTCGAGGTTGGGGTTGGCGAGCTTCGCGGCCCGGGCGACGGGCAGCGAGCGACCGTGGATGGTGTGGAAGCCGTAGCTGTTGAAGTAGCTGTTGAGCTTGCCGGAACAGCCGATACCGGTGAACAGCGCGACTTCGTCGGGGTTCTTGCCGACTTCCGGCATGGCCTGCTTGAGCGCCTTGAGGACGCCGAAGTCGCCACAGCCCGGACACCAGGTCGCCTGCGGTTCGATGCCGGGTGTGAACTCGTCGCGCTCGATCTCGCGTTCTTCGTTGATTGCTGAGAATGCACTCATTGGTTAGTCACCTGCCGCGGGGACGTACTTCATGTTGCTCGCGGCGAGTTCCTCGCCGTCGATGCTGGACTCGAACCCGTCGACGATCTCGGCGGGCTCGAAGGGGTTGCCGTTGTACTTCAGGAGGCTCGACATCTTGTCGCCGTACTTGCCGAGTTCCTTCTGTGTCAGGCCGCGGAACTGGGCCGTGGCGTTCATCTCGACGACGAGCGCCTCGTCGACTGATTCGAGCCACTCGGAGACCTCGTCTTCCGGGTACGGGGCCATGTCGGAGACGCCCAGTGCCTTCACGGAGTGACCGTTCTCGTTGAGCCGGTCGACGGCCTCGAAGACGGTCCCCTGCTGGCTGCCCCACACGAGGATGCCGTAGTCGGCCTCGTCGGGTCCGTGGTAGGTCTGGTGGGACGTGTTCTCGTCCAGATCAGCACGGATGTCGTCGAGCTTGTTGAGCCGACGGTTCATCTGGGCGATGCGGTTCTCGGGGTCCTCGCTGATGTGGCCCGATGGGTTGTGCTCGTTGCCCGTCGCGAGGAAACGGCCGTCCTTCTGGCCCGGCACAGTGCGCGGGCTGACGTTCGAGCCGTCTTCGGGTTCGTGGAGGAACCGCTGGAACTTCCCGGAGGAGTGGTGTGCGGCGTCCTGAATCTCCTCTTCGGTGAGGACCGAGCCGGGATCGGCGTTCGGTTCCTCGTCGAAGTGGCTGGCCGGGAGGTTCCGGAGTTCGCCCTGGATCTTCTGGTCGTAGATGACGATAGCCGGGATCTGGTACTCGTAGGCGATGCGGAACGCCGAGCGGGTCTGGGTGTAACACTCGCGGATGTTCGCCGGCGCGAACACGACGCGGGCGGAGTCGCCCTGTGACGTGTACAGGACGTGTTCGAGGTCCGCCTGCTCGGGCTTGGTCGGCATCCCCGTCGAGGGGCCGGCCCGCATCGCTTCGACGAGCACGATAGGCGTCTCGGTCATCTCTGCCAGTCCGAGCGGTTCGGACATCAGCGCGAAGCCACCGCCGGATGACCCGGACATGGCTTTCACGCCGGCGTGAGACGCACCGAGGGCCAGCGCGGCGGCCGCGATCTCGTCTTCGACCTGTTCGGAGATCCCACCGAACGAGGGCAGGTGCTGTGACATGATCGTGAACACGTCGGTCCACGGAGTCATGGGGTAGCCCGAGATGAAGCGACAGCCCTCGTCGATTGCGCCGTAGGAGATGGCGTTCGAGCCCGAGAGGATGACCTGCTCCTCGTCGTGGGATCCCTCTGGGACTTCGATGTCGTGATCGACATCGAGTTCGCTTGCGGCTTCGTAGGCGTCGTGCAGGACGTTGAGGTTCGCCTCCTGCATGTCGCCGCTCATGTTCTGTTTGATGAGCTTCTCGAACTCGTCGGTGCTGATGTCGAGAATGGCCGCGGTCGCGCCGATACCGGCCGTGTTCCGCATGATCTCGCGGCCGTGCTCCTTGGCGATGCCGCGGAGGTCCATCGGGACGACGTGCCAGTTGTTCTCCTCGGCGGCCTCTTCGAGACCGATCTCGTCGACGTCTTCCTCGTCGAGCAGCCCCTCGTCGTAGAGGAGGACGCCGCCCTCACGGAGGTCGTCGAAGTTCTCGTACAGCGGTTTCAGCTCCTCTTTGCCGTAGTAGGCCTCTTCCTGCGGGTTCCGGGCGAAGGAGTCACCCAGGGCCAGCAGGAAGTTGTAGCCGTCCCCGCGGGACTGTACTGGCTCGTCTTTCGCACGTACTTCCACGTACGTGTGGCCGCCGCGGATACGCGACGGGTAATGGCGGTGTGTGAACACGTTCAGCCCCGACCACATCAAGGCCTTCGCGAAGTTCTGGCTTGTCGAGTCGATTCCGTCACCGGAACCACCGGCGATTCGCCAGATTAGTTCGTTGTCTGTCATGGTGAAATCCTCGGCCCCAGCTCTGGTGCCGTATCATCCCGTTGGGGGGCCATGACTAAAGATTTTCCACTACATCACCACTCATTAATCGTTATCTTTCGTCTCAGGCACCTCAGGTTGCCGTTTTCGAAATGGGGTTCGTCGCTATTGGGAGATGTTCACAGGGGCAATATATCCGCCCGAGCCACACTTGTCAGCCACTAATAGTAAGCCGCGTAACTCCCTCCCGCAACGACTAACACAGTGAATACCGTTGTACAGTCGAGGATGTCGTTAACGGAACTCATCGCTGGCGTCGAGGACCATCAGAAGACGCTGACTATCTTCAACGCCGGGCCGACAGCGGCCGAAGACCTGCGCGAGCGCTTCGCGGACCGCAACGTCCACGTTCAGACCGAGCAGACTGAGAGCGGACGCCCGGGCGAGTTTATCACTCTCAGCGAGGACGAAGAGGTCATCGCGGCCGCCAGCCTCAATTCGTTCACCGACTCGCTTGACGAAGGCCGTCAGTACATCACGCGGGACAACAGCCCGTACGCGTCGATTCTCGACCACCTCGACGAGACGATGTTCACCTCGTGGTCCATCCAACGGATGACCGCCGCGTCCCGCGAGATTGAAGACCGCGCGTGGCGTGTGGGACAGGGAACGCTGCACGCCGGCTTCCAGACACTGTCTACGCTTCAGGGCGAACTCGACCTCTACGAACGGCTGGGTGAGACCGACGTGGACGTTCACGCCTACGCCGTCCCTGACGTCGAACCACCCGAGTACAGCACGTTTTCGCTGCATCTGGAACGGTCGGACGAGATCGCCGACTCGTGGTTCGTCGTGTTCGACGGCGGCAGTGACCCGACCCAGAAGTGCGCCTTGCTGGCCGAGGAGCGCGAGCCACGCGAGTTCTACGGCTTCTGGACCTACGACGAGTCGACGGTCGACTGGATCATCGACTATCTGGAGGAGACCTACGGCTATCTCGAACAGTGAGCCGCGTTCGAACCGGCCAGCGCGACCATTACTACGGCTTGCCGTCGGTTGGCATTCGCTCTTGAGATGACGAACGTGGCCGAGTCCAGAGAGTTCCGCATCGAGGAGACCGGAGAGCGCGTCAACGGTCTCGAACTGGAGTTGCACCTGTTTTTCGGCGTGTGGGCGGTCATCGAGCGCCACGAAGACCGATGGGTCGTGGCGACTGACGACGGGGAGCGCCGAACGCTTGTCGCTGTGTCGGACTAACCTGACGTGGACCTCGAATCAATCCGCAGTCCCAGACACATCCTCGAACACCGCGAGGTCGTGGCCGAGCAGCACTTCAGCCCCCGTCGCCCGCTGTCGGTCGCGGCACCGCTCTAGGCTCTCCTTCCACGCGCCGTTGTTCCACAGGAGGCTCGTCGCCATCGACTGGCCCGCGTAGTTCGCCTCGACGTACGCTTCGTCGCCGACGACGAGGAGCGGCCGTGCCGGGCGGTCGATGAACGCGCCCATGAGTCCGGGCGTGTGGCCGGGAAGGTGCAACAGTTCGACCCCATCGGTGAGATGATAGCTGTCGCCGTGGACGATCTCCCAGTTCAGGTCCCGGTCGAAGTCGCTGGCGAGGTAGGCGATAGAGCCGTCGTCCGTATTGGCGCTGTAGTACGCGTACGGGAGTTCCTCCCGGTGGACGTAGATCGGGACGTCTGTTCCCGCGAAGTTGTGCAAGCCGCCAGCGTGGTCCAGATGCAGATGGCTCATCACGACGGCATCGATGTCGTCGATGCTGTAGCCCGCATCTTCGAGATCCGCCGGCAGGGCGTGCTCCTCGGCGTCAACGTGTGCGAACGCCTCGTACAGCGGCGTCGGCCAGTATCCGTCGCCGGCCTCCGGATGCGAGCCGGTGTCCCAGAGGATAGTCATCTCGGGCGTCTCTACGATGAGGTTCCACACGACGTACGTTTCGTACTCGTGTTCCGGGTCGCGGTCCGAGGCCGTCGCGACGCTGTGGCCGTCGACGACGAAGTTTCGATCAGCCTGTACGCGGCCCCGGTCGACGAACGTCACTGTGAGGTCGTCCATACGGTGTCTACGGGCTGTCAGAAAGTAAAGAGCAGTGTCGTGCGCGTGGGGAGCAGGCTAGTTCGCTATATCATCCATCGTTCGCTGTGGCAGGGATTGCAGGCTATATCGATGCCGAGAGACCTTTATAACGAAATGTCGGTGGAAAAGCGGGACCCACACACACCACCCTGCAAGTGTTCTCGGTGTTTGCAGGGGTGGGGGTGGGGAGGGGGAGGGTCCCACTGCATACTTAAAGAAGCGGTAGGCTGTTCGATTCTACTGAGAGTAAATGATCAGAAGACTATCCGTATATGCAGATTTGGGTGCCCTGAAGCACTTGTAGCTTGAATTCTATAAGGTAGGACGTTCGATGGTGAATATGATTTATTGCCTTTACCATAAAATATATAATAGTAGTACTAGTTCTAGATTCGGTCCAGAACGAGACAGTCGAGAATCGCAGGACTCAAGTGTTCTAGATGAAGGGTCGGTGCAGCAGACTGCTCGTGGCTGTTTTCTAGAGGGATCGAAGAAACACTTGCAGGGTGGTGTGTGACTGTTCGGCGTGAAAACACTTGAAACACTTGTACGGTGGTCACTGGTTTTATATAGAATCATTCAAAAGGTGGCGTACGATGGTCGACGTGAACGAGAACCCGTTCGATGGGACTGACGCGATCTTCGAACGAAAGCAACCGCTGAAAAAAGACACGTTCACGCCGGATACGATCTTTCACCGCGACGAGGAGATCGAGTTCTACATCAACGCGCTTCAGGACGTCATCGTCGGCCACGACCCCAACAACGTCTTCGTCTACGGCCCAACGGGGGTCGGAAAGACTGCCGTTACGAAGTGGGTACGGGACAAACTCGAAGAGAAGGCCGAGGCCGAGGACATCCCGCTCACCGTTGTCGGTCCGATAAACTGCCGGAACTACCGGTCGGCGTACGCGCTGGTCAACACGCTCGTCAACGAGTTCCGAGATCCGGAGAACCAGCTCCCCGAGAGCGGCTACAGCACTGACAGCGTCTTCGAGTTCCTCTACGAGGAGATCGAGGCCGTGGGTGGGAACGTCCTCATTATTCTGGACGAGATCGACAACATTCCGGCGGACGCGCGGAACGACTTCCTGTATGAACTGCCGCGGGCCGAAGCGAACGAGAACACGCCGATCACCGATGCAAAGGTCGGACTCATCGGGATTTCGAACGACCTCAAGTTCGTCGACGTGCTGGAACCCAAAGTGAAATCGACGCTCGGGGAGCGAGAGATCAAGTTCGGCCCGTACGACGCGACCGAACTCCGGGACATTCTGGGCTACTACGCCGACATCGCGTTCCGGGAGGACGTGCTCGGCGAAGACGTCGTTCCGCTGGCGGCGGCCTTCTCGGCACAGGAACGGGGCGACGTTCGGCAGGGACTCCGAATCCTCGAAAAGGCCGGGGAGTACGCGCGGATGGAGGGCGCGGATGGTGTCACAGAAGCGCATACGCGACGGGCGACAGACACTATCGAAACCGACGAACTGCTGGATTACTTCGAGCACGACCTGAGTTCACAGCAGGCGTTGACGTATCTCGCGACGACGCTTGCGCTCATCGAACCGAAACACGAGGCGTCGACGAAGCGGATCTACAACCTCTACTCCTCGATTGCGGAGTCGAGCGGCCGCCGCGTGAAATCCGAGCGCAAGATCTACGAGTTCCTCGACCAGCTTTCCATGCAAGGGCTGGTCCGTTCGGCCGAACGCAACCTCGGTCGCAAGGGCGGGCGCAAGTACATCTACGAGGTCACCGACGACGCGACCGATATCATCAACGCCGCGCTCCAGTCATCCTACAGCGATGCCGTGCCGAGCAACGTCAACGGGATACTCGAACACTATCTGGAAGACGAGGCGACCGAGTTCGAGGCACCGGACACGACCGACGACGAGCAACAGAACCTCTGGCAGTTCACGTAGCCAGCGTATTTGCTCCCCTCCCCCCACCGGCTCACACGGCAGAACACTTGCACGGTGGTGTGTGTGTGTGTGTTCAGTGGCAGTTCCTCTATTGTGCCGTCCAGAACAGTTGCAGGGTGGTGTGTGTGCCAACATAGACCTGAACCCGGAGTGCTACCGAGCGATTGTGTGGCAGTTACCCTCCGCTGCAGTGTGTAGAACACTTGCAGACCGGTGTGTCCGTCCGTTTCCACCACAGCCTCCCGGTATTCCGTTTCGAAAACACTTGCAGGGTGGTGTCAACACCAATTCACCGGGAAAACCGCTCAAAACGGGCTTTTCTGAACACTTGCAGGGTGGTGTTCCCGTGGGCTCTCGTCTGTCGCTCCCAGTGCGGGAAACACTTGCACGGTGGTGTTAGAGTGGTGCATCGGAACTCCGAACAACGTCTCAAAAACACTTGCAGGGTGGTGTTTTCGGGAATCTCAGACGCTCGCGCACCCCCGTACGACGCATACCCCGTGCGAACACTTGCAGGGTGGTGTGTGAACACCTGTCCACTGTTCTGGTCCGGTTGTAGTCGTACTGGAAACACTTGCAGGGTGGTGATAGAACACTTGTAGGGGGTGATAGAACACTTGTAGGGTGGTGTCGGATCGTTTGTATAGGGCTGTCAGAACACTCGTAGGGTGGTGTTCCAGCGAAAAATACGTCGTTTGCGACGCAATCAACCAATCGACAGTGATCGACTGAGCCCTCTCGGTTACATCGGGGCCTGCTTGTAGATGAGGTTCCGCTGGATGTCGTTGGCCCCTTCGTAGATGACCGGAATCCGGACGTCGCGGTACACGCGGGAGATGCGGTTCTCCGTCAGCACCGACCGGCCCCCGTGTAGTTGCATTCCTTTCTCCGCACAGTCCATCGCGGCTTCGGTCGCATTGGTCTTTGCCAGTGCGGCCCAGTAGCCGGCGTTTTCCTGGTTGGCGACGCGTTCGGCCGCGTGCCAGGTGAGCGTTCGGGCGGACTGGAGACCGAGTTGCATGTCGGCCAGTTTGTGCTGGACCGCTTGGAACTCGTCGACGGTCTTGCCGAAGGCCTCGCGGTCGTGGACGAACTCCCAGGCTTCCTCGATGGCCGCCGCGGCGAGGCCGATGCCGTGGCCGCCGACGACGACGCGGCCGTGATTGAAGAACTCGGCGAGCATGTAGAAGCCGGCCCCTTCGACGCCGATCAGGTTCTCCTCCGGAATCCGGCAGTCGTCGAGCACGATGTGAGCCTGCTTGGAGGCCCGGAAGCCCATCTTCTCGGGGATGTGTTCGGCGTGGTAGCCGTCGGCGTCCGTCGGGACGATAAACATCGAGTAGTTCCCGTAGCGGTCGTTCGGATCGTCACCGGTCTTGGCGTACAGCGTCACCCAGTCGGCCTCGACACCGTTGCCGATCCAGTACTTTTCGCCGTTGAGTACCCACTCGTCGCCGTCCTTCTCGGCGGCTGTCGTCATCCCGGCGAGGTCGCTCCCCGTCTCTGGCTCGGAGACGGCGAGGCCGGTAAGCTGGTCGCCGGTGGCGACGGGCTCGAGGAACTCCTCTTTCTGCCAGTCCGCGCCGTGGTCCTCGACGATCTCTGCCCCGAAGCTGGCGAGCTGGATCGTCAGCGCGATCCCTGCGTCGGCCTTGTACAGCTCCTCCGCCATCGCAAGCATCTGCTGGAGGTCGTAGCCGCTCCCGCCCCACTCCTCGCCGATATCCTGTGCGACGAGGCCGGCCTCCCTGGCTGCTTCGAGCACATCCCAGGGATACTCCCCGGACGCGTAGTACTCACCGGCGACTGGTTCGATGTGCTCCGCGGCGAACTCCCGAGCCTCCTCCTTGACCTCGCGTGCGTGCTCCGGAACGAGTTTCTCGGATAGCAGATCCATGGGGACTATCATGGTTTGTGTACTGATATACTCCGTGGAACTCTGCCAAACACCGCCATAGTTGTTTCCCGGAAACTCCTGATAATCGGCCAGCACGCTTTTCCATGGCTGTGGCCTTCCTCGGGCATGAACCGTCGAGACTACCTGCTTGCCGGAGCCACCCTCGGAACCGCCGGGCTTGCGGGATGTTCGTTTCTGGCCGCGGCCGAGGCACCGCCACCGGACGTTCCGAAACAGCGCCTCGAAGACGGCGGCTGGACGCGAACGGACCAGTCCTCGGAAACAGTGTTCGACCGGAGCTACGGCCCGGTCTCGGTCGAGGCTGTCTCCAGTACGGTCCAGTACGTCGACGAACAGCTACAGGAACGCGTCGCCAGTCGTACCCTCGATCAGGTCCAGACTGCGCTCTCCGTGTTTTTCGCCACCCGCGTCGACTTCAGCCCCGATCTGGACAATCTCCCGGCTGGCGTAGGTCGCAAGGAACTGCTGGCGGAAGTCAGAACGAACGCCCGCGACAGCTTCGAACAGCAGATGGAGGCCCAGGGACTGACCGACATCGAGAAAACCGGCGAGGGAACCATCGATATCGACACCGGCGAGACGGCCGAGACGGTCGAACTGTCCGCCGTGTACCCCTTCGAGGGGATTTCGTTCGACGTGACCGAGAACGAGGCTGTCGAGATACCGGCCAGCGACATCGACATCTCGGCGATGTTCGCCGTCTGGCACCACGGCGATTTCGTCGTCATCTCCGGGGGCGCGTACCCGGCACAGAACTTCGAGCAGGTCGTCGAAAACGCCCTGAGTGACGGCATTACGGTCACCGTCGATGTCGACCTCGGACTCCAGCCCGACACCTATCGGACCGAAGTCCGGAATCTCGTCACTGGCGTCCAGTAACCGTTAGCTCGCCGGAGACGAGCTTGCTCCCCTATTCCGGTGCGGCGTCGTCGGGGACGCGGCCCTCGACGAGTGATTCGTCGGCGTACTCGTCGCGGAGCGACTTCTTGTCGAACTTCCCGGTTGCCGTCTTCGGGACCTCGTCGATGGTGACGAAGTTGTCCGGCACCCACCACTTGGGGTAGGAATCGAGGATGTGCTCCCGGAGCTCATCACCGAGCGTCTCCTCGTCGGCGTCGGCCGTCGGAACGATCATCGCGAGTGGGCGCTCCTGCCAGCGCTCGTGCGGGACACCGATGACCGCCGCTTCGTTCACGTCGTCGTGGGCTATCAGTTCGTTTTCCAGTTCGAGCGAGGAGATCCACTCGCCACCGCTCTTGATGACGTCTTTCGCCCGGTCGACGATCTTGATGTAGCCGTCCTCGTCGACGGACACCACGTCGCCGGTCTTCAGATAGCCGTCCTCGAACTCCTGTTCGTTCGCTTCCGGCCGCTTGAAGTACTCCGTCGTCACCCACGGCCCGCGGATGTGGAGTTCGCCGAAGTCCTCCCCGTTGTGCGGGACCTCGTTGCCGTTGTCGTCGATGACACGGAACTCCAGCCCGGGCGCGATGAGTCCCTGCTTCGCCCGCTTGTCCAGTTGCGTCTGGTAGTCGGCGTCCTCCAGGTCGCTCCGCAGAGACGCCACCGCACCCACCGGGGCCGTCTCGGTCATCCCCCAGGCGTGGACGAGTTCCACGTCGCGGTCGTCGAAGAATCGGATCATCGCTTCGGGCGCGGCGCTGCCGCCGACGATGAGCCGTTCGAGCGACGAGAGGTCGACGTCGTTTTCCTTGATGTACTCCATCAGTCCCAGCCAGACGGTCGGGACGCCGGCGGTGACGGTGACGTCCTCCTCTTCGATGAGCTTCGCGAGGTCTGCCGGTTCCGGCTGTGGACCGGGGTAGACGTGCTTGGCCCCGCCCGCAGTTGCGGAAAACGGGAGTCCCCACGCGTTGACGTGGAACATCGGGACGACGGGCATCATGACGTCGTCGTCGTCGAGTGGAATCCCCTGTGGTGACTGAATCGCCATCGTGTGGCTCCACAGCATCTGCTGGGTGTACTCGACGCCTTTCGGCCGTCCGGTCGTGCCGGAGGTGTAACAGAGGCCTGCGGGCCGTTCTCCCTCCAGTTCGGGCCAGTCGTACTCCGTCGGCTGGTCGGCGATGAACGACTCGTAGGCGACGGCATCGAGGTCCGTCTCGGGGACGGACTCGCTCATCACGATGAACTGCTCGACCGTTTCGAAGGACTCGGGGTCATCGGCGGCGGCACCTTCGAGCTTCGGCAGGAGCGATTCGTCGACGAAAATGAGCTCGTCCTGTGCGTCGCTGACGATGTACTGGATGTGTTCGTCGGGCAGGAGCGGGTTGATAGTGTGTAGCTGCGCACCGGTTCCCGGTACCCCGAAGTACGTCTCGAAGTGCCGGCTGTGGTTCCAGCAGAACGTCCCGAGCCGTTCGCCGTCGCCGTAGCCGGCTTCCTCGATCGCGTTCGCTAGCTGCGCCGTCCGTTCGGCGTATTCGGCGTAGTCGTGACGGACGATACCTTCGTGGGTACGAGAGACGACTTCCGTGTCCGGATACAGTGTTTCTGCACGCCACAGGAACGGTCGTAGAGTTTGCGGGCTGCCTCCTGGCATATCATGATGCAGGGGCTCACGATACAAGAAACACTGCTAAATCTTTCATGAGGGAAAAGGAGTTCATCCGCAGTGCTCGCCGCCCCGTTCGCACACGTCTGCTTACACTTCGATTTCCTGCATCAGGTCGACCAGTTCTTCCAGTTCCGGAAACGTGTACACTTTCACGTTGATGTTAGACTCCAGCGCGTGGACGCGGGAATCGAACATCAGCGCCATCTCGTTGTCCCGGTCGCCGACGAGCTGGTCAACCATCCCACTCCCGGGGCCGAACGTGAAGTTCGGCGTAGAGATGTCGATGGTCGTATCGAGGACGTTTGCCCAGCCGTCGATGAAGCCGCTGGTCATGATGTTGCCGATCTCCTGAATCGCCGATCGCTCCATGTCGGTGAAGCCGTCCGCGTTGGGGTCCGTTTCCCCCATATCGCCGATCATCCCGGTGGCGAGGTCCTTCGCACTGGCGGCGTTGAACAGGAATAGGATGTGCCCGTGGGGCTTTTCGACCATCTCGATACTGATACCGATCTGCTTCTCGTCGCCGACGTGTGTTTTGATATCCGGGATATCGATGAAGTTGATCTTCGTGATCTCCATCTCCGTCTCCATCCCTGTCATCTGGCTGAGGTGGTTCGCAACGGTGTTACCGCCCTCTTTAGCCATCTGATTGAACAACCCGAGCTTCCGAATATCTATCATCAGACTCATTCGTTAGGACCAGCGTTGCCGCTGAGTTGTGTGTCCTCATACATAAGCTATGCACCCGCATTTTCGTCGGCGAGAATCGGAGCGTGTCGATACCGGGATCCTCACTCCACGCGGACGCTCACAGCGACGCCCTCGCCGAGCGGCAGCAATCCGGTCTCGAACGCCGGGTTGTCGCCGACGCGTTCGAGATAGGTGGCGATGCCGCGACTCGTTTCGTTGGCGTCGATGTCGTCGCCGTCCAGCAACGCCTGTACCTCCTCGAACTCCAGCGGCCCGGCCTCGATCATATTGTCGGCGACCACGGCTCCACCGACCGGCACTTTCCGGCGGACAGCTTCGAAGGCTTCCGCGTAGCGGTGTTTCTCGTTGTCGATGAGCACCACGTCGAACGGGCCGTCGTAACCTTCGACGGTTTCGATTGCGTCCCCGTGTTCGAAAGCGGCCCGGTCGGCGAACCCGCCGCGGTCGAGGAACTCGCGGGCCTCCTCCAGTTCGTCGGCGTCAATCTCCGTCAGGACGATCTGCCCGTCGTCGGACACCGCGGGGGCCATCCAGTACGCGGAGTACCCGAAGCCGGAGCCGAACTCGAAGATACGGTCGGCGTCGACCATCCGGGCAACGAGGCGAAGCCAGCCACCGACTGCGGGGCCGACCGTCGGGAACCCTTCCCGGTCGGCTTTGGCGTCCATCTCCTCGATAACTGCATCGCTGCCTGGCGCCAGTGTCCGGGCGAACTGCTCTGTGACCTCGGGAAGCGGGGTTTCGTCCATACCGGGCTATGCCGGTAGCGGTGACATAAATGAGTGGGTCCGCACCGGAGCTAGCCGAGTTCGAGGCGCTCGACGTACTGGATGACCGATTCCAGCGCCGGATTGGGGTAGTACTCGACAGTGTTGGCCGCTGTCTCGTACGAGAGAATTCCGAGGTCGTCCAGCCGCGGCAGGTGATTGTGTGCCAGCGACACGCCCACTTCGTCGCGTGATTTGGGGGTCGCTCTGGCTGGGATGGCCTTCTCGCGTTCGTAGACGCGGTCGACGAGGTCGTCGAGCGGGACCTCGGTTTCGGACCGGTCTTTCAGGTGATACAGGAGACTGCGTCGCCGCGGGGCGGAGATCAGTTCCAGAACTTGGTCAAACGAGTACGGTATCGGGATCGTTTCGGGTTCTTCCGGGTCGCCTTTCTTGACGCCGCCGGGTGGGGTGACGGTGTCCCGAAACGTCGGCGTCTCCTCCGTGTCTTTCGACGCTGTGACGGTCCAGCCGTGGTCCGGGAGGTACTCGTACACGACGTCATACAGCGGCCGAAACATCTCGATTGTCTCCTCCGCATGGGCCTCCGGGTCCATGTGGTGGTGGCCGGAGACGTCCATCTCGGCACATTGTCGGTTCAACGCAGTCACCAGCGCGATGACGCGGTCGCGTTCCCAGGATTCAAGCAGGCCAGTAAGCGAATGCAGGCACAGAAGCAGCGGTGCATCTGCCTGTTCCAGTCGACCGAGATGGCGAGAGACGGCCGCCCCGATGTCTATCGGCTCCACTGTCGAGGGAAGGGTATCAAGCGTCAATGAGGGAAATGCGCCAGACGCCGCTGCCTGCGAGTTAGCCGGTAACTCGCTGCCGGCGTCGACGATAATCGCCTCTTCGGGCATCTCGTCGTCGAGGTGCTGCTGCCACAGCGAGAGGCGGGAATCGGGGGACTCAGACACTGTGACACAGATGGCCTTCGAGACACTGACTCCTTGTTCAGTCAGGAATCCGGCACACCCCTCTCGTTCGGCGTCGCTCGAACCGCGTGCCAGTACCAATACGGACGCGGCCTCGCTCAGAGGCTGGTCCACTGTCCCACTCCCGGAGTTCATTGCGTACTGTATCGTACCAGGAACCATAAACCCATCAACAAATAAGCGTTCCCTTAATATATGGTAACATTCAATCGGGAACCGCTCGAAAATGAGACACTGTCCGGATCGACGCCCTTTGTGTGACCAGTTCTCAGGGCGTGTCCCGGACCGTCTCGATTCCGAGGATTTTTGCAGCACTACGGCGTATTACTTACTATGCCAATCATGTCGAGTAGCGACTTTTCTATCCACATCGAGGAGTGTGATGAGTTTGACGACGGGATGCCGATAAGTTCGCTTCCGGACGAGGTCACGTCCATCGACGACCTCGACTGTGAGTGCTGGAGCGGGTTCGAGTCGCTGGACGAAATCTAACGACGGGCTCTACGGTCTGGGTTGCCAGAAGGCAGCCTCGGTCGACCGATCTTCGAGCATCTCGCCGACGACCGTCTCCGCGCCGTGGATGAGCTTTTTGATGATGTATGCTGACGGCTGTCTCACCACTGCATAAAAGTAGCCGTAGCTAGGAATGTCTTGATTAACACACGTCTTCTGGGTCACCGATTCACTCCGGGCGACGTACTCGTCTCGAAGGCACTGCTCACGCTGTGCCGCCCCGATCAGGCGTCCCAGTACGCCGGTTCGTTGCCGGGCTTCCACTTTATCGAACAGCCTCTGGACGGTTTTTCAGCGGCTGTAATCTGGTCGCCATCGAGCAACGTTTCGACGTGTGCGGCCATCTCCCGCTCGCTGGGTTCGTCGTCCGGGTTCGGCGCGTCGTCGAGGCGGCCGTGATACGCCAGTTTGAACGTCCCGCCGTCGTTGTGAAACAGGAACGGATCGGGGGTACAGCGGGCGCCGTACGCGGCCGCGACCTCCTGGGTCTTGTCGAACAGATACGCGTCGTACTGTATCTCGCCGCGCTCGACGAGTTCCTGCATCCGCTCGAAGGAGTCGTCGGGGTACTCCTCGGGGTCGTTGGCATTGATCCCGACGACAGCGAGGTCGTCGTACTCCGTCGCGAGCCGGTTTAGCTCGTCAATCTTCGCTTTCGCGTACGGACAATGGTTGCAGGTAAATACGACCAGTAGCGCGTCCCTGTCCGCGAAATCCGACAGTGAGTACGTCGCCCCGTCCGCTCCCGAGAGTTCGAACGGCGGTGCTTCGTCCCCACGCCCGAGCACGTCGGACTCCGAATCGAGTGAAACCATCGCTCCCTACTACGACTGTCGCCGCTAAAAGTCCACGGACGCGCTACACGGACTTCCGAGACGACCGCTTTTTGCTCAACTGTCCGCTTCTTCCGACGTCGCTGCCGCAGTATCGAAGGCTTTCGCTGCCTCGAACGCGGCGCTCCCGTCGTCAACGGAGAACAGCGTCTCTTTCCCCTCCGCTTCGTGTTTTTCCAGTAATCCGACCGTCACCAGTTCTTCGAGCGTCCCGTCGAGGTACAGCGTCTTCAGCGGCACACCGGCTGCTTCGCTCAAGGCCGTTTTCGTATACGTTTCGTCCGCATCGAGGCGGAGTATCGTGTCAATAACCGTCGCCGCCTTGTCGTGGTTCGCGATGTGTGCCCATCCCGTGTCAGAACCAGCCCGCTGGCCACCCTCTTCGAACATTAGTCGACACCTAACCGTCAGAGATATTAAAACTGTCTGGTGTATTTCCGACCGAATGGTGTGATGCTCTCTCACTATTGAGCAAGGCTTTTGTCCGCGTCACTCTCCTGGCACTGTATGAGCAGTCGCCGCGAGATACTCGACCTGCTACGGGAGAACGCTCGCTACACGACCGAGGACATCGCTCGGTTGACTGATTACTCCGAGAGCGAGGTAGCCGAGGCTATCGAGGAGTTCGAGGAGGCAGGTGTTATCCGCGGCTACGGGGCAGTCGTCGACTGGAACGCCGTCGAGACCGACGAGGAGCGCGTTCGCGCCACCGTCGAACTCAACGTCACGCTGGACCGTGAGACCAGCTACGACGACATCTCCGACCGGATCGCGAAGTTTCCGGAAGTGACTTCGCTTCGCCTCGTCAGCGGTGACTACGACTTCGATCTGGAGGTCGAGGGCGATTCGATGCGCGAAGTGTCGCATTTCATCAGCGACAAAATCGCGCCGATTCCCGAGATCACGCAGACGGTAACCCACTACATCATGGAGTCGTACAAGGAGCAGGGGATGGAGTTCGACGACCACGACGACGACGACCGCCTGTCCGTCTCACCATGACATTCGAAGCAGCGGACAGGGTCGACAGCGTGCCGCCCTCGGGTATCAGGCGGTTCTTCGAACTGGCCGAGGAGATGGACGACATCATCTCGCTCGGGGTCGGGGAACCGGACTTCTCGGCCCCATGGGCCGCCCGCGAAGCCGCTATCGCGTCGCTCGAACGCGGCCAGACATCATACACAGCCAACCGCGGGAAGCGGGAACTCCGGGACCGCATCGCGGACTACGAGGCGTCGACACACAATCTGCAGTACGACCCGGACGAGGAAATCCTCGTCACGGCGGGCGCGAGCGAGGGGCTCGACCTCGCCTTTCGGGCGCTGCTAAACCCCGGTGACTCGATCGCTATCGCCCAGCCCTGCTACGTCTCGTACATCCCTGGCGCGACGTTCGCCGGTATCGACGTTATCGACGTTCCGACACGCGCGGAAGACGAGTTCAAACTCACCCGAGAGGTGCTGGAATCGTCCGGTGCGGCCGAGGCCGACGCCCTCGTGTACTGCTACCCGAACAATCCGACCGGAGCGACGATGACGGCCGAGGAGATGGCGTCTGTCGCGGCCTTTTGCCGCGAAAACGATCTGCTCGTGTTCGCCGACGAGATCTACGCCGACCTCACGTACGAACACGACCACACGTCTATCGCTACCCTCCCTGGGATGCGTGAACGGACCGTCGTGTTCAACGGCTTCTCGAAGGCGTTCGCCATGACGGGGTTCAGACTCGGGTACGCGATGGCCCCGCCGGAGGCCATCGAGGCGATGAACCGTATCCATCAGTACTCGATGCTTTCGGCCCCGACGACGGCCCAGCACGCCGCTATCGAGGCGCTGGACAACTGCCGCGACGAGGTCACAGACATGGCCGCCCAGTACGACCGCCGACGGAAGTACGTCCTCACACGCTTCGAAGAGATGGGACTGGACTGCTTCCCGGCGGCTGGAGCCTTCTACGCGTTCCCGGAATGTCCATGGGACGATGCCGGCGAGTTCGCCGAGAGTCTGCTGCAAGAAAAGCGGGTCGCAGTCGTACCCGGAACTGCCTTTGGTGAGGGCGGGTCGGGCCACCTGCGAGTGTCGTACGCGACCGGTCTCGACGATCTCAAAGAAGCGATGGCCCGGATCGAATCGTTCCTTAATTGACAATTAATCTCGGCGAAACATTCAGTATGGTCCACTTACTACCGTAAGGAGACCGTGATACGAACAACCGGAACTTCTTTTTCATCGACATTTGGTGGGGATAAAGTTTTTTCCTGCCTAACTGGAGATGAATAACAATGGCTATCGATGATACTGGGGGAGGTGAGTCAGATCAGGTCAACGGTGGGGGGAACCTGACTGACGAGCCTGTACGGGTCGGCGAATACACATGGGACGATCTCCGGCGGGAGGTACACGATGGGGGGCGGTTCGACCGGAGCGTGTACCTCGGCTTCGAGCCGAGAGAACTCAGTCAGCGTCTCGAAGACGCGGCAAGTGCCGGTAAAACACTGCAAGCGCCGTTCGAGGAGTATCTCGACCCAACCACGACACCAGTCGCGAAAGACATCTACACATGGGAGCATTTCAAACAGGAGTACTATTACGAGGACGGCAGTCTCCCCCGTGACAGTGACGGCGAAGTCATCCCTTTCGACGAAAGTGAGTATCTGAACTTCGACCCCGAACACACGGAAAACAAGCTGTCCGCCGCCGAAGACATCGCCAGTGAACTGCACGAGTACGTCGACGAAAACACCGTCGACGTGAATCCGGAACTGGACGAAGACGAGTTCTTCTCGACACGAGACGGCCACACAACCGTCGTCAACCGCTACGACCTCGAAAAAGCCGTTCCCCAGTCGAAGAAATCTCACTTCAACGAACTGGAACGATACTGGGTCAACAAGCCCTACGCCTGCGTCATCATCTTCCACTCACGGAAAGAGAACGAGAAGAAGTACTACGTCATCGAGCCGTATCTCACCGATATCGAGATCGACCTCCGAGAGTTCCTCTCGGGCAAGCTCAAGACCGCGATCAAGTATTCCGAGGACGACGTGATCGTTCAGGGGACCGACGCCGACCGAGCACAGGTCATCCAGCGGGAGGCCGAACAACTCCTCTCGCGGTACGACCTCTACAACGGCACAGTCTCCAGTAGCGGTGAAGAAAGCGTTCTCGGGCAGGTCAAGGAACTGTTCGGACTGGACGAGGAAACACAAAGTGAAACCACGGGCCAACTTTCCGGCATTTCGACACGTCCTGAGCCGGCTATCCTCGAAGACGACGACCCGAAGCTGAACGAGTATCAGGTCGAGAAGCTGCTGTACATGCTCAAGCGGGACTTCGTCGGCTACGCGCGCATCGACGGCGTCAAACACGACATCAACGTCGAGGACATCTCCTGTGACGGATACAACTCCCGGGTGTTCGTCTATCACACCGACTACGAGCAGATTATTTCGAACGTCGAACACGGCGAGGGGGAACTCGACGACTTCGTCGTGAAACTCGCCCAGCGTTCCGGGAAGGGTATCTCGAAGCGCCAGCCCCAGGTCGACGCGACGCTGCCGGACGGGTCGCGTGCCCAGTTGACCCTGGGCCGGGAGGTGTCTGACCACGGGACGAACTACACCATCCGGCAGTTCAAGGACGTGCCCTTTACCCCGATCGACCTCATCAACTGGAACACCTTCTCGCTGGACGAGATGGCGTTCCTCTGGCTCTGTATCGAGAACAACAAGAGCCTGATCTTCGCCGGCGGTACTGCCTCGGGGAAGACGACGAGCCTGAACGCCGTCTCGCTGTTCATCCCGTCGAACTCCAAGATCGTCTCTATCGAGGACACGCGCGAGGTCGAATTGCCACAGCGGAACTGGGTGGCAAGCGTTACGCGCCCCTCCTTCGGTGAGGACGACAAGGGCGACGTCGACGAGTTCGACCTGCTGGAGGCCGCACTCCGTCAGCGCCCGGACTACATCGTCATGGGTGAGATCCGTGGTGAGGAAGGTCGGACGCTGTTCCAGGTCATGTCGACCGGCCACACCACCTACACCACGTTCCACGCCGACTCCGTCGGCGAGGTCATCAAGCGGTTCACGACCGAACCTATCAACGTCTCGAAAACGCTGTTTACAGCGCTCGACCTCGTGTCGATTCAGACCCAGACGCGGGTCGACGGCAACAAGGTCCGCCGGAACAAGTCCCTGACCGAAATCAACGAGTACTCCGCCGAGAACGACGAGATCAACGTCCGGGACGTCTACGAGTGGCGCGCCGAGACGGACGAGTACATCCAGATGGGGAACTCCAACACCCTCGAGGAGATCAAGTTCGACCGCGGGTGGACCCAGGATAAACTCGACGAGGAACTGTTCAAGCGCAAGGTCGTCCTCGCGTACCTCATCGAGAAGGGGCTGAACACCTACACGCAGGTCGCGGCGACCATCCAGGCGTTCATCAACGACCCCGACACCATTCTCACGCTCATCGCCAACGACCAGCTCGAACTGTCGCTCGAGGACCTCCGGGAGATGGAATCTGTCAAGATCGATATCGATCCGGAGAAAGAGGAGATGGTGCCCCGGCCGGACGCGCCGCCGGAGATGGTCGAGGAGACAAAGCAGGTGCTCGACAACGCACAGCCGCTGTTCAACACCTACAAGAGCCGTGAAACGCCGGACATCGTCTCGGCGCTGATGGACGATTCCGAGGAAAGCGCTGACGAAGACAGCATCGACTTCGGCCAGTTCGTTCCGAAGGCCGGAGCGGAGGCAGATAGCGAATGAGCCTCGACACACCGAGTCAGCAACAGGTGGGCAGCGGCGGTGCCCTCGGTGACACGTTCTACCCGGCGTACCAGATGGTGTTCGACGACGAGGGCGACTTCGTCAACAGCGTCGAGAACAAACTCGCGGAGGCCCGGATGGCCGACAACGTCGAGATGTTCCTCGCACGCGCGCTCGCGGTCGGTGTCATTGCGGGCCTCGCACTGTGGCTCGTCGGCACGTTCCTCGGCTATCTGCTGGTCCAGTTGCTGTTTGCCGGTGGGGAAGCGCCGACGCTCATCGGGATTCCGGTGTCTGAGAGCGTCTCAGAGATTCTGGCCGTGCTGAAACTCCCCTTCCTCGTCATCGTCACCGGCTTCGTCTTCGGTGCCATCGGGTTCGGTATCGGGTTCGGGTCGCTTGTCTCGATTCCGTATTTCCGTGCGAGCGCGCGCGAGCGCGAAATCAACGTCTTGTTGTCCGACTCGATCTCGTTCATGTACGCGCTGTCCGTGGGCGGGCTCAATCAACTCGAAATCCTGCAGTCGATGGGGCGGGCCGAAGACACGTACGGTGAGGTCGCACAGGAGTTCCAGTCTATCGTACTGGAGACGGAGTATTTCGACACGGACTACCGGACTGCAGTCCGGAACCAGGCGCTCCAGACACCGTCGGACGAACTGTCGCAGTTCCTGACGGACATGCTCTCTATTATCAACTCCGGCGGGGACATGACTTCCTTCCTCGAAGACCAGAAGGAAAAGCACATGCGAACCGCCCGACAGGAACAGGAGAAAATGCTGGAGACGCTGGAGCTGTTCGGCGAGATGTACATGACGCTCTCGCTGTTCCCACTCCTGCTCATCATCATTCTGGTCATCATGTCGATGATGGGCAACGCCCAGAAGTCGCTCATCTACGGCACCGTGTATGGGCTGATTCCCCTGACGGGTCTGGGCTTTCTAGTCCTCGTCTCGACTGTCACGCAGGACTCTATCGGGGACGGCTATCTGCGTTCGAGCCCCGGCGAGAAGGAACTCGTCGTCGATGAAGGTGTCGGCGTGTTCAACCTCGGGCTCATCGAGAGCTACACGGGCACCTACAGCGTCTTCGACCGGATCAAGAGCCGGGAAGGGACTTACGAACTTCTCGGCATTCTCAAACGGCCTGACCTGTTCTTCCGTGACCATCCGCTGTTGGTGCTGTGGCTGACGGTGCCGCTGTCCATCCTCGCCATCGTCGCGGCTATCGTCATCGGCTGGGCTCCGTTATCGCTGGATGGGATGATCGCCGTCCCGGTCCGCTCGACGTTCTTCTGGGTGTACGTCCCGATGTACATCAACTTCATCCCGCTGATGATCTTCTACGAGTGGAATCAGCGCTCGCGGAAGGCGATAATCGGGAAACTCTCGGAGAACCTCCGGAAACTCGCGTCGGCCAACGACACCGGGATGACGCTGCTGGAGTCAGTCAAAGTGGTCTCCGAGACGTCCTCCGGAAAGCTCTCAGAGGAGTTCGAGACCATTCACGCGAAGGTCAACTACGGGACGAGCCTGAAGGACGCGCTCCGGGAATTTAACAACAAGTACAACGTCCCACGACTGGCCCGGACGGTCAAGCTTATCGCGGAGGCACAGGAGGCCTCCAGCCAGATTCAGGACGTGCTCTCGACGGCCGCTCAGGCCTCGGAGAACCAGGACGACATTGAACGGGAGCGCAAGTCCCGAACGCGGATGCAGACGGTCATCATCCTGATGACCTACCTGACGCTTTTGGGCGTGATGGCGCTGCTAAAGACACAGTTCCTCGATGTGATGTCGGGGCTGGCGACGCAGGCCTCCGGGTCAAGCAGTTCGAGCGCGCCCGGCGGTGGGTTCGGTGGCAGTGTCGACACGGAACTGCTGTCGATGCTGTTCTTCCACGCGGTGACGCTGCAGGCGCTGTTGTCGTCGTTTATCGCCGGCTACATTCGGGAAGTGAAGCTCGTCGCCGGCGTAAAGTTCGCAGTCGTCCTGTCGACGATTGCACTGGTGGTGTGGATCGCCGTGGGATAGCGCCCCACTCGCGGTTCGACAGCGAACGTATCAGACAGAAAATAGGGTGTGTGGGACATGGATACAAGAGCACAAACACCGCAGGACTTCGCCGTAGGGGTGAGCGTCCTGCTCGTGACGATAATCGGGGTATTGGCCTTCGTACAGGGCAGCGCGGTCGGCGTGTACGAATCCCCAGACGTACAGCGTAACCAACCAATTGCGGACAGGGCGGGGACGTACCTCGTCGAAAACTACTCCGTCGACGGGACGCGGAACCTCATTCGCTACAACACGAGTGGTGGGATCAATGCGTCCCTCAACGCGGACACAGATCTCAGCGGTCTCAAGGAGAAAGCCGGACTCGACGTCGCGACGGAGCGCCGCGTGAACCCGCGGGTGAACGTAACGGTGGTCAACGCGTCATCGCTCAAAGCAGGGACACGGGACCCGGCAGTCGACGACCATGGCGAGCGACTCGCTTGGGGACCGTCGGCCGACGGTCGGACGAACGTCGCAACGACGTCTCGCGTGGTGAAACTGACCAACGCAACCGGCCAGTGCGATCCGGTCTGCTGGCTCGTCGTGAGGGTGTGGTAACGATGCGTGGCCAAGCCTACACGCTGGAAGGCGTTCTCGCGGCCATCGTCGTTGTGACGGCGACCGTCTACGGCCTGTCGGCAGTCGACACCGGCCCGTTCCAGACGGGTTCCCAGCAGCGGACAGCAGAACTGGAGAGTCGTGCGAGCGACACGCTATCACTGGCGGCAGAAACCGGAGCGCTGCACAACGCGACGGCGTGTTACAGCGTCGGAACGCCGACACTCAACGGCAATCAGACGGGCAGTTCCACCGAGTTCGAGATGATGTTGAACCAGACCTTCGACCGCCAGGGCGACCAATACAATCTATACTTCAGTTACTGGGACTCGGATTCGGACGCGCGCCAGACGACTATCGTCTCGCAGGAAACAGAAGAGAACGTTGCTGACCGGCCAGCCGACGCAGCCGTCGCGACCGAAACGGTGACACTGACCGACGATATGCCCGCCCGAATCGGCGACTGCAGCGGGACCGGACCGTCCCTCTCGACCGTCGACGGGTATTTCGCTCCCGACGCGGAGTCCGACTCTATCGTCTACAACGTCGTGGAGGTGCGTCTGGTCGTATGGTAGCCAACGAACGCGGACAACTGCTGTTGATCGGGGGTATTGCTGTCGCTATCGTCGTGTTCAGTACGATTCTGTTTGCCCACAGTCTCGCGGTCACTGACGGTATTACGACCACCGGAAGCGCGGATACCATCGAGCGCACGGCTGACCGCGAAGCCTCTGTCGAGCGCGATCTCAGACAACTCGCGGCCCAGACGCGGGGCGATGGCCTCGATGGATTCGAGGAGCGATACGAGTACGCGCTTCGGAACTACACGCGAACGCACAACCGGGTCGTCGCAAGCAGCGGCGGAACCTATCTCAACGCGACGCTGAACGAGTCGGCGTCGCTTGGTACCGAAGTCAATCAGACGGGCACGTCCTCCAAGTTCCAACGTCCAGACCCCTCGGGCGGGCCGCAGAACGACTGGCTAGTTGCGAATGATGTCTCTCGCGTTGCGGTGTTCAATCTCACTGCGGACGTCGTCGGCGGCTCGATGAATACCTTCACTGTCGTCATTCGAAACGGCTCTGAGGACATGAAACTGTCAGTTGAGCCGAGTACAATTGATAGTGGAAACAACGTCACGGTCGACGGCAAAACGCAGTGTCACGGCAACGGAGACGTCAACGTCGACCTTGTCGCTGGGTCATGCACTGTCGGAAGTAACAGCAGTTCTTTCGATAGCTATCACAGCCTTGACCCCCCGTACTCAGTTGAAATAAAGAACGGAAATAAGGCCGAAGGGCGGTACCAGTTTGCGGCAGACGGGACGTTCCCGTCCTCGAACTATGCCTCTCCAGTTGCTCGTGTCAACTATCCAGTCGTCCCTGCCATCGACATGACTTACGACACACCGTCTGCGAGCTACAACCGAACAGTACTGGTGGAGGTGAACGACGGATGAGCCTCACCCGTTTCCTGTTTGACAGCCGTGGTGTCTCGCCGGCGGTCACGCAGGCACTCACTATCGGTATCACGTCGCTGCTGGTGACCGGCCTCCTCATCGGCGGGAGCCAGATGGTCGACTCACAGCGTGAGCGAGTGACTGAAGAAGCTCTAGAGAACGTTGGCGATGGTATCGCGCGCGACCTGATCCGCTTGGATGCGTTCGACACTGCCACTCTCAACTCGACAGTATCGTTCCGTGCGATGTATCCCGAGCGCATCGCTGATCAGTCGTACAACGTCGAGGTCTCTCCTGATACTTCACGCACGCGTGTGTACGTGAACGCATCAGGACTGAATCGGTATGCTGTCGTCCGATTCGAGAACGAAACTAATGTCTGCCCATCTGTCGTCTCCAGTGGGCCTCTGGCTGTATCGTACAACCGGACTGCCGGCTGTATGGAGGTGACTCGCGGATGACTTCGCCGCTGTCAAGCCAAAGCGGTCACGACCGTGGTGTGTCCGACCTGCTCGCGTTTACGCTCACGTTCAGTATCATCATTACTGGGATTGCGCTGGTGACGCTTGGTGGGCTTGGGGCGTTCGATGCCATCCAACAGGGGGCGACAACCGATGTCGCAGAAACGTCGATGGTCGGGTTCGCGGAAACCACGGGCGACCACATTCAGGGCGACGCTCCACGACGGACCACGAGTATGAAACTCCAGGGTCACGGACTCTCCATCCGATCGTCGACGCTTAACGTAACTGTCGACGGACAGTCAACGAATATTTCGACCGGAGCGTTCGTTCGGGAGACTGATTCGGGGACTGATATCGTCTACACCAGCGGTGCAGTGTACCGGGTTCAGCAGGAGGGGCTGGTCGTTTCACGGAAACCCCGCTTCCGGTGTAGCCCCGGAAGTGACAGTGTATACATCTCTGCCCTTTCGCTCGACGGACAGACGGATTTCTCGTCGTCGAACCGCGTCACAATCGAGACCGCTATCCAGAACAAGACGCTTATTTCGCCACAGGCTGGCAAGTCACCGTCCGCGACAACCGTCTCGATCAACGTCTCGGAGACTGCATATCCGGATGCATGGCACCGCCTGTTCGAGCAGGAACTGTCGAACTGGTCGGGCCACTCGGAACCACACACCTACCAGTGTACTGGTGTCAGCCGCGCTGTCGTCCACAATACGACGGTCGATATCCGTACTATCACCTAAGGCCTCTGCCTGCAGTGCATAGATCCGTTGCTGTCAGACTCAGTTCTGGACGGCGAGAAAACCGTTATGCAGCAGTCATCAGCGCTGCGATGAATGACCACTCCGTCCCGCTGTTTGCTTCTTCTTGTTTCGCCATAGCCGCAGTCTTGTCTCGTGGGTGCTTCCAGTTCATTACGGCCATAGGTATGTGCTCAGCAGGTATGAAGTGTTCGAATACTAATATATTGTCGTGGTCTTTCATGATTGAGAGCGCTTCGCAGGTCAGTAGCACCTCAATTCTCTTTAGCCGCTAATGAAGGAAGAGTCACATAGTGGCAATTCTCTGTTTTGTTCGATATTAGGGTGGAAAACAGAATATTACGATCCGTAGGCGGAACTCGTGATACAGGCGCTCATACGCCGGTAAACGGCTCTATCTTTGCATCTGAGATTGGGTAGAGTCGTATCCGAACGGTAGCGGCATGTGAGCCGTTGGCAAGGTAGTACTATTACCCTCCACTCCATAAGATTGGACACTAATGAAGAAGCAAGAACTCATTCACCTTCACAGCCTTCTCGCGCAGGTACAACACCACTACGAGCACGAAGCGGACACGAGCGTCGAGCACGATCTGTACGCTGATCTCGGTGTCAAACCGACATCGATCCACAAATCGAAGACTGACCACAAGGAAGCAGTGTTTGCGCTCGCTTCCGGACTGACGGATTCGATGGCCGAGGAAGCCGACGAACCACAGGCGCTGACTGCCGACTGAATCGACGTCCTGTCGTCAGTTCGTTTTCACCGTTCACTATTTCCAGTAGCTATCGGCAAGCTCCTGCCGTGGCACGGCCGCTATGTCGGCCGCATGGTACACGCTATCCCGCCTCTCAAACGACTTATACGGGAGGACACTGTATTTATATTGTGAGCGACGATTCAGGGCGGCGGAATCTCCGCATGCCTACAAACGACGAGATGTTTGCAGTGGTAACAGAGCACCTTGGCGGGAACCACGTCCGCATTCGCTGTGAGGACGGCGAAACCCGACTCGGACGGATACCGGGCCGGATGAAGTTCCGAACCTGGATTAACGAGGACGACATCGTTCTCGCCGAACCGTGGGACTGGCAAGACGAGAAGGCCAACATCGAATGGCGCTACAAGGGGCAAGACGCTGATCAGCTCCGTGCCGAAGGCCACATCGACTCGCTGACCGCCTAATTTTACCACTGTACCGCGTCCTGGTTCACGACGACGGTGAGATAGTTCTCTGCTGTGACCAGCAATTGTCGCTGGTCTGACTGCTTGCTTGTCGAGTGTCCCGACCCTTGCTCCGTCTTAGCTCCCGGCACACTACAGTCGTCTACCGTCGAGTTCCTACTACTCCCAATTGATATATAATGGCTGGCTGGAACTCGGTCACTGAACCGCATGTCAGGATCCGAGAACGAATACACGTTGGATCACCGACACCCGGATGCCGTCTTGCGGTTATGCGTGTCACGGCATCACGTTACGTATGCGTCGTGTGTGTTCTACACAGGGCGGTCGTGAGACGATCCATTTATATGTTCCCCCGTCTTCTGAACTAATGCGAAGGTCGCACCGGGCAGCGAGCCCGGGTCGACACGCTCGGCCGGCCACCTGGGTCGGTGCGGGTTACGAGAGGATCTCGTCTTCCCCTTCTGGGGCCGGCGAGATCCACCCCATGAGGATTCCACCCCTGCGGTCCGCCGTCAAGATGGAATCTGATGTGAGCCCACGGACCCATGCAGTAGTCAACATTGGTGTAGGAACCAATGTGTTTGCTTCCGACGGAGTGCAACCACTTCCGCCGCTGATGTATATCAGCACATTCCGGTTGATCCTGCCGGAGGCCATTGCTATCGGAGTCCGATTTAGCCATGCTAGTTGCACGAGTTTAGACTCGTAGCATATAGCTCAGTAACACGTGGCCAAACTACCCTACAGACCGCGATAACCTCGGGAAACTGAGGCCAATAGCGGATATAACTCTCAGACTGGAGTGTCGAGAGTTAGAAACGTTCCGGCGCTGTAGGATGTGGCTGCGGCCGATTAGGTAGATGGTGGGGTAACGGCCCACCATGCCGATAATCG
>NZ_AOLW01000052.1 GCF_000336615.1 Haloarcula amylolytica JCM 13557
GTGTCACGGTCGTCAGCCTGCAAGAATCGCTCCTGTGAGCGGGCCAGCGCTGCCGACGCGAGGTTCGGCATCCGAACGCCCATGCAGATACGCGCGGCCTCGACGAGCGAGTCGCCAGAAATCACCTCACTGTCAACGACTGGTGTATCCGTCGACGGAAGCACCTGGCGGGCAGTCGCTCGAATCTCCGCTGGAAGGCTCTCGATCTCGACTGGCTCGGGACAGAGCTGGCCGTCGACGCCGTACCGGATTCGCTTTTTCGAGATGAGCGGGTAGCGGTACGTGATAGCCCCGACTAGCGAGTCCTGAAAGTACAGCCCGTGGTGAGCGAGGTTGACCGACGGCAGCGAACCCATATAGGAGTGATGCGCCTCGTAGACGGCGGCTGCGGTCTCTCTGTCGATTGGTTGGACGGCGACATGATCGGCAAATCGAATCCCGAGAGGTGCCGTGAACGGGTCACCGTCGACGTGGATCGGACAGGAACACTCCCCTGTGTCTGCTGGCGGGCGATGCTGAAACGACTTCGACGCTGAGTGTGTGGACATCCTCGCACCCGCCAGAGGAACAGAAAACCGCCGTCTCAGTCGAGGCCGGGGAGTCGTTCAGCAATGATGATGCCGCCCCTCGGCCCCTCCAAGTACAGTGCTGTGTGTCCACGAAAGTGAACCGCCTCGGGGTCAAGCCCCGAGGCTTCCCGTGGGTTAGTCGGACACTCCCATCCGACCATCGGCCTGATAGCCTCGGGCGG
>NZ_AOLW01000053.1 GCF_000336615.1 Haloarcula amylolytica JCM 13557
TTTTTTAGATCCTAACTCATCAGCCGAGTAAGCAAGCCCAGATTCTGTGCAAGAGCTTATATCCGTTGTGTCTGCGCTAGCGTTCGTCACTGGTTCAATTGTATTCTTTGCACGCCGACTGACCGGATGATTCAATCGAGTTGTGATGAAACAGATTCATGAGGATGTTTCTATGACACGCTCCAGTATAGGAAATATAAGTATCAGGCCAGATTTGGCATTATCGAGCAAGGGCCAGTACGATAAGCGCGAAACCTGAGAGAACGATTAAAATACTCACTATCCGATTTGCTGTTCTAGTGAACTCTTTTGCGCTCTCTGGGTCTTCCTCCCACATTCGGACGCCACCCCATGCTCGTCCACTCTCAGGATTAAGCAACCCGTAGAGCCCGAATAAGACGCCGGCTACCCCAGCCAGTACATACATTCCCTTGATTGATATTTCTCAAATCAAGGAGTATAATTCCTCTGCCTGACGTGGATCTGGTCAACCCACACACTTACTGAGCAGGCGTTGCAGCCAGCATCATGGCTAAAGAAACTGTATCCTCACTCAGTCAAAGTTCCGTTGCCTGCATCTGCTCGTGTGCGTCGGGATTGACCACCGGGATGACGCCCTCGACCTCTTCCTTGCCGTACTCCTCACGAATTAGGTCGTGGATATCGTCCGCGAGAGCAACGGCCTCGTCTTGCTTGTTGGAACTCGCCTCGTTCTCAGGAAAATCTGCTGGCCCGACACCCTCCACGACGATGAACAGCTGGTCGTCACTCATTTTCGACTGCCTCGACGAGCAGCGTAGTTTCGGGCAGGTCGTCGCGAGAGGTCGACAGGAACTCCGAAGTCTCCAGCGTTTCCTCGACCAACTCGACCAGTTCCTCCGAGACATCGCCAAAGTGAACGATAGCGTCGGGATCGGGGTAGTTGTCGTACTGCTGTGCAGCCGTCTTGTCTGTCTTGTTCTTACTCATAGTCAGTCGGCGGAGCGTCCTCAGTGGGACGCCCCGCACCCCACTGGGGCACAGAAATTACACGGCGGCTCGTTCCTGCCATCCGATTCATCGCGATGAGCCTTACCTGCCTCCTGAAGCGGGACCGCCGGACCGGCCTGCCGGTCCAAGGTGGAGCGTGTCCCCCGAGCGCTTGCGCTCGGGAACCGTGATCGTGAGCGTGAAAGAAAGCGAAAGAGAGGGTGGTACGACCCCTCGATTATTCCGCGATTACGTTCCCGTCCTCGTCGATGGCGTACCTGAGTGGGTGCACGTTGCCGTCGATATGCGTGGCCTTCTCGGCAGCGTCTCGTTCAACCACGCTTCACGGTCGGCGTCGGTCTGGATGTCCTCGTTCGGGGAGTGGACGCTGAACAGGTCCATGCTCACCCAGCGATTGACCGTCAGCTTGCCGGACGGGGAGTACACCTTCACCCGCTCCTTTTGAGCGTCAACACCGACGACGGCGAGTGCAGACGTGCCCTCGGTCGTTTTCAGTCCACCACTGATATCCACGGCATCAGGGTCGATATCGAGGTCGTCGTACTGCTGTGCAGCCGTCTCGTCTGTCTTGTTCTTACTCATGATCGGTTGGCGGCACGCCCTCTGTGGGACGCCCCTCGTCCCGCTGGGGCACAGAAATTATGTGACGGCTTGCTCCTCGGCATCCGATTCATCGCGACGGATCTCGCGTGCCCGCTCTCGAAGGCGAGACTGGACTGGCGTCCGGTTCTCGTGCTGGTTTTCGTATGCGAGATACCGCTTGACCGTCTCCATTGAGTGCATACAGTTGATGCCGGCGACGATTGGCTGGAGATGGTCGGCGTCCAGCAACCGCTCTGGAGGGAGTTTGTCGAGAATTGGGTCAGGAGTGTCGCTCATGAATCCTCCTCTCGGAAGTCATCGAGTGTCGTCCTGCGTTTGTACCGGCAGCCCGGGTAGTGAGCTAGAAGCGTCTCGTCGACGGCGTCCCAGAAGCCGATTTTGTGTGGCGCAACCGACTGCCAGAACCGGGCGCGTGCCAGTGCTTCCGCAACTCGCTGGCGTTCCTCACGACGCCACTGCTCGCGCTCGATCATCGCCATGCCGACGCTCCCTCCGGTCGATCCGCCATGTACGAGCTGGCAAGATCCAGCCCGGCGTCGAGTGTGCTTCGCGTCCCGACCAGTTTGGTTGCCCGTTCGAGCGTCCAGCCAGCGTCACTGTGTTTGAGCAGGACGGTCGCTCCGGTGTCGGGAATGTGCCAGCCGATCGTGTCGTTGCCAGCGGCGAGAAATTCCCACTCGCCCGCAGCGGCCTTCTGTGCTGCGCTCTGTCTGTCAATCAGCGCATCCGAGCGTGGGCCACCAGCGCCGAAATCACCCAACGTGGCCGTTCCTGCTGCGTTCATGCAGCGACCTCCCGCCGGTCCCAGCCGGCGAGTTCGGCGTCGATGGCGCTGATGATGGTTGTAACCTGTTCCTCTAGCGTGTCTGCCCGCTCACTGTCAACGTCCAAGAGCGAGCGAAGTTCGAGTACGTCCGGGAGGTCGATGCTGTCTGAGTGCTGGGCCACCGCACGGAGGACAACTGCCTGAACATCGGCGCTGCCGGACTGCCCTCGAACAGTCGCCGTGATGGACTCGACGAACTGCGAGGTGGTTCGCTGCGACAGGTCTTCCGAACGACGGCAGGACATATTTCGAGACATCCTCTCACCCGCCAGAGGGACACAAAATGGGGGTCGCTACCGCTGTGACTGGAGTTTTATGCTTACTGTGCTGGCTGAGATACCTGCTCAATAAAACTGCGCACCTGTTGTGCTTCTGCAATTAATCTTGTTCACGGTAATGCTCGGCGAACAATTCTACAAAGATACCGAGAGCCGGGATGAAATTAGCGATAGCACCGGCGAGTTCGCCCATCGGTATGAGTTGGTGCAAGGCCAAGGTGAATCCACCGAGCATCAACAAACTGCCTCCAGCGGAGGTGAGAGGGTCTGCTATCCCGTAGACATAAAACCGAGATACTCCCCAAAGAACGAACCATACCGAAATAGCCCACTCAATCATGGGGAAAATCGGCGGATACAGAGATACCGCTCCAAATCCGAGACCTACACCAACAAGCAGGGTCAAGAGACGACCAAACGGGTTCCCCCAAACCTTCTCAACAGAGTGGCTGACGGCCATGACTATCATGTCACGAGGGAGTAGAATAAGTTCTTCCTCCGTACTGCTCATTAGCGGACCAGACCTACCGGTTTCATGGAACTACCGCCGGCTACCCAATCCACCCGTCGATCTCAACCTGTGTACTGTCTGCCGGAGCATCGTCCGCTGTCCTCGCAGCTGAGTCAAACGGGGGCTCGACGAGATGCGGCACTTCATCGTCGTATGTTCGGTCGGGACGTTTCACACAGTCGAACGTCACGATGGGGCTACACTCACTACAAGAGTGCGTTGCCCCGTCGAAGCCATTGATACTCACCGACCAGGAGATAACGCTCGCGAGCCGATACGTCTCCGCTGCTGGACGACGAGTACTGGCAGACTGGCAGCCAACAGCTCCACAGACATCGCAGGTAAGCAGATAGTCCCGATCTGCCTCGTGGAAGAGCGAAGCGGCCTGTTCGACGTTGTCGCGGTCCTGAAGCGCACACGCCCGGCAAATCGTGAACCGAAACACGCCGTCCGCTCGCTCAACCTCGTCGGGCCACCGGACATACGTGTACGCCTCGCCGGAGATCTCGGCTCTGTCCCCACAGAACCGACAGCACTCAGCCGTTGCCCCGGGCTGGACGTCGGTCACCGAGACCACCGTGCAAGTGTTGACTGCTCGCGAGCAGTGTCCACGGGACAGAGAAACCGCCATTTATAC
>NZ_AOLW01000054.1 GCF_000336615.1 Haloarcula amylolytica JCM 13557
ATCTCGACCCGGCGACGGTGTTTGCATCGCTCGGCCTCATCGGGACAACTGCACGTCTCCTCAAGCACATCCACCTCGTACCGGCTATCCGACGCTGAGTGAACCTCGTAGCGACCGGGCTTCGCGAGGAAGGAAACGTCGATATCTTCCTGCTTCGCTCGCTTCGTACGCGGTTCATCCTTGGAGGTGACGGCCAAGGGGTCCTCTTTGGGGTCCGTGACGCCGCCGTCGTCGAACCGGACCTGCATGACTCCGCCGTCAGCGACTGCTTTGCTGGGTTCGCCGTCGACGTGCAACCCGAACTGGTCATCGAGAGCGTCGTCGTCAACCCACTGCGGGATGGGGCGCTCGCCGGTCGCGAAGGCGACTCGCTTCTGGTGCTTGCACTCTTTGTCGGGGTTGTACTGCTTCCACTTGCACTCACAACTCCCTGTTCGAGTGTCGACAAGGTACTCTGAACCGGAGCCAGAGTTGACCAGGAAGAGGTCGTCGGCGTTTCGTGCCCGACCAATTGAGTCTAACACGGTCATGACTTCGGTCAGCGCCCGAACGGTCCGGTTGTTCGGGTTAGCCTCCTCCAGTTCGCTCTCGTCGATGCTGCTGGCGTCGCTACGGGA
>NZ_AOLW01000055.1 GCF_000336615.1 Haloarcula amylolytica JCM 13557
ATCAGACGGTGTCGCAGCCGGCGCTCTATATCTCGCTGGTCAGGAGTCAGACATCCGGCTCACACAAGCGACGATCTGCGAGCCACTGGATGTGCATATTACGACGGCCCGGCAGTGGTTCCAAGAGATCGAGGAGAATATTGTTGCGTGAGCGCTCGCGACGGACTATAGCTACTGTCTATGTGTTTTTACAGAAACGGAATTAAATCCGCACCGAATAACCTACACCATCGCTACGCCTTATCCGTCAGCATAGAATTCGTCGAAAAGGTC
>NZ_AOLW01000056.1 GCF_000336615.1 Haloarcula amylolytica JCM 13557
GAGTGAGTGTCAACCGCCGTTCCAGCCGCTGTTCCGAATGAACCCACCCGTCAGAAGCAGTTAGCTGAAGACGCTTTGTGAGGTACTGATCCTGCGCGCCGGCGGCGTCCGAACCGGCTTCGGGCACCACGAAGAAGTCCGAACCTCGATGGAGTCGTGGACCCCCGATGCTGGCGAGGATCGCGACGCTGACCCCGGCTACTGGCGGTCGTCAGTTCTCTTGATGACTCCCCAAGAGATGAACTTCGGACAGTTGGACGGCGAACCCGAGCAGAAGCACAAAAAGGCCAAGACCGTGCTTGCGTGGGCCAGAGAGTGCATCGACAGCGACGTCCTTCAGGAGATCGAACGGTCCCAAGCCGAGGACATCAAGCAAGCATGGCGCGACGCCGCAGAAGCCGAACTGACTCAGCGCAAGATCGAACAGTTCGCTGAGGACCCGCCAGACAAACTCGATGGCTGGCAGAGACTTGACGCCGGCCACGACGCCGTTGAAGTGGCCTACGTCGCTGACAACCACGGGACGCCGTCGGTTGCAGCCGTGTTTGAGGGTGCTGACGGCGATCTAGAGGCCCACGAGTTCACGCTGGAAGCGTGGGACGAGAACGATGGGAATCCTCGCGAGGCCCGACTGAACCGGTACTGCGTCACCACT
>NZ_AOLW01000057.1 GCF_000336615.1 Haloarcula amylolytica JCM 13557
AGTGGTGACGCAGTACCGGTTCAGTCGGGCCTCGCGAGGATTCCCATCGTTCTCGTCCCACGCTTCCAGCGTGAACTCGTGGGCCTCTAACTCGCTGTCAGCACTCTCAAAAACGGCTGCAACCGACGGTGTTCCGTGGTTGTCGGCGACATATGCGACCTCAACGGCGTCGTGGTCGGCGTCAAGTCTCGTCCACCCATCGAGCGCTTCCGGCGGGTCCTCGGCGAACTGGTCGATTTCGCGCTGAGTCAGTTCGGCTTCTGCGGCGTCGCGCCACGCTTGTTTGATATCCTCGGCTTGGGACCGCTCGATCTCCTGAAGGACATCGCTGTCGATACAGTCGGCGGCCCACGCAAGCACGGTCTTGGCCTTCTTGTGCTTCTGCTCGGGTTCGCCGTCCAACTGTCCGAAGTTCATCTCTTGGGGAGTCATCAAGAGAACTGACGACCGCCAGTAACCGGGGTCAGCGTCGCGATCCTCGCCAGCATCGGGAGCCCACGACTCCATCGAGGTTCGGACTTCCTCGTGGTGTCCGAAGCCGGTTCGGACGCCGCCGGCGCGTAGGATACGTTCCGCGAGGTCGATAGTTCGCTCGCGCTCGTCAGCGGGCGCTTCATCGGGGCGGTCAACGTCAGCGTAGAACGGTAAGCCGACTTTGCTGATGATCGTCTCTTTGTAGTTTGGGATCAGCAGCGGTTCATCGACGAAGATCGGGTCGAACGGNTTGCTGATGATCGTCTCTTTGTAGTTTGGGATCAGCAGCGGTTCATCGACGAAGATCGGGTCGAACGGTGGTTCGTCTGTAGGCAACATACTGGAAAGCCTCCAGCCACCGAGGCGGCACAAAATCGCTACTGGAGTGAGCCTGACCTAGAGGTACTGGTCGGCAGTGTCGCCGTGGTTCGCTTCCAGGGCTTCCCAGTCAGCCATTGCGTCGTATTCTGGTCGAACCTCTCCGTCAGAGAGCATATCGTCGACGAAGGCTTGGACTTGTTTGTCGACGGGCGCGTTCTGCAGGTCGTGCTCCCGAGCGACAAACTGGATACCACANCATATCGTCGACGAAGGCTTGGACTTGTTTGTCGACGGGCGCGTTCTGCAGGTCGTGCTCCCGAGCGACAAACTGGATACCACAGAACGCGCGTCCGTCTGCTGCGAGCTGCCAGAGTAGGAGCTTCCGGTTCTGGTAGGTTGCGAGTTCTGTCAGCAATGCGTCGTCTGATGGATTGGACATTGTGTGATGCCTCCGGCTGCGAGGGCTGCATAAAACAACATTGTGTGTA
>NZ_AOLW01000058.1 GCF_000336615.1 Haloarcula amylolytica JCM 13557
AATACTATGCCGAGGAGATCACAGTCGGACGTGTGTATCCGCAACTGGACGAAATGGCTGAGAAAGGGCTTATCAAGAAAATGGATAAGAACGGACGAGGAAACAAGTATCGACTGACAAGGCGTGGCGTGCGAGACCTCCAAGGCCATCGAGAGTGGGAGAATCAGTATCTGGCTCCGATTGACGAGCTATCTCCGTAGTGGACACTGAGAGAGGGTGACGCCACATTTCTATAGAAAACTCCTGTTGCTGTATTGATCAGAGTAACGTACTAACTCTCGAAATTCCCTGAAAAGCATCATTTGGTGCTGTGTCTGACGTACCTTTTTGACCTTTCCGACAGTTTTGCTCTCAAAGAGAGAAAAGATGGCTATGAGACTTAGCGTCAGTAATCAGAAAGGCGGCGCAGGAAAAACGACGACAGCACTCAATGTAGCCGGTGCACTGAACGAGTTAGGCAGTGAGGTGCTGCTAATCGACTTTGATCCACAGGGACATGCGACAGAAGGGTTAGGCTTCGAGGACCTGTACGATGATCCAGAGCAAGACTCGCTCTTTGAGGTCCTGCCCGATCTCGACCGGATGGACGATCTTGAGGATCTGATTGTTGAACATCAGGAGATGGACTGTGTCCCATCACATGTGCGGATGATCAACGCTGAGGATGAACTGTCGAACGTGATGCGCCGGGAGGAGCGCCTCGATATGCTTCTCGACAATGTCGACGACGAATATGACTTCATTATTGTCGACTGTCCACCGAACCTCGGCGTTCTGACCGATAACGCGATTGTAGCGACAGGTCATGTCTTGATCCCAGCGCAAGCGAAGTCAACGTCTATCCGTGCTATAGAGCTCCTATTCCAGCAGTTGCGAAGCATGGAGCAGGCGTTTGGTGACATCCACGAAGTTGGTCTTGTAGCCAATGAGGTCGGTGTCGACGGTGAGGCAGATGAGATGATGGATTGGTTCAAAGACGTCTTTGATGACAAAGAGAACTGTGAAGTCTTTGAAATCAGAAAGCGGGTTGCGTTACAGCGAGCGTGGAATAACGGTGTCTCAATCTTTGAACACGAGGAGGATTGTGATATGGAAGACGTCTATCTCGATATTGCATACCACTTGGAGGAACAGATCGATGGCTGACAAACGCGACCGCGACCCCTTTGACCAGCGGTATGACGAAGACAATGACCATAACAACACGCAATCAAATTCCTCAAATACGTCAAAGACACCAGAAACAGCTACAACAAAAAAGACGGCAGAGACAGAAGAGAGTGAAAAGAGCGATGAGACAGCAGAGAGCAATGGCGTTCGCGAGCGACGGAACGTCAATATGTACTTACCGGACGGGCTTGTTGACGATCTGCAATTGCGCTATTCCGAGCTGAACGTCCAATGGCGTCGCGAGCACGGCGAGGACCTTCCGAAAAACGACGAGTTCTACCCAGCCGTTATTGAATCATCGCTGCAGGATACGACAATTGAGAAAGAACTGGGGCTCGCTGATGAGTAGCCAAAGTAAATAAGACCAAACATTGAGTCTCGAACACACTACTCACACAGATCAACAAGTATCAGGGCGAGCGCTACCGCCAGACTACTAAGCCGAACGCGTGTTCCGCATTCGGGCGGAGTTACGTCTCAGGATTGGTTGAAATCTCGAACAGTTATTTTCGACTGTTAGACGGTCTCTAGAGCAGGTCCCCGTCCAGAAGAATGTACGAGGACCTATTGAGGCGGGGACTCTTAATGCATGAGTCCGATCGCAGCATGAGATGCCTCAAAAGCGGTCCATGGGATGAATCTCAACGATTCGTCTGCCGCCTGTAGCCGCTGGAATGGGTTGAATTTAAGCAATGCACAGAGGGAATCACGAGCCTGCAGGCAAAATTATGTTGCTTATTAAAAGTCAGAATATTAGCGCAGAAGTTGAGACCGCTCCTCTCAATGCATACGGGCCGGACGCCACAAAGCACAGTCGGGGTTTGTACAGTAGAACTCGAATACCAGGGGGATCGATGCGACGATACACCGAGACGCCAGTAATCCGGTTTCCTGACCCAAGTCGTATTCAACCAGACAACGTTCCGTAGAGCCGCACACTTTGATTCTACCTTGGCTCGTCACTCGCTCCAGAATGCCTCGATTCGTTCATCAAGACGAGTAAGTACGGTGGCGAGCACGTCCTGCCACTCATCTGGATAGTCTTCGTCCTCGCCTGGCGTCGGCGCATCCGGGGGCGGGTGGAAGTGGTCGCGGGCGTTGTGGTCATTGGGATGGCGGTCCCAGCGGCACTCCCACGAGTTCCCCGTCCGGTATTGCTCGGAGTAATGGATGCTGAAGTCATCGGTTTCGAACCATCGGATACGAAGATACGCTCGCGTGACCCCGCTTGGGAAGTACCCGAGGTCGTAGTCAGCAACGACGGCGTTCGGTGCATACTCAGGGCGTGCTTGGACATCGCCGAAGCGGGCGCTTCTGGAGAGGTGTGGGGCAATCCGGTCGAGAATTTCAGCATCGGTCGGGCCGGTACCGGACGGCCCGTCCTGGTTGTCAGGCATCGATATGACCGGGAGAACTACCAGAAGTTGAGTGATCACGCCGCGCCGCGTCGAGGAGGGTAGCTCTGCGTTCGAGCGTTTTCCACTCGGAAAGCGCTTCCCACGCGTCTTCAGTTGCCATTTCGCGGCTGGCTTCGACAAGAGAGACGGCGTCAGGATCGTCTGCGTCGAACTGTTCTCTGTATTCCTCGATCTGGTCGATGGCGTCTGACAGTGCCTCAACCATTTCTTGGTCAGAGTAGTTCTCGCGGATGCGGTCGATACGTCGCCACTGGAAGTACGCGTCGTTGCGCTCATACCGGACGGGCCGGCCGTCGTGACGGTGAACTAATCCCATCCCGTCGAACCACTCCAAGTAGTCGCGGGCAGTCTCAGTATCACAGTCAGCGAGATCGGCGATGTCGGAAACCTTCGTAGGGGTTCGAAGCCCGGTGACGATATCGAGAAGTCGCTCGCGGATCGGACCACCTTTGATCAGCGAATCGGGCGACTCTAAATCATCGAGATCCGGCGGTGACTCGTCGCCAGCGTACGCATCGTCGGGAATGTCTGTGATATCCATTCGTGACGCCTCCGTACCTAATCTAACACTTGGACTGGTATATATCTATTGTGGGCTGAATTATTTCTGCTATGTGCTGCTGAGTCGCGAGTTCGACAGTCAGTGTATTCTAGAGGGTTGGAATAGATCAATTCTCTATCTTGGAAGGTATGCCTTAGGGTGTATAGTGATTTTTGTGTCCTCTTGGCTGGTCTATGCCAGCTCAGGCGAAGACTACACACTATACGATGAGTAACAGGTGAAAGCGTCCATACTAACTATTGCTGGTGCGATTATACTCACTCTCGGAATCCCTAACGGCTAATATGTAGACTGCCTCTCAGTTGTTTGCATTGAAAGTTAGCTGAGTGACCTAAACCCGAAAGAAACGCTGTCTAAGAGCAGAGTTGGGCTGCAGTTTCTCTTAGATTCTCAGAATCGATGTCATCGAACATACTGTCTTCCTCGAGTGTTTCGATTACGGCAGAGACAGGCTCTTCAAATCGGAATAGGAGGTAGACTCCTGATTTGTACCCTCCACTAGTCCGGTCAGTTTCGAGTAATCCGTATGTTTCCGCTTTATCAATGTGGCTGTTGACTGTCTCTTGGGTGTATATGTCGGAATCCAAGTTATGGCAGATTAACTTATATATTTTGTAGACCGCAGGGCTCGGCGCTGCCCCGCTATTTATATCGGCTACAATAGCTGCGGCATATACGGTGAGTTTTTTCTGTAGGGACAGTCCGCGAACAATCTCTAAGACTCTGTTTTTGACCACAGAGTCGTTAGCTGCGCGGACATGGTCTTCTGTGACTGTCGTGTCGCCCTTGCTATTGGCTATCTCACCAGCATCTCGGAGTAGATCTATAGCTCGGCGCGCATCTCCTTCATTGCGTGCGCCGTACGCTGCTACTAATTTGATAACCCCTTCGCCCAATGCACCGTCAACAAATGCATCTCGACGTCGGTTGAGAATCTCAATCAGCTCATTTGCATTATAATCTGAGAAGTGTATGCCATTGGGGTTGTAGGAACTATCCGACCGGCTATCGAGATTCTGCCTGAATCTCGGACTGTTCGTCACAACGACTGTCGAAATAAGTGTGTCAACATGCTGTTCGGCCATGACACGGCTAAGACTATACAATAACCGAGAATACGCCGGCTCATCACCGCGTCCAGTTAGGGCATCAATCTCGTCCAAAATGAACACGAGAGCATCAAAGTGCCTGTCCGCAATATCATAGAGTCGGACGTATTTCTCATCTGTCGAGACTCCCTTTTGAGGGATGTCCCAAGAGACACCCGCTCTCTTTGCGGTCTGCTTTCCCAGTTTCCAAACCGCTCGATCAAGGGTATAGGACTCCATCGTTTTGAAGTTCACCGAAACATAGTCAAACGAAATATTGGCTTCTCGCGCCCGCTCTTTGACTTTTTCAGCAACAGACTTGACAGTGAGGCTCTTGCCAGTTCCACTGGGACCATAAAGTAGGAGATCCGGTGGCCGCTCACCATCAAGAGTGTCCCTAAACGCACGAGCTTCTGCCGCAAGTTGTTCATCACGACCATATATGCGGTCGTGATCAACAATGGTGTTAGAATCCACCAGACTCTTGTCAGCAAAGACTGACCGCCGGTCCCCACCGAGGATGTCATCGACTATTGAATCCTCTGACCCCGAAGCGGAGTCTGGTTCATTTTTTTCCTTGGTGGAACTGCCTAACTCGTCTGCCATTGTCTTTGCATGTGATTGCCATTGTAATAACCCTTTTCGAAATGAAGGGGGGCATTTCGAAATGAAGGCCCCATTTTCGAAATGAAATCATGTGGACCACCGTTTTCGAAATGAAGGCCCCGTTTTCGAAATGAAATCGTCATCGCAAAACGTGACCAGAATACACCTCCGCAAACAGGACACACTCACCCCGTTTTCGAAATGAAATGGGATCAAAGCGTGTCTGCTATTTCTGATTGAAGTGAACCACAGAGTTTTACGCGTATCATCTCACCTGAAAACGCTCCCAATTCGAATTGAAATGAGTCGAGAACCCCAGCAGAAGATCGTTCCTCCGATAGAAGCCATAATATGAGGGTTCAGGCGTAGATTTCATTTCGAAAGAGGGGTGGGAGAGCTTCTCTTCCCCTAGCCACTATAACTAGGTTTCATTTCGAAAGAGGGGTGAGGGAGTCACAATCTACACAGTCAAGTCACCAACTATACACCCCACCGTTTCATGTGTTTCATCCCATCTTGTACTCCCCTTATTTTCTCTCTTTACTACCCAAATAATCCTTCTGGGAAGGTCTAAGTGGTTGTGAACCCCATATCAAGTATGGCGCTATCCGACCCAACTGAAGAGAACAACCCGGGTTACTATGATGTGGAAGATATGGCTGTAACCCGTCCTGATAGAACAGAGTTGGTCGAACTTGGTGACGATTTCGGTCCTGAAGATGAGGAGTTTATAGATCTCTCTAGGGTACCGTGTTGAATAGATGCTGAGTTACGGTTAGAGTGGCTCACAGAGCGGTTCTATGTTGGAGATGGCGAACATGAGGACGATTTCACGGAACTGCTGATACCAGCCCAGCGCTCGCACGGCAGCCGAGCGAGCGCTTCGTCGTCGAATATGAAGTCTCGGCCATCCAGCGCTGAGAGTAGCCTTTTGCCCGGATGAGCGCGTTGTGTCCTAGCGTCAACGGCCTCGACCCACGCTGTAAGATGAGTGGCTCGACGCCAAGCGCGTAGAACTCGTACTTCGTGACCCAGTTGTGGCAGGCTTTGTCAGCAGCCATGGACAGCAGGTCGTCCGCATTCCGACGGACAGCCTGCGGCCCGGTCTTCGTGTCATGTTTCCACCAGGCAGAGTTGTGTACGTCAAGAACGGCGAGCGACTCTCAATCGGTTAGTATCGTGACTTTCAGCGTTTGGACGTTACTTCCTGACCGCTGGCGGTAGTACGACGTGGCTGAGCGGCGGTCGAAGCACGTACTGTCGAGTGCTGCGTGGCTAGACTGCGGGTGCTGCTGCGCTGATCACTCCGACGCGAACCTCTTCGACGATCTCACCGGCCTCATCCATTACTGCCACCTGTGCGTACCGTTTGTGTACATCGGCTCGAGGTACCTGGTCTATTCACCCGGGACGCCAGTGCGTGAAGCAGAGATGCTCCTATTCGGGCTTTCCCGGGTGCCGGCGCGGCACCCGGGCTGTAACGCCCATGACTCGGCTTCTTTCGCACACGGACCAGTCAACGCTACGTGCTCGGTGGCACGAGCCACTCATCGGTCTCTTGCGCCCCATAGTTGGTTTACACTCACATGGAGAAGCGTTTCCATTGAGTCAACGCTGTCGTGTCGGCAGCTGTCCGACACCGACTCCGACAACTTCATGACATCACTCGTTACGAGTGAATGCAACTGCCGATCCAGCTACTGTTTCGGTAGTGAATTCACCCGTCAGAAGCAGTCGGTCGAATACGCTTTGAGAGGTACTGATAAATGGTCTGAATGTCGTGTGAACCATCAACTGTCGCGACGGCCCACACAGCCACGACCCGTGCAAGAGCATTCGAACCGCTCCACGAGAAAAGCCAAAAACTCTCAACAGCTCGGAAGATCACCACACCAAGCTGCACAAATATGCGATCATGAAGTTGATCACTTTGGGAAGGTCAGATCGGATGTCAAGAAGGTCTAAATCCCCCGGTATGTGACAAACGCAAATATAATTCCTACTACCAGAGATAGAACCAAACCAAATATATTCTTCGTGAATATCTCCATTATCAGGGTAGCGCCGACTGTAACAAACGCCCATACTACAAGAGCCAACTGGATACGCAGATATTCGCCCCCTAGCTTATCAAAACTATTAGTCATATACTTGCTATTTTTCGCAGGTATTAAAATATAACCTATCATGCACTAACCTTGCTTCATTCTCAGCCCACTGTAACCGCTGAGACGGCTGGATTCCCACTCATCAGACGTCTATCTTTGTCTCCTGCACGAGCTACACTAATATGTTGTTTATCAAAGGACAGAATTTGAGCGAGATTGATATAGCTACATAGGCTTTATCAGACACAGAAAGCCCGAACATTCTCACACAGAGTGCCTGAGACGTCGATATTCTGATTTGGGAGTTAGGTTTGTATTATCCTAATAAGCACCACCAGTTTTACCCGGACCGCCGCTGTACGGGAAGCATGGATCGTCTTCCGCCTGCATACGACGCTACTCCCAGGGGTGACGCCCTCGAAACAGCCATCGAGAAACGACTGGTCGATATCGACTCCGGACGCTACCGAACAAACGTCGCGAGCGTGCTGCGGAAGTTCGCAGCTTGGTCCCGGGACCAGCACGGTATCTCCAGTCCCGAGGACATCGACGACAACCTCTGCCGACAGTATGCTCGTGACCTTGCCCGGGCCGACGAACGGGACGAAATCTCACCAGAGACTGCCCGTCGCTACTTCGCCTACGTCCGCTCGTTTCTCACATGGGCCGTCTACGAGGGCCTGATCCCGACGAACCCAGCCAAGACCAACCACGCCGAAGGNTCGTTTCTCACATGGGCCGTCTACGAGGGCCTGATCCCGACGAACCCAGCCAAGACCAACCACGCCGAAGGACCACTTCCCACCGACGAAACTGAAACAGACCAACAGTACTGGTCTGCACGGGACCGCGACGCCATCTGTGCCACTGCGACCGCCCGCGTCGACGACGCCGGCGAAAGCGACGACGTCGACCGCACGGCGGCCTACCGCGACCAGGCACTCGTCTTCCTACTCGCGTACTCTGGAGCCCGTAGCGCGGAACTCGTCGCCGTCTCTGATGATGAAGAACGGAACGGCCTGCGGTGGCGGCACGTCGATCTCGAAGCCGGCACAATGCAGGTGTTCGGCAAGAACCGCACCCGCGAGTCTGCGCCGATCCTCGATGACGCGCTTCGCCCGCTTCGGCGCTGGAAGCAACTTCGAGAGCCCGACGAGAATGCAGCTGTGTTTCCCAGACTCGACAACGCGGCGAAGGCACTGGACCCGACGCCGTCAATCACAACGCAGTCGGCTCGGGATATCCTCGCCAAACTCTGCGAGTGGTCCGACTACGAGTTCGAGGAGCCACTGAAGCCACACGGTGCCCGCCGTGGCCTCGGGCGGGAGATCTATCGCGAGAACCCACAGCTGGCACAAGACGTACTCCGGCACAAGTCTATCGAGACGACCCACGAAGGGTATGCTCAGGAAGCCGCGAAGCGTACACGCGATGAAGCGAACGATATCATTGGAAAGCAGTGAAAGATACAGCTACTGCAAAGGGTGCTGAGTAGTTCGGGCTCTGGAGTGCGATCCGTGCCTGTCACCCCAGATCACAATTACGGGTTCAGTCACATTCGCGATTTTCACTCGTGGTCAAGGCGAATAGAGCTTGGCCTCGGGCGATTTACGCTGACTTGCACGCTTTAATCACAACTTCAGGGTCGTCAACAAGTTGGTTTACTGTGTGTGCGCCCTTGCCCTTTCCCCGCCCTTTGCGCTCCTGCTCAACGAGCGAGAGAAACGCAAGTTCGGAGAGTAGATCCCGAACACGTCGCACTTTCAGTGGATCAACTCCATTGCTCTCACACAGGCGTTCATACACCGAATAGACGCTTTTCGTTGGGATTGGAGGATTCTTACCTGACGTATCCTGTACTTGTAACGCAAGCGACTGTAACAGGTATTTTGAGTGTTCTGGCTGCTTGGCAATGAGCTCAGAAAGTCTAGCCTGCTCCTCACGGTCATGCGCCTCATCAACATATTCGATTTTTACTGTATCATCGTCGTGTTCGTCGGCAATCTCCCCAGCATATCGGAGGATATCGATTGCCTTGCGCGCGTCTCCATGTTCCTTCGCCGCGAGTGCTGCTACTTTCGGGATAACATCTTCATCTAGAACACCCTCACGAAAAGCATCGGAACGAGATTTGAGGATCTCCCGGAGCTGGTTCGCATCATACGGTGGGAAAACGAAGTCTCGTTCCGACAGGCTTGATTTGACTCGTTCATTGAGAGAGTCTTTGTAACGGATTTTGTTACTGATACCAATCACACCAAGAGTACTTTCTGTCACCTTGCCTGCTTCGGCAGCGCGTGACAATTGCATTAGAACGTTGTCACCTTCTAATTTATCTATTTCGTCAAGAATAATGATTCCAACATCCAGCCGTGCATCAAGAATATCCCAGAGACGGCGGTAATAGTCCGAGGTACTCACCCCAGTATGTGGAACTGTTATTTCTGTCTCTTCTGGGCTATTGAGTGCTTGAGCAATTGTGCGGACTGTCTGTGTCTCAGTTGATTCTTGGAAACAGTCCACGTATGCGACGCCGATTTTGACACCGTTGTCGGCGGCCGCCTCAGTGAGATCGCGAGTTATATACTTTGAACACAGGCTTTTGCCCGTACCCGTTTTTCCGTAAACCAATACGTTGTTCGGGGTGTCTCCCCGCTGGGCGTCTTTGATAGCATTAGCGAGCTTTCGAAGTTCAGTGTCGCGTCCGATTATCCGGTCACTCTCCGGAAGGTGGCTCACTCTAAGGAGTTCCTTGTCAGCAAAGATTGGATCTGGATTGCCGAAGAACGACTCAGACTCATTCATACCAACACAATCTCATCGACTTCATATTAATATTGTCCACCACCTTGCCGCTGTAAAACAGGTAAGATTGGTATGCTATATTTGAAAAGTCGTATATCAGTCGCTCAGTTCCCATCTATTGGTGATATCCTACTCCAGGATACTGTATGAATTTAGAAGGTAGTAGTACTCCCACACCCCGTGTTGCCGCTGTAACAGTTGAGATGAGTTTCCAGATGAAAGCGAGCACAATAATGAGTGATAGCATACTTACACGCTATCTACACGCGCTTGAACAGATCCTGTGTAGAAAGGGTGAAAACCGGTATTTCACGCTATCGACGCTAAAGCGTCGTTATTTTAGTACGCTAAAGCGTGGTACGGTACCAAACAGCATAGATCATAATAAAACTGATGATGCCTGTCCTAATTTAGTGGCTACGCGGAGTTGTCAACTTGATATGGTAACACGCTGTGGCTGCTTTACCTATTCACTTACAGCGGCAATGAGGGGTGTACAAACATGACCTCGCATAAAAATAAGAGACAGGCAACTGTTCTCGATTGTTTACAGCGGCAACGAGGGGTGCGACTGCAGACTAGTCTAATACTAGCGTGTCATAGAGTACGTCACACACCCTCTCCTCCTTGCGATCACCGCGGATGATTTCGCCGTCTGGAAAGTCTTCCAATCTGGTGCCACACTCTGTAAATTACCCCTTATAACCCTGTTCATCGTATTTTGAGACGACCGCGTGAACCACGTTCTCAATCTTGACTGCGGCGTGGCCATTCAGAGTCGGAAGTTATCCAGAAGGCTCACCCGCTCTGTATTGTTGTTCCCACTCGTTTCGAGCAGCTATCTCTCGTTCGCCACGTCGCGTGATTGAGTAGATGTTGGTCCGTCTGTCTTTTTGTGCCTTCTCAACGAGCCCTTTGTCGACAAGTGTGTCAAGGTTCGGGTATAGCCTCCCGTGATGGATTTCTCCCTCGTAGTATTCCTCCATCTCCTCTTTGATCGCGAGGCCATGTGGGCCGTCTAGACCGCACACCACGTACAGTAAATCACGCTGAAAACCGGTGAGGTCAAACATCTTAGGATAACTAACAACTTTGCGCCATTAAGTTTACTGAAATTGACCAAAATCTAGACGCATTGATGGCTAGGACCGGTCTCGAAAGCGGCTGAAATCTGATGTTAAATGGTTGTCAATCCCCGTCTTACTCGCCTGCCTCGTCTTCCCCTGGCTGAACATCCCGAAGCCGGCCACCGATCTCCTGCTCGTACTCTTCCAAGAGCTTGTAGAACTCTGCAATCGTCTCCGCAGCAGTCTCACCCTTCGACTTGATGGTCACTCTGTCTTGATCGCGAGTGTCAGTGCCTCGATCCAACCGTGCTTCCATACTGCATCCAAAGTCCGTTCGTTCGACCTTTTCGACTGAGTCTGGAGCCGTGTCTGGCTCTGTGTCTGATTCTTTTGACATGGGTCTTCTCGGGGACGCTCTCACTGGAACGCCCCGCACCCGACTGGGGCACACAAAACAGCCGTCAATCGCTGCCCCCGAACGCACCCAGACTGGCCTGCTCACTCGGGACAGACGTCGCAACAGGAGATGCTTGGTCTTCCGATCCCGTGTCTGTCCCCTGCGCTGGACGGGGCTGGTTGTCTCCTTCGACCGTATTCTCGAAGGCGTCGGTCACCCACTCGTGAAGCTCTTCGACCTCATCGTCGTCGAGTTCGCGAACGCTCCCACCCAGCGAAGAGTACGAGGTCTGCCACGCTCGCTGGAACTCGACAGTCAGTGAGTCGCCCTGGATAACGTAGGCATCCAGATTCAGGAAACAGCAGTTCAGCGCCGTCATTCGGGCACACAGTGGGTCTTTGTCTTGCCCGACAAACAGCGCGTCTGGCTGCTTTCGACCGGCGACCAGCAGTGTTCGACCGCTCCCACAGGCCGGGTCAAGGACCGTCTGCCGGTCGTTGGTATCACTCTCGTCTCCGACGCCGGCGATCTCAGCCATTGTCTCGCAAACAGAGTGGGGCGTGAAGTGTTGGCCGAACGCATCGCTGGACAGTCCGTATTCCTCGTAGACGGCACCCAGAACGTCAGCGTCGGTAGCCACCATCTGTTCTTGGAGCTGGCCGAACGCCTCGGCGAAGAGGTCGACTGATCGCTGCCCGCGTGGGTGGTCCATATCGCCGCGCTCGCGATAGTCGTCGACNCGAACAGCATGAGGTTGACCCAGTCTCTGAAGACCGTGTGTGCGCTGTGTCCCCGCTGGCGAATTTGCTCAAGCGTTGCAACAATCTCGCCGACGTCGATCTGTGGCGAAGCCATGCTCTCTCAGCCACCAGAGAGGCACAAAATCCGGCCTGCCGACAGTCGTGAACCTGGTCAGTTGTAGTACTTATTCTCCCAGTCGCACCGGGCTTGAATCTCTCGACGCCCACGATTGGTGATTATGTAGCCATTCGTCCGTCCGTCTTTCTTCCCTTTCTCGACGAGACCTTTGTCGATGAGTGTATCCAGATTTGGATAAAGTCGGCCGTAATGAATCTTCTTCTCGTAATATTCTTCAATTTCGTCTTTGATTGCGACACCAGCGGGTTTGGATTTCCCAGCAACTACGAACAATAAGTCTCGTTGAAATGCTGTCAGGTCGTGCATATTCGCGGTTACAATATTACATATATGAGCATATTGGTATGAGATCGCCGTTTTCACTTCACGTCGTACAGGTTTTCAACCCCCCGTCGGTAGTAATGTCTGCTGCTAGCTATCCTTTACCAGTTCAATCACAAAGACTGCTCCTCTAGGATTGTTGTCTTCAACCCATACATCTCCGCCATAGCTCTCAATCAGTGTGCTCACGAGATACAGTCCAATGCCAGTCCCGCTGCTTTCTAATTCTTTTTCACCCTTCCCAAATATCGACTCTTTCTGTGCATCTCGGACGCCCGGACCGTTGTCTGCGATACGTAGTTGTACGTATTCTTTCTGATCTATCGCCGAAATTGTTATTTCAGGGTCTTGTTTGTCATTATGTTGGATCGCGTTTTTGAGAAGATTGCGAATGACTGAATCAAACATTTCGTTGGCTCTAATCATAACGTCCGGAATCGACCCATCAATCGTAATTTCCGCATCTGTCTTTGCTGAGCGTATTTCTTCAATCTGCTGTCGAACAACACGATTAAGTGAAATCGATTTGCTATCAGTCCCATTCTGAAGCAGTACCTCGGACAGTTCCCGTGCCGACTGGGTCAATTCAACTGCGTTTTCCGCACATCTCAACGCAGCGTTGACGTGTTCCGACTGAGCGTCGTTAGCCTGCTCTGCGAGTAAATCAAGGCGGCCGAGCAGGATCTGTAGATCGTTCCTGATGTCATGCCGAACAATTTGATTGAGAAGGTCCAAATTATCTCGCTGTGATTCGATCTGTTGCTTCTGATTGATACGGTCAAGTGTCGTGGCTAGAATTGCCCCAAGCAGTTCAACGAGATACTGATCGAATTCATCGAATCTATTAGGTGAGTCACCAAGTGTAACCAATACGCCGTGATTCGTCATTGGTTGAATAATCCCACCACTAGAGGGCATACCACTGATTGTCTCTGGTATCTCTGCCCCAGTATCAGTAAGAACCCGCGTTTCTCCTGAAGTATACACATCCCAAACCAGTTTGTCTATCGAACTGTTATCTGCGGTCCGCTGGTATACCGGTGTGTCTCCTACACCCTCCTCGAATGCATCGGTTATGGCTGCAGGTTCAAGTTCACCGTCCTTTCGTTCAAGATGGACACTGCTAAGGGGAAACGACAGTGTCTGATTAGCAATCTCGACCGCAATTGTGGCAGCTTCATCGATGCTTTCGGCCTGAATGAGTTTCTGCGTCTTTTCCAGCGTTTCACGTAATTTGCGCTCACGCTGCCGATTTTTTGTGATGTCCCGATACAGCCAAATGTTTCCCGTTCCATCTGGCAGCGAGTACGACACGTAGCTCCGAGCTAAAATGCGGCCATCTGCCATCAGCAGTTCTTCATCGAAAACAGCATCTCGCGTAGAATGTATTTTATTGACCCTTTCATTGAATTGATCTGGATCAGCGAACTGTGTCTTCAGAGTCTCCGCTATTTCAGCGTACTCGCAGCCGATGAGTCCACTGGGGGTCAGAGACACATCTAAAATGTCAAGTAACTTTTTGTTCGCTGTCGTGATTGTTCGATCAGCATCTTCAATCAGAATCCCGACTGGCATATTTTCAAGAACCGAAGACAAGACGCTGTTAGTCTCGGTGAGTTCCCGTTCCTGCTGCTTGCGGTCCGTAATATCGATATACACGCCGAAATACACCTCGTCTTCGCCGTCTACAGCCGGTGTAGACCGTAACAAAAAGTCACGCTTTCCATCAGCCGCCTCTCGACGGACTTCGTGGGTAACCTGTTTGCCAGAGGATGATAGTTGGTCAATACTTTCCGCTTCTTCAAGGCTTCCGTCAGGAACAATGAAGTCATTGATGTCTCCACCAACTGCATTGGATGCCTCATATCCAAACGTCTCCTCAAACGCCTCGTTTACATTATGTATGAGTGTTTTGTTGCCAGTATACTCAACTACAACGGCTGGTTCCGGGATGCTCTGAAATAGCCTTCGGAACCGATCTCGTTCCTGTTGGAGCTCATTTCTGTGCTTGACACGCTCTTCCTCATACTCCGCAAGTGTTTGACTCAACTCATTAAATGCAGTGAATATCTGTCCCCAGTCACCAGTTGCCTCTTCAGCTACTTGCTGCCCGTATTCTTGCCGTTGCAGTGCTTCAAATCCGCGAACCAGTTGTCTGTGGTACCTCAGTATCTGTGTATACAAAATAGATCCGAACCCACCGATGAGAGCCAGAACTAGCCCAATCCCACCAAGCTGATAAATAGTAACCGTCCGGAGGTCTCCGGCGAGAACGTCTCGGCTTGTTTGTACCTGAACAATCCAACCAGTCTCGTTGACAGTAGCATTCGCTGTGACCGGATCTGAGCCGAGCTGAGCGGACTGGTTATAGATCTGATTTCCTGCCTGTGTTCGAATGAAAACACTGCTATCGCGGTTAGCGGTTTTTGAAGCCATTCTAAAAATCGAACTATCCTGGAGGTGAAGTGCAGCATTGAGTGTCCCGACAACGGTCCCATCTCGATAGATTGGTGTACTTATCGTAACAATATAATTACCAGAATCGGCGACTACAGGTGTACTAATATAGGTTTCGCCATTACGAGCTCGCTGAAAGTAGTGCCGGTCACTAAAATCGGAGCCAATTAGCTCAGACCGTGTTTCTGGATCAAGCCCCGCTGCTATCCCGGTCATCGTTCCGTTTCGATGGATAACTGAAACCCCATTGAACATAGTCTCGTTCACCATCGTTTTCAGCGCATAGTGCTGTTGTGGGGTACCGTGTGCAGCGATAGCTGGATTTGTCGCCTGGAGACGAACAGTTCGCTTTAGTCCCTTCAACCTGGTATCAAGTCCTGCTGCAATCCTCTCGCTATGCTGGGTTGTCTCATCCAGTTGTCGATCAGTAACTGACTCTTTGTTCAACTGAAACCCTGCAAAGACGATCCCAGACAGGAGGACAGCAAAAACTATTAAGAGAATACTAATTTGGGTACGAAGTTTCATATCAGTCGTTGGCTTTTTATTAGTATTATTACTCTCACTACCCTACGATAATAATATCATCGCATCTATCCATCCGATAGAAAATACCATTTAGGTGTCTTGTTCTCTATTGAGTACCGGCAGTCTTAGATTCTCCTGCAGAATTTTTCGCTAAGCTAAGCTGGAAACAGACCTTGTTCAGAAGCTTAACACCTTCCTTACATTTTCTAGAGGTATTAGGGTATTACCAAATAATACGTTGAAGTCTGCAGAATGGCTTTTCATTCAAGTAGCTACAGCAATTACTCAAAGACAATATATCATGTATTAAATATACTTACTAAGCGGTCATTTCAATCGCTGCCATGAGCAACGAACCGTTATAACGGCTATGACGGGTCGTACAGGTCTTCGACCGAGCGTCGGTAGTAGTCCTGATTGGTGTCTGGAACGGGATCAGCCTCCCCCGGGTGCTTCGCGATGATGCTGGTGAACTGCTTGGGCGGCTTCCAACTGTCATCAATTTCGCGAGCCTCCAACTGTCTCATGACCGCATACTCACCACCAGCGGTGACGTACAGAACACGAATTCCCGGCTTCTCGCTCAGCGGGCCCCTGAGTAGCTTCCCTGTTCGTGTATTGACCAGCCACTCAAGTAAGAGNCACGAATTCCCGGCTTCTCGCTCAGCGGGCCCCTGAGTAGCTTCCCTGTTCGTGTATTGACCAGCCACTCAAGTAAGAGTCCAGCCCGACACTGGATTGCATACAGTTGCACTTCGTTCTCCTCGGGAGATTCTGTGCGACGTTGTCGGCCCACGATTGGGGCAGCGACCGATTCTCCGTCCCATCTTTCCAGCGCCACTTCAACTTTTTCGGCCCGGTGTTCCCTCGTCGGTATCCACTACTCATTGTTGGATTCTCTCAGCCACTAGAGAAACACAAAATCCGCCCTATACCGCCTCTATAGCAACTTTCTTGCTGTTTGAGAATATATGTATTAGTACGCGGACTCATCATGAAAACAGCCGAGTCCCCCACTACGACTAGCGAGTGTTCGCCACCAAACCAGTGGATATCCCGCCAGCCCAGTGGCACCCGTGATCTTGACTTCCAGCAGATCCGACAGCGTTGGTCAGCAACGTGGAACGCCGCCCTCGATGCCTGTGTCGACGTAACGAAGGGCGGTCGCCCGGACCTGTTTCTCGTCTCCGTCGACGGCGACTGTCCTGTGAACTGCTCGCTGGCCGAGCATCCCAGCGGGACCCACGCCGGCTGGTGCAGCTGCGAAGTCTTCCAGGCGACGACCGTCTGCCCGCATCTCTGTGTTCTCCGCCAACACGCTGCCC
>NZ_AOLW01000059.1 GCF_000336615.1 Haloarcula amylolytica JCM 13557
GCCGTTGCCCCGGGCTGGACGTCGGTCACCGAGACCACCGTGCAAGTGTTGACTGCTCGCGAGCAGTGTCCACGGGACAGAGAAACCGCCATTTATACCGCTCACGAATCGGCTTGTCCTCGCGGTTGCTTGCCTGCCCTGGTTCGCGGTAGCCCGTGCAGGTCCAGCCCTTGTCTTGCAGCGCCCGAACCATCGCTCCATCGTAGTCCGAGCGAACCCACGTTAACAAGAAGCGAGTGTCACGGTCGTCAGCCTGCAAGAATCGCTCCTGTGAGCGGGCCAGCGCTGCCGACGCGAGGTTCGGCATCCGAACGCCCATGCAGATNGTGTCACGGTCGTCAGCCTGCAAGAATCGCTCCTGTGAGCGGGCCAGCGCTGCCGACGCGAGGTTCGGCATCCGAACGCCCATGCAGATCCGCGCGGCCTCGACGAGCGAGTCACCGGATACCACTTCGCTGTCAACGACTGGCGTGTCCGCCGACGGAAGCACCCGCCGGGCGGTCGCTCGAATCTCCGCTGGAAGACTGTCGATCTCGACTGGTTCAGGACAGAGCTGGCCGTCGACGCCGTACCGGATTCGCTTCTTCGAAATCAGTGGATACCGGTAGGTGATGGCCCCGACTAGCGAGTCCTGAAAGTACAGCCCGTGGTGAGCGAGATTGACCGACGGCAGTGACCCCATGTATGAGTGATGCGCCTCGTAGACGGCGGCTGCGGTCTCTCTGTCGATTGGCTCCACGCCGACATGATCGGCAAATCGAATCCCGAGAGGTGCGGTGAACGGGTCGCCATCGGCGTGTATCGGACAGGAACACTCCCCCGTGTCTGCTGGCGGGCGATGCTGGAACGACTGTGCTTGCGTCGATGCTGAGTGTGTGGACATCCTCTCACCCGCCAGAGGACCACAAAACTGCTATCGAGTCACCACGGGGTGATCACAATGCCGGCGTCTGGACCTTCGATATACACTGGTTCGCACCCTCGGTAGAAGATCGTGAACCGCTCAGGCTGATACGCAGGATGCTTCGCAAGCGTTGCGATTGCACGGCTCACGTCAACTGGCGGGAACTGCGGGTAGCCTGACCGGAGGGCAAGACGACCAGACTGGAGTGGCCCCCACGACTGGAACTGGTAGTCGGCTGGTGGAGTGAACGTTTCTCGGGCTGTTGCGACAAGATACTCCGCACCGTCGACAACCTGTGCGGCTATCGGATACCGGGCGGACTCCGGGCGAATGGTGATAGCCCCATCGAGCGCGGGGACCACTTCATCTTGCCAGACAAACGCCGATGGTGGCTTGACGACTGGAATTGGTTGCTCGTCAGTGGGCGATTCGTTGCTGTTCGTGGCTGATCCATCACGGGCTTCGGAGGGTCGTTCTCTCATCCTCTCAGCCACCAGAGGAACAGAAAACCGTCGTCTCAGTTGAGGCCGGGGAGTCGTTCAGCAATGATGACGCCGCCCCTCGGCCCCTCCAAGTACAGTGCTGTGTGCCCCCGGAAGTAGATGGTGTAGCGGTCTGGAACGTACTGATGTCCGGGTGAAAGCGTCGCGATAGCCTTCGACAAGAGCCGTGCCGAGAACAGTGGGTCGCCGCGATGATTCGCCAAGCGGCCAGATTGCAGTGGCTCCCAGCTGTCGAACTCATGATCCGCTGGTGGCGTCAGTGTCGTCCGGGCCGTGGCGATCAGGTAGTCAGCCCCGTCGACAACTTTGGCGGCGGTGTTCGTTACATCTGGAATGAATTCCACATTCCCCCCAAAGTCGGTCATCGGCTCGTTTTCCCAGCTCAATGCTTCTGGATGGCCGGCGACCGGCACCGGCGGGCCTCGGAAGCCCTCGCTTCGGATATGGGATTTGGCTTTGCTCTCGCAACCGAATGTCTCCCCACAGGTGCACTCGAACGATTCGTCGTTGCGATAGTAGCCGTCGGTATCCTGTGAGCGGACGAGTTCACCGTCATCGTCCATGTAGATGGTNTCGTTGCGATAGTAGCCGTCGGTATCCTGTGAGCGGACGAGTTCACCGTCATCGTCCATGTAGATGGTGTCGACATACCCCCACGAGTACGACACCTCAATCTCGTGCTCCTGTCCGGGCTTGCTGAAGTCGAAGCCGACTTGCTGATCTGGCTGTCCGTCCTGCGTCTGAGTCGGATCAGTTGTAGTCATCCTCTCACCCGCCAGAGGAACAAAAAATCGCCCCGACACAGCGCGTTAACCAACAGAAGCGATGAGTGTTGGTTAATATGGGGTGTCAGCCCGACGACCACCGTTTCAGGTCGCTCTGGGCGTTGGCCTGTCCACGGAACGACAATCAGTCGGACATTGGAACGCTCACTGCTTCGTCGTCGCGAGCGACGTAAGCGAATATCTCAAATGGCTATCTCCTACAGAACTTCTGGAATTAAAACAAGTTTCAACTGCAATATTCAGAAACTAAGACAGAGGAGTAATTTCAGCCACCTGAATCTGAGAGGCTGAGAGGCCCTTTAGACAACTCTTAGCAATCATATTAGAGCCTCAGGTTATAATACAGCACACTAATACCCCGGCAAATAGCTGCTACCGCCCAAATGACTAGTGCTGAATATAAAATCGTAGCAGCTAATCTTTGAATGAGAAGTCCTGCAGTCATGTAGCCTCCAGACCCAGAGAGTAGCACGTCCGTATTAACCGTTGAGTTGACAACACCCGGCACTACTGCCCCAAACGCGAAATAGTAAACCAACAGCGCACCCCATAGTATATGTAATCCGTTCCATGCTACACTTGCATGGCGAATGTGAGGTCCACCGTTCCCAGGGTTTCTGGCCTTGATTCGGTCCAAAAACCAGCCTTCAGCCCACTTTGATATCAGGGTCGTTGCCAAGAAAAACGCGATTGAGACACCGACTAACGCAGTTGTCGATTCAACTCCAGTGCGCGCTTCGAGTAATGGAGGTAGTATAGTCAGTGCACCTAATACGGACACTATGATGAATGTCAAATTATGAGAATAGTAAGTTGCACGGTAGACCGATAGAAGGAACGCAAACTTGTCATGCCGATCCAAATCGGGAATAAGTTGAGAAATCAAGTTATACTGAGATATAGTGCACTCATACGTAATATTTGTCTTATCCAGGTTGGAAATATCGGGAACACGACCACATAGATAATAAATGTCTACTGTACGTTCTCGCCTCTTCTGGCTGGCTCCGGAAACTTAGGTTTTGAGTTAAGGCCGCAAGTGGACACTGGAACACCTGTCCTGAGCGATTCGATTTCTCGTGATTCAGGAACCGGTAAGTGCAAGGCTCGCGCCCTGTATTCATCAGCAGTAGTTATGATATAACGCTGGCAGCACTGTTTCACTGAGTTCAGTAAAAGCCTCACTGGCAGTAGTTCTCCTAGCCGTAGACTTCAATGGGAGTGAGTCCTGCCCGGTATTCCACTCTGTCTCGCTCGTGTTGGCTCCGGTACGCGAGCGTCTGTCCGTTCTCGTACTCGACGACAATCGCATCCTCAAGGCCACTCACAGCTGCTCTCGAACCGTCAGCAGCCCAAACAGGGTCCATCGGTTCCGCTGTTAGCGGGGTCCGGTTTTTCTCCACGGTCGGCCACACACCCCGCGATTTCCAGTAGGACCTGATGTGTCGCAAGCTCTCTCGAACCGTCTCCCGTACCGAGAGGTGGTCTGCATTGCCGTAGCCGTGTGGTGAGAAATACTCGCCGTGAAGCGCCGCCAGATGAATCCCGTTCCAGTCGACGCCAACGATATCGGCTGGCTCCTCCCCAGTCACACGCGGCTGTGTTAGCTCCTCGATCACCGGATACTGCTTTGTCGGACTTGCCCCCAGCAGATGCACGCGCCGCCCTCGCCAGTCCACAATATCCGTGTACTCGTCGGCGGTCTGGTCGGAGTAGCCCATCGGNGGACTTGCCCCCAGCAGATGCACGCGCCGCCCTCGCCAGTCCACAATATCCGTGTACTCGTCGGCGGTCTGGTCGGAGTAGCCCATCGGGTAGCCCAAGATCATATCCTCGTCGATCACGTCGATTGTGTCGCGGCACTTCGGGACGATGATAACCTCTGTCCCCGGAAACTTCCGTTTCAGCTCCCGTGCGGCTTGGTTATACCGTCGCGCTTCCTGCCGGTCGTATGCGTCGCCAAGCATCCCGACCGATGGCTCGTACTGCTCGAAGCGCTCAATGTACCGGTCCAAATCTGGATTCCGAAAGTCGTTGTCTAGAATCTCAATCGGGACGTCGACGTTCCGCAGTTTGGATTGATACGAGTAGTCCTCGCGAACGCCGACGGCGAATCCAAGCCGGTAAGCATCGATTACGAAGGGCTCGCGATGGAGGAACCCGATGTACTCAGCCTGCTGTGCATCGCCGACAGCCGCCGCTGACCAAGAGTGTCGCGCCTCAGAAGACATGGAAAACACCGAGCGCACCGACCGGCGCGCCCAGCTGGCAGGCGCGGCACAAAACGACCCCGCTCCTTAAATACGGAGACGAGCGGAAGTGTCTATCAGAATGAAGGAAGGTATCGAATCGCAGTACGACGACCCTGACAGCTACCGGGGCGAGTACCCACCAGACTGGGCGTACCGGATCGTCTTCCGGAAGCAGTTGGACAACAACACTTGCACCAACTGCGGGACGCGGTTCCCTGCGGAGGATTTGGAAGTTGTGCGACGAATCCCCGCCGAGAACGGCGGGACAAACAAGACCACGAACCTCCTGACAGTGTGCTCGTTCTGCGAAATCGATATCAAGCAGACGGGACGCTTAAATCTGCCAGAGTCAGCGAAACAAGAGCCAGCAAGCAGTCCCGAAACGGACTCCCACAGAGTGCTTGCATTGCAGAGCGAGGTCCCGATCACCGAGGAAGTCGAGGGCGAAACGGAGGCCAACGGGCAGTCTCGCAATGCCTCTCGTTCGGAGTCTAGCCACATCCAGACACAGTCGAAGAGTCCTCTTGCAGTCACCACGACGGCCGAGGACAGCGACGAGCAGTCCGTCCAGGACGACACCGACGAGCGTGCTGGATGGCGACGGGTATTCGTCGCGTCGGTAGGAGGCACAGCGATGTTTCTGACATACTTCTGTGCGTTTGGTATCTCCTACTTCCTGTCCTCGCTTGCGGGTGATGTAGCGTTCTATGGCCTCCCACTGGCCGGGCTCGTAGCGGGAGTCCGGTGGCGGCTGTCGACAGCCATTGCATCCGTCTGCGTTGTTTTGATGTACGCTGCCGTCTGGGAGTCTATCTCGACGGAACTGCTCATGTCTCCGTTTGCGTGGGTTCCCGTGGTTGCGCCACTGGCTGGGGTTGCCTACGGACTCGTAGCCGAGCGTACTGAGTTCTCGCTGCGGAACCTGCCATCAGATCCGCGATTGATGATCCAGCGCCTCCGTTGACGAGATATACGCCGACAACTGGTCCACGACCGAGGGGTCGAACGAGTCAGAAACGTGTCGCACGTTCCACAGTCCAGACTGATACACCTCAGATTTCGGCGAGTGGTATCCAAGCCAATCGAGGTCCGACGGTCCTGCGGATCGACGATACCTCGACACCATCGCGATAGCGTTTGACTCAATCTCGGCTCTGTCACACTCGGGTCCGGGCTTGCCCGGAATGTCAACCCACAGAAACGGCAGATCCCGGATGTACTCTGACACACGCTGTTCGAGTTCATGTTCCTGCTCGCGAACAGCGGTCGTCTCAGCGTCGGGATTCTGGTCTCCCCAGTGGGGATACTCGTCGTGCCAGCCGTGCTTCTCGATCAAGGCCTGACCGACGTGCAAGCGAAAAATCGAACCACGATGGTTGCCACCGCCGGCGTACTTCCCGCGAACGTTCCCACGATGTTGCCTGAGCCGGTTCCAGAGCGTGTTCGACGAACCGGTACTGACGCCGACGGTACCGATCCGTGAGAGTCGCCACTTTGTGGAGGGCATCTGTCTGAGGTCGCTTGCTGGCGAGAAAAAGAAGTACACTCCTCGGTCGGGCCACTCCAACCGACCATTGACATCTCCGAGGTAGTACGGCCCTCCGATCTGGTCACGCAACTCTGCTAAGACACTCAGAAACTGTCCGACAGGATTGCTACCCGACGCCTGTCTCTTATACACATCTCTGATGGNAACGGCTCTCAGGCACGTCTGGAAAAGCACGACCGACTGCTCAGCTGTCACCTTCGACGGCGTCGATCAGATCCGCCGCAGTCGACGAGATACGGTCCAGCCGGTCCCGCAGCGTCTCTGGTGCGTCGCCGTCCCACGCCGCCAAGTAGAACGCCGAGTTGTCGGGGTCCAGCCCAAAGTGACGACTGACCACGTAGGCGACTGCCTCAGCCTCGACCTCACGTTTCGACCGCTCCGCCTCATCCTCGACATTGAAGTGAAGCTCCGCATGGGCGAACTCGTGAATCAGTGTACTCGCGAGGGCGGCTCGATTGTCCCGGTCAACCGCTTCGACCATCGGATTTGTCGTCATGACGTTCCGGCGCTCGCAAACGCCCCGTGCAGACCCATGTTCCCACTCCTCTGAAGCGACGATTCTCGCGTCGACGCCGATCTCGTCGGTCGCGTCCAAGAGGTTCTCGACAAGTCCATCCGGGTCGCCGTGAGCTTCTGTCTCCAGTTCGGGAAGCGGTTCGCCCTCGGTCTGAGAGATATCGAACACCGACGTTGGCCGGAACCCGACCAGTCCCCGCCGCCACTGCTCGGGGTCGGTTTCGTCATACTCACAGTCCGTGTTCTCGTGATACGACGGCGAATTGCCGCATTCGGGGCACTTCTTCGTGATGATCGGAGCCCAGATCCAGATCGCGTCCTCGCCTTGCTGGACGTAGCGGTCGAACTCATTCTGCCACGTATTGTAGCCGGCGACTCGCGTTGCCTCGGGACACTGGAGCTTGATGAGCAGCGTGTTCCGAGCCGAGTAATCGTGGAACTTGCTCTGCACATCGAGCCACTCCTGGAACTGCTCACTGGCTTGGGCCTCGTTCGTGAGGTCGGCAAGGTCTTCGACCCACGCATCGAGTTGGTCGCGCATCTCCTCGTCCCGGGAGTCCGAATCGTCGAAGGTGCAAGTGGTCTGTTGGCTGGACTGCTCTGGGGTGTCTGACTGTATCGTTGACATCGGTCTATCTTCGGGACGCACTCTCGGGCACGCCCCCGCACCTCCACTGGGGGTCACAAAATCGACTTGCTGACTGAGCGAGAGCGAGGTGAGCTGGCTACCTGTACCGCTCTGGCGGGTAGAAGACGACGTGGATAGCCGAGCCAAGGTTGTACCATGACTTTGCGAGAATCGAGACCTCTAGTCCCCACTCGGCGGCAAACTCGAAGACGTCGAACCAGAGATTGTGGGGCGGCTCTGTGGAATCCAATCGCTCGATGTTGCCGGGGTAAACGTGCATCGAGTACAACGCCGGCTCGCCATCGTCAAGCCAGAGCGTCGAGTGGTCGTCTGCTGGCGGGCTGTGAGGCGGTCCGTTTGGGTCGGTGTCGGCGTCAAGCGGCGAGTGCGGGCACTCGTCGTCGCCCGCGATGAGACGGCGTATGCAGGCTGTCTCGGCAGTCTCATCGAGGTCGAAGGATTGGGCAAACGCATCGCGCTGGTACTCGCCCATGATCGCGCCGAGCGCCCGCCAGATGTCATCCCACCTTGGGTCCTCTGGCTCGTGATCGAGGTAGTCGTGGACAGCCTCGCGCAGCTGTCGGTACTCGTCCCACGCAGGGACAGGCTCGTTCGGGCCGGGTGTCGGCCAGTCAGTGCGGTCCATACGCTTGGGAAAATTCCGATAGGGTATCAACTCTCGGGACGCGCCCATACGCCGCGTCAGAGAAGAGGTCCTGACGCTAACCAACACCGAGTGGAATGTGAGGTACTGTGTTGGTTAGTCTGCGAGTTGGCTACTCCTCGCCTCTAGCCTCCCAGCCCTTGTGGAAGTACACCAGCGCCATGTCGGAGTCAAAGCACTGCCCGGACGGAACGTGCTGCAAGACTTCGTGTTCTGGGACGGGTTCGACCACACCCTCATTGAGTAGACTGGTAACCACCTCACGCCCTCGTGGCTCGTCGATCTCGACGGTATCGAGACGCCGTCGGTCGCGGTCCTGTGCGATCTGTTCGCGCTCAAAGCGCTCGTAGTCTGGAACGGTCTGGTCCATAGAGGAAATCCCTCACCCGACCGGGGAGACACAAAAATTAGCGCTAACCAACAATAGAGATGTATGGCGGTCGCTGTTGGTTAGGACACACCACCGTTTCCGCAAAACCACGGGGAACCGAATTAGTTCGGGAGCTTCGGCGCGATCACGAACTGCATCGCTCCATCGGCGTCGGGGAACTCCGATTTCAGCACGAGCGGCACCCCGTTTCCGATATGTAGAACCCGATTCGTGCCGTCTGGCAGGCCAGCATTTGCCGATTTGACCAGCGACGAGTCAAGTTTCACTGCGACATCCGNCCGATATGTAGAACCCGATTCGTGCCGTCTGGCAGGCCAGCATTTGCCGATTTGACCAGCGACGAGTCAAGTTTCACTGCGACATCCGCAGGCTCGAAGGCGATGAGATCGGTGCCGTCCCACCGGTAGGTCATGCTGTCAGTGTCGCCGTCTGCGGCAAACCGCACTTCTCCGGCATCGGCGTCAACAGAGAGGTCAAACCGGTCGGCAAGCATATCGGCTGCGTCGAGACCGAGCGAGATATCGTCTGGACTCAGGTGGACAGTCGCCGGGATGTCTATCTCTGGCATCTCGACAGGGTAGCGGAGCGATTCAACCGCCTCAAGATCAATAGTGCGCGTTATTCCGTCGATGTTGATTTCCAGTGTGCTATTCGCTGCATCGAGTGCGAACTGTGCAAGGTCGCCTGCATCGCCGACCGAGAGTGCATCGCGAACTCGTCCGACGTCCACCCCCAACGTTCCCCTCCCTGCATCGAAAGAGGTGAACGAACTCCCAGAAACACGCAAGTCGACCATCGCGTGACCCTGCAGGTCAGCCGCCCGGATGGCGATTCCCGACTCTGTAATTCCTATCCGTGTCTTGTCTGTGACCGTGCCAGCCGCCGCGAAAATNCCCTGCAGGTCAGCCGCCCGGATGGCGATTCCCGACTCTGTAATTCCTATCCGTGTCTTGTCTGTGACCGTGCCAGCCGCCGCGAAAATCTGCTCAAACAGCTGGACCTCGCCGCTGATCCGGAGATGCTGCGGGGCATCGAGCGACAGAAGGTCCGCAGTGTCGAGTTCCGCTTCACCGTCCGCCGGCGTCTCTGGCACGCTCGTTTCGGCGTCTGTCGTTGCTGCTTCGGTGCTACTGGCCGCTGTGGACTGTGACATTTCGCTTACCCTCCACTTGCCGGAGGGCACACAAAATATGCCGTTGGCGGCGTCGGTCAGGGGACGACTGCCGCGAGTCGATGGGTATGGTAGTCGACCGTCCAGCGCGAGTAGTTCCGTGTGATCCGATACTCTCGAACGACTGCAACGTCTTCCAGCGACTCTTCGGGTTGTTCCCACGTAAACTCGTAGCCAGCGATCACGTCTCCCTCGTCGAGATATCCAACCGGATGATCCGGCCCGTCCCACTCAACCGAGATTGGATCGCCACCGCTGGGGGGCTGGACTCCACGGCTGACTCCTCCTTGGATGACAGATGGATCGGACGTTAACCCGTGCAACTGTGCTAAGTCACTAGCTCTGATCGGGAACTTGTCCTCCTCGCCGACGAACGAGTGCTGGGTTTGCCCGCGTACTGTTGCGTACTCTACGCTCTCGATATCGACACCGAGAGCGTCGGACAGCAGGTGAGCAAACTCAGCAGCCCCCGTACGAACTGTTTGGTTCTGCTCCTCAATCTGCAGGGTTGTCTCTGGCGTCCGCAGGTCCTTCGTGTATGGATTCTCCGGCCGCTCAACGGGCATACAGCTGCACAAGAGCGTCCCTTCTGGCCCCGTCAGAATCCACGGCTGCTGCCCGCACGGGATCGCCGTGTATCTCGATGCAGTGTATCGGCCACCGCCAGTGAGGACTCGCAATGCCTTTTCAAGAGCCCGTGCGTCAATGCCGTACCCATAGCTGTCAGCGAGTCCGTCGACGAATGTGACTCGGGTGTCAATGGAGTCGAACTCGCCGTACGTGTTTGGGATTTGCAGGAGACCAGTTGCGTACTGTTCAACGTAGTCTCCGACGTCCCCGCCGACGACCCACCGGGTTTGCTGTTTGGTTGCTCGACCAGCCGACGTGTTGATCGACGACACCGGCCGCTGCGTTGTCAGCCCCCAGTCCTCGTCCGGGGCTGCCCAACTGGTATCGTCGCGGTCAGGAGCGCGACACGTCGTCGCGCATCGGGCGATGCTTGCAGCATCGGGATCGAGGTCGTTGTCAGCGCTGTCTCCGTCTCCGAACGTACCGAGTGAAAGGTCAGTCATCCTCTCACCCGCCAGAGGAACACAAAAATTTTTCAAACGGATCGGAGACCAGACTGTCCACACTGTGAGCCAGCCCACCGTCGTCCAGTGATTGAAGCGCTTCGGGCGGAGCGACACAGCTTCACTTTCGCCACGATTTGCATGGGTTTTAGACAACGCCAAGCGTACCGCCGGTTGTCTCCCATCGCAAACGAGACGGAGAACACTATGAGCAACTCTGATATACAGCAAGAAGCTCAAGACATACACGACCAGTTACCCGAGTCAGTCGATGCCCCCCTCGACGACATCGAGGAACGGCTCACCACACTTGTCGATGACTACAGAGTCCCACTCGACGAAGCTCGACGCAGTGTCGTGAGTACCTATCTTTCTGACAGCGATGTTGACCGCGACGAAGTCAGCAGCGAGGACGGCAACCAACAGGTCGATCTCGAGGAAATTACTGAAGCCGAACAGTGGGTCGACATTACCGCGAAAGTCGCTGATCTCTGGGAGCCTCGCAGTGATTCGATAGCACAAGTCGGCCTCCTCGGTGATGAAACTGGGACGATCAAGTTCACCAAGTGGGCCAAGTCAGATCTCGAAACACTCACCGAAGGTCAGGTCTACCGCCTTGGAAACGTCGTCACTGATGAGTATCAGGGGCAGTACTCGGTCAAACTCAATCGCACCACCACCATCGAAGCACTCGACCGGGATATCGAAGTCGGCGACGACACCACCGACGCTGAAGGGGCGCTCGTCGATATCCAGTCAGGCAGTGGGCTGATCAAACGCTGTCCCGAAGACGACTGCACACGTGTCCTCCAAAACGGGCGATGCAGTGAACACGGCGAGGGTGAAGGCGAGTTCGACCTCCGCATCAAAGGCGTGATTGACAACGGCGATACAGTCCAGGAGGTCATCTTCGACAAAGAAGCGACCGAACAAGTCGCCGATATTACGCTGTCTCAAGCACAAGAGATGGCCATGGACGCTTTAGATACAAGCGTTGTCGCCGACGAGATACGTGAGGCGACGCTTGGGCGCTACTATCGTGTCCAAGGCCCTGAACTAGGCCGGTATTTGCTCGTCAATGAGTTTGAGCAACTCGCCGAGATGCATGATCCAGAACAACTCCTCATCACTGCGAGGTCGATCTAAATGAGCCAAGGACAAGCCCCGATGCGCGAACTCGCACAGCGAGCCTTCGCTGGGGAATTCAACGATGCAGGCTATACCTTCCGGGAGTCAGACGATGACCGCGCACCCGTCTATGCCCTGCTGCCGACAGGCGCAAAAGCAAACCGCGTGTTCGTCGTCGGTACCCTGACCGAAACCGACGATGTCGGCAGCGATGATGAGTACTGGCAAGGCCGAATTGTCGGGCCCACAGGAACGTTCTTTACGTATGCTGGGCAGTACCAACCCGAAGCAGCCGCCATGCTACGAGAGGTTGACCCGCCCGTCTTCGTCGCGCTTGTTGGCAAGCCCCGAACCTATGAAACCGACGACGGCGACACCAACGTCTCGCTCCGACCAGAGCACCTGACCGTTGTTGATGCAGACACCCGCAATCGGTGGGTGACAGAAACAGCGAAGCGAACTCTTGAGCGGCTCGAACGCTTCGACGACGATAGCAACGAGTACGCTGCCATGGCTCGCGAAGAGTATGACACCGATCCTGACCAGTACCGACAAACCGTTATCCAAGCGCTTGAGGAACTCACCGACAACGCCGAAACTGCCCCAAGCTCGCAGGACCAAACTGGTGACGCGACACCATCTACAGCAGAGGACGCATCCGGTAGTGCCACAGAGGCCTCAACAGATGAGGACAACACGTCACAGTCGGGCGGCGACATCGGCGACTTCGATACGACTGACCTCGATTCGTAAGGTTACTGCTCGCTTTCCGGGTCTTGGGAGCCATCCCGGTATTCGGTAATATACAGCTGTCCGTCAACCTTGTACAGGTAGCCACGGTCGACCAGTCGTTCAACTACGTGCTCTGCGGTACCGACTGAGCGCTCTGTCTCACGCACTTTGGTCACGGCGGCATCAACCTCGATGCTGTCCCCGGGCTTGATGTTCTCATACAGCATATCATAGACAGCTCCTAACGAGCCAGGTGGGCGATTACGTCTCATATGTCGTTAATACAGTTTCACTCATCAGTTCTTATCCAAGGGCGTTGGCTTCAGGGATGGTAGCACTCAAAAACGATTAGATGTACCGGTATCTGTCGTTGCGAAAACGGTTTGTTGCTCGTGTGAGTGAATGAAACGACTGGTCAATAAGCGTGCATAGTCGGCAAACACAGCGGGGACGAACAGGCTGTTGGGTAGGTGCGCGTACTGTTCTTTAGTAATCTTGAAGCTTTAATACAATTTCTAAATAGTGTGCAAAACGCGGAGAAAGTTTTTATATCAGGCCATCAGCGATTTCGATGAGCCTATTCAGAGAGATCAGCATAGAACTGGGTTAATCCACACTCCGGGCAGAGGAACGCATGAATGGGGGTTTGATGATCAATACCAAGGCGGTCAAGTACACCACCATCTCTGTCGGTTTCGACATAGAGATCCCCAACACCCTCTGCACTTACGCTTGTCATCTTCATCTCGACATCACAGTCAGGGCACTGACGTTCGTTCATTTATTTCATCTTAGCCTTTGATACCAAGTCGTAAACATATTGGCTATTATAACAAATTTAAATAAATGTGCTCAGCTTTGCACGTTGAAGTGGTAGCGTGACGTAGGCGTTGACAAAGAAGGATGATGCCGATCACGGACTTCCTTTCGTGTACGCGCG
>NZ_AOLW01000060.1 GCF_000336615.1 Haloarcula amylolytica JCM 13557
ACGATGACCGAGGCGTTGATGACCTCATGGAAGAGATCGATCATCTCTTTGTTCACTCAACTGCTGAAGCTAACGTGCAAAGCTGAGTAAACCTATTTATTCAGATGACTAACGAGATCCTACCCACTACACATGACTGGTATTGATAAAAAAGAAGGCGATGGTGACAATACAAATACGGACTTGTCTTCAGCTTACGGAGAGTATCGCCGAGCAGCACGTCGAGCCCGAGAAGTAGATTACCTTGAAACAGCAGGCTCCTTTTATGTAGCAGCATCTCGGATTGGAATGGCAGAGTCGTTTCCGTTACCCGATGATAATCGTCCACCAGATGCGTCAACCGCAAATAAATTATTTTTTACACAGGCATTGAGAGAGTTCCTTCTTGGCAGTCTCTGTTTCCGGTTAGCTGACTGTGGCGACCGATGCCAGCGTCACTGTGAACAAGGAGTTGCTATCATGACCGATGTCAGAGATACTCTTTTTCGCGATCCCGCTGAGATTGGATTGGGCCACGAGATTATTGGTGACTTCCAGCTCGTGGCTGGTTTTAATAACTATAATGAATCCTATTCCCTTGCCGCCGAACAATATGCGACCATCGACAACGATCTTGGATGGCAGATGGAGGACGGGTTCGATGACTTTTCTCTCATCGCCGTCGAACTGGCTGACTCCGCCGGATTAGGTCCCGAAAACGGTGACCGGGAACGTATCAGGCGGACATCTCTTGATGCACGAGCCAAATTCAAACAAGAGCAATTTCCCGAGGTGATTGAAGCAATAATTACCAAGGATAATTGGAAATCAGATACAATTTAGCGAAATCTGAATAGTGCTTTCGAAAAGACCCGACAAACGGTTCGGCCAAAGGGAGAGTCTCAGTACCTCACAAAGCATCGCCAGTTAACCTGATCTGAGTCACCTGTTCTGTCGAGATGAGTCGTCGATAGTGGTCGAGGGACGCTAATAGAAGGGGAGGTGCCGCTGTCGGCGGCGATCAGCCACCGACGCGGCAGCGTTGCCACTCACAAGACGGCGTCCCGCCTGGTGATTATCGGTGGAACCGGTCATCCGGTGGCCGGTTCGCGGGGACGGCCCGACGCACTGCGAGGGCCGTCCACGCTGCCCGACACAGCATATTGATGAACTCCTCGAACGACCAGGACCAGAGGCGACGCCCGCCACGGCGGGGCGTCGCCATTGGTGTTTGGTCACACTTCATCAAGTAGACTTCTCAACTAACGGGCTTTGTGAGGTACTGAACCTACAACTGCTAACCGAAGTTTTCATCCGTTTTAAATTTCTGTTAATTAAGCAGAGTTGCACGCGAGATTGATAAAATCGAAAACACTCGCTACTTAGGGAAGTCGGTCACCGCAGCCAGACAAGTGAAATATGCGAGCGAACTCCCGGCACGGGGTGTCGGGCGTGTGGCATCATTTGGCGTTGATCAAGCAAAGCACCCGTTCGCGCGATACTCACTACGTAACTCACGGACGGTCGGAAAAGTAGTCCGGACACGTCGCTACGTGGCCGATAAGACACCTCAGAAGGTATACGATCTGAATACCAAACAACGGAAGCTCTCAGCCCGATACTTCCGAGATGCCGACCTTGGCGGTCGCTCCCCGTCGGAACTGGAGGCCGCCGGGAAGCTGATGGCCGAGAACAATCCCAAGCAGGTCTCACGGATGCTACGTCGGATGGACGATTCGGGGCAGCAGGCGTTCCTCGGCCCTGACATGGACCCGGCGGTGCGGCGGAATTTGTACGACGGGTGGAAGGCAGACCGCCTGGTGTCGGCGGAGGATGCGGCGGCGTCGGCGCGGAAATACAAAGACGTGGACGCGAATGGTCGGCGTGTTCTGGATGACGTACTTACTGACCCGGACGCGCGTAGTGCCTGGATCCGCACACTCGGTGACGACGCCGTCCAAGCTGACGATGCTGTCGCAAGTGCACGGAAGTACGGCGATCTGGACTCGACAAAGCGGTCGCAGTTCCGAGAGTTGCTGGCAGACGATGACTTGCGTGATTCGTGGGTCAGTGTCACAGCGGACCGCGAGATTACCACCGCCGATATCGAAATCACAATCGGTCGGGTCGAGACCAACAGTCAGCATTCAGTCTCCAACTTCAAGATTGGTCGGAACGCGAACCCGGAGGATGCCGCACATCCACCGCATGACCCTGATTCAATCGTCGTTGAGATGAAACTCGAAGAAGGCGATGAGTTCTGGCGCGTGTATGAACGTAAGTCACAGACTTCGAACCCTGACGAGAACCTTGCCGGTGGGTTTGTGGCGCGGAGATCTACGCTTCAGTCGGCAGAAACGCCAGAGCAGGTTCTCGATCGGTTAGCATTACTTCGGTCTGAATGGCAGGAGTACAATTACGTGGGAAAAGTAGAGCTAACCGACGAGTTTGTCGAAAACAATCAGATCCGGGTCCAAGTGAGCACAACCCGCCGCCAGGCGAGTGATGTCAGTGACGAAGTCCGGCCGGGCGGGGGTACTCAGTACCTCTTGCAAGACGATCTGCAGCCTACTGATCAAGGTGTGAATTGGGAACCAGTTGACGACCTTGGTGACTTCGTCGACTGAGAAGTCTGGTTGCCGTAGCAGACTCCTATGCGGACACTCCTTTTTATTGTATACCCATTTATAATTTAGAGGTTGCTAATCATCTGTAGCAAGAATTTTGTCCACAAGATCGTAACGAAACAATATGGCTCAATATGATGATGGTACTGTCGTTTTTGAAGGGAAGGAAATCGAGGTCGGGAGAGAGATCGTCGATGTTCTTGGGTACGGAGAAATAGTCGTCGTTCTACTGTATGTCTCACCAAATGAACAGCACCCAACGAACGTGCTTGCATTCGACAAGGACGGGAACAAGGTCTGGGAGATTGAATCACCTCCTGAGGAGCGGGAACAGCGATCTTACAAAAGTTTGAACGTCGTGGACGGAAACTTGCGAGTGACCAACTGGAACGGATACGGATACCGGGTCGATGTGGATACTGGGGAAGTTACCGAAACTGGCTATACACGATAATTCAGACGTGCGTGTTCACCCCCACAAAGAGCGGTTTCAGGTGTCTGAGACGGTTGAAATCAGGGGGAAAATGGTATTTATAAGTGAAGCTCTTCCGCGGTGATCTCAAGAATCGACAGACGGCGTTGGTATCACCGAGATTACACCGCTGAACCACCGAATCTGGCCGTGATCGAAATCCCGTGCTGTCTTGTGATTTGCTGAGGGTAAACACATACATTCAGACGGCTCGTATATGGCTCCCTCTTTTCGTTCGTCAAGCCATTGCCCTGAACCGAACAACCTCGGCGGGAAGGTGTAAGACCACTTATCAGACATCGTGAGTTCCGACCCATCGATCACGCTCACAACGCGCGGATCAATGGGCCTCGATACCCCAACGAGCGATGTGTGAAACCGTCTTTTCAACTATCAGGCGCACGCTCGGACACCTCAGAAGGTATACGATCTGAATACCAAGCAACGGAAGCTCTCAGCCCGATACTTCCGAGATGCCGACCTTGGCGGTCGCTCACCGTCGGAACTGGAGACCGCCGGGAAGCTGATGGCCGAGAACAATCCCAAGCAGGTCTCACGGATGCTGCGTCGGATGGACGACGGCCAACAGGCGGCGTTCTTGAGCGATGATATCGACGAAGCGGCGCGGGCGGACTTATATAAGGCTTGGAAAAACGGCGACAATGTACGTGCCAGCGATGTTGCAGAAGCTTCCAGCGCTGACCCGCAGACAGTGCGGCTCATCGCGGATGGTTCCGGAGACGTAGACGACGCATATGATCGGGCAGTCATTCGGGCAGCCAACAGCGATAGTATCAGTACCTCACAAAGCGTCACCCACTAATCCGATCTGAGTCACTTCTTCTGTCTCGATGAGCCGTCTGTAGCGGTCGATCTTCG
>NZ_AOLW01000061.1 GCF_000336615.1 Haloarcula amylolytica JCM 13557
CTCGTGGATTTCACCGTCTGCTTGCTTGGTATTGGACACACCTTCAGCAAGCAGACCTCTCAACTAACCGGCTTTGTGAAGTACTGAGTCCTCGTTAATCTTCCATTGGACCGTGCCCGTCGCGGTCTCAACAGCGTAAAAATATCCGAGATTGTTTCCAAAATATAGAGAGTCCCCCCAGATGGTCGGCGATGAACTTATGCTATCACCTGTTTCCAGAGACCAGAGCAAACTGCCATTATGACGGTTAATTGCATATAGGGTACCGTCCATTGACCCGACGAAAACCCGGTCACTGTCGACGGCAGGGACTCTCCAGATGCTGTCGTCAGTGGGAAAGTCCCACAAATACTCGCCTGTCGTGGCATCAAGCGCATACAGCGAATTGTCTCCACTCCCCACGTAGACAACATCGTCGTGGACAGTTGGACCTGCACCGACACGGTCACGGGTTAGATACGCCCAAATTTCGTCTCCTGATTCGGCATTAAGTGCGTAGACATGACCGTCTCCACTACCCACGTACAGTGTGCCACCAACAGTTGTTGGACTGCTGTTGATATCGCCACCGGTTTTGAACTGCCACCGCTCCGTCCCATCAGGAGTGATCGCGTAGAGATTGTTATCACGACTGCCGAAATAAATAGTGTCTGCGTTCACGTGCGGACTCGACCAAATTGGGGCTCCGGTCTCAAATTTCCAGTTGAGCGAACCGTCAGCCGGATTTAATGAATAGAGATAGCTGTCCTCGCTCCCAGCATAGAGTTGCCCGTGGCTAATACATACTGACGTGTCGACGCGGTGATCAGCTTTGTACCGCCACCGAAGCCGCTGTGGCTCAGGCACACGCTCGGTCTCAACACCTTGATTTCGGCCTTGGGTGGAGGCGTAACAGCCGGCACTTCCAGCTATACCGCCAGCGATTATCGTCAAAACCTTACGTCGAGTATATGCCATGTGTGTATCTTATTGTGATCAGTACACTCGTAGATGAAGTGATTCTGTAGGGGTTTCTAGTTTGCGTCTAGCTCATCAGTAAGTGGAAGTGGGATATCTTCGATTGATCCGAATGGATGATTGTCTGGGTCCTCTGTTTCGTTCCCACAAGTGCCAATTTTCAGAGTGTATTTTGGAACCGGACGAGTGAGTCTGGTGTCGTTCAGTACCTCCCGATACGCGGGAGGAATCTCGTCCCCAGTTCTCAGTCCCACGCTTTCATTCTCGATTATCGCCTTGTACATGCCCTGAGGGATCTGATACGGAGTTGTGTCGGCTGATGCATGGAGCTGAAACAACGCCATTTGGGTATTCAGAAGCTCCCGGGGTTTGTATGGCATCTTCTCTAGTTCTCGTTGTTCACCATCTGCATAGACCGCCAACGAGGGATATGTGCTTGAGTCCCAAACTCGTAGATAGCGCCGACCATCAGCGAGCACCACCAAGTCAATGAATGTGAACGTATTTGGCACCACTGTGAGGAAATCAGTAAGAGCCTGGACTTTGTCAGGTGAAGCCAACAAACCGAGTTCCTTTGCAATACCATTTGGGAGACCCCACTCCCAGACGGTATTGAAGAACGCTGCAGGGTTATCGGAAACCCGATTAGAGATGTCCTGCATGAAGCCGGCGTAACCGCCCCAGATCGTCATTACTCGAACGCCTTCCACACCCTCGAATTTGACTTCTGTATCGTATTCGTAGTACCGCCGCTGCCGGTTCGAAGGTGTATCGTTTGTTCCGTACCACTCTTCGTATGGAATACCATTTAGATCGCTGTCGTGCAGTACCGTTTTCGAATTTTCTTGTTTACCGCGGGAAATCTTTGAGTCCTTCCCGTCCGGTCCACTTTCACTAAATTCTATTTCTATTGTTTCTTTGTCTATTTTTTTGCCGTCAGACGACTCAAACGAAATTCGGATGCCATTTTCAAATCTATATTGATTAAATTCGGATAATCTATCAACGTCGTCTCTGTACTTCCCCCGCTTTTTACTGCGGGCCTCTTCAAGATCTGTCGGTAGCGCATCCGTCATATCCCCACCTATCCAGTTATCGAAGACCGGTCCAAGAGCGATCTTCCCAATATTACTGGGCATATCAAAGCTGTCATAAATATCATTGTTCACTGCAACTGTAGAACCTTCTTCAAAGACTTGCATTAGCCCGCTATCAAGCGGATTCCCACCTTCCGATGGATTTTCGCTCTTACCTGGAATGAATTGCAGTGTCGTTGCAGAAGCACTGATCTCTGTTGTTCCACTATCATCGTCATCGCCGCTGTCACCGGGGAAAATCGGCGAAACGACAGCTGAATCAGCGCCTCCATGCTTCATTCCAGAAAGGCGTTCCCACTCATCATCTTCAGTACGATAGACAGCATCTTCCTTGCCAGTAAAGGTTGGCCCACCGCCGAGGATGTAGACTGACTCACCATCAGAGACGATATGAGCACTCCGTCCCACGGAGTAGGGTGTCTTCTGGGGTTCTTGATCCCAGCTATCTGTGTCGACATTGTAGCGATCAACAACGCGACTAGATTCATTGCCATTGCGCGCACCAGCAGGCAAGTAAACGTAGCGGCCGACGACAGCAGACCCACCTTCCGTCCGTGAGGCAGGTATCGGTGCAAGACCCGTCTCCCACGATCCTTCCCCTGGCTCATTACTAGGAGTATACTGCCAGGTCTGGTTGTTATTCGACCCACCACCGAAGACATAGATGCCGTTTTGTTCCGAATCACGGTTGGTCACGGCGACAGCTGACATCACGGTCCCACCTTCGACAGGGAATGACGGGCCCTCATACCACATGTCATCTTCGGGGTCGTAAACTTGGACAGATGAAACCGATCCGTTCTGGCTCTTGCCTCCGAAAATGTACAGTCGGCCACCGAATACCGCATCAGCGGCACCGTTTACGCCTGTCGCCATCGGTGCCCGGTACTCCCACTCGTTAGCCGCGATATTGTACGCCTGGGTGTCGGCGACAGTTCCACCCAGTCCCTTTTCGCCGCCCACAACGTACAGTGTGCCGTCGATTAGCCCGCCGCTTGCAGCATCGACATTGACGAGTGCTTCATTCAACTCGGAGCTGTTGTCGCTACTTTTCCAAGACCCACTTTCCTCACCATCTGGCAGATCGAATATCTGCACACGTGTGTTTCCGTCGTCGCCCGAGTAGCTCCCGGTCGCGAAAATGATTGATGAAGCCGTCTGGACCATCGTCACACACCCCCTCCAAACTCGAAGGTTTCCCCGTCTATGGTGTAACGGTACGTGCCATCGTCAAATACCTCAAACTCGTAGGGAATTTCTGTCCCATCAGCGTAGACGACTGTGCCACGTTCGTATGTTGCAGACCGCTCCGCAAACACACGATCCACAATCATCCCATGTTCGCGGTTTAGATCTTGTTTTTTGCGGTGTTGTCGTTGCGTTTCATCCAGTGGTGGCGCATCGCTAAGTCGAATGTCATCGAAGACAACCACACCCTGGTAATCAAAGTCACCTTTTGTCCGGCCCCGATGGCCGCCTTTTGGCTCGTGATCTTCGAGATACCACACGATTTCGAGTCGCTTAGCGGTTTGGAGAGTTTCGGCCGGGAGATCTGTCATGTCCCACTGTATCTTCCGCGGTCGAAGTTGTGGTACCTCTTTCAGATCCGATTCTTCAACGTTGCCGCCGTCGTTTTTGGATGTCCCTTTGCGATTCTTGCCATTCGTTCGCTGTTTTTTCTTTCCACTCCCGGGGCTCTTTTTCTTCCCTGAAGCGGTGTAATGTAGGCGGAACCGAAACTGCAGATTTGAGTCCGTGTTTTCGGCCAGCGCGAGGACATGGGTCTACAGGTACCGATGCTTTTCCAGCTCAGCGTTTTTCACTCGCTTCTTATTCTCGATCATGGGGAACGAGTCGCCATTCACCCCGACAGCGAGCCCGTGATTTCCACTCACAACCCCAGCCGGGAAGTCGTCCTCAGTAATCTGTTGAAGTTCATTTCCACCATTTGTTTTCCACCTATCTAGCCCATCCTCGAAATCGCCAAGTTGATTTTTATTATCGGATGTCGAAGCAGAACCACCGTTCGAGTTCTTCTTGGCTGTAACTCCGGATGACGCTATTCCGATGCCACCCATAAGCCCAGCATATTGAAGGACTGATCTACGGTTAGCAGTCACCGGCTCCCTCTCATTATCGTGCATTCAATCAGTAATCTATACTATCCTGTGTTAAATTTATTGTATCTGGATTAATAAAATACGAGAAAGTGTGAATAAGATGGTAGTCCTCACTTGACCAGCTTACGTAAGATGGGCCAGAGTAGGTTGTGTGACACGGGCGAAATCAGCTAACGCGTCTGGTAGGTTTGTAGGCGCGACGGGGATCGCGCCCGCCACTGCAGGCACGATTGGACCGGCGTGAGGCGCGCGACCGCGCCGAGCGCAACGCTCCGTCGTCCGAGTGAGCACCAGCGAACGAGGACACGACAGACGAGCATCGCGAGTCTGTCAGTGGCGTCGCGCGCTGGGACGCCCCACCAGCCATCCAGCCCAGTTGCACCCGGGCTGGCAGACCCACGCTTGCGATCTATCCGGCACTCCGTGGAATCAGGACCTCGACGTGTGCCAGCTGGAGCCACCCCGACCCGGAGCTTTTTGACCGATGACGGTCAAGTCTGAATCGCACCGTTCTCATGTCACAGCCACACCTTTCTCCAGAGCAACAGCCATCCGACCAGCGTCAGATTCCGAGCATCGAAACGATCGGGCCGGTCGTCGACGAAGTGATCGACATCGCCCGGCAAGAACTCGACGCACCGCGGTCCGTGAAAATCAAAACATGGGAGGATCGCGAGTTTCTGGTGCGTGTCAAGCACGGCTCAGCACCAGGCGTAAACACCCGGTATGGATACGAGACAGCAATCCAGTATCACAGTGATCGGGAAACCGTCGAAGCTTTCCTGATCGAAGAGGATACTCACACTGATGAAGCAGAACGCCTCTTGAAGATGGAACTCGGAACGATACCCGATCCAGTACCAGAAAAAATTGGGGAGTAGACGACTGATTTACTTGTCTGTCAGTTCTCGATGGCAGTCCTCACAGACCTGCTCGTACTCTTCATCGCGCTCTGGGTCGTAGAAGGACCCGGCGCGAAACCGCACGGGGTTGTACCGGGTATTGAAGACTTCCTCACAGCGTGGACACTGGACGTCTCCCATTTGAGAAATCACCTCCCGGCGGCCCTGTCTGGCCGCCACCCGCTTGCGGCCACACAAAATTGAATCAAGTACTGTCCGGGACACCGGGCCCAGAAAACAGCTAACCAACACGAGCGGGGTCAAACCGATTAATGTGGGTTAGAGCAGGTTGGCATCCCCACGCTCGTCGCTGATTCCGAGCACAACCACATGGTCGGGTCTGAGCTTGTCGCGTACTTTTCGAGAGAGGGTCATAGAAATATGCACAGCCGATTTACTTTGGCGCACCCTGGCTGAGGAAGTATTGGGATAGAGAGTGTATGAAAGCCAGTGCAAGATATAGAGTTTCTATACAGCAACAGATAGCGTCGGAAATAGAAGCCTGTCGAACCCCGAAATTCAGTATCCACTAGTAGGCACACCCCGTACTCAATATATAACTTCACCTGATGTGCGGCTATCTGATGTTGATACCTGCCAACCGCCGAGCCATTATACAAAGAGAATAATATGGATTGGAGACCCTGAAGCATCCATATCCGGCTAAGAAATACGATGAAAGAGATAAAGTGATTCGGTGCTAAGGTGTAGACATATGCTCACCCCCGGAGACGAGGAATCCCTTCTTTTGGATATAAAAGAGGGAATCCAGTATGCACTCTATCTCGGTAAACAGGAGGGGCGATTTACTGAAGACGAAATCTATCTCGATAAGATCCGTCTGAACAAGCTCCAGTATATTGTTAACGAGGACCGCGACTTGGGGCTAACTTTCGGCTGGTTCAAATACGGTCCTGCCCCTGAGGATGTTACCACAGACACCGGAGTAGCGTTAGGTCCACAGCCGGGAGATGACATCGCACACTTAGAGGAAAGTAGACTGCCGAGCAAAGACCATCTTTCGACAGAAGGATTTGCGTACTATTTTCTGAGAGAACTTGACGACGAATTTGATAGAATCGTGACTACAGAGGAGACGAAAGTCTACTTGGTAGACTTCTACGATGAGTATGCGCCAAAAGATGAGTATGCCACTCGATTTACTGATTTATATAAGGCCAGCGCACGCCTCCAACAAACACTTGATGCAATTGGGGGCGGGAAAGATTGGCATCAGAACTCGACAGAGTTCTATTATGAACTGGACAAGAAGTTCCTTCCGGTGAGTGAGGAAATAGCGAAGCTTGACTCCTTGGAACACACTCTAGAGCCGCTTGAAGAATACCGGAAGTTGCTGACCAGTATTATTTCAGAAGCTGACGCAGAAGAGGAGCTATCATCGAGCCAGCAAGCCTTTATTAATAATGCTATTCGGAAGTTCTATAATACAGTCTGGGACTTCGTGGGCCAAGAAATCTCTCTTGAGACGATGAGGGGAGAGAATGTTGATGAGCTTCGTCCCAAGGTTGAGACGAATGCGAAAAAATACCGGAACGGCTCATGGAAAGCCGAGCTCAACTCTCTGGCAGAGAGGAGAGAGTCAGTAGGATTGGACCCAGAAATAGAGGATATGGAGAAACTAGAGTCGGGGGGAAACGGAGAGGATGACGAGCAGTCGCTAGATGAGGAAATGGTTAAACGCGTCTCCGAAATGGGTGCAGAGGTGATTAGCAATTGAGTTTCCCAGAATACGGGGACCTCATTCACGTTGATTTTACACCTTCTGAAGACTCCGAGCCGGGCGAATTTGAGGACCCTCATCCAGCAGTTGTAGTCCAATATACGAATTCCGATGACAGGGCAGTGGTCGTTGCCCCAGTTTCATCGCGTGACAAACAGAGCTTCTCTCGTGAAGTCAGACTTCCTGGAACAATTGATGGGCTAGACAGTGACTCAGTAGCTATTCTGAATTTGATAACCACTGTATCATTTGAGGGGCGAGTGAGACCGGAGGGCGATGATTCGGATTCGTGGCGTCTCGGAAAAGTTCCGCCGCAGAAGATGGAAGAGGTCCAAGAAAAACTTGAACGTCTGTTCCGAATTTAGCTATATCACCAATCGGTAGATATTCTCCCGATAGAGGTCTTCGATGTTTTCGTAGTAGTTTGGAAATAGAAGCCAATTGGAGCAGTATTTACTCTTTCTTGACTGATCGCCGCGAATATACTTCACCAATCAACTGTTTGCGTTTGCTTCCATCTTGTGCTGGCTGTGAGCCTTGATCTTGCACGCAACTTTGACAATACTCGGACAGATAGACCTGAGAACTATTCTATGAGATGCTCTTCCCGCCGCTATCTCAGATACTTGACTCCAGTAAGGGCCACACGCTGCAGACGGACTAGCGAAAGATCGGTTCTCGTCCACCTCCCGGCGGCAGGCCGGGATCGCGCCCGCTACCGCAGGCACGATGGACCGCCGCGAGGCGCGCGATAGCGCCGAGCGGAGCGTTCCGTCGTCCTCGTGAGCGACAGCGAACGAGGGCTCGACAGACGAGCATCGCGAGTCTGTCGGTGGCGTCGCGCGCTGTCGCGACCCACCAGCCACCCAAGCTCAGTCTCACCCGGGCCTGCTGGCCCACGTCCACGCACATACCAGAACATCGGCTCTCTCACAGCCCCCACCAGACTGACCCACGTTGACGCGCTGGTGCGGTGGCGTGCCAGTCCGTGCGCGCGGTTGTCTCGCCGCCGCCCGCTGTGCCGGAGGCGGCGGCGAGGCCGCGTGCGCGAGCACCGTCGCACCGCCCGAGGAAGCCCCCCGCTCAGTGGGGGACGCCCTCGCTATCGGGCGTTAGTCTGCTTTGGAGTGGACCATGCCCTGATGGGTGGCGGCCCCATGCTCAGTGTCGAACAGGTCCGAACACTCTGGACAGCGGGCCTTCCCGAGCGTCACGGCGACCGCGTGGTCAGTGTCCCGCTCGTTGGCCCACTGATGGGTGTCTGACTCGGCCTCCCACGACGCCACCGCCGGGCTCTCACCCGAGGAGCCGAACATACTACTTCCGTGTCCGGTGGGCGCGGGACCGTCGCCACGCTCGATGACACACATGAGCGTGTCGCTCGTGACTGCCACCGTCTTGATACCGTTGTACTCGTCGGGCTTGCCCCCCGAAATACGAACTCTGTCGCCTTCATGCAAGGTGCGCACCATCTCGCCGCCGTGCATGGACTTGCCCCAGACCGTGACCTTCGCACTCGTTCCCTCGTCGTCCTCGATGTAGAGGACTTGGTACTGGTTCCGAGCGTCGGGTTCCTCGATGATGTGCGTGACTTCGCCCTCGACCGTACACTCGTAGCCGTAGGGACTCACCTCGTCGATGGGCGTGGGTACTTGCAGTTCNCCCTCGACCGTACACTCGTAGCCGTAGGGACTCACCTCGTCGATGGGCGTGGGTACTTGCAGTTCGTTCTGAGCCTCGTCCAAGACGGTGAAGGAAGCCTCATACAGGCTGTTACAGTCGCCCATCTGCCCGGACACAAGGGCCGCGAGTCGGCGGCCTGCTGCCGCTCGTGACAGACTGGTTTTGTCTGCCAGCGTCGCGGCTTGCTGGTTGACTCGCGCCAGCGTGTCGCGGTCCATCCACTGCCGGGGGTCAGCCGGGGAGCGGAACCCATCAGCGCGTTCGGTTTCCGCGTCGGTGAGCTGGCGAGCCGAGGCTTCGCGGTCGGCACCGTCGACATGGGCGCGTGCGACCTCAGAGTGTCGGGCTTGCTCGGCTTCGCGGCCGTGACGTTCCTCTTGCTGTTCTAGCGTTTCGCCAAACCGCCGGTCCGGACCAACCTCGGTCGAGCGGGTCCAGTCGTATGCCTCCTCCTGCCGGGCGTAGAAGTTGCCACGGCTATCGCTACCCCGATTCATTCTGAAATCGAGTTNACCTCGGTCGAGCGGGTCCAGTCGTATGCCTCCTCCTGCCGGGCGTAGAAGTTGCCACGGCTATCGCTACCCCGATTCATTCTGAAATCGAGTTCGTCGCCGTTCTCCGTCTCTGCGACCGCCTCTAGAAGCTGTTCGGGGCCACCCTCGACATGGGCCGAAAGGGAAACCGTCTTGTTGCTTGCCGATGCTTTCTTACCGCTGGAATTGCTANCTAGAAGCTGTTCGGGGCCACCCTCGACATGGGCCGAAAGGGAAACCGTCTTGTTGCTTGCCGATGCTTTCTTACCGCTGGAATTGCTAGCGTACATTGTCTTTCAACTCGCTTCGGAAAGACACTTGTCGGGTGCTACTACACCCGATTTCTGCGGCGTGAAACTGCCCTGCCAGCGCCGCGTGCGTCGTGTCTTTCCGTACGTAAAGGCATGGGTGCAGACTACTTANACCCGATTTCTGCGGCGTGAAACTGCCCTGCCAGCGCCGCGTGCGTCGTGTCTTTCCGTACGTAAAGGCATGGGTGCAGACTACTTAAAGCTACCGGACTATTTGGATTGTTTCAAGTGCAATATTCGGGCGTCTGAGTGGTTTCTAAGTGTCGTCTTATGTTTCGCGCTTCGAGGGAAAATAGTATATAAAGGACGTAGGTGGTTGACACCCCGGCGGGCGGTCCCATCGTGTGCGG
>NZ_AOLW01000062.1 GCF_000336615.1 Haloarcula amylolytica JCM 13557
ACTGCAAGGAGCGTCCTCGTTCCGGCGAGGGAGCGCCGGCCGCGAGGGTTCCTCACCCGGATCGCGCGCGACTCCGACGCGTGCGTTCGATTCTGCTGTGCTGTGCCGTAGCAGTCGGGTGGGACTGAAAGGGGCACGCCGCTGGCGTTTGTTGTAGTCGGGTCAGCGACCCCTATCCGAACGTAGTGAGGATATGTCGCTGAGCGACCGCCAGCGGCGTGGGGCTTTCAAGGTGTGCTGGTCCGACACCGAGTCCGCCGTCGCGATTCCGTTCGGAGTAGTACCGCAGGCCCCAGCAGTCCCGTCGAAGACAGGAGTGCCGNCGAAGTGCCGTCTCCCCCGACACCGTCACGAGTGCCACACGACTCGACTCTAGGCCCAGCAGTGCCAGAACCTCCCTCCCGTCACACACGAGACAAATCCCACCCGAACCCTCTCCGCCGGCCATCGGTCCACGTACCGGCTCCGGCAAGAGCGAGCGTGCCGCCCAGCGGCGGCTGCCCGGCGGTCAGACGACACACCAGCCAACCATCCGTTCCTGCCCGGCCGTCAGTCCCACGCCGACACACGTTCGTTGCTCGCGCTCTCAGCCGGCCTGCCAGCCCCACGCTGCTATCTACCAGGCATCCGAGGGTATCATACAACGCTTCCCACACTACCTATGACCCTCCCAACAAACGGTCAGTACAGGCGAAGTAGGTACCACAGCAAAGGGCAGTGGCTGGTAGCGATACGTGACTCTCGTTATCGATTCACTGATTGCTTCTGGCCATCAGTGTGTGTCTCTTTGAGGCATGGTTCGATGGCACTATTAAGGACTATAATCGCTTCGCAGTGGTTCTGTTTCGACTTGTGAATGCTCGTGGGACGCGTCCCAAGTGCGTCATATGCAGAGAGCGTTTCAGCTGACATGGCTTCGTTCTCGATCAAATATCGTGTGACTTCCGCGAGCAGAGCGTGAATATGGATGTATTCTTTTTTGCGCATGATTGCGTCTCAATTGAGTGGGGTGGTTGGACGTTCACGGTGGTACATTCGAATCGTGCCTCATCTCTGATCCATCAGTGGTTTGTGATTGAATTAGGGACGGGTTGGGAGACGATAGTGTGGGTAGTGAAGGTGGGAACACAGTGAGTGTTAGAACTACGGAAGGATGTAGTCCTCTCCCATGTCAATTATGTCTGTGAATAGGTATCAATCCACAGGATATCTCAGTTAATCAATAGTGACAAAGTCAGTGACAGAACGACAGATTACAATTGGCCACGACACACGTTAGGCAAACCAACTGGTTTCAAAGTGTTATAGAACCGTTGTCATACCTGTACTACACTTCCAAGGCTCACCTAGGAGGCTGTTCACATTTGTTCGCCGTCAATGAGGATAGTATCGTTTCCCGTCACTTCTACGACGTGGTTTTCAGTTTCGAACTGGAGTCTCCACGCATCACTCTCGTGGGCCACTAACCTTTGTATCGCCTCTGTCGAGACATCGCGGTGAAGACACATATCCATACTTTCTGAGTTTGTTTTCTCTACCTCGGATACAGCCTCAATAATTTCCCCAATGATAATTTCGCTCATGTCAGCACTCATTATTCAGAACCTCAACCCCTTTCTCGTTGAATCTTGGGCCTTTCTTCACAACATTGCTATTTTTGTCCCACTTGACTACTCTTTGTTCCTCTAATTCAGCAAGAGAGAGATGATTCAACGCAAGACGAAGTTTCGCCACTTCTTCACTGGCTGAGGTTGGGTTGCCGTGAGGTGTATCACCCCATCTGTTGTAAACAGCCATTTCTTAGTCTATGATTTTCTATACTAATTAGTCCCACCGAATTTCACTCTCACTACTATTATTATTAATTGGGTTACAAGTCTCAGATTCCTCAGTAAGCAGACGTAGTGGGCGGATAGTCCCCCCAGAAGTCATGAAACAAACTACCCTGTAAACTGCTCTACGACACCGTAACCAGGCATCCGTCTGCTTCGCCCGGCCGTCTGCCCCACGCTGCAAGGGACCGACTGCCAGCGTCAGTGCCAGTCGTGTCCCTCTCGTCTCCAACCGCGCGCGACTCCGATATGTGTCGCCACTCCTAGTGAATTCCCCTTTTCAGTCCCGTACAAGACCGATGGTAGAAGAGGACTGAAGGAGCCGTGCTATCGACGAACGCTGATAAAGCTGGAAGCGTTCCGATCTGACCGGTGTCTCGGGGAGCCTTGGCACAGAGAGACCGTGTCTATGCCAGTATTGTTGCTTCGGACTGGGATATCGAACCGGCTGTCCGGTGACATTCTGGTTCCACCCCAACGCTTATTCAATAATAACTGGTATGCCAACTATATGAGCGAGGAATCGGCACGGATCTACAATCGAGCACGCCGAAACGGGGTTTCCTCAGTCGATGCGTGGGAGGACCTGCAAGCACTCTCCGAGGATATCGACTGGGACATTGAGCGAATGCTATCTGACTCTGTTACATCTACTGATGCGGACCGTGAACTACCACAGTAACTTCTGAATGGATGTTTTTGACTCGAATATCTGGATATTCGGCCTGACACAGACGTGTGAGGAAGCGGTTTCGCTCGTCGACAAAGCGATCCAAAGTGCCTATCACGTCGGTGTGAGCGCATATATTTTCGAAGAAGTGATGCACAATCTCCAGCGTTCTGACCACGACCAGAAACTAATCGAGCGAGTGCAAACCCGCTTTGCTGACATCGTCTACGGAAACCCAACCATTCACGGGCCAACTCAGACAGAAATCCGCGAAATCGATCTGAATTCAGTCCGCCAGGACCCTCGTGTCCAAGCGATGGGAGAGGCATTCGATATTCAAAACAAAGACGTCCCGATCGTCGTCTTTGCCCGGCAGTGTGCTCATCCACAGGATACTCCAGAGGTAGTGATTCACACGGCCGACCGCGAATTTTCTCGTTTTACCCCGCAGCAATACTTTGAGAACATCGCAATGCAATATGTGGACTGCTCATCTTAGAAATCCGGTGAACACTTATTTTCGAGGCAATTCGAGTTGTCATTGGAAAGAACATTGTCACACGCTCTTTCCATCCCCTTTCCATGCCCGATGATACGCAAAGCGTTGGTCGCTGTCCGGATTGCGACAACCAGATCACAACTGCGTGGATTCTGGTTGAATACGAGAAAGATGACGGCACAGAGGGTGTCTGGGCCGAGTGTCCGTCGTGTGAGGACGTTGTTGCGCCAGAGTGAATTCAGGCAGAATCAAGTACGTCTACAGGCGGAGCAGGCCGAGTGCCTCGGGGCTTGACCCCGGGGGTGAAGGCCGTAAGCTCAGGTAAGTGTTCCACTTTCACTGTGGA
>NZ_AOLW01000063.1 GCF_000336615.1 Haloarcula amylolytica JCM 13557
GATTTCAGAATGAATCGGGGTAGCGATAGCCGTGGCAACTTCTACGCCCGGCAGGAGGAGGCATACGACTGGACCCGCTCGACCGAGGTCGGCCCGAACCGGCGGTTTGGCGAAACGCTGGAACAGCAGGAGGAACGCCACGGCCGCGAAGCCGAGCAAGCCCGACACTCCGAGGTCGCACGCGCCCACGTCGACGGTGCCGACCGCGAAGCCTCGGCTCGCCAGCTCACCGACGCGGAAACCGAACGCGCTGACGGGTTCCGCTCCCCGGCTGACCCCCGGCAGTGGATGGACCGCGACACGCTGGCGCGAGTCAACCAGCAGGCCGCGACGCTGGCAGACAAGACCAGTCTGTCGCAGGCGGCAGCGAGCCGCCGACTCGCCGCCCTTGTGTCCGGGCAGATGGGCGACTGTAACAGCCTGTATGAGGCTTCCTTTACCGTCTTGAACGAGGCCCAGAACGACCTGCAAGTACCCACGCCTATCGACGAGGTGAGTCCCTACGGCTACGAGTGTACGGTCGAGGGCGAAGTGACCCACATCATCGCGGAGCCAGACGCCCGCAATCAGTACCAAGTCCTCTACATCGAGGACGACGAGGGAACGAGCGCGAAGGTCACGGTCTGGGGCAAGTCCATGCACGGCGGCGAGATGGTGCGCACGCTCCNGAGGGAACGAGCGCGAAGGTCACGGTCTGGGGCAAGTCCATGCACGGCGGCGAGATGGTGCGCACGCTCCGCGAGGGCGACAGAGTTCGTATTTCGGGGGGCAAGCCCGACGACTACAACGGTATCAAGACGGTGGCTGTCACGAGCGACACGCTCATGTGTATCATCGAACGCGGCGACGGTCCCGCGCCTACCGGACACGGGAGTAGTATGTTCGGCTCCTCGGGCGATAGCCCGGCGGTGGCGTCGTGGGAGGCCGAGTCAGACACCCATCAGTGGGCCAACGAGCGGGACACTGACCGCGCGGTCGCTGTGACGCTCGGGAAGGCCCGCTGTCCTGAACCCGAGTGTTCGGACCTGTTCGACACCGAGCATGGGGCCGCCACCCATCAGGGTCTCGTCCACTCCGCAGACTAACGCCCGGTAGCGAGGGCGTCCCCCATCGAGAAGGGGGCTTCCTCGGTCGGTGCGACGGTGCTCGCGCACGCGGCCTCGCCGCCGCCTCCGGCACAGCGGGCGGCGGCGAGACAACCGCGCGCACGGACTGGCACGCCACNGCCTCGCCGCCGCCTCCGGCACAGCGGGCGGCGGCGAGACAACCGCGCGCACGGACTGGCACGCCACCGCACCAGCGCGTCAACGTGGGTCAGTCTGGTGGGAGCTGTGAGCGGGCCGATGTCCTGGTGTGTGCGTGGACGTGGGCCAGCCGGCCCGGGAGAAACTGGGGCTGGGTGGTTGGTGGGTCGCGACAGCGCGCGACGCCAGCGGAGCGCTCCGCTCGGCGCTCTCGCGCGCCTCGCGGCGGTCCATCGTGCCTGCAGTGGCGGGCGCGATCCCGGCCTGCCGCCGGGAGGTGGACAGGAACCGCATTCGTGGCTGGTTTGTCGAGATCCGGCGTCGGCGAGAGTGGCGCAGCGGTGTTAACCAACGTTGGGCGGGTGATCGCGGGTATGTTGGTTAAGCGTCGGGGGAGCGCTTGGATACCGCTGCTCGTCGGCGTGGATTTTGTGCGGCCGCAGGCAGGTGGCGGCCCGAGAAGGGGTCCCAGGAGGTGAGAAATGTGGGAAACGTCCAATGTCCGCGGTGCGAGAAGGTGTTCAATACCTTCCTCGATGACGAGCGAATGCGCTTGGGGTCGTTCTATGATAGCGAGCGTGAGGAATCGTTCGACCGGCTGTGTGAGAAGTGCTACCGGTTCGTAATGGACAAATAGGGTTAGTCGCCCTTCTCATTTTTTCGTGGGACTGGATCACTGATTTCGTCGAGTTTCATTTCTAGGAGGAGTGATTCTTCATCTGTTTCTGTATCTTTTTCCAGCAGGTATCCTTTGACGACTTCACGGTCGCTGTGGTACTGGATTACCGACCGGTGGCCGTACCGGGTCGTTGTCCCAGCTGGATACCAGTGCTTGGCACGAACTTTGAATGTCCCGTCTTCCCAAGTCCAGATCTTGACCGAGATCGGACGCTTGAGGTTGTGCTGTGCGATTTCGACGACTTCGTCGATGACCAGGCCGATAGTCGTCATTGACGGGACGATTCGCTCGTTAGGTAGCCGCCGCTCTGGAGATGGATGTGTCTTTGACATGAGAACGCTGCGATTCAGACTTGGCCATCATCGCTCAAAAAGCTCTGGGTTGGGGTGGCTCCAGCTGGCACACGTCGAGGTACTGGTCCCACGGAGTGTCGGATGTATCGCAGGCGTGGGTCTGCCGGCCGGGGCGCAACTGGGCTGGATGGCTGGTGGACCGTCCCAGCGCGCGACGCCACTGACAGACTCGCGATGCTCGTCTGTCGTGTCCTCGTTCACTCTCGCTCACTCGGACGACGGGGCGCTGCGCTCGGCGCGGTCGCGCGCCTCACGCCGGTCCAATCGTGCCTGCAGTAGCGGGCGCGATCCCCGNGCTGCGCTCGGCGCGGTCGCGCGCCTCACGCCGGTCCAATCGTGCCTGCAGTAGCGGGCGCGATCCCCGCCGGGAATCGGACAGTCCCCCCGGCTGAATGCCACACTAAATTCCGGTATTTGAAGAGTGCGAAAACAAGGCGCGTTGTACCTGTTGGGATTCGGATACAAAGCTCCGGACAAAGTGGTGTGGTCGCCGGCCGGTGACTGTCGGGTTGTGCGCCACGAGGGGCCGAAGCAAGCGAGGGTCGAGCGTGGGTCTGCCAGCACTGGCTCAGTTCGCGTGTGGTCGTGATCGGCGTGGCCTTGGACGTCGGCGGCCGGCGACGTGCGTGGCACAGCGGGTTCGCATGACGCCCGGTGGGGCTGGCTCGCCGTGAGCAGTCACGATACGGCTCCGGGGAGTGAGGTGAGATATATCTGTTCTCCAATAGTTATGGCCGGGGGCTGAGTGGGCGAGTTTTATTCTACCTGAAATCCGCTGTTCGTCACCGACTCTTATATTCTATTTCTTATGTATCGCTGTTTCCAGCGCCTGCCTCACGACTGAATCACCAGAGGACAAGATAAAGAGTGTAACTAATCGGGGGTAACCGGTGAATTATACCCACGCCGTCTTGCGGTTTGGGTTTGTTTCAGTCGGGGGTGGTAATTCACTGCCGGTGATTCAAACCGGGCGAAAACCGCCGCTGTCTTGCGATTTCAATGATATAATGATAGCAATAAAGATAAGTATTGCAATTTGATAGAATTGGAGGCAGGCGTACTTGCAATCCACTCTTGCCAACGTAGTAGAGAGAATTACAGTCGCAGAACAGCACAAAAGTATTAGATATTCTATACAGGGGAACGAGTTCACAACGGCGGGTTACATGAACTCAGATACGTCGCGCTCCTCCTCTCTTGACTCAGTTTCGTCCCGCCCCTCAGTCTCGTTTGAGTCTCCCTCTGCATCTGATTCAGTAGGTGATTCACCGCCTTCCTGCTGGGCAGATTCCGTCCCACCTAAGCTGGGATCTGGGTCCGGCTCAGAGAAGAGTCCTCCAGTGTTGTCGTCGGACTGCTGGTCGTGATCGCCACCGTCGTACTCATCCTCTGAATCTGATAGGTCCGGGTGGTCTGTGTCCGGAGACGTGACGGCAGTGTTTGCTGTTGTCTGGTCGAGTGGATCGTCCGACTCGTCGACGTCCAACCCGTCTGTCGCGTCGGCGGTTGGCTCGACTTCGGGGTCACGATTTACCCCACTCTCTCTGGACTCATCGCCGTCAGTCTCACCAACTGACCCACGGAGTACATCGTCGAGTCGCGCCCGAGTGAACGAGAACCAGCTGTCACTCTCTATGTCGGTATCATCCTCAGTGGGCTCCGGTTCCGAACTGTCCGGCGACTCCGCGCCCTGCGCCGGGAGGCTGTCGCGAACGTCAGCCAGTTCGTAGGACTGGCCGTGGACCCACGTCGTTCGTGAGACGGCAACGCACTCACCGGGCTGGAAGTCTCGGAGCAGACCAGACGTGACCGGCGTTTTGTCCTTCTCTTTGTACGTGTCCCGAGCCTGCGTTCGTGGGTTCTCGCCGCGCCCCTGATGACTCATCGACACCATCTCCGACCGGTCGTACTGACGGCTCTCGCCAAGTTCGTCGAGGATGAAGTCCGTCGACTCGCTGTCACCCGGCCCGAAGTAAACGCCTTGCGGGCAGTTGCCGACAATCCCAGAGATCGTACTGTACGTGTCTTTGAGCTGGCCGATTGTTTGCACGCCGACTAGTGCCCGAGCCTTGTGCTTTCGGCCTCGGGCCGTCAGGTTCGTTACTTGAGTAAGTGCCGGCAGCGCGTCAATCTCGTCGAGGATATGGACCGTCGGGTTTGAAGAATTCATCGCGTAGCGGATCGACCAGTCTACGAGCAGTTGGTACATCGGCCCGAGCGTTTCCAGTTCCGTCGGGTTCGAGTCGATGATGAGGACTCGCCCTTCCGGGTTCTCGATGTACTCTTGCAGGGAGAACTCCCCGTAGTCTCCGAAGTCACCGGTGAAGACAGGATCGACGTTCTCCTTGATCGTCTGGTAGACGTTCTGTGCGCCTTTGCCCTTGTCAGGGTCGATATGACCCGAATCCAGCCGGTCGAACTCGTCCAGTGCCTTCTTGAGCGCGATGTGGCCCTCGTTGAGCAGCGAGACGATATCGGCATGACAGAGCGCGTGACGGCGGTTGTTCTTTTGTGCGCTGAGATGCAGGTACATCAGCATCTCCGCGAAAGTCTGTTTTGCGGGCCGATGGAACGGGTCGTGGCCGTCGGCCTCTCCAAAGATCGCGCCGGCGACCTCGCGGAAGTCCGACTCCGAGTCAGCATCCTTGAACAGATTCCAGACTACGTCGCTGTCTTCGTGGCGGATGCGCTGAACCTCAAAGCCTAGTTCCTCATAGAATGCTTGGAAGTCTTCGCCGGTATCGTGAGCGATGACTGCCGTGTTACTGTAGTATGGGAACTGGTAGGCCAGCAGCTTCATCATCGACGTCTTGCCCGACCCAGTCTCGCCCACGACAGCCGTTGAGACATCCTGATCGAGCGTGAACGGCATCTCAGCCTCTTCGTGTTCGTGAGAGACCTCTTCCAGCGGGACAACGGACTCTCCGTCGTCGTGGTCCCACTGGTTCATCGCGAGCATTTCCGGCGACGTTCGGCGGAGCAGTTCCCCGGAGAACACGATACCGATTGAGATGGCATACAGGATTACGGTGGTCGAGTACGAGACCATCGGCAGCGATAGCCCGGGCACGGTGAAGCCAGCGAACAGTGTCCCGACTGAGATGGCAGCCAGAACGTGTGCGAACGGGAACAACAGCGCTGCGCTGGGTGTCTGGACAAGCACGTCATAGAAGAACGCCGCACTGATCAGTCCAAAGCCGAGGTAAATGTAGCGCCACGCCCAGAACCGCTTTGGGAGAACCTTGTCGCTGTCGACGATCATCGGCGGGAACAGCAACATAAATCCAGCCCAGACGAACCCGACGACGTTGTCGTACTTGAGGCTATTCGGGACTTCGCCGGAGCGTTGTCCTGGTGGTGCAGAGGAACTAGAACTCACTGCCACCACCCAACTTCGCGTTCGGGTTCCTGCTCGCGTTCGAGGGCAGCTTCGGCGTCAGCGTCGCGCGGTTCCTCACGCTGTTCTGAGAGTGGCTCAGTTTGCCGCTCATCGCTTGCTTTCTCAGCCGTGGGCTTTCCGACGTCTTTCTGTTGACTCTTCTCAGTCGCCCGCTTGAGCGCTTTTTCTGCTTCGGGGTTCAGCGATAGTTCTGCCTCGTGGTACTGCTCCCGTGCTTCTTCATCCACGACCCGGCCAATGTCTTCCGGAGCATCGCGAGCGGCAGTCGTTGGGTCCCTCGTCCGGGAGGGCTCTTCATACGCGGTCGCTGCTTGTTCGCGCAACTCTCGGATATCTTCCCGATCCATCTCCAACTCTGCGCGCTCGCCAGTCGCCGCGATGTGTGCGTGGGGAAACTCTGTGTCTCGGTGGACCCCATACACGTAGTCAGTCGTCGGCTGCTGGGCAAACTCACTGTTCATGAAGTCCCGAGTGTTGGCCCGGACTTCCTCTGGCGAATATTGTCCCGTAGGATCAGGGGAGACGATCATGTGCCGCTGGAATCCGAACTCACGGCTCTTGTCGACAAACCGATTCACCTTTGAATCGGACAGTTCTCGACCAGCGGGATTCCGTAGGTCAACTGTCGCGCCGGCGTCCTGGTCCCGGTCGCGCCGGATGTAATCAACGAGATTCCCTGCACCACCTTCTCGGTAATCTGTTTTCAGCATCATGCACTCTCACCTGCCGATTCAGCAGCAGTCGAGGCATCTGACTCAGAGTCGCCTTCGGCTCTCGATTCAAGACCCGGATCTTGTCCGACGTGTTCACCAGCAAATTTCAGCGCAAGCCGTCGCTGCTCAGCTGAGTAGTCATCTTGAAGCAGTTTCCAGATCGCAATGGTGTATGCTGTTCTGACCTCCTGAATGGTCTTCACCTCCTCCATTGTTCCAGACTCAAACTCCGCTACCAGCTCTTTCACCTCGCGCTGTGCCTCTTCCAGCAGTAGCTCTATGCTCGTGTCAGTGTTGTACCGACGATACTGGTTCTCCCCAGTTTCCCGGTCAATGTGTTCCTCAATAACCTCGTGTCCGTATTTCGAGGTAGATGTCCCCGCATCGTCAGCCAACTGGTCAAACCATTCTTTGTACGCTTCGGTGGTGTAAATCTGGAGTAGAGTGTCTCTCTCAGTCATTCCTGACCCTCCTTGTTTCGGATGCTTTCAACCTCTTCTTGGACTTTCTCCGACGCTCCTTCCATCGCAGCAGCGCGCTTGTCTGCCGGGAACTCAGAGGAAATTAAGTCCCACAGAGCGACCGAGTAGAACAGTTCCTGATCCGTGTCAATGTCTGTTGCTCCGTCAACCTCTGCTGCGACAATATCTGCTAAATCATCAAGTTCCGACTCAAGATTCAATTCGTTGGCTCGTTGCTCTTTCAACTCACGGTCAATGCGCTGTTCCGTAGCCTTCAGAACGTACTCCGATAGCTTTTCATCTGCTTTCTGCGCCTGCTTTACAACCTGTTCTCCCTGTTCTGGGTTCAATCGAATCGAGATGACGTTACTCATTTGAATTCTCCGTAGTGTCGAACTCCGCATCAGTCTCTGTCTCGATACCACCGTCAGCGACAACTGCTTCTGGCTGTGTCTGGTCAAGTGCTACAGACACCACGTCCACCAACTCGTCTTCGCTGAGTCCGTTGAGGACGTGTTCAGCCTTCTCCGGGGACAATCCACGATTCGCTAACTCTTGCTCGACTGCCTTCGAGCGTACGAACTCTTCGAAGTCAGCAGCGCGGGAGTCAGCCTCGTGAGCAACAACATCGAGCGCATCTTCCGCGTCAGCGTCGAGGTCAATAATCTGCTTCTCTTCCCACGACGTCTTGATTGTCAACGGGTAATCGCCATGTTCGTCGACACGAACCAGCGCTTGCGAGTAGCCCTGTCCGTCACCCAGTGACTCCTTGCCAGCTTCAGCGTGCTGGATGTAGGACTGCTGTTCATCCGTCAGTCCAGCGCTTGTTGCCGTCTCGTCGCCTAGTTCCGGTTCGCGGTGATGCACCTTGATCGGGCACATTCCCGCGATTTCCTCAGCGGCTCCCTTGTCCTCGAACTCAGAGAGCGTCTGGGACAGCATCACTAGCCGGAGTCCAGCGTGGCGCTGGTGCCGAGCAATCTGGTTCAGCGACTCCAAGTTCGCGTCGTCGTTGAACAGGTAGTGGGCTTCGTCGATGATGATCTCGACCTTCTGCTGCATNGCAATCTGGTTCAGCGACTCCAAGTTCGCGTCGTCGTTGAACAGGTAGTGGGCTTCGTCGATGATGATCTCGACCTTCTGCTGCATATTTTTCGCCTGCTGGTACAGCGTCGACAACAGCAGTTGCATGATGAACGACTGCTTGCCGAGGCCACTACCCGAGCCTTCGACCTGTTGGAGGTCCAGATAGACGGCCTTGCTGCTGTCGTCGATCAGCCGCAGGTCCGACTCTTTCGAGAGGTTGCCAAAGGTACTCCCCGGGCGGAACGGATGCAGTGCAATCGAGAGTTCGTTTGCGTACTGCTGGATTTTCTGCTGGGAGGACTCCGTTGTCGCTCCGGGGAACATTTCTGGCTCTTCCTGGAGGCGGTCGACCACTTCGAGAAAGTCACTCAGGTCCGGCGAGTTCTCCGGCGTGTGCGTCGACGGGTCCGCTGGGTCGATATCGGACTCGGAGAATATCGTGTCGATCAGGAACGTGATGAGGCCGCTGTGCATCTCCAGATCGACATCCCGCGATTGCAGGAAGTTCTCGATGACCCCGTACACTTCGTCTTTCTTCGCTGAGACGGGCTGCATATCCGGGGACTGTTCGAGGACATGCGGCGGCGTCGGATGCATCTCGCACGGGTTCAACGGCGTCTCGCCGCTGATCGTGATTGTCTTTGCATCCAACATCTTCGCGCTGCCGTGCATATCTCCGACCGGGTCGATGTAGATCTGCTTGACGTCCGACCGCTTTTTGAGCATCCGCATCGCCCGAGCCTGCGTACCGTGCGTCTTCCCGCCACCGGGCATCCCAGTGACCAGCTCCGAGTGACCGGTTTCCAGTTCCCACGGGTCGATCAACAGCGAGGAATCGTTGTGTCCGTGCAGTCCGTACTCGATGCCGTCCTCCATCCGGAGGTAGTTCGACGAGAACGGGAACAGCGACCCGAGTGCTTCCCCGGTCATTGAGGAGAGTCGGTTTTGTCCGAGTTCGTTGGCCCCGATCGGCGAGACAGTCACCAGTCCTGCTTCCTGCCGGCGGGTCGTTCGCTTGACCCCGCAGTTCGACGGTGAGTCTCGCAGGAGCGTTTCGAGCCGGTTCGTTTGCTTCCGGAGGTCTTCTTCGGTCTCAGCGGTCAGTCGGATGAACGCCCCGACACGGAACAACGACGTGTGGTTGCGCCGGACCATTTGCCGGATGTACTTCGCTTGGTTGACCTCCTGTTCGATATCCTCCGCTTCCAGCTCCCCCTTGTCGTTTTGCAGCATCTTCAGCGAGGAGATCCACTCCTTCATCACCGACACTGCTGTATCAGCGTCGTATGGGTCGATGTGGATTGAGACGTCGACGGCAAGGTCCGTATCCAGCAGTAGTTGCTCTAGCATTCCACTGGTCGGATGCTCGGGATACGTCTCGATCCAGAAGCACCGGGTGTACGTCTCTTGGTCGATGAGGGCGTGGTCGGCTTCCCACTCGATATCTGTTGGCGCAACCAGTGACCGATGGTTCTCTCCCGGCCTATGCAACTGGGAGACGAAGTCGGTCTCGTCAACCTCGTAGTCGGTCCCACCGACGTCGTCGGTGTCCATGCCCTCCGCAGCGTCATGGGCTGTGGCACCCTTGCCGTGCTTGATGAGTTCCCGAGCGGAGTACGTCACCGGAGAGACGGAGGCCGCCTCTTCGTACTCCCGCTCGGACCGCGTTTCACAGGCCCAGTAGTCCTCAGTCAAGTGCGCCAGTTCGTGGGGGCTGACCGACCGGCTACGGCACCGAAACATATTGTTGACTGCTCTGTCGACGGTTTCGAGCCGGTCGTGGAGCTTCTTGGCCTTGAACTCCTCTCGCTCGGCGTCAGTGAGCGTGTCACTGTCGAATCGAGTGAACAGCCGCCCAATGACCGGTATCCCGGTCAGGTAATCCGCGATGGAGTCGCTGTTCATCTGGAGGTCGTGAATGTCGTCGTCAGTCACCCAAACGACGATGTANGTAATCCGCGATGGAGTCGCTGTTCATCTGGAGGTCGTGAATGTCGTCGTCAGTCACCCAAACGACGATGTAGTACTTGCGCTGGAGTTCAGTCTCAGTCTCAACGTTGCCGCTGTCGTCGATGTAGCGGTTGACGAACTCCATGAGCACCCCTCGGAAGATCGAATGGCTCTCTGCGTCGGGGTCGTCGAGTCGGTCGACGTGTGCTTGTATGTGGGACTCGTTGTCGACCTCGGCCGTCGTGACGTGGAGTTTCGCCCGGCCAGTCAGTGACTCGGACAAGCGTGTGAGCGACTTGACGGCTTTCTCCCATTTCTCGTCATCTTGTAGCGACATATTGGCGGGCTCGACCTCGACCGCGCCGACGTACGCTCCGTCGACGCGCTCAATGCCGTGGGGCATGACCCGCTCTAGTCGCGTGACCTGCCGGGTATCCTGATTGCCCTGGCCGTGAGTGTACTGCTTCTTTTTGACGAGCCAGAACAGTTTGACCCGCAGCCACTCGGTGAGCCGATAGTGATCTGGCCGGACTTTGTGCAGGATGTAGAGGAACACTTCCACGACCGCTGTGAGAGCCAACGTTGGGAAGAACAGCGCCGCTGGCACGAACGGCATTCCCATCGCGACGAGGAAGCCAAACGGCGGGATGAGGAACAGGATGAGTTCCCCCAGCGTGTAGTCGCCCCAGAAGTTGGTCGAATCTCCGAGGGATTCGTGGATGATGTTCGTGTTGTACTCTTCTTCTGAGTCAGCCATTAGTCGTCATCCTCCTTGTGCGGCAGGCCGTCGCGGTACACATCCGGCCCTAATATATCGTCATCAGTCGCAAACACATCCTTGAGCGAGTCGTACGACTCGGACTCATCGGACTCCGTGGTCTCGGTATCGTTCTCGTCGAAGTCATCGTCGGAGAACGGCGGGTCAGCCTCAGACTCGAACACTCTGGTATCGCCAGAGTTGATCTGCGTCTGGCGCTCCATCTTGGTCTGGGGTTCACTTACTGAGGTGTCGTCGCTCTCGGAGTCGCCAGACGAGCCAGACGAGCCAGACGAGCCGGACGAGCCGGACGAACCACCGTTGGTGAACCTGCTGTTGAGGGGACTTCCACTGGACCCGCTCCCGCCGCCAGAGGGCGGTGAGCCACCAGAGCCGTTGCTGCCACTGCCGCCGCCAGAGGGCGGAGCGGAACCGCCTGACCCACCGGAGCCACCGCCGCCGGAACCACTGTTACCGCCACCTCCGGAGCCGTTGGGACTACTGCCGCCACCGGAACCGCTAGAACCCCTCTTCATGCCAGCGGGGTTGGCTGCCATCTGGCGGTGGACCATCTGGGCTCCTGTGGCAGCACTGCCGACGCGCCCTTTTGCAGCGCTTGAGGCAGCTCGAATCGTGCCACCTGTCGCCATTGCTGCGCCGGGGCCGCCGACCGCGCCAGCGCCGGCTGTCGCCGCCGCACCACCAGCCGCCGCACCGATCTTGAGGGGCTTTTTCCCACCAGCAAGGGCCTGCTCGCTGACTTGGATTGCTACGCGGCTACTGCGCTGAATGAGGGCCTTCTGGGACTTTGCCGCCAAGTACAGCGTCACGAGGCTGATGAACAGCGACAGCTCAGAAGCCAGTCCCCAGTTCGTCGCCTCGAAGNAAATGAACGCCGCCTTGAGGTAGACGTACAGTCCGACAACGATGAGGACGACGAATATCCCAAGGCTGAGATCCGCAATCTGCTGGACTGAGCCAATTAGTGCGGCGACTTCAGTCGTTGATTGACCGGACTTGTAGATCTCGCGACCGATGGCATTGAAGAACTGAGTCCCCAGTGAGGCTACCGGAAGCCAAAAGAACAGTGAGAGGAAGGCAACCCCAAGTCGGCGTAGGAGCTTCTTCCGAATGACCGGGTTCATCGACCCGTATCGAACTCCAATCATTGCCAAGACGATGAACTGCAGCCCGAGTGCCAACCCAACGATTCCATCGAAGTAGATGCCCGATATTAGCGAGTTCCACGGGGCATTACTCGCAGATTCGAACGCAATGTCAACTGGGGCCGATGAATTCGGTCCTTCGGGGGCGGGTGTCCCTACCATCGGGTCAATGAGGCTCTTAAAGAACCCATCAAGATAATTGACTATCTGCGTTTTAAGTTGAGCAAGGAAACCACTGATACCAGCTGTGATTGCCGACGAGAGTTCTCTCAGCAATCTCTGGAAAACCTCCTCAACGAGGTCCTCGCCTATTCCCGACTGCATTGCTACGTCTCCGTCTCCGTCTCTGTCTCTACTGAGGTAGCAGTGACTTCTTCAGGAGTCCCAATCAGAGTCCGCTTGCATCCAGATGAATTTTCATAGCTGATCGTCTGAGTGAACATGACTGGATCGCTCCAAAGGAATTCAACGGTTAATTGCTCATCTCTTTTAGCGCTCTCATCAACTCTCGGACAAGAAGAAACGGTGTCTTCGATGAGGGAAAAATATCTGACGACATTGGTTTCACCAGGCTCTACCGGGACAAACACGTCTTCTTTTTCTTTCCCGTTCATTAATGTGCGGGTAGCTGCACCGGTTCGCTCACCCACATTCCTGATAACCACCACCAAGTGGCCGAGGCCTTCACGAACGTCTGGATGTTCAGTGGCAGGAACGACTTTCTCAAGTTCGAATGTAGTGCCCAGTTCGAGTGGGATTTCGGTTTCAACGTCATCCCCACGGAGATAGAGTGTGTGCTGGCCCCGGGGCAATGGCTTGTATTTATCATCTCCCGCCGTTAGCAATAGGCTGGTCCGGGTTTCACCGGGGCTGAAATAGTCGCTGACGAACTCTCGACCGGACTCTGTGATGATGCTGACCGATGAGGGCTCGATCTCATCAGTCACAGCCACTTCCAGAGCCAATTGGCGGCCGTTCTCGACAATCTCAATCGACGTCTCTTCGATGTAGTCGGACTGCTCTTCTGGCGGGCCGGCGCTTCCGTCACCTCCGTCACTGCTATCAGACAGCCCACTGCAGCCTGCAAGCGCGGCAAGACCCCCACTAAGGAGTCCAAGCACTGTTCTGCGGTCGATACTGCTGTTTCGTGGTATATTCTTGTGTGTCATGGATTATACCAACCAACAAATTTGCCTCTCGTCCAGACGTCGTAGCCATACAGCGCCAGCACAGCCGGCAACAACGTCAGGAGCGTCACCACAGCGAGGTCGATGAACTCCGCAAGGTCTGGAAGATTCACTTCGTAGGCGACCCGCTCTTGGGTGTCTCGTACCGGGACAGCACGCCCTTGCTCCCACCANAGGTCTGGAAGATTCACTTCGTAGGCGACCCGCTCTTGGGTGTCTCGTACCGGGACAGCACGCCCTTGCTCCCACCAGATCTGAGCCGGGCGATACGTGACTATCGCCGAGGAGACTTCGCCCTGGTCGACGGTGATCGTAATCTCATCATCGCCAGACAGTGACTGTTTGACCCGGGACTGCCCCGTTGCGACAGTAACGTTCCCTGCCGCAATCGGGAAGCCAACTGTCGGTTCGACCCGAACCAGCAGGTCCGTCGAGTTGTCGGTCGAGTTGACGACCTCGGAAGTGATATTGACCTCGCGGATTGGTGTCGGGTTCGTCGAGTCCGCTGGCTGTTCGATGCTGTTCCCGCGAACCAGTCCGTTGATTTCGAAGTTCTCCGTCCGGAGTTGTTCCGCACTCCGAATCGTGAACCGATCCGCCGTCGTGAACGTCTCCGAACGGTTGATCCGAATCTCCGGCGGGAGCGTCGTCCTGGTGGTCGCGGTAGCGGTCGTGTTCCCCGTCGTGTTTGCAGTCGCATTCACCGGATACGTCGCTTCGAGCGATGGGACGAACCGCCAGCCGNTTCCCCGTCGTGTTTGCAGTCGCATTCACCGGATACGTCGCTTCGAGCGATGGGACGAACCGCCAGCCGTCGGAACTCTCGTTTTGGACGCGGTTGACCGTGACTTCCGGGCCTTCCGTCGTTCGGACAGCGTGGGTTTCGAGCGGTCGTACTGGCGTCGTCGTGTTCTCCGACCAGTTTTCCCACCCGGGCGGTGAGCGAGTATAGAACCGCCACTTGCTCTGGACTTCGTATCCGCCATCGAACTGGACGCTCTGCCAGCTGCCGGGAATTACAGTCCCGATCCGATAGTCGTCGGTCGTGGCCCCTCTGCCGTTGGGGACGACGCCGGGCTCGACGACCATCGCCCGCTCGGAGAGATTCTCTACTCGAACCGTCCGTGAGTCCGTGACCGTCAGTTCGTACTCGTCAATCTCGTCATCGCCAATCTCCGAGATATTCGTCGAGATCGTCGTGACCAACTGGAGTTCCGTGGTCCCGTTGATCTCAGTGTAGTTGAGCGTGGGCTGGGCGGCAGTGCTGTTGTCCATCGAAGTACCGTTGGCGTACAGCGTCGTGTTCGTCGACGTGTTCACTACTCGGAAGTCGTCCTCGAAGAACTCCGAGATGAATACCCGGTAGTCGTGAATGGCACGAACGGTCCCGTTCGGACGGACCAGCCGTTCCGTGCCTCCCTGTTGATGGACGACCGTCGATGGCTCGATGCTGAAAAACGCGACGTAGGCGTCACGAATCCAGATGCCAGAGCGAGTGTCCGTGACGTTCACTGGGTAGGAGGCGTTCTCGATGCCAGTCCGGAACGAGTCGTGTTCGGGCCGGTTCCACAGTGTTGTGTTCGAGGGCTCGCGAGAAACCATATCTCCCGTGCATGAGGGGAGGACGGCCAGTGTGCCGTTCTCAGCCTCGGCCCGGTCAGCCCGTGTGAGGTTCGGATGGTCAGGGTCGCCAGACCACAGCGCCCGGAAGAAGGTGTGGTTGTGGTTGTAGGACCTGTTCGGAGGCACAACGCCTGCTGTCGCGTTTTCTCCCACTGACGCATTGGCCGGCGGGTCCGAGGCGTTCTCGTAGCACGAGACGTGCGCGCTGAGGTTCTGCCTTGCTCCGAGTTCGACGGACCTGTTCACATCTGTCTGGTTCGCTGCTGACCCTCGGTCGATGGACTCGTTGCCTTCGGTTCCGTTGGCTGTTGTCCCGTTGCCTGCTGTCTCGTTGCCTACTGGGTCTCGGACGCTGGAGTCGTTACTGTCAGTGCGATTCGTCTGTGTTCCCTCCCTACTGGAGCCATTCGGTGCGGTGGCGTTTTGTTGGAGTACCCCCACGCCACCGTGACTCGTGTCGGAGTGTGCCGTCCCCCGCTCAATCTGGGCTGGGTTGCCACCAGCGGACGCCGGCCCCGCAGCTGCGGCTGTCGAGAGCAGCGAGCAAAGGGCCGCGATCATCAGCAGTGAGCGGAGTCCCATCGTGTGCCTAGAATGGGGTCACGCAGTCCGAGAAGCCGAAGCCGACGTTGTCCCCGAACTTCGTGATAAGCTCTGGAGCCACGATTGCCAGCACGACGACGCCGAGACCGACCAGCGAGAGGATGAGGTCCCGGCGGGCCTCATTTTGCTGGTTCGGGTTGCCAGAGGCCCGCATATACGACAGGCCACTGCGACCGACGAATACCATCGTTGCTGGCAGGCCAAGACCAGCCAGTGCGCCGAAGACGACGTTGACGCCGTCCTCGACAGCAGTGTCACAGTAGATGTTCCCGACGTCGGTCTGGCCCATCGCCGAGCCAGCAAATAGCGTGAGGAGCAGCAGTAACTGCGTTGTCTGTCGCACGCCGGGCGTGAGCCACGCGTCAGCGAATCGCCGCTTTGCGTGCGTGTAGAGTGTTGGTTGTGTGGTCGATGCGTTCGATGNGCACGCCGGGCGTGAGCCACGCGTCAGCGAATCGCCGCTTTGCGTGCGTGTAGAGTGTTGGTTGTGTGGTCGATGCGTTCGATGCGTTGGTTTGAGTTGACATGGATGTCTCTGTTTTTGCGGTCTTGCTTGTCCACCGATTCCCCACCGGTAATCCGCTACGGATTCTGTGTTGGTTTTCTTATACTATTGTTGAATTCTGTCTTGAATACGCCAGCAAATTATGACAGTGGGATTAACTAAAATCTTGTCTATCAACTTAACCTTGATCCTCTATAATACTAAGTATTATAGAGGATACTACGGACCCGTTCTGTTGCTTGATTTTTAATGTAGCACCGAGGGTGCAATCAGACCTCATATTCGGTGTCTTATCACTTATCTTATGCAGTACAAATCTAGACAATATAGACTATATAGTTGGTAAGTAAATCGAAAGTAGTACCACTTTGCTGACATGATAAGGTATATACGTCTAGTCTAGAAATTTATGTTTAAGACAAGACCTGCACCGCTGACAGCCGCAACGGACACAGGCATCCCTCAACCGGATGGGGTCAACGGATGTCTGACGCTCCTAGCGGTTTTAAGTCACCGGATGTGCAAGTCGCAGGACAGAGAAGACACTACAAGAAAGCAACTTGCCTGAGAACGGACCGGCGTTCCCAGCTCGAACCCGTTGGCGCGGGAATCGCTGGGAACGACCACGCTGTCTGTACCGGTTCCTTCTCGGCAGAATGGCTTAAGCGTTACCCACCAGCAACAGGTATCCCCAGCCATATCTGCCGCCGTCGAGAGGCGGAGGGTGCTCACTAACCAGGATGGATATGAAGCACCACGAACGAGAGCGTAGCCAGAGAGGCATACAGTCAGAACCGTTCACGAACGACCGCCGCACGCAGAATTTTATTTTTTTGCTGCGCGGCAGAATGGAGTGTCCCCCGGGGGTCCCCTGGACCCCCGAAGGCGGCCGTCAGGCCGTCTACCCGCACTGCGGTCCGTCGCAAGACGCAACCGCAGGCGGGGTGGGGGTGCGCACCCCCACCCCACCCACACACCAAGAAGGTGTGTGTGGTGTGGGTGTGAACCCCCCCGCACACACCAAGATGGTGTGTGGGTGCGGGTCCACCCTTCGGGAGGTGGAGTCCTGATGCGGGACACCTCGAAACTAGACTGGATGGTTCCCGTAGATGAGTGGGACCAGTTCCGTCGCCACGTTGAATCCCAATTCGGGGTTGCTGAGGGCTATCTGGGCCGTGAAGCCGAACTCGCGATGAAGCAATACATCGACGCGGACGGCTACGCTCGCGTTGAGACGCTCGTTGACCGACTCGTCTCAGCCGCCGGCCGCTCTCCGGACCACGCCAGCGAAAAAATAAAATCTGATCTGGCGTCCCAGGAACCGACCCGCATCGGCATCCGCGTCGGGACGATACTCAAAGAGGAGTTTTGTGCATACGTCGACGAACACACGGACTACAACTACGGCGTCGCCCTCGCACGCGCACTGAACGTGTATCGCGATGGCGGGCGATCTCGCCGCGTGGAAGACAAACTCGACCGCGTCGTCGACGACGCCGAATCTATGCTGGGCGAACTCAACAACGACTCTGACGATAGTCTCAGCAGCGTCCAGCGCAAGACCATCGCCATCTGCCACGATGTCGGCGAGTCGTTCACCGATGCGGTCCTGAACGAGAGCATCCACAACATCGCCGCCGAGGGACCGAAAGCATCTGACCCAACGCTGGAGAAGTACCGTGACCTCGTGATCGACCGCCTCGACTACGAACGCCACCCGAACAACGAGGAGCTGTGGATCTCTCGCGATCAGGCCGAGGAGATCGCCCCCGACGAAACGCCCGCTGAGTGCCGCCGCTCGGTTGACCTACTGGATACTGACGAGATGAAGCGCCGTCTCATCTACACCGTTGGACGTCGGGCACTGGCGACGTCCTCAAAGGACGTGACGCTCCCTGAGCGAGAACTACGTCAGGAGGTGTTCGACGACGAGATTTCGAGACCAACGATGCATGAAGTGATGCAAGCAGCTGCTGAGCACTTCGGAATCGGGACCGGCAAACCAGACAGACAACAGGTGCTGCGCCTCAATCTGACCGAACTCGAAATCGACCATCCGGACATGGCTCGGACGATTCGACACTTCGCGAACGCCGACGGCGACTCGAAGCTTGCTGACAGCGGCGAGACGACGCTGGGCTCCTATGGTGGCGGCCAGCAGCCGTCGGCACTGACTGATGGAGGGACTGTCGCTGACTGACTCCCCACACTGAACCGCTCTCAGCACGCCCGCGGGCACGCCATTGTGCCGGCTGTTAGCTTCAGCTATGCCGTTCGACGGCTACCGGGAGATGAAAGCTTCTGACAACACCGTCAGATAGCTCGTCAAAGTACCTCAAGTCGTTCGAAGGTAGTCGGTGCGTGGCTCATACACCTCTCCCTTCTGCTTGAGCTTGTCAATCTCGTGTTTGGCTTCCGACTTATCCATTCCAATCCTTCTGGCATCTCGAATCACCTGCTGTACCGGTGCTCCTGCATCGAATCGATCCTCTATATCTGCAATTATCTCCTTAACGTTCTGAATCCGCTCACGCTGAGATGACTCTTCTCCAACGATATCGTCCCCAATAATGAACTGCTGTGGATGGGGCGAACCGACACCGACATCATCGCCGACAACGTCACTGACGGTCTCCATTGTTGCATCGTCATACAGGCTAACTACCAACCGCGCACCTTCCCTGTCTGCTTCTGCATCAACATTGACCTTTACTGAATCTGGCAACTCTTCCGCGAGTGTAGCTTCCAGCTCTTCCTCAGCCTGATAACTCAGTTCTTTAGCTCGGCGCTCGTGCTCAGAGCTGGTCTGCAGGTGGTCGGCGGCCTCTTCGACAAGCTCAACAGCAGAATGGGAATCGTCGTCCGACATATTTGCATAAAAATCCGCTTAGAACTTGATAATTTGCAAACCGAAGTTACCAGCACCAGTAACCGAGTCGATCAATTGGACAGGGTCTATGTAGAGCGAAGCTCCCCCTCGTTTGGCTCATACGCCTTCCCTCGCTGCTTTACATTCTTCAGAGCCTGCTTGACTTCTGCCTTTGATAGGCCGGCCTCTATCCCAGCCGTAAGCAGTTTCTCCGGGTTGGCACCTTGATCAGATGTTTCTAATTCCTTGATCATCGACAGCACCAATTCCTCATCTGATGCATCCTCTACCTCTCCCGAAACTATTTTTTCGGCGTCTAATTCCCCACTATCAATCACTGCTCCAGTGTCTTCCAGTGAAGCCTCCATCACCTCAATCGCCCGCTCAGCATCCGCTTTCTCGGCCATGTCGGCTAACCGGACCCGAGCACTGGCCTCTGTCAGTCGGATTAACGACTCAAGCGTTTGTTCGGTGACCGCCAGCGGCCCCGGCTCATCAGATTGTTCTTTTCGAACTTGGACATAGAACTCAGTCAGCCGTTCTTTTGCAGCATCTGTAATCGCCGGGAAGCAATGCTGGCGCGCAAAGACAGCATACTGGCGCAGGAGTTCGCCCCCGACTGGTGGGGCAAACTCATCCGGTGCGGGGAAACTGGCCGTTTCCGACTTTGGCTTTGGAGGCGTGCCGTGCTCATGTTCCATTCCGATGGCCCCTTCAGCTGCTCTGGCCACATCGATCAGGTGGTCGGCTACATCTGCATCATCGACGTCGTCATCGGTGATTGTAAAGACCAGATCAAACTGCGAGACCAGCTCGGGAGTGAGGCCGATTTGCTGTCTAAGGGGCTGATACTGATCGAAGCCACCCGACGATGGTGTTCCGGCTGCTAATACAGCAGTGTTTGCACGCAACGACTGTGTCTGGGACGCCTTCGAGACTTGCACTTCTTGTGCGTCCATTGTCCGGCCCAGTGCCGCGAGTGCATCGTTGGACAACGCGCCCGCTTCATGCAGTCCCAATAGTCCGTGGTCAGCCATGACCATCGCCCCAGCTTTCAGCGTCCAAGGGTCGTCGCCTGGAGCATCCGAGGAGGGTGTGGCTGCGGCAGTTAATCCTGCGGCTGTCGTCTCCGTACCACTGATAGACACTGCGCGTGGGGCTACACTGGCTCCTCGTTCTACGAGCCGATCAACCGTCCCATTCGATGGGCCAACGAGGAGCATATGAATATTCCCTCGCGAACGTGCACCATCGGGGAATTCCTTGTCTATTCCTCCGAACAGTTGCAGCAGAATCCCCAACTTGATTGTCTCATTGTCGTGGACGGATGGTGCGATACTGTCGATAAGTTGCTCGTATATATCGGGCTCTGCTGACTGTGAGACGATCTTCTCTCTCGTGTCGTCACTGAGCGTCACTTCAGCGTACGCATCTGTGCCCGCCTCCAGACTCAGGCCGTCAATATACAGATCAAACCGTGACGACCGTTGCCGGCCATCAGACTGTTGATCCAGTTTCAGAATGCCATTAACTGTGACCTGTTCTCCAGCCGTTACCGCCCCTGCTATATCATCCTCGATATACACATCTACGTACTGTGGGTCCTCTCCTCCACGCAATCCAGCATAGCTCTCCTGTATGCGGAGCTGCTGTCCATCGATGAACTGTGACTGATTCGTATTCAGTCGGAACGGCCCCTGTCGCTCACACCCCTGACACTCATGTGGCTCTTGGAATTCACCGTGTACCTGTGGAATCCGAGTTAGTGTCCCACACCGCTGACACTCAAATGCTGCCTCAATAACTTTTGGACGGACATCCGTCGCCCCTCGCACAGTCCCCTGTATCGCGATGAGATTTCCGTGATGTTCGTGGCGTAAATTGCGTATTGGCTCCGTGTTGGGGAGATTACGAATCCGGACGTGGGCCTGTCCTAATGACACCTCGACTGGTAACTCGTACAGTCGAAGCGCCTCTTCGGCATATTCCTGTACCTGCTCGGGCTTAGTGCGATAATCGTCTGCTAAGTCTGGATCAAATTGCTGGAGTTCTTTCCAGTCAACATACAGTGATTTCTGGTCATTGGGATACCGTTGTGCTAACTCGCCGATCTCATGCCGATAGTACTCGCGGTAAAATTCTTGAAAACGATCAATAAGTTCTGTATAGCCCGCAGTGTCCATGTTCTATCCATAATAGGCACACAAAAGAAGATTGGTAGTGGGGAGTGAAAGTAAAGCCAGTTAGGTAGAAGACTATTGGAAAATAGACGACCCGGCAACAGCGAAGAAGCTGAAGCAACAACTCCGTTTTTGATGCTGAATAGCCCAGTGAGTCTGTCGTATCAGTAGCTAGCCTTCTGACTCCACATCGCTCAACGCACCTTCCTGAAGAAGGGCGTTCGCCTCTTCGGGGTTGTCTTCGGCAAAGTTCTGGAGTTCAGATCTCGATAAGATACCATATTCCAGAACTAGGTAGTCATGCGTGGCTGGACCAACGTAGAGTTGATCAGTCAAATCCGTTTCTTCAATTGGTGGAATTTCGTGTTCATCTAACCACTCGTACGCCCTCTCAAGTACGTGCTCGACATCGGATTTTTCGGCATTGAGCAGCACTTCTCTTCCTTTCCGGTAGTATGGGTGCTTCTCGTCTTCTGGTGTGTTTACGACAATCGAGAACCGGCTGCCAGAGGATTTGATAGTCAGATTAAACCGTCCTTCAGTGACCCACTGTACTGCGGAGTCGCTGTCATCCACGGGTCGGAGTGACCATCCAGCAAATGAATCACGAAGCTCTACGTCGGCAAACGGGCCATCGGTATCCCGATACTCTGTTCCAGTGGTAAATCCGCCGACAAAATCCTTCGCAATTGCTGCAACGACATCCCGTTCGAGACCGGCATCTTTCGCAATATCGATGTGATCGGCCGACTCAGAGAAAAAATCCCCCGGTGTCCGGTAGCCGGCATCAGCGAGACTAACAATCACTGCACGTGTGACGGCTGGATGGTTGTGTAGTTCGTCAGCTATTTCGCCGGTTTCCATCTCGCTGAGATATTGGCGTGTAGTCTGGTCTGGAATACGAAACTCAGATTTGTTGAGCGGACCCGGTTGATCTCCTCCAGCTTCTGCAAGAGCATCGGTAACTGAGTATTGACTCTCAAGTAGCCGCTGATATTCTCGTTCCTGCCCATCCGACGCTGTGGAGACGTAATCCATCACCTCCAGATCAACTGACGGGTCAAAAAACAACTCCATGTCTGCCTCCGTAGCGAACTTGACCAATTCGTATGCTGTCGACATACCTGTACTTTCATTCTAACGTGTATAACAATCAAGGATATCCTCTGCTGGTATCACTTTGAAAGTGGTTGGTCTCGCAGACTATTGTGTCCGGCTGTTACGGGTTCTAATACTCGATATCGCCGAACTCCTGCCCGATATTGGCCCCCAGTCTGTCTCGGAAACCGTCGCGATACTGCTGGATGTCGATGAACCGCTGGCGACGGGCAACCTTGCAGACCTCTTGGACATCTCGACACAGACACTGAGGAACAACGAGGAGTTCTTCGCCGACCTCGAAGCCGCCGGCGTCATCCAGCGCGAAGACCTTGGGCCCGGTCGAGCGACGGAATGCAGATTTGTCTCCCGTTCGGCGGCGAGGACAGCAGTTCGCGAGTTGCAACTCCTACACCTGACGTGGACACAACGGCCTACGGGCCGGCGTTCTCCGACGAAATGGCCGTTATCGCCGAAGTTCTCTACGAACTAGGACACTGGGAGATCGACTACGGCGGTGAACTGACGCTGGCTGTGACAGGACGCGGTGATCGGTTCGACGAGTGGCTGGAGTTGCATCCAGATGTCAGGCCGGTGCTGTCGCTGGTCGCTCACCTGCAGGGGACGACGCTCGAAAAACTGACTGAGACGGGTGACACAGTCCGTTACCAACCCCTCAAATCGGTCGTGCTGGGGCTTGATCCCGATCCAACGACGACGCAGACTTCGCTCGTCAATTCTGCAAACTAGAGAGCAATCCGCCGATCTGGATGATTCCCTCTACGCGGTTGTGATTAGCGCGATAATCACGAGCAGTTTTCTTTGAGAGAGCTGTTATCTCTGCTTAACGTGAGAGGTACGTGTGGAGATCGAATTCGCAGAAACGAAGCCAAAGGACAGGACTCACACAGTTGATTTCAGGATTATTGGGCCGAACCAGTTGTTCAGTGTACCTGCATACTGATTCTAATATCGAATAAACAGATAGGTTGATTGAGCATGGTTACTCTTCGATACCTATTCGAATGTCGGTATCATCAATCCAGACACTGATATTAGAGCCATTACAGAGATCGTAGTCCTCGATATTGAATGGGTACTCCTGCTCTGGTCAATCATTGAGGGAGATCGTGAGAATATAGTCACCAGTCTTGGAGATGGTTGAATACACATTCTCAGTGTTATTAGGATCTACTGATGATTCGTCTTCAAGAACGACCGAACCGTCCGTGGCAATTGATGTTATGACAGTAACTTCGGTAGGACCCTCATTTCGAAGTTCAATGAAGATATCTTCCGGGAACCCGGACTACGCTCATAGGCACAGCCAGCCAGTGGAATTAGTAATACCGGGATTACCCTCCCCAGAAGTATAACAGTCTAAGCACTCAATCAACACTAAATGATTTCGGATAAGTTGGAACAGGCCAAAATCAACCCCGAGAAAGACTATCATCTAAAGATGGATATCCGCCGGATCATCAGAGTGATTGAATCTGATAGAGATCACTCCGAGATGGTTGAAAACGAACTGGAGGAGTTAGATGCAGAACACCCTATCTACCACCTGATTGAATCCCTTGATACATGGGAGAGTTCCGACCATCAAGAGTTTGAGTCAGGTATAAACGCTGCATTGATCGCCTTAGATGACTTGTACGAATTGGCTCTAGAAGAGGAGTGGAACAGTGTAGCCAGTTACTCACTTCTGAAATCTGTAGAGTACCGGGAGGAACTCGGAGGCTTCGATCCCACAGATCCGTTCGATGAAGTCCTTGACTTCCTCAATACTCATTTCCACGGAGAATCTGACGTTCACCTTGGCCAGCTAGGAACCCATGTGAGAAAGATGCTTGAACACCTTGATGAGATGGACGAAGACGTCATCAACTCTCTATTAGACATTATCGAGGATCGAGCTCAGCATCTGAAGAGTGATAAGCAGTACATGAGCGAACGGGATTATATCGACTACCAGATTACTATCAAGAGCCACTTGGGCGAAGAAGTCTCAAACGAGCAGGAACGGTTGATTGAGACATACAAGGATGAGTTCGAGCAGAAGAACTCTGCGAACAGTATGATAAAAGCCGATATTTTGGAAAGAGGAGTGGCAAAATGTCAGGAGTTTCTCTCCGACGAAAAAGAGAATGAGTGGAGGCTGAAAATCCGCGAACTCAACAAGCAGGCGGCGGAAGAAATGCCGGTCAGAAAGCGCGAAGTAGATGTAGGCGAGGATGTCTCCCGTATTATTGACCAATTTAAACAGGTTCGTGAAGATAACACCTCTTGGCAAGCACTCGCAAATCTGCTATACGCCCCTATCGGCCAGGGAGACTTTCAGGCCTCCACCGAGAATATGGGTGAAACACCCGGAGCCAATATGCTTCCTAAAAGCGTGCTTTCTGTTGAAGGCGATTCCGTCGGTTTTGAACCAGGAATGACTCAGGAAGGAGAGCGAGCACCGGCAGGGTATACGGATGAATTGAATATGGCGAACCATACCTTGGCCGTGGCGCTTCAGCGCTTAATCGATGATAATCTGCTATCTGAATCCGACTTCTACATGGTTCTAACGCTGATTCCCGGAGTGTCAATACAGGATGAGGCGTTCCTCACAGATGCTCTCATCAACTTCTTCGAGGAAAGATACGCTGAATCAATTCACTTGGCAATTCCCCGGTTAGAGAGCGTTACAGCAAACGTCTACGAGGAAATGGGAAAGTCTGTGACCAAGAATCAGGGTCAAGTGTACCACCAGAAAGGATTGGGTGGTTTGTTCGGCTTGATTGAAGAAGATATCAGCACGAACTTCGGTAAGTATCTACAGTACCGGTACACCGATACTGCGGGTCAAAACATTCGAAACCGCGTAGCTCACGGCCAGATTCAGTATTCTTCGACAAATTTCAAACTCGCTGCAACCACCCTCTTCGACATCTTCCGAGTCGGCGCACGGATAATAAACGAATACTCATAAACCAACTGAGATGCTCGTTAATCAATTTCAACAATAGCTCTGACTCTCGCAGAGCCTCTCCTATCTCTTCCGTGGACAATTCCTCTTGTTGGCTCTTCTGAATGAATCGATACAACTGGGACGTGGTCAAGAATTTGTAACCGTAATCTTTGAGCTCATATTTAGGTTGTCGGACTATCGGTCGGCTTCGCTTCTTCGGTTCTTGTCTGCGGTGTGCGTTACTACAAGGAGGCCTTCTACATCTCTACCCTCCAATTTTTGTGATTGAATATATAATTCCAATGTTGGTGTGGCCACACCCCTATTCAATCGATTACCCCTCGACCCAGTGTGTCCACTCAACTGTCAGAGGCAACCTATTGTCCCCTTCCTGACCCCAAGGGGCCAAATTTCAACTGTTAGTTGGTCTGATCGGTTGAGCATGTGGCGATAATCACGACCAGAGAAGGTCACTGCGTTGTTCCCGACTACAACGGAGTGATCAAATTGTCCAAAGGGAACATTCGAGCTACGTTGATTGTTTCGTCGCAATCCAATACACAAACTGAGAAAGCAGGTTCCAATACGTGGCTATTCCGTTAGAATAAATCACCACTCCAAGGGCGCAATTATGATTATACTTGGTGAGTTGGTATACGTGTGACCGAGTACCTCATTAGATACCGATTGTACGGTCCAACTCAAATATCAACCAGTGGAAAAATAGGCGCAGGTAGAATCCAACGACGTTCAGGACAATCCGATATTTCTGGGATACTGCGATTCACCGACACAGCCGATAGTGAAGAAGAGATCATCGACCGGATGGAAAATGTCTGGAGAAAAGAAGCGCAACGTATTGTAAATACTCTAAGCTTTGTCACAGAGCAAGGCATTGTCTTAGGTGAGCCATACGATCCAGTCCCAACCGACGTACCTAATCAATCGACTACAGATGGTGTCCCGCAAATTAACTCATATATTTTGGACATTAGCTCTGATACGTATTCGAATATTCAAGAGCAGTTGGAGACCAATGGTCAATTAGACCGCGCTCTTCGCTGGTATCGACTCGGTAAATCCACAGTTACACCGGAAGACAAGTACGTTGCTTTCTGGACGGGATTGGAGGCGAGTGTCGACCAAGAAAGTGCGCTAACAGATGATGAGTTGGAAGCGTACAACAGAGTGCAAAACGGTATCGAGGATCTCGTCTACGCTACTGATGATTATGATGAGGAAGAAGGTGAGTTGGACGATCTAAAAAACAGCATCAAGAACAATATCGGATGGGCGAAGAAGGAGTCGATTCCGGATGCCATTCATAGAAATATCAAACATATAGTTGATGACGAGGACATCCCGAACGTAGATGGGGATTCTCTGAGGAGCAAGCTCTCTACTCTGAGTCACGACAGAGCGAATGTCGTACATCGGGGTGAGGAAGTCGAGAACGTCAGAGAGAAAGCCGCGTATCTTGAGTTGCTCTTGCGAAGACTGATCGAGGATACAATCTCAAATCCTTATTCGGACCTCTTCCCGAATAAACCGGAGACACCAGATCACTCTCTTCGGGTTAGTCCTGATGAGTGGTTTCGAGCCATATTCGAGGAGTCGGATATCGAACTCACGAGGAATGAAATACGAAAGCGCGCCTTCGCTCTGTCAAATGAATTAGAGGAGTCGTATGGAATCCACGCAGAAGCCTATGCTGGCTGGAATAATCCCTTAACCCAAACAGGGGAGGGTGAGTCCAGAGCAGAAGATACGTTCGTATATTCAAAACCGAAGTGGTTGGACGCTGAGAAGGTACGAGTACTGGAGTACCTATATGGAGCAGGAGCCGTACCGGTTGATGTCATCAGTCACAATTCTGGGTTGGATACCGACACTGTTTCAGAAACTTGTGAAGCCCTGACTAACACGAACCTCGTAAATAGAGTTGGCGACTATTTCGAACTATCAATAGATGGTAAACAATGGATCAAACGTGGTGGCGATCCTGCTTGTCTTGTTATTGAAGACGAAGAAGCTCTTCAGTAGTAGCTTATCAGATATCTTTTAAGAACTCTTCTCGTCGTTCCCTACGCTCGCTCTCTGTGGCTTGGTCGTAGTGCTTATCCAGTACTTCAGGACTAACATCCATCCGATCTGAGGCAACCTCTTTCGGGACGTTAGCGTTCCGGTGAGCGGTAATAGCACCTCGCCGCAAAGCGTCCGGTGAAACGCTCGACGGGCGTTTGCTCGCGGTGTTGTAGCTGGTCGCCTCACAGTCTTCGAGATCCCGGTCGTGGGGACATTCGTTCAGGTAGTGGCAGGGCTGCGTCAGCGTGTAGATGTTCCGCTGGAGTGTCTTCTTATAGATCCGGCCCTCGGACGTACCGAAGAGCGGCATCCGTCCCTAGTCGTCCTCAACCCCTGGATGGTTCTGGTCGAGATAGTCGTCGAGGACCTCGCACACACCTCTCTTGAGATTGATTTCACGCTCGCCACGGTCACGGTTCTTGAGACGAGTCCCTGTCTCGGGTCGGTTGCGAATGGCGAGGTACTGATCGTCGCTGTGGTAGTCGCTGATGTCCAGAGCACACACAGTCCCCGACCGAATCCCCGTATGCCAGATCAGGTAGAACATCGCGTTGCGGCGGGTCACGTAGTCGAACTTCTCGTAGTACTCAAGGAGGGCCTCTGCTTCGTCGGGGGAGATTTGTCCGTTCTCACGTCCTCCATATGGCCGTTCGTTGAGAGCGTGAGCTTCTCGTGGACACCGTTAGGAGCGGCGTTGATCCGCTCACACAAGACGAGGAATGTCGGATGGTCCCATTTGGTTCTTCAGCGTAACGTTGTTCACGTCCTCTGAGCGCCACTGCTTGAAGCGGGGGAGCTTCCGACCGGTGATCTCGTTCATATCGTCGAGGCCTGTCTCGTCAGCCCATTCGAGGAACCGCTGGAGTCGGTAGTGGTGGTTCTCGTGGGACGTTTCCGCGAGTTCGTTCTTCCTATCTGCGAGGTATTCCGTTACGGCTTCGTGCAGTGACATCGGTTCGAGCATGGTTCTGTCTCCACAATCACACGAAGCGTGACCCTGCTATCAGCGGCGTCGGCTCGGGCGCGGTCTGCCTGGGGAGCGTATGCTCGATCTCCGTAGAACTGCGACGGAGTGAGCGAAGCGAACGAGGGAGCGTGTGGACGAGCCGGGTAACCCGGGGCCGATGCCGCCAAGGGAGTGAGGCCTCCGGCCGAACGACCGAAGGCTGGGAGGGGACCCTGTGGTGAAAATCCCGGCGATTGGAAGCGGTCATGTCTCCCTCGTCATTGAATATCGTAAGCAGTCCGTTGTCCCCCTCTACAACAAAATGTCGAGTTAAATCTGATTACGGCAAGAAGCACGACCAATTTCTTGAAGAAACCTGCTATCCCTGATTGAAGTGGGATGCTTGCCCAGAATCAAACTGGAAACTGTGAGCTTGGACACGGTGTCGCCACCGAATATTGTCTACTTCCACCAGTGGGACCGGACCCGTTCGTTGAGATCAAAGCCGGTGGCGAGGTCGTCGGTGTCACTTGAATTGTGAGACGATCCAGCGCCATGCTGCTCGGGTTGCTCCCGCCAGTTGGAACAGACTCACGACCAGTGCTGTTCCGATACCGAGAGAGCTCTCAATAGCTGTATCTGTGCTAAATACAGTCAAGGGGAGTGATTCGGGGTCTTTATAAAAAACGACGTAGGTCCCAATGAGGAGTGCGACACCAGCTACTGGAACGAAAAACGTCACGACGACTGAAGTGGCGGCAGAGAGCTTTCCTACGAGAGAGAGGCTGTTTCGGATGCTTTGCACCGACTTCGCGCTGTTTTTATTATAATGCGTTTTCAGTTGCCGAAAGCCACCGATAGCTCCGACAACGACGACCTTCCGAGCGCGTGGGAACCATTTACTGGCTTTTGAGAGAGAACCGTGGACTGCTGCGCTCCCTGCCGAGGCTACTGAGCCTCCGGCTCTTCGTGCCATGCGTTTCGCGGTTTTGCTAGTTGCGAGATTCACGAGCCCGACCACAAACCCGACAACAAGCGTTTTCAATCCACCAGCCAGCCACGCTGCTTGTGTGATAACCCAGTTCCACATGCTGCAAATACCGGGCTGTTTTAATATTAAGGTTGACAAACCGTGGTGGAAGTGAAACGCACAGCGTATTCCATGCAGCTACCACCCGTCATACGTCAGAAACCGTCCGTTGTGATGTTTGGCGACCGGGAAAACATTTTCGAGGGATATCGAGCTGAACACGGTACGGCACGGCGTCACGGTCATCGCTCGTAACGGCATCGGCATCATCCTCCAACATAGCGGCAATCTCGCCTTACAGCCCGTGGAGCCGGCTTTAGTCCGGATCTGTCTCATTAGGGATATCGATTCGGACGCGATCACCTTCTCCGAACTGGTAGTCCGTCATTCTCGCTCCTGGAGGTATTCTGTCCGTTCCTGGACGTCTTCCTCGAACTCGACGAGCCACTCCTCGAATGGTGTGTCCTCCTCTTCAGTTCCGAAGAACCGTTCGATGAATCCTTCGTCTGTGTCATCGGAGGCAGAATCAAAGGTTCGAACTGAGATGTTGCGTCCCTCTGGCTGCTCACCCGCTTTGAGGAGTGCAAAGGCCCGATCAACGATGGCTGGATCGTAATCCTGCCTTAGGAGCCCAAGATTGTTAGTCCACATTCCGAGACGGCCATTCTCGAGCTGATCAACACGGTAGGCGAGCTGGATCGTCGTAATACAGCACAGAGTTGACAGGCCATCTATCCCAGCATCGGCAGCAGATTCGGTGATTCGTTTCCAGCCATCGTCGATTGACCCTTCGACAAACGGGTACTCCTCCTCCGAGACACGATATCGGAGAACGGTCTGCGTGAAGCGGACATATTTACGCCAGACGTGTCGCAGTGGCTCCGCCTCATCGGGGAGCGTCCACTTTCGACCCTCTGTAGGAGATATCCAATTGATATCTTTGTTTTGCACGTCGTCGCCGTATCGGTCAACGAGGACTTCGAATATTTCGCCCATCTCTCGGCTGTAGTAGTCCCCGACGAGTCGTTGTGTGACGTTCGTGTCCGGTCGTCGTCGGAGAAGAACCGCCATCTGATGATCCAGATGGTGCGATACCGCCAAGAACGTCGTATACTCAGCATCGCTGGCTGTAGCTTTCGTCAGTTCGAGTAGTGATTCTTTGACTGGGTTTCTAAGACGGTTCCCTGCCCACGTTAAGGGCGCCGCATCGAACGCGTCTCCGAGTCCCTCAGCAGCGTCCTCGGCGACGTCAGTAAAGTCGTGGTTGAGCCCGTCGAGAGCGGCCGCCTCGACATCGTCGACTGCGTCCGAAACCAGGTCGTATTGCTCGTGGGAGTATGACTGCTCCAATATTGGGGGGACATACTCCGTGAGGACCTCAGTCGAAACAGCTGACGCGTACTGTACGGCGTCTTCCTCGGAGTATTCTCGCTCGAGGTGCTCGAACGTTCGGATGAGAACTGTCCGAAGTCCATCGATCCCCTGTTCTGCGGTTTGGTATTCGCCCAGCTCGATTGCCCGAGCAATCGTTCGGTACAGTGGCCGAATCGGATGGACCTCGATTTTGGTGAATTCCGTTGCGGTCGCTGGAAGGTATTCGTTCGGTGCGAGTTCCCGCTCAACCAACACCGAGATGAGATCGTCGGGAGAACTGCGCTGAATCATCAGCTGGATGAATTGGTAGAGCGCAAACGTGGAGACAGCAGCAAGCGCAAACGCGATTCCGACGACTGCGTTCAGTAGGCGGCGGTTCTGTATCGGGAGCAGATAGACGACCAGCAGGTTGAACGCGATGGCGCCAACGAAGAGCGCGAACGTCGTGCGGAACAACGGCTCCTTGACGAACAGCGAGGTGAGGCGGGCTGAATATCGCGTCACAACCAGTTGTAGGGCGACGACGGTGACAGAGAACACGATTGCCAGAACGGAGGCTTCTGCCGTCGCTAAGGTCGTCAGTAGCGCCCTGATATTCTCGGTTTGAACAGCCGGGTTGAGGAGAGCAGTCAGCGTCGCGACCACCCCCGCCGCGGTAAGCGTGAGGAGGAGATATCGAACTATGAGTGAACGGGCCCACGCCGAGATTCTCTCTCGCCAATTTCGATTGCTCATAAAGTCAGTCTCATACAGGCTTCCTCACCACCCCTACATAATTCTGTGATGTCTTGCTCTCGTGTCTCACCAAACATAATGCGGAAAAATTCCGAATTATTTGGTAAGACGACCGTGTTCCGTCAGACCGGACTGCGATATTGACCTCCGACCAATGCAGCCCTTAGCGACCAATCAACGTACGTAGGAGCGTATGTAGGATCGATTTCTGATCATCCTCAACCATCTCGTCGATCCTCGAATCAACTATCGTTTGATTGACAGCCTGAATGGAATCACTAGGTGTATCCAGTAACACCGAATAAGCGATGACAATCTGCGCCAAGTACCAGCGAACCTCTTTGAGATATGCTCGAGTCTCATTCGGGCCAGGATAGTCGCCAGACAATTCCTCAGAGAGACTCGCATCATTGTGGACAATTCGGTTTCGGATGCGTCGGACTCCCTCTAAGAACGGCCGCATCTCATCAAGGTCACAGTCATCCTGGTCGCGGAGGAGAGCAGCAGCCCGGTTTGGGAGCGTTGAGCCAGGATCACCACGGATAAGCGTGGTTTCGAAGCCGAGAAAGGCATCGACGATCTGGTCTTCGGATGTCGACCGCTCGTACATTCGGTTGAACCGAGTGAGGCATCGATAGAGCGTATTCGACGTCTCATATTCCAACGTACAATACGGCCCGATTCGTTGCCAGTGCTCACGGAGGACGTCTTGCTCGGCTTCCGGGAGTTCAATAGAGTCACGGTGGAATGATTTCCCGCGTTGCCCGAATTCCGGAATGATCACTCGGTCGACGTCGGCGCTGATACCGCGATACGTCTTCCAGGAGTCACGGAGGAGATATCCCGGGCCAAGCCCAGCGTACTCTTTCGGGGCCCAAAGCCGGAGTGCTGTAACGACCTGTTTCGCGATCGCGGCCGCTTCAGAAAGCGCTTGATTCCCAGTCCAGCTGCGGTCGAGGCCCGTATGCTCGGAATTGTGTTTCGTGGGACGATGGGTGATCTCAAACTCGACTTCGAGAGTCGTCGCCCACCCGAGTCGTTTCTGGGTTTGATCCGGTTGAGTAATCATACCGGGCGTGCCGTACGTCTGCATCGCCGTCATCTCGAAGTTAGGAATCTTTGAGAGCAGTAGATCGTCCGTGAGAGACGCCACATACTCGCCGTTATCGACCGAGTCTTCAAGGGGCTCAAGCGATAGCTGGAATCCCTCTCTGAAATCGTCTGGCCGTAGAATTACCCGCGGGAGGGGAAACACGACTCGGTGGACGTGAGTGCTCTCGTAGAGTGGTGCGAAGTGATCCTCGTAAGCGGTGTCAAATGCGTCTTCGTCGAACGCCACGGCGCCGGCATAATCGAGAGTGAGCTTCGCGAGTTTGAAGATGCGTTTACTGTGAAGGCTTTGTTCGATATCGTCGCGACGATGCGGACAGAATGAGAGCCCGTCGTCAATGAGTGATTCGGCTAGTTCACTGAAATAGAAATGCTTGAAGTAATTCGTATCACGGACGATTTTCGACGGCTGTTCGACGGTGTATTCGTGTTTCCGGTCGCGAAACGTATTGGATTCGGTGATCGTCGTCGTGGGGAGTTGCTCGTAGGCATCTTCCGTGTGGTCCTGTACGTCTGAGACGAAAGATCCAACCGCGTCTCGGATTCGAGGATACGCCTGTGCCGCCGGTGAAGCCATCTGATCTAACGATGTGTAGTAGGTTCTGTGATGTATATCTGCGGTTGTCTTATCAAATCTCGGATGGAGAGTCCGGAGAGAAGTTTGGTAAGACCAGATGAGAACACGGCCTTCCCCACGGGAAGTGAAGTTATTGGGCTATGTTGAGTCGCTCTCCTCACTCAGTAATCCATAGCCGTCGACTACAACAAACCGGAGTCATTGACCGGTGTACTGTAAAGCGCAGAAAAGTGAAGGACAACTTCTAATAGGATGCCTCCACACATACTAAGTGGAGCGCCGTAGGCACCGGCGTTTGAAGCCCGTCGCACCGCTCCTGCCAGCCCGGTAAGACGCGGTCCGAACGGGGACGCATCACATCACAATTGCGTTCTCGGAGAGGTCCCGCGTGGAAACGGGGGTGGAGGCGGGAATCAGTGCCTTTTCACTACTGCTCAGCAAGCCAGGTAGCAACATCGCTACATCCCATCGCCTCGAGCCGTCCTACAACCGGCTGAACGCCATCACTCTCCGGAGGTGGGGCATGCGTCTTCCCAAAAGTCCCGTGGAACCAACAGCTGACGCGTTCTCGGACGGTACCTGCATACCGCTGTTCGAATGTTGCTCGTCGAACTTCTCCTTCACCACGCGCAGCAGCAGAGTATCCACGCCCCCATCGACCTTTTCGAGATTCCTCTGTCGTCTCCAGTATCATCTCAACTGGTCCGGCGACCGAAGCTGAAGAAAGAGCTGTAGGGTCCTCCGCAATAGTATCTGCGACAACACCAGCAACAAGGTCCGCCAACAAGAGATGTGGATAGTAGAGCTCTGACTGGGCGCAGTTTGTGATCGATGGTGGAACCACGTCGATTGCAACGGCCGTCTGATACAGCTGATCTGCTCGGCCCTGATCACCGTCAACGATGGCTATCGTATCGTCGGTTGTCACACTCAATTGGTCAAGGAGGATCGCGGAGTGGACTGCCTCTGCAAATGGCAGCTTGACATCGTCTTGGTGAACGCAAATACCGACCTCCCCGTTACACCGCAGAAGGAGCTCCTGCACCTTTGCAGGGGGTAGTGAAAGGTCACGACTTTTCGTCCGGAACGGGCGATAGCCGTCATCGTATATCGTCTGATAGAGGTCATCCAAGAGCGTGGCTTCCTGCGTCCGATTGAGAAGAACACCGACAGTCACCACGAGATCCTGCCGGTCTGTTGCGTCAAACCCGATAGATTGAGACTGCCTGTCTTCGTCCACAGTGAAATCCTGCATTCGTGCGTAACTCCGTCTCTGAACCGTGGGGTAATGAAACGGGTCGGAACAGTGTCCCCCACACCTCGACACATATGAAGGAGATGAGATCTCTCACTGCGTCACCGAACTTCTTTTTGGGAGAACCAGTGTCGCCGTGTTGTATGTAGTGAATCGCCGTCGATAACGGGTCCTTTGGGCGAATACTCCGTGGCGTTTATCATACCCACTTACCTTCCACTGTACCATGGTCGATAACTTCAACGAGAAGTCGGACTTTATCTGGTCTATTGCAGATCTTCTCAGAGGGGACTACAAGCAGTCGGAGTATCAGAAGGTCATCTTGCCGCTGACTGTCCTTCGACGGCTTGATTGCGTAACTGAGCGGAACAAGGACGAGGTATTGGAGCGCTACGAACAGCTTCAGGAACAAGGTATCGAGAACGTCGCTCCGTCGTTGAAGAAGGCTGCCGATGCACAGGTGTACAACACCAGTGAGTACACCTTCGAATCCCTGTGTAACGACCCCGACGATATTGCAGAAAACCTCCAGTACTACATCAACCAGTATGACGAGGAGACAAAGGAAATCTTCGAGAAATTCGCTTTCGACCACCAGATCGACCGACTTGCCGATGCCGATCTTTTGTATAAGGTCGTCCGGCAGTTCGCTGAAATCGACCTCCACCCCGAGGAGGTCCCAAACGAGGAGATGGGCTACATCTATGAGGAACTCATCCGGAAGTTCAACGAGCTGAGCAACGAGACGGCTGGCGAGCACTTCACGCCGCGGGAAGTCATCGAACTGATGGTCAATCTCGTCTTCCAGGAAGACGACGCGGCCCTGACCGAGCAGGATGCCATCCGCACCGTGTACGACCCGGCTTGTGGGACCGGTGGAATGCTTAGTGTCGCCGAGGAGTACGTCCGCCAGCTCAATACCGACGCGAACCTCCACGTCTTTGGGCAGGAGCTGAACCCCGAGTCCTATGCCGTCTGTAACTCGGATATGCTCATCAAGGGCCAAGAGCCCGAGAACATCATCTACGGAAATTCCTTCACCCAAGACGGCTTCCCGAGCCGGACCTTCGACTATATGCTCTCCAATCCGCCGTTCGGGGTTTCCTGGAAGAAGGTCAAAGACGAGATTGAGCGCGAACACGAGGAGGAAGGGTTCGCCGGCCGCTTCGGGGCGGGGACGCCCCGAACCAACGACGGCGCGTTCCTCTTCCTCCAACACATGATCAGCAAGATGAAGCGGCCCGAGGAGGGCGGCTCCCGTATTGCCATCGTGTTCAATGGCTCGCCGCTGTTCAACGGCGGCCCCAACAGCGGGGAATCAGCCATCCGACGCTGGATCCTGGAAAACGACTGGCTGGAGGCCATCGTCGGCCTGCCGGAGAACCTCTTCTACAACACGGGCATCCGGACCTACATCTGGGTGCTCTCGAACGACAAGCCCGAGAAGCGCAAGGATGTCGTCCAGCTCATCGACGCCCAAGACCTGTACGCTGAGATGGATGAGAGTCTGGGCGAGAAGCGCCACAAACTCACCCAAGACCACATCGACGAGATCTCTCGTATCTTCGGCGATTTGGAGGCTAACGGGCGCTCGAAGGTTGTTCCAACAGAGGAGTTCGGCTACCGTCGCATCGTCATCGATCGGCCGCTACGGATGAGCTTCCAGGCAACCGAGGAGCGTATCGAGAGCCTCGACGACGAGCGGGCGTTCACGAACCGGGACGAAGAAGTGCAGGAAGCGGTGAAGGAGGCGCTCTACGAGCTGGATTCAGAGACACAGTGGATGGACCGCGACGAGTTCATGCAGGAAGTCAAAAACTGCTTCGAGCGGAATAACGTCGACGTCCGCAACAGCGTTCACAACGCGATAGAGCGCGCGCTCGGCGAGCAGAACGACGACGCCGAAATCGTCACTGATAGCAAGGGGAATCCGGAGCACGACACCGACCTTCGGGACCGCGAACGGGTGCCATTGGGGACGGAGCCGCGGGAGTACTTCGAAGAGGAGGTCCAACCCCACGTTGAGAACGCTTGGATCAACGAGAGCAGTAAGTACCAAGACGATCAGGATGGCGAATTGGGGGTTGTTGGCTACGAGATCAACTTCGACCGCTACTTCTACGAGTATGAACCACCACGGCCGCTAGAGGAAATCGACGCCGAAATTCGTGAGCTGGAAGATGAAATCGTCGAACTGCTGAGTGAGGTGACGGAGTAATGGGGGGACAGGCGAATATCAGTGAGTTCACGGATGATACGGAGAATCCCGAGGAACAAGGGACTGTCCGCCTGAAGCATCTGGCTCGAATCAACCCGACCAAATCGGAACTTTCAGATCATGACTCGGAGACCGACGTAAGCTTCGTCCCGCTAGAGGACTTCGGTACGGACGGCGAAATCAAAGATACCGAGACGCGCCCCCTGGAGGAAGTGTACGACGGATATACCTACTTTCGGGAAGGAGATATCGCAATCGCGAAAATCACTCCTTCTTTTGAGAACGGGAAGGGTGCTATCTGCCGGGGGCTGGAGAACGGAATTGGGTTCGGCACTACTGAGTTGCACGTTCTACGGCCGCGTGAAGGAGTCAGTACGGGGTTTCTCTGGTATATCCTCCGCTCGAAGCCATTTATGGACGAAGCGGAGACGGCAATGCGCGGTGTTGCGGGACAGCAACGCGTTCCAACAGAATTTGTAGAGAACTACACTATACAATACCCTGGACATAGTGAAGGACACCGGATACAAACATATCTATCTGAGAAGGAGGGGAGGATAGATTCTGCCATCCAATCATTGCGTAGCCTTCTAGAACGGATAGACGAGTATTCGTCAGCCACAATCACTGACTTTATTCAAAATGGATATTCAGCCCACAAAGAGCCTGTTTCAGGGCTTGAGGAGTGGCTACAGTGTGTTCCCCAAAGTTGGGATATTGTCAAGCTGAAATATCTGGCAGATGTTCAGACAGGGGTAACAAAGGGTGGTTACCGACAAGAAAAAGAGACTGTCTCGGTTCCATATCTTCGAGTAGCGAATGTACAAGATGGACATCTAGACTTATCAAATGTTAAAAATATAGAACTGCCACCATCTGAGGTTGATAACTATCTATTAGAGCCAGGAGATATTTTAATGAATGAAGGCGGGGACTTCGATAAGCTTGGCCGTGGTACGGTGTGGAATGGTGAGATCAATCCATGTATACATCAGAACCACGTTTTTGCTGTCCGACCGAAAGATCAGGAGCATTCAGAATGGATATCAAAGCTGACTGAATCCAAACCATATAAGCACTATTTCAAGGTCAACTCAAAACAATCCACGAATTTAGCATCTATCTCTGCTACCGATATTAAAGAACTTCCAATCATCCTTCCCCCAGAAGATGAAAGAGTTGATATATTGAATCGGTTAAATAGCAAGGAATCCGTTTTGTCGAGTATAAGTGATAATGCAGAATCTATGATTGATTCTCTGGAAAAAAAGCGCCAAGCACTCATCACCGCTGCGGTCACGGGCCAGATTGATGTGTCCGACGTGAAGAATGAAGCTAAGGCTAGTCACAAATGAGTAAACAGTACGACGAGGCGGCCTTCGAGGACGAGATTGCCGCCGCCCTGCTGAAACGTGGCTACACACGTGTCCCCAGCGACGACTTCGACGCCGAACGGGGCATCTTCCCTGATCAGGTCATCTCGTTCGTCCAAGAAACCCAACCGGAGGCCTGGGAACAACTAGAGACTGCTCACAAAGGCAGCGCTCGTGAGCGCTTTCTCCAGGAACTGACCAGCGCACTCGAACGACAAGGTACACTCGAACTCCTGCGTCATGGCCTTCGCACCACCGGCACCAAAATCGAGCTCGCGACGTTCCAACCCAACACGGGAATCAATCCCGAACTGCAGGCTCGCTACGAAGCGAATTGCCTCGGCGTCACCCAACAACTCCACTACTCAGCGACGAATTCGAAACTGAGTGTAGACCTCGCACTGAGCGTCAACGGGATCCCCGTCGCGACGGCCGAACTCAAGAATACCTTTACCGACCAGGCAAACAGGGACGCCCGAGAGCAGTACCGCCAAGACCGTGATCCGAGCGAACCCGTCCTCCGGTTCAAACGCGGTGCGTTGGTCCATTTCGCTATCGACCAGCACGAGATCCACTATACGACCGAACTTGCCGGCGAGGACACTCACTTCCTCCCGTTCAACAAAGGCCACGAGAAGGGCGGTGGCAACCCCCCACGAGAGAACGACCACCGCACTGCGTATCTCTGGAAAGACGTCTGGGAGAAAGATAGCTGGATGGAGATCATCCAACGGTTCATTCACATCGACACCGAGGAGATCAAGAAAGACGGTATCACCGTCGAAGAAGACGAGACGATCATCTTCCCGCGCTATCACCAGTTAGAGTGTGTCCGCCAGCTGGTCGCCAGCGCGAAAGAGGAGGGACCTGGCGAGGACTACCTCATCCAGCATTCCACCGGGAGCGGGAAGAGCAAGTCTATCGCGTGGCTGGTCCACCGGCTCGTTTCGCTGCACGACAACCAAGATAACGCGGTATTCGACGGCGTCGTCGTCGTCACCGACCGGACCGTCCTCGACGAACAGCTCCGAAACACCATCTACGAACTCGACCACAAGACTGGCGTCGTGCACCCGATCAAAGGCGAGAACCGCTCGAAATCTGAAGAGCTCGCAGAGGCCTTGGAAGCGGGCAAGCCAGTAATCATCACGACGCTCCAGACGTTCCCGTACGTTATTGAGCACGCACAGTCACTTCCGGAGCGGGATTACGCCGTTGTCGTCGACGAAGCCCACAGCAGCCAGAGTGGCGAGATGTCCGCCGAGATGAAGGGCATTCTCTCGGGTGTCGACGAGGAGGACATCGAGGATTGGGAGGATGCTATGGCAGAAAATGCTAAGGCTCGGAACAAACAGCCCAACCTCAGCTTTTTCGCGTTTACTGCGACGCCGAAGGCCAAGACCTTGCAGGCCTTTGGTGAACCCGATGGAGACGGTGGGCACGAACCGTTCCATCTCTACTCGATGCAGCAAGCGATTGATGAGGGATTCATCATCGACGTCCTCCAGAACTACACGACGTACGAAACGTTCTACAACGTCGCGAAGGTCGTCGAGGAGGACCCACAGGTGCCCGAGCAGAAGGCGGTGAACGCGATATCGCGGTTCCTGAAACTCCATCCCCACAACGTCTCTCAGAAGGTCGAGATCATCGTCGAACACTTCCGGAACCACACGCAGCACAAGATCGGTGGGAAGGCCAAGGCGATGATCGTGACGTCCTCTCGGGCTCACGCAGTCCGGTACAAGAAGTCGATTGACGAATATATCGAGGAGAACGGGTACGACCTCAACGCGCTCGTCGCGTTCAGCGGGACGGTCGAGGACGATGGGAGTAGCTACACTGAAAAGGAGATGAATGGCGGCATCAAAGAGTCGGAACTTCCCAACGTCTTCGACACTCCGGAGTACCAGGTCCTCGTCGTCGCCGATAAGTACCAGACGGGTTTCGATCAACCGCTCCTCCACACGATGTACGTCGACAAGAAGCTCTCCGGGATCCAAGCGGTCCAGACACTTTCCCGGTTGAACCGACAGCATCCCGGGAAAGAGGATACGTTTGTGCTGGACTTCGAGAACGAGCAGGAAGAAATCAAAGAAGCGTTTGAACCGTTCTACGGCAAGACAACCGTTACGGAGGAGATGGATCCACAGCATCTCCAACAGTTAGCCTCAGAACTTGATGCGTTTCGCATCTACGAGCAAGAGGAAGTCGACCGCTTCGCGAAAGTGTTCTTTGACCCGTCCAACACAGGGACGGAAGGTGCCCATGGCAAGCTCAGCAGTATCGTCCAGCCGGCTCGGGACCGCTTCGTCGCTAAAGAGGAAGAAATCCAGGAAGACTTCCGTTCAACGCTCCGGTCATTTCTGCGGCTATATAAGTTCCAGTCGCAGATCGTCAGCTACGCGGATACCCACCTCGAGAAGCTCTACACTTTTGGACGGTTCCTGTACAAGGAACTCCCGAGACAATCGCACGACCCCACCGTGGAATTCGACGACGAACTCGCCCTACAGTACTATCGTCTTGAGAAGTCCGAGGAAGGTTCCATCGGCCTCAGCGCAGACGATGGTGAGGTTAAAGGCCCGACAGAGACTGGAACGGGCGGTTCAGAAGCCGATGATGAAGTCGAGCTGTCGACTATCGTCGAGAAAATCAACGAGAAGCTTGGGACTGACTTCACGGAAGCCGACCAACTGTTCCTCGAGCAGCTCAAGGAAGACGCCCTAGAAGACGATCACCTCCGGCGTTCTGCGCGCGCAAATAGTCGCGAAAACTTCGCACTTGAATTCGATGATGCGCTAACCAGCATGTTCATCGATCGAATGGACCAGAACCAGGAGCTATTCGCAGAGTTCATGGACAACGACGAGGTTCAGGAAGCGATTACAAAACATCTCCGTCAACAGGTGTACCAAGAGAGCCAATCTGGATAAGTCTCGGAAAATACGGACAGTACTAGGATAACTGACAGGATCCAGCCAATAAGAACCAACAGTCAGAAATGTCGGTCAATCGCCATTCTATATTTTGGTCCAGCTGGTGCCTTTCCAGTTCTCGGTTAAGGGGGAGGAAGGTGTTGAAAGGGGGGAGGGAGACCCCAGTGTGAGGAAAGGGAATTAAAATCTGGTTTGGAAGGAAAGACAATGGCACCGCCTACGGGTTCCGATGGGTTGGCAAGAGCCGTTGAATTTGTACTACCTTCAGTGGGAGTTGTAACAGTTGTTTCACTGACTAAGGAGGTCTATGGAGGACTAGCGGCAGGACTCATTTATCTGGTACTCACTGGCGCTATTCTCGGAGGGATCTACTTTTCTGCAAAGTATTGGAACACCATCTACGCTGCCGGGTTTGTGGTTTCTGCTGTAGTTCTGTGGGTGATGGTTCCAGGAGTGATCGGTGAGATAGTGCATCCTGTCTTTGGCGTTCTGGGCCAGCTCCTCACTCTTGGATTTCTGGTTCTGATGGTTATATTATTGGCCAGAAAAATTGGGCTTGATGATCTCTAAAACAACTGTGAACGCTGTTCAGATCACTGCCGCAGACTCTTGTTGCTGTGCTATTCGTACGTATTCGTTCAAGCAGGCGTTGCAGAGGGCGTAGAAGGAGACGAAGAAGTGTATTGACAGCTTTCGGCTGTCTTCGATTACATCTCCGTGTGCTATCTTGTTTCGACGTTGTCTTACTGTCTCGTGCAGGTATTCGCTGAATACGCCGTCGAAGAACTGAGAAATTAGGTTATCTAGGTTCTTTCGCTTCTGCGACCGATTTTTTCCTGGCATCTTGAATTCGGTCTTACCGTCTTCCTCGACGATGTCACCACCTGCCTCCTCCACCAGGTCGCCGAGGACACCTTCGAACTGTAGTACAATTCCGGCGAGGAAACCTCTGTAGTGGCCTTCCTCGAACTCCATAAGTAAGTCATCCAAAAGCTCTCGTCTGTCTTCGAAGAATTCGACGTTCCGGAAGGTCTGACGTGCCTGGTCCAGAAGCTTTGGATCGAACTGGCCAACTACGAACTCTTGAGCCTGTTCACGATCAGATTCAAGCAGCTCTTGGAACTCCTCGAACTCAGGTAAGGTCAAGAACCAGGACCATGCAAAGTTGTCTCTTGAAGCTAAGTACCGTCGTAAGGACCGCTTCTCCACTTCTGTCTCACAGCTCTCAATCAGAAGATGGTTCAGGTTGACGAGGTCGTTGTCGTCTTCTGGAGGGAAGAAAGGCTCCAGTCTCTCGAAGGTATCCTCATTCAATGCCTGCTCGATGATCGGGATTTCTTTTAGCTGAGAGGTGATGTTGATCCGGTACCAGTTCAAGTCCATTGACTCCGCGTACGTCTGGAAGAACTCTTTGTAAAGAGGAGTATTCAGCAGCCGCGCTAAAGCATCCCTGCGTTGGCCTCCATCAACTTGAACACCGATCACCGTCGAATCAAATACAGCATCATCTAACTCAACAGTATAGCAGACAGGCTCATCGAAAAACTCAGGGATAATCAAATCCGGATTCTGGAACTTGCCAAGATAGTTCGGGATAAACGAGAGCCCATTTCCTCGGTGGTGAAGAGGACTGTCCTCGATATATTCGATCAGTTCTGTGTGGCAGTCATTCTCCAGCTCTGCGAGCACTTTCTCCTCCGTGACCTCTACGCCATCACTTCTCAACTCTTCCACGTACCGAGTAAGATCTAGCAGATATAGATCGATCACTTCCTCAGAAATAGAACGTATATCGCCGGGAGGATTCTTGATCACGGGACGGAAGAACCGTTCATCGATACCTGATTCCTCTTTCTCACTCGGATCAAAATAGAAAAATTCGTTATTGCCTGTAGACACGCCGCTCCCTATCTCGACGCCGGAAAGATCACCAAGCGTTGTGAAGGTTTCAGATGTGATGATATCGTAGATTGACGGGTTAGAAAGTATCCTCAAAACATTTCTCCCTTCCAAGTCCGCGTGAGAGGCCTTCACCAATTCAGCGTCATAAGGGTTGTAACGGTTTTCAACTATCGCGTCTAACGGTTGTTGGAAAAGGCCTCGTGCGTTATCGGGCAGTTCCATTTGATTGAACCGGCCGATCCCGGTCTCCCTGATTTGAGGATCACGCTCCTCCTTGACTAAGGTTAGAACGGCTAATTCGACTGAGTGGGCGTCTTTGAAGGGTCCCAACGGCAGTTCAACGATTCTATGGATGTTGCATGATTCAGTAAGCTGTTCGAGGAGACCGTCTTTCAAGGCCTTCTTCGGTAGTACGAATGCTCCACGTCCACCGTCTTTGAGATGGGTTACGGCTTTGGCGACGAAAGCAGCAGCAAGTGAAGGCGTTCTACCTTGGATCCATTCGCTGACTTTCTCTCGTTGCTCTGGTGGAAGGAAACCAGATATCGGCGAGTTTCCAACGACAGCATCGTATCTGTCCTGAGAGTCATCTTCTTGGTGTTCCTCGCCCAGCTCTAGTTGTTCAGGAGTTCTCCAGTCGAAGAAGTCCTGGTTGATGATTTCCGCGTTTTCAATATCTCCTACTCTGCTTTTTGCCAGTTTAGCGATGAAAGGGTGTATCTCGACTCCGGTCAAGCGGCTTTCCGTGTTGAGTTCGGTCGCAGCTTGTTCGAGTAAAGTTCCAGATCCTGTAGCGATATCAAGGACGGAGTCGTCCTCTGATGTTATTGCCCAGCCTGTGAGGATTTCAGCAATAGCTTGGGGTATATAGCCGTATACGTAACCAGCTTCAGCAAGTTCTTTTGAGACCTCTTCACTCCCTAACTCCGTTTGTACGGCCTCTCCGGTCAAGACCTGTCTGAGAAGTTCTCCGTATTCGTGATCATCTCCCAGCTCATAGAGTAGAATATCCTCCCCCTGAAATTCTAGGAAGCCGTTTTGAACAGTTACCAGTACTGAATCAGCGTCCTCCGGTATCTTCTCTATTTTTTGTGAGGCCCGCCGGAGTCAAAGATGTAGAAAGACTGGTTCGCTGCTTCGATGACTAATCCGCCGTCGCGCATTTCCACAGATTCAACCGCTGGAAAGTCCTCAACATCTTCAGAAATAAGATACAGATCTATATTAGGAGAGTGACGACGGGACATCCTTACACGAGTTATAACATCCAATTCTCAATAGGATTTGGCATGATACGAGACATCAGTCGAAGCTGTGAAGCTCTCTATGACCTTTTATGAATAGCTGTATTCTTTCTTGACTTCTCTCGCAAAGCTAGTGCTTTCTATGGTTTCGTGAAAAGGTGGGTTCCTTATTTACTCGTCAGGCACCACAAGAAATATGATCGATATCGGCATCTACGCACGCTTCTCGACAGCAGATTAGGACTGACAGCGACAGCTCGACGAACTCCGGGAGTTTACCGAAGACGCGTACAATGAAATGGATTGGAGGCATACAGATGGACTGATAGCTTGTTTCAAGGCTGTCAACGAATATTCTTAGAATGAACCAGTAGATTGTGGGCTCAAAATCAACCCTATAGAAATTGCACTCAGTAACACAATCCCAGTAACGAAAAACATCTATACTAAGGTGAAGAGAATGTTCAAAATACGTGCCAGTCCTCCACGAATACGAGAACGATGCCGGAGTGTACCTCCGAACTAATATCGACGGAACCTTTGTTACATTTCAGGTTTATCGAAGCGCGGCGCGACTCCTCAGTAAGATCGGATATGAAGATGGCGATACCATCGGCTGGGGGTTCCTGAAGCCACTCTGGGAACGAGGCTACATCTATACAGGAAATAGCGGTACTACAAATAAAGTTGAAACCCACTTAGAGAAACAAAAACTGAATCTAAAAGGGAACAAAAAAGAAAAATTAGAGACCTTTCTTAAGCAACAGAAGCGAGAATCAATCACCGTTCCGAAGGATATCTACCCGGCTTTGGTTGATTGGCATAACGGCAAATATTCCAAGGAACGGGCCAGAGACCTACTCTACCAAGCAAATGATGAACAGATATGTTGCCGCTCTATCCGAGAGTTCTCCCAGTGCCCTATTTCAGTGGTGGGAATCGAGACAAGCAAGGGCGATCCGGCTTATGACGTTGTATCGAAGGGCTATGAAATGCGATGTGTTGATGTCAGAGAAGCTGATCAAGAAATTGACCTCATAATCACATACCGCAGTGAATCAGGCCACCCACAGGGACTATTTGTCAGCGACGGCAATCTTGATAAGTGGAAAATCTATGGCTCAGAGGAGGCATCAGATAGGCATTACTACGATTTATTCGAACGTTTTCCCGCGATATGTGAATTGCTGGTCAATATCCCAGAATATGACTTGAAATTGGATGAGTGGGATTTCGATGGTGCAAGCCGACATTCAATCTCTGACGAAATTAGAGAATGCCTCCAACTGGACTGGGATTGGTCTGTATATTCTATCGGGCGGTCTGATGGTGAGAGTTCCTCCCTCTCTGGTAATGTTCGATTTTTTAGTTCCCTTGGTTACGGAATTGTGGAAAGTGATGAACTCACTAAGGACTTAGTATTCAAATCGGGGGACGAATCCTTCTCTGAGAATCAAGAGGTTTCATTCAAATTCCAACGAAAAAACGGTCGAATGCGTGCGAAAAATCTCGGCTCCATCGAGGGAACAAGCCAAATCGAATCCACCGATGGAACAAACATTGCGGGTGCCGGAGATGGCAAAACGAAGTACGGTAGACAACTGCCTCAGAGTGAAGAAGCCCGACGCCAAGCCGAACAGGGCGAACTAGATTGGTCAGAAGGCGTCATAACCCGGCTAAATCATTCTGACGGGCACGGTTACGCTAAATTGGAGGGGGAAACGCTCTATTTTAGTCTCAATGCGTTGAGTGACCGAAGCCTTTCGAAATCTGATTCAGTTCGTGCGGTTGTTTCAAATGACGGAGAAAGAGCTCTTTTTTTGGAACCGAAAGACGGTGACGAACCTGATGAGTCGACCGATGGAGAAGACCATGCGGGGGACCAACCGCTTCAACCGGGTGAGAGTCGAATCGGCTGGCTCCGTTATCTAAATATGCACTACGGGTCTTTGGCAGTCCAAGGCTGTTCAGAAACTATCATGTTCGAGTCGCAAAGGCTCCCACTTCGCCGGGAAGATGCCACCCTTGGGATGGCGTTCTCGTTCAAGGTGATCAAGGATCAAGGAGGGCTACGAGCGAAAGACTTGGAACGTGAACCAGAGAAGGCTCACACAGGAGACGATTCGGAACTTTTCCCTGAGTCTGAGAACACGGGCGATGATACTAATCCAGAAGAAACCGTGATGTCAACCCCCGTTAATGAAGAAACGGCTACGTGGGTAACTCGTAATGCTTCTAGTGCGTCTGAGGTATTTCACTCGATTGAGCTGGCCAACGAATTCGGTGTAGAGGCAATGGAGTACGAAGACTCTATCCAGAAGTACGGCCACGCAGATGGTTTCGAAATCAATGACTTTTGTATCTCTGACAAGGGGCATCCTGTCTATCAGTTTGCTCTTGATGATGGCTCTTGGCGAGTAGAACACTGCATTACTCGTCCAGAACCGGTTCTAGATATTCGAGTTTGCCCGGAGAGTAGCCCCCATCATCAAGCGCGTGCTGTCGATGGTAATCTTCTCTATTGGCGGCCAAAATTCAATCACGGAAGGCTGAGTGATGAAGCCCGCCATGAGTATGTTCTTGAACAGGGGCGATACGCGGAAATTGTAGACGACTATCTCTCATTGACCCAGTAATCGCATCTCAGAAACTGCCTTGGAATAAAAAGAGTGTGTCATAAAATACGTCTCATACCCCTACAAGGCGATCCTCCGGCTCTCAATTTAGCCTGCTTGTCCTGAACAGTCTCTTCACGGAGCGCCTCTGCCGTCTTTTCATTCGTGCTCCTCGGATCGACGTGCCACACACCTGTTTGCATCGTCGACGGTGTCTCGTATGCAACAGGACTGCTGAATTGGCTTCTCGTGCTGTATCTCCACACGGTCGCAGTCTGTGGGCTATTCGTATCCATACCTGTCAGTGTTCGTGGAAGTCACACACTCGGCTGCTCGCGGCTCAAATATCGAACCTGCCGGCCCTTTGTCATTGATAGACAGCGCCGATGATATGCACGCCGACCAGAAAGCAAGACCACGCCACACGGGGAATGGATTCTCTGATACTGGCCCCGACGGCACGCCCGTAACCGAGTTGTCTAACAAGTCGTAACACCTGTAGCGGTTGGCCTCGCCGACAAAATTTTGTGTTCCTCTGTCGGGTGAGAGGATGACTGACCTTTCACTCGGTACGTTCGGAGACGGAGACGGCGCCGACAACGACCTTGATCCAGATGCCGCAAGCATCGCCCGATGTGCGACGACGTGTCGCGCTCCTGACCGCGACGACAGCAGTTGGGCCGCCCCGGACGAGGACTGGGGGCTGACAACGCAGCGGCCAGCGTCGTCGATCAACACGTCGGCTGGTCGAGCAACCAAACAGCAAACGCGGTGGGTCGTCGATGGGGATGTCGGGGCATATGTTGAGCAGTACGCAACTGGCGACCTCCTGCAAATTCCAAACACGTACGGCGAGTTTGACTCCATTGACACCCGAGTCACATTCATCGACGGACTCGCTGACAGCTACGGGTACGGGATTGACGCCCAAGCACTGGAAAAGGCATTGCGAGTCCTCACTGGCGGTGGCCGATACACTGCGTCGCAATATACCGCTATCCCGTGTGGGAAACAGCCGTGGATTCTGACGGGTCCAGAAGGGACGCTCTTGTGCAGCTGTATGCCCGTTGAGTGGCCGGAGAATCCATACACGAGGGAGCTTCGGACGCCAGAGACGACCCTGCAGATCGAGGAGCAGAACCAAACGGTCCGCACGGGGGCTGCTGAGTTTGCCCACCTGCTATCCGACGCTCTCGGTGTCGATATCGAGAGCGTAGAGTACGCAACAGTACGCGGGAGAACCCAGCACTCATTCATCGGCGAGGAGGACAAGTTCAAAATCGCGGCGAGAGACTTAGCACAACTGCATGGGTTGACAAGCGATCCATCCGTCATCCAGGGGACAGTCAGTCGTGGAGTCCAACCCCCAAACGGTGGCGATCCAATCTCGGTTGAGTGGGACGGGCCGGACCATCCGGTCGGATATCTCGACGAGGGAGACGTGATCGCCGGCTACGAGTTTACGTGGGAACAACCCGAGGAGTCGCTGGAAGACGTTGCAGTCGTTCGCGAGTATCGGATCACACGGAACTACTCGCGATGGACGGTCGACTACAATACTCATCGCCTCGCGTCGGTCATCCCCTGACCGGCCGTTGTGAATACGGCGAACATATTCATGACGGCAGCAGTCCATAGAAGTCGGACAAGCAGGATTCGGTATAAGACATTAGCTTCGCAAGGCTGATATTGAATCCATATCCGGCATACGTATGACGGATGAAGCCACGCTCCGTATATACCTCCGTTCAATCCGCACAGCACTCGTCGCTATGGCGGTATCAATCCTCACAGCCGGACTCATCATCGCTGACGAAGATGGATTAGGATTTCCTCTATTTATTATCACACTACTCATCTGCGCCTATGCGTTTGTGTCCCCGTTCCTTCGCGGTCAATAGGCACACTTCCAGAGCAGTTGTTTCACCCCCTATAATGGATACAGAACCGTATTCACAGCAAATGTGACATCGACGCCGCCAACGGCATATTTTGTGCGCCCTCCGGCAAGTGGAGGGAAATCGAAATGTCACAGTCCACAGCGGCCAGTAGTACCGAAGCAGCAACCACAGACGCCGAAACGAGCGTGTCAGAGACGCCAGCGGACGGTGACGCAGAAATCGACACTACAGACCTCCTGTCGCTCGATGCCCCGCAGCATCTGCAGATCAGTGGCGAGGTCCAGTTGTTTGAGCGGATTTTCGCGGCGGCTGGCACGGTCGCAGACAAGACACGGATAGGAATTACAGAGTCGGGAATCGCCATCCGGGCGGCTGACCTGCAGGGACACGCGATGGTCGACTTGCGTGTTTCTGGGAGTTCGTTCANCAGACAAGACACGGATAGGAATTACAGAGTCGGGAATCGCCATCCGGGCGGCTGACCTGCAGGGACACGCGATGGTCGACTTGCGTGTTTCTGGGAGTTCGTTCAACTCCTTCGATGCAGGGAGAGGGACACTAGGAGTGGATGTCGGACGAGTTCGCGATGCACTCTCAATCGGCGATGCAGGCGACCTTGCACAGTTCGCACTCGATGCGGCAAACAGCACACTAGAAATCAACATCGACGGGATAACGCGCACCATCGAGCTTGATGCGGTTGAATCGCTCCGCTACCCTGTCGAGATGCCGGATATCGACATCCCGGCGACTGTCCACCTGAGTCCAGACGATATCTCGCTCGGTCTCGACGCAGCCGATATGCTTGCCGACCGGTTTGCCCTCTCTGTTGACGCCGATGCCGGAGAAGTGCGGTTTGCCGCAGACGGCGACACTGACAGCATGACCTACCGGTGGGACGACACCGATCTCATCGCCTTCGAGCCCGCGGATGTCGCAGTGAAACTTGACTCGTCGCTGGTCAAATCGGCAAATGCTGGCCTGCCAGACGGCACGAATCGGGTTCTACATATCGGNCGGATGTCGCAGTGAAACTTGACTCGTCGCTGGTCAAATCGGCAAATGCTGGCCTGCCAGACGGCACGAATCGGGTTCTACATATCGGAGACGGGGTGCCACTCGTGCTGAAATCGGAGTTCCCCGACGCCGATGGAGCGATGCAGTTCGTGATCGCGCCGAAGCTCCCGAACTGACTCAGCTTCGAGCGTTTTGCAGAAACGGTGGTGTGTCTTAACCAACACCGACCGCCATACTCCTCCATTGTTGGTTAGCGCTATTTTTGTGTCTCCCCGGCTGGGTGAGGATTTTCCTCTATGGACCAGACCGTTCCAGACTACGAACGCTTTGAGCGTGAACAGATCGCACAGGACCGTGACCGGCAGCGTCCCGATACCGTCGAGATCGACGAGCCACGAGGGCGTGAGGTCGTTACCAGTCTACTCAATGAGGGAGTGGTCGAACCGATTCCAGAACAAAACGTCTTGCAGCACGTTCCGTCCGGGCAGTGTTTTGACTCCGACATGGCGCTGGTGTACTTCCACAAGGGCTGGGAGGCTAGAGGCGAGGAGTAGCGGATTCGCGTTTGTTAGACTCTTAAGCCAACAGAACGAGCTACAAGACTATCTATTTGCGTTAACTACTTTCGGAAAGAATCAATTGTCACAAACACACATATAGCACACGTAAAGGACTTGTCTGCAGAGATATATATCAGATAGCAATGAGTGAAACCACTAGCAATCAATTCTTTCGGAGCCGATTCGGGCTAGGAGCTGAGTGCGTAGTTATTGGGATCCTAGCGTTTCTTTGCGTCACGGTCGTCCTCTTAGTAGACGAGAGCTCATTGCAGTTCAGCCTTCTTGCAGGTACTGCATTGGGAATCTTCACTACTGTTTTACGCTATTTAGTCCAGCGTTGAAGGAGTTAGCCACCCACTCACTCGGATTGGGGTGGTCTACTCAGCTGCTGTGAGCGCCACCTGAACTGAACAACTCGAAGCATCGTAGACTGGGGAGACACGATATCAATGTGTCTTAAATTAAACAGCGAATTTTCTGTCCCCCAGTGGAGGTGCGGGGGCGTGCCCGAGAGTGCGTCCCGAAGATAGACCGATGTCAACGATACAGTCAGACACGCCAGAGCAGTCCAGCCAGCAGACCACTTGCACCTTCGACGATTCGGACTCCCGGGACGAGGAGATGCGCGACCAACTCGATGCGTGGGTCGAGGATCTTGCCGACCTCACCGACGAAGCGCAGGCCAGCGAGCAGTTCCAGCAGTGGCTCGATGTGCAGTCGAAGTTCCACGATTACTCGGCCCGGAACACGCTACTCATCAAGCTCCAGTGTCCTGAGGCAACGCGAGTCGCCGGCTACAATACGTGGCAAGACGAGTTCGACCGGTACGTCCAGCAAGGCGAGGACGCGATCTGGATCTGGGCTCCGATCATCACGAAGAAGTGCCCCGAATGCGGGAACTCGCCGTCGTATCACGAAAACTCAGATTGCGAGTACGACGAGACAGAGCCCGAACAGTGGCGGCGAGGGCTAGTCGGGTTCCGGCCAACGTCGGTGTTCGATATCTCCCAGACTGAGGGCGAGCCGCTTCCCGAACTAGAGACAGAAGCTCACGGCGACCCGGATGGACTTGTCGAGGACCTCTTGGACGCGACCAACGAGATCGGCGTCGACGCGAGAATCGTCGCTTCAGAGGAGTGGGAGCATGGGTCTGCACGGGGCGTTTGCGAGCGTCGGAACGTCATGACGACGAATCCGATGGTCGAAGCGGTCGACCGAGACAATCGGGCCGCCCTCGCGAGTACACTGATTCACGAGTTCGCCCATGCAGACCTTCACTTCAATGTCGAGGATGAGGCGGAGCGGTCGAAGCGTGAGGTCGAGGCTGAGGCAGTCGCCTACGTGGTCAGTCGTCACTTCGGGCTGGACCCCGACAACTCGGCGTTCTACTTAGCGGCGTGGGACGGCGACGCACCAGAGACGCTTCGGGACCGGTTGGACCGTATCTCAGCGACTGCGGCGGATTTGATCGACGCCGTCGAAGGTGCCAGCTGAGCAGTCGGTCGTGCTTTTCCAGACGTGCCTGAGAGCCGTTTTTTGTGTCTTCCTTGCTGGGTGGAGAGAGTCAAGTATGCGTTCAACACCGATACCACAGCCGGGAGCAGTAAACCCACACATCGAACACCTCTTCGACGTGTTCCGGGAGTCCACTCGGACAGCTGTTACGTCCTGTTCTCTGGCCTTGCACGCGACGTACTCGTTGAAGCGACGGAACGCCACAGGGGATACCACGACGCCTCTGGTAGGTTCCCACGGATATCAATCAGGTCCGTTCAAGAATAACGAAAACGGACGAGCCTCCGATCCAAAGTGGCCACATCTATGACTGAAAAATCTCCGCATGACATGATTTCCCGCAAGGCTCGAAGGACAACTGAGTGCCAATCAGATCTCACCTATGAGGTGGGAACAATCTCCGATACCGGGTATCAATCAATGTATCTTCTCCGTACAACTCTGTGAAGAACTGCCGAGAATCAGGGTGGTTCGAGACAGACCAGTGTCGAATCGTCCTCGTTGTGTGATTCACAGGCGACGAACAGCGCCCCATCACCGACGGCAAGTCCCTGAATACCACCACTCTCGATGGTATGAGTCCATCGTGTTGCACCAACCCTTATTCCTCCGACCCCGACACCACCTGATAGATCGAATGCGTGAACATCACCTTTCACCGGAGCATAGATGGTGTCGCCGGCCGCGACAGGGGCCGCGTTATCGAAGTCTGCGCTCACCTGCCAGTGACGGTTCTTGTCGTAGACGCGGAGCGACGAAAGTGAGTCCCAGCCCGTACTGTATACCCACGACCCAGCGTGGACGGGCGGTGATCCGGTGTGGCTCTCGGTGGCTATCCAGTCGTTGATGCCGGCGTTGGCTCCATCTTGTAGGTTCTGGAGTGGGCCACTGAACGTGCTGACAACGATGCCGTTGTCCGTCGGTACTATTCCTTCGATCTGGCTCCCTACTTTACGACGCCAGCGTTCTCCCGGTTCTTCTCCGGTGCCATTGAGGGAATATGCATACACCTCGCCGCCGACAGTACCAATATATAATCGAGGGCTGCGGAACGCCATTGTCCTAACCGCACCGAATACATCGATCTGCCAGTGCTCGTCACCGTTCGCTGGGTCAAGCGCGCGAACGGTCCCATCGTCGTTTGCGACGAGTACGAACGGTTCGCTGACGAGTCGACCGGTGATCGGATGGGGCGGACTGTGGATGTGGCCGGCACCAGTCAGAGACCATAGCTTATCGCCAGTGTCAGCATCGACAGCGAAAACCGTGTCATCATCGCTCGTCGTAACGTAGACGATCCCGTCGTGGACCGCCGGCGGTGAGGGCCAAGGATGCTGGGTCGGTGCAAATTGCCATAACTCCTCACCCGAGTCTCCATCGAGCGCGAGCAGTCCCTCTGCATCCGGTGCGAAGACTATCCCGTCCGCAATGGCCGGCGTGCTGATATCCGAACCAATATCGGTGGCCCACCGCTCTCGGACGTCCGTTCGGGGTGCCACGGCATCGGGTGTAAACGCCGTGTTGTGGGGATCGTGGCGGGGCATTGGCCAGTCAGTCGTCGTATCGCTCCCGGGTGAGAACTGTGATTCGCTGGATTCGAGACAGCCGGCGGTTCCGATGAGAGCCACGCCACTAAGGCCGCCGAGAAGTTCGCGCCTGGAGGGCATCATTTGGAATGTGATCCTATATGTGAAGGGCTTTCTGGGTTCTCTCCACGCCATACCGTCGGTGGCCTGTTCCCTGACTTAGATGGGGTAATCTACACGAGAAAGTAGTTTTTGCCGCGCCTGCCAGCTGGGCGCGCCAAGTGGGCGCGCTCGGTGTTGTTCATGTCTTCTGAGGCTCGACACTCTTGGTCAGCGGCGGCTGTCGGCGATGCACAGCAGGCTGAGTATATCGGGTTCCTTCACCGGGAACCGTTCGTAATCGATGCTTACCGGCTTGGATTCGCCGTCGGCGTTCGCGAGGACTACACCTACCAGTCCTCGCTTCGGAACGTCGACGTCCCGATTGAGATTCTAGACAACGACTTCCGGAATCCAGACTTGGACCGGTACATTGAGCGCTTCGAGCAGTACGAGCCATCGGTCGGGATGCTCGGCGACGCATACGACCGGCAGGAGGTACGTCGGTACAACCAAGCCGCACGGGAGCTGAAACGGAAGTTTCCGGACATGGAGGCTATCATCGTCCCGAAGTGCCGCGACGCAATCGACGTGATCGACGACGACATCATCTTGGGCTATCCGATGGGCTACTCCGACCAGACCGCCGACGAGTACACGGATATTGTGGACTGGCGAGGGCGGCGCGTGCATCTGCTGGGGGCAAGTCCNCCGATGGGCTACTCCGACCAGACCGCCGACGAGTACACGGATATTGTGGACTGGCGAGGGCGGCGCGTGCATCTGCTGGGGGCAAGTCCCACGAAGCAGTATCCGGTGATCGAGGAGCTAACACAGCCGCGTGTGACCGGTGAGGAACCAGCCGATATCGTTGGCGTCGACTGGAACGGGGTTCATCTGGCGGCGCTTCACGGCGAGTACTTCTCACCATACGGCTACGGCAATGCAGACCACCTCTCGATCCGGGAGACGGTTCGAGAGAGCCTGCGACACATCCGGTCATACTGGAAATCGCGGGGGGTGTGGCCGACTACGGAGAAAGACCGGAGCCCGCTAACAGCGGAACCGATGGACCCTGTCTGGGCTGCTGACGGTTCGAGAGCAACTGTGAGTGGCCTTGAGGATGCGATTGTCGTTGAGTACGAGAACGGACAGACGCTCGCGTACCGGAGCCAACACGAACGAGACAGGGTGGAATACCGGGCAGGACTCACTCCCACTGAGGTCCACGGCTAGAGCCGACCGGACAGCCTCAGAGAGTTTTGTGACTCCCTGGTGGGGTGAGGGAAACAGATGACTACCACTCAGACTGAGCGAACTCGTGGCCGCTTCGTACTCATCGGATGCGGCGACGCGAAAACCGACCAGCCAGTTGCAGCTCGAGATCTCTATACATCCTCGTACTTCTCGGTCAAACGATCGTATGCCGAGGCAGCTGTCCAGTGGGCTCGAACTGCTGACCGACGGGCGAACACTTGGGCGGTTCTCTCTGCAGAACACGGGATCTTGATGCCCCGGCAGACGGTCGCTCCGTATGATACGACCATTGAGGACCTGCGCGGCGAACCCATCGAGGGAGAGCCACATTACCGGCTTCCGTCAGGGGACCGAGTTGAGAGCCGACTAGATCAGTGGGCGCTCCGTGTCCACTCATCGCTGGGCGATTGGCTCCGGCGGCCATACGCTGCCGATCAGCAGGAGTCCCCCTGTCGGGAGTTGGTCGTTCTGGCCGGCAGCGACTACGTCGACGCGCTGCGTGAGCGCGACATCTTCGACGGCCGGCCAACTGCGATTCGGACTGGGCGAGACACCTACACTGCTCTTCCCCCGAAAGCGACAGTTCGCCTCCCCTTCCAGGAGCGTAACTTCGACGGGATGTTCGACCAGATGAGCTGGCTTTCAGACCGCACTGAGGAACTTGAAGCAACTGCAAAGCCCGCTTGTCGAGCAGAGCTTTCAGCCTTCGACGGCGGCTTTGAGCGCGAGTCTGCTACGTGGCAAACCAGTCATAGCGGCGTCGACGTCGAGGGAACCGAGCAGGTTGGGCTGGATGCATTCGAGAACGTCCCTGAGCGGTTCCTTGCCACGAGGCAGACGAGTCTTGAAACTGACGGCGGGGAGGGAGGGCAAAATGGATAGCACGCAAACCTGCGATATCGACCGAGATGCGGATATCCACGTCGACGCGCCACTGGACCGAGAGGTGATCCGGATGACAGAGACTGGCTTTCTGGCTGTTTGTTCGGACAACCACTGTTCTTGGCAAGGACTGTTCCCAACCCGGGAGATGGCAGCCGAAGCAGTAGAGACCCACATCGAGCGAGCCCGGCGGTCTCCGGATTACAAGTACCACTTCGGCCAGCAAAACCCGTACGTCGTGGAGCTGATCGACGATTCCACAGCACGGATCTGCCCAGATCAAGAGCTAGATCTCCTTGAGCCGTGGAACTCCCATCGCGACGGACAGCGACTTTCCCGGTCGGAAGCCACTCGAACGCCGCTCGGGGAGCAACTGCATCGTGGGGACCTCATTGACTGCCACGGGCCCGGTGACGCGATGGTGCTACAAATCTCGCAAACTCGAGCGTTTGGCTTGCCGGCGTTTAGCATCATCTACGTCTCGCCCGACAGCGAGCCAAACAAGGACGGCAGCTACAGCGACGATGACCACCGATATCTGAATAATTACGTGGCTCGCAACGGCGAAGCGGTGAGCGTTCCAATGGCTGACCGGCTGTCGTTCCGTGGACAGACCAACGCCCAGAGCGACCTGAAACGGTGGTCATCGTCTTAACGGTCGTTGCGAATACGGCTGTCTTATTCACGAGATTGTGACAGAGCTTTCGGTCAATACAGCCCAAGAATTAAACGTCAAGTTTAGCGGCAGACACACCAAGTTTGGAGTCTATACCTGGGAGGAAATCACGAGCAGACCCCTGATGGGGGATTTTACACACACACCAGATTTGGAGTCGAGATATCTCAATATGAGTGTGCTTGAGTCCCGCGCTTACGGAAGCTGTACTTACAGCGGTAACAGCGCCAAAGCCCACGAGTTCACTCGTGGGATGAAGCGCGTAAGCTTCATTGGCAGGCCGCCCGAAGGGTGGCCTGTCCGAGGTCCGGGCAAGCCTTCCAAAGCCGCTGTCCGGCCCGGGAGCCACACTGGCTTGGCTCAGAACGCCGGCATCCGACCGGCGAACTCCCGCGTGGGGATGCCCGTCTGTGACGGGGCTGGTCTGTGGCCAGCAGAACCCCACGACTTCAGTCGTGGGAGAAGTCAGTGTGCTGTCTCATCTTTCCCTTCCTTTCAAATTCTAGTTAGACTAGACTAGAAGGAGACACCAGATTTGGAGTCCAGCCACATCGGTAAACATACTTCGAGAGCTTGTCCCCAGCCTCTCGCGTTTCTGGACTCCAAATCCGGTGTGTGTGTTGACCGCTTCTTACCCAACTCCTAGAATAGACTTCAGATATGGACACCCAGTATCGACTCTTATCCAATCTTCCACAGAGATGTCTCATCAACAGCAGAATCTGAGGACCTTTTGACTGCATTTTGATGGCATATGATACAACCACCCAGTACACTCCAAATCCAGTGTGTTCCGATAGATTTGGAGTCAATTGAATATCCAATAGAATTAGTGATGAGGAGCTAAAACTACCATCTTCACTCCAAACTAGGTCCATAGGTTTTTGTGCCATCAATAAGATATGCGAGATATGCCAGATGCAGGGGACCAAGGGGGCGACCCCCTTTTCGACGCTCCTGTCGTGGAGCATCGGAACGAGATTTTCAAGAACCGAGACCTCGTCGACACGGATCACGTCCCTGACGCCGACCGCATTATAGGCCGTGACGAACAAATTGAACAGGTAGCTCACGAGATTGGGGCTCTTGTTGTTGGTGAACCGGCCAGTTCGGTGCTGATCTTCGGAAAAACGGGAACAGGAAAGTCGCTTGTCGCTAAACATGTAATGGGCAGAGTCGAAGCAGAGGCTGACCGTCGTGGTGTCAGTGTTGGAACTGCCTATATAAACTGTTCACAAACTGACGGTCCTGCCCGAGTCCCGCGCAATATTGGCCGTCGCATCAACCCTCCTGAAAGCGGCGTCAAATTCCCGTCCCGCGGTATTTCGACTGATGAATACTATGAGCGGCTATGGTCGATCCTTAACCAGCACTACGATGGTGTTGCCATTACGCTCGACGAAGTCGACAGACTTCGCGATGATTCCCCACTGATGATTCTTTCTCGGGCTCGAGAAAATGGTTCAATAGATATACCCATTAGTATCGTGGCAATCTCGAACAAGATTGACTACCGGAATCAGATGAACGAGCGGACAAAAAGTTCGTTCGGCCATCGAGAGTACGTGTTTGACCCATACGATGCCAACCAATTACGGGAGATTCTTAGGAACCGATCAGACGCCTTCCACGAAGGGGTGATTGAGGAGGGAGTCATCCCCCGGGTGGCAGCTCTCGCTGCGAAAGAACATGGCGACGCCCGAAAGGGTATTGAACTGTTGTTTTCACTCGGCAAATACGCCATACGAAACGGTTATGATACTATCTCAGAAGAAGATGTTCCAAAAGTACGCGAGATGGCTGAAGCTGAACGGCTTCGCGACCTTATTACGGGCTTGCCAGCCCATTCCCAGCATGTTATCGGAGCACTCGCAGCGCTTACAATTAGTAATTCTGATGAAGGGTGGTTCCGGACCTCGCAGGTATTAGATGCATACAAAAAACTCTGCAATGAGCACGCTGTCGATCCAGTCACCCATGAGCGTGTGAGACAACTTTTGGAGGAACTGTCATTTCTTGAAATCACCGAGTCACGGAACCAACACCAAGGGAGCAAAGGACAATTTAACGAGCACACGCTCAATAAACCCCCGGAGATTATCAAGCAAATCTATAGAGAGACAGCACCGTGAGCGACTGTGGCTGAACCTTTTGGGTATCCTCAATAAGCACGCTCACTGACCGGTTGTTTCAGCCAGTTGGATGAACAAAGAGGCCGTATTCACAACACTTAACCAACAGCCGGTTAGTATCATCGCTTCTGTTGGTTAATACGCTGTATCGGGCGATTTTCTGTTCCTCTGTCGGGTGAGAGGATGACTACAACTGATCCGACTCAAACACAGGACAGACAGCCAGACCAGCAAGCCGGGTTCGACTTCAGCAAGCCAGATCAAGAACACGAGATCGAGGCGTCATACTCGTGGGGGTATGTCGACACCATCTACATGGACGATGACGGTGAACTCGTCCGCTCACAGGATACCGACGGCTACTATCGCAACGACGAANACCATCTACATGGACGATGACGGTGAACTCGTCCGCTCACAGGATACCGACGGCTACTATCGCAACGACGAATCGTTCGAGTGCACCTGCGGGGAGACATTCGGTTGCGAGAGCAAAGCAAAATCCCATATCCGAAGCGAGGGCTTCCGAGGCCCGCCGGTGCCGGTCGCCGGCCATCCAGAAGCATTGCGCTGGGACAACGAGCCGATGACCGACTTCGGGGGTAATGTGGAATTCATTCCAGATGTAACGAACACCGCCGCCAAAGTTGTCGACGGGGCTGACTACCTGATCGCGACAGCCCGGACGACACTGACGCCACCAGCGGACCACGAGTTCGATAGCTGGGAGCCACTGCAATCCGGCCGCCTGTCGAACCACAACGGCGACTCACTGTTCTCGGCGCGGCTCTTGTCGAAGGCTATCGCGACGCTTTCACCTGGCCACCAGTACGTTCCAGACCGCTACACTATCTACAGGCGGAGCAGGCCGAGTGCCTCGGGGCTTGACCCCGGGGGTGAAGGCCGTAAGCTCAGGTAAGTGTTCCACTTTCACTGTGGANTCTACAGGCGGAGCAGGCCGAGTGCCTCGGGGCTTGACCCCGGGGGTGAAGGCCGTAAGCTCAGGTAAGTGTTCCACTTTCACTGTGGATGGCTGGCATTCAAGATAATCACACTACTACGCTTGTACTGGAGCGAATGACCGACGGACAGGCTCTCGTCAAGACGCTGGACTTCCAACTCAACATCCAGAGTGACAACGAGAGCCTGCTGTACGACGCCACCCTCGAAGCGCGGTGGGCGTACAACGAAACCATCCGACTCGCCAAAGAAGGCGTGGACTGGAACGCCATTCCCGACAGGGTAGCCGACGACGCTGACCTCGTGAAGAACACTACTCAGCGTGTCGTTGCGAAGGCACTCGGTGCGATAGAGAACTACTACGAATACGACGACTTCGGCCAACCGAGCCACACCAAGGACGGCGCGTACCCCCTCCGAGCGAACTACGAGGAGGGGTACAACCTGTCGCTCACCGACGACGGCGACGTGGCGTTCCGAATCAGCGCGAAGCCGTACAAACACGTCAAAGGCGTTCTCAAAGGTGATGACGCCCACCTCGATATTCTCAAGAACGCACTCACGAGCGACGAGTGGAAAATTGGGACAGCGGAAGCCCTGTTCCACGACGACAACCCCGAGTTGCACGTAAACGTCACTAACACCGAGCAAACTGTCCGTGACAAGCAGAACTCGCGGACAGTCGTCGGTGTGGACGTGAACGAGGACAACGTGGCTCTGACCGCCCTGTCCGAGAATGGCGTCGAGAACACGCTTGTTATCGACTTTCCCGAAATCAAGTTCGAGCGTCACCGCTACTTCACGATGCGGAAGCGCGTCCAGAACGCGGGGAAGGACAGCATCCACGACACGCTCGA
>NZ_AOLW01000064.1 GCF_000336615.1 Haloarcula amylolytica JCM 13557
GTGTTTCTCTGACATAGCTGGTGGTCAAGACGCTCTCTCTGGAACGCCTCTCACCCGGTGGAGGGTCACAAAATAGGGGTGAGTCCGCGTCGTCAGACTGCCAGAGTACGACCGAAGCGCCCGTTCGCTGAAACGGTTAGATGTAGTCCCTCTCAATTTCTAATTAAGCGCTGCTGGTGCTTACCGGCCTCGGACAGCTTCCATTCAGCAGGGAGTACCGGGTATAGGCAGGTGGGCCACCCGGGCGATCATCGACGATGTGCGAGCAGGTCTTCGTCAAGCGAGGTATGCAGTCATGTGGGATCGGCGGCACCTGTCGCAGCGACCAAACGGGTTCTGGCGTGGCGTGGTTGGTCGACTTCCTCGAAGGGGGTGACGAGAGCGCGGAGGTGGTACATCTGGGTACGATGCCGCCGGCATCTCACCACACAACGGACTACTTCTCTCAGTCACCGAAAGAGATACCAACAGTTTGTACACAACGTATACACATGAGTACTATTCGAGTCACCGACGAAGTGAAAGAACGACTGCGTGACCTGAAGCGGGACGACGAAAGCTTCAACGACCTGTTGGACCGCCTTAGCCGAAGCGAGAAAGACGTAGAGGAGATGGCTGGGTTCCTCAGTGAGTTCGATGATGGAAGTCTTGCAGACGATATGCGTGAGACCCACGAGGAACTGAACGAATCGCTGGACCGTCGCAGTGACGAATGATCGTACTGGACAACGACATATTGGTGAAAGTCGGCGGTGCGAACCCTGACCCTGAAGTTGTCAGCCACCTACAGCAGTATCGTAGTGAGGAGTGGACAATCCCGTCGCTCGTCGCCTTCGAGTTCTACCGCTCCTGTAGCAGTCGGTCGGAGATGGAACGCGCACGAACGCGCCTCACGTCGACGTTGGACCGCATCATCGACTTCACCGGGAACACTGCGCTTGAAGCCGCCTATCTCGAAGAACGTCTACAGTCGCAAGATATCTCTCTTGACCCTGTCGACCTCTTGAACCTCGCAACTGCACACACCGAGGGTGGTACCTTTATCACCCACAATAAGAATGATTTCGACACGGAGCCTCTTCTGGAGCTTGCTGACGTAGATATTGTACATACCGCTTAATTGTGCTGGTCTGTATATATCGGATTCACTGGACGGTATGATAGGCTGTGACTGGGGCCAGTTGGCCACCTAGGCGATCACCGACGACGTGCGAGCAGGCATTTGTCGAGCACGGCTACGCGGTCACGGTTCGGGATTGGTAGCTGACGGTACCCGTCGCAGGGACCGAACAGGTTCTGGTGTGTGGTGGGTGGCCGACGCATGGTGGTGAGTACAAGTGGGCGATGGAGCGTGAAGAGTACGATGGCAGCGGGGTAGTGTCCTCCACCGAGTTAGTGAGTAATCCTACGGGATGAAAGAAGATAAATTTGAACGGGAAAATTTATTAATTTAGGAACTTCGTAAAGAAGTATAGATGAAAGCGGTACCGATTCCGGGAGAGATTCTCCGGACAGACGTTTTCATGGGACTGACATTTGATGAGTTAGTCATACTTGGCTCAGTACCGCTTGTAATGGTATTTCCCAGCCTGTTCATAGACCAAATTCCGCTGGTGGCTACTCTGGCGTTGATTGGGGTGTCTCTTCTTGGTGTGATCGCAGTCGTAATCAGAACACCTGAGGGTCAGAAACCACTTGAATGGGCTCCTGCAGCAATTAAGCGACGACTTACACCAAACGAGTATTACCTGAAACCGCGAACGCGTGAACGCGATTCTGTGCCAATCAAGAATCGCGTTCACACAGCGTCGCAAATTCAGTCAGAAACGTGTGAGGAAGATTTTGAATGGGATACATCCGTGTCTGACACGCTCTCCATTCCCTACCAGAATGAGTCGAGTCACACTGGCAATGAGAGCAACTCGGATAGGGACAGCAGGCAGGCATAATTAGCGGCGACAAGACACAATAACACTATGACACCTAAGGAATCAGGTTCCGGAATTGCAGGGGGCGAAGAAACGGCGACTGAGAAATCAGAAGAACGCGGCAGGGACGAGCCAGCTATGAACAATGACACAGAAGTACAGGAGGCAACATCTGAAAAAACCGGATCCGGTTTCGACGGAGTATCGGCGACCACCGACAGTCAGTCTCATCACGAGTCAGGTCGGGCAGATTCACCAGCCAGAGGCTCAAAGGAGAGTCTGACTGAGACCGACAGTTCCGGGGCAGTCGGGGTTGCAGATTCTGCGACAGAAACGAGTGTAATTGCACCACCCCAGCAGACCGATTCGACAGAGCAAGGAGCGTTAGCGATACCAAACTACGCGCAGGATTTGATTGATTTCGAGTTTGTACTCGAATCTAAAGACGACTACCTCCCAACTGGAGTCAATGGTGCCGGGATGATTGTCAAGGATGAGGACGAGTACGTCGGCATTACTGAGGTTCGACCTCGTTCGTGGTCGATACATACGGAAGAAAAGAAGTCCGAAATTATCGAGGCATTCAAATCGAGTTTCCTTGCAACACTCGACTTCCCGATACAGATAGTTGCCTATCCAACAAAGTTCGATATTTCCGATCACGTTGACCGGCTCAATGATGTTATCTCTGAGGACCGGAATCGACCAACTGATAGCAAACTGGTAAATTTGGGTCGTCAGCTGTATCCGAATTGGCTTGAGCGTTTTATTCTCGATAACGATATGAAACAGCGACGATTCTACATCGTGATTCCAATATCGGCCGAACAAATAAACCAATTCCAGAACGCTGACTCTGGATTACTGGATACAGCCGCTGATAAGTTCGGTCCATTGGCACCAATAGCCGACTTCTTCGGCAGTTCAGACAACAGAAATATCAGTAAGCAACAATGCCTTCGGGAGCTTGATACGCGTCTAAATAGAGTTGAGCGAGCGCTCCAGCGGTTCGATGTACAGACTGAGCGTCTAGATGACCGTGACCAAGTCATGAGCGTGCTATACCACTATTACAACAACGAACAACCCCTTAATGACGTATTCCTGAATGGTCCGTATTCTGTTGAGTCTGGGGACGAGCAGACACTGACTGCCTACATGGAGGACTGAATTTCCTATGCAACACCTGATAATGTTCCAGACTGGCGGCATCGCGTCAATGACGAAATCCGTGTATGCACTGTTCGGGTTCGAGTGGGTGGTCAACACGTATGGCGTCTGGCCATCTTTCGGATTGCTGTTTGGCGGGGCTATGATACTTGGGGCAGCTGGAATCGCTATTTCAGAGGTTCTATCTCAGGATGGAAGACAATCGGCAACAGCAGGCACCACGCTTTCCTCAATGCTGGGTTCCAACGGCTCCAAGACCTCAGTCGATACTGCCGACGACGACGTAGTGACTGAGGCCGCACGCCGGCTACAACAGTCAGACGAAACGATTACTCAAGAAAAGCTGTCACATTATATTGAAAATGTCAAACGAGATCAAAACAGCGATCAAAACGGACGGACGGGGGTAATCAATGATCCTATTGAGCGCTCTGAATCGGCCGGATTGGCTGTGTCTCCTGAGCGAATAATCGAATCAAAGAGTTATATCAAACGGCTCGGAGACCAAGGAGCTGAAAAGTACGCTCGATCACTTATCATCGCTGATTACCCGAGTCGTGTGGCCCCCGGCTGGCTGGATAAGCTGTTCACCAACGGGCTGTCAGTCAATGGAACCGAGCTCCGCTTGTCCTATCACATTTTTCCCCGCGACTCTGACAAGATGCAACAGAAACTCAATGTTCGGGCAACGCGGCTTACCTCGCAGATCCGGCGGAAGAAGAGCGACGGGAAGCTCAACACCATCGAAGAAGAGAACCAGTTGCAACACGTTGAACGTCTCCGAGAGGGGCTAACAGAGGGGTCGACGAAGCTATTCGACTTCGGGGTGTATTTCGAGATTTTGGCTGACAACGAGGACACCCTCAACGAAGGCACACAGGAACTCAAGCAGATTCTCTCACAAGTGAACGCAAAGGTGACGACACTCTACGACCGGCAGCTACAGGCACAACAGTCGATGGCGCCATTAGCAAATGATCAGATCCGGAACACGCAGATCATGGATCTTGATGCATTGGGTACTGCGTTCCCCTTTACCGATAGGTCAGTCGTGGAATCGACCGGTGTCCTGATGGGGTTCCATATGTCAACAAACGCACCAATTGTTGTTGACCGGTTCGAACAGTCGGGGCATAATATGTTAATTTCTGGGAAAATTGGGTCTGGAAAGTCATATCTGGCCAAGCTTACTCTGTGGCGGCGCCTGATGATGGATCCGGAGACAGAAGTCCTGATTATTGACCCCGTCGGTGGTTTCAGTGATGTTGTCGAAGCTGTGGACGGCCAGCGTGTGACCATCGACGGGCGGTCACGAATCAACCCTCTCGATATCAAACAAGTCGACAATATTGATGACGTTGAAGGGGACCCATACGACGACAAAATCCGGAGTGTAATGGGATTGTTCGAGTCACACTTCCAGGGAAAACGAGAGCTCAGTAAAGAAGAAGAGGGCGTGCTCCGCCGTGCAATCCGCTACGCATACCTTGAGCGAGGGATTACCAAAGACGTTAGTACGCACAACCAGCAAAGCCCTGTAATTCAGGACGTGTTAGACGTTCTTGCACGAATGGCAAATGGTTCACCACCCAGTGAGTTCCTCAACGTGCCAGAAACCGTTCAGTCAGAGATTACGACAATCAATACCGAAACCAGTATCGAGGACCGCGAACAAGCTGAACGGCTCGCAGACTATGCTCAAAGTGTTCTCCTTGGGTTGGAGGAGTTTAAAAAGGGAGGACAGCGGGCAAATCTCAATGGAGACACAAACGTTCATCTGCAGGACCGGGTTGTTCAGTTTGACCTTTCGAGTGTTGCTGATGGGTCAAACGAAGGGCTGATTATGCATATCGTGCTCGACTGGCTCTTCCAGCGGGCAAAGGCCAATACTGGAAAGATGGTCGTGATGATCGACGAGGCGCACTATATGCTCGGTCACGAACAGGCGCTGGACATGCTGAACCTGTTTTCTCGGCACAGTCGCCATTACGGAAGTGGTCTGACGCTTATCAGTCAAACTGTCGACGAGTTCATGACTGATCCGAAGGCCAAAGAGATCTACGACCAGTGTGACATTCGAGCACTGATGCGACACCAAGACATCGGCGAGGAGGCCATTGATGCCCTTGACTTGACACCGCGCGAACGGGACTTCGTGCTGCAAGCTCAAGCCGGGAACTCGGCGGACTACTCTGAGTCGCTTCTTTCCGTGTCTGATGCCGGGAAAATGCGAATGCGGGTGATGTCGAATGACTTCGAGCACCACGTCATAGATGGTGATATGAACGTGTGGGCTTTCTTGTACGATAACGATCTTATTGACTGGGGAGATATTCCGGACCACGAAGAGCAGGCAGTCGAGCAGATTCTCAATATGAACGCTTCCAGCGCTCTATCCTGACAATAATAGCGATGGCCCCTCGTCGATATACAGGCTTGGAACGGAGTAATTCCGAGAGTTCAAGCAACGCTTATCACATTCATTCTTTCACCGGTGACTCCTTCTTATAGCGGATGGCAGCCAGCACATACCCACGGAGGCATTGTCTGGCCCCGATAGTCCAGTGGTATGGTCTTCGTTGGTGGCGACCCTTTCTCGGTGAAAGTGTGATATCTCCGACGAAGTATTGTTGTCCCCCGACTGCCTATACAGTAGCGCTCTTCAGCAAACTCCGAGTTTGTCAGTTTGTTTCACGCGTATATCGAATGATAGCTTCTTCAGCAGATCCCACTGCTGTATTGAAGCGCCCTCTGAGCTAGGGTGGAATGATACCAGATTTGAAGCAACAAGCCTCAGCCGCTCACACGGCGATCTGAGCAGTTCTTTCCGAGCCAAGCGCCACTATCCACTGGAGCAGATCTCACCGAACACCGTATAATTGTCTGTGCAGTCGGGTTGTCACATGAACTGACGGTAAATGAATATACACGCAACCCCTTTCAGTCGTGTTCGAACTGAACGAGTAATGATCTGAGACAACTCACTCGAAGAAGCCAAAGTGCCGGATGTAACCGTACAAGAACAAAATCGGTGCTATCAATGCTAGTGTCAGCACAAGTGAATGGAGGCGAGATAATAATATAACGTCAGGAATGAATGTACGCTCTGCTGATGACTTGTCATAGAATGCCCCGTTCGAGATTGATTGAAAGTCGTCGTGGTCTACAGTGGCCTGAACATAGGCGTTTACACGAGTGGCCACCACATTTCCGTTTGCATCTGTTACAGCATTACCTGAGGCAGTAGGTGACTTCGGAACTGCCCCTTGAAGGTTCACTTTACGGCCTGAAATAGGCTGGCCTGTCTTTGGGTCCTCAACATGTATCTGTAACGACTTCCCGGAGTTGACTTGCCGTATGGTCACACTGGGTTTGCGCCGCTCCACTCGCGTATCAACATCGACGGGTACCGGTTGTCCATGGATGGTAACTAAGTCTGTCACAGGCTGTTTCGCATCGGTGATAACAATGCGTTCGTATGCAACTGGCTGTCTTGGCGTGATTTTCACGTTAGCTTGGAGCGATTGTGAAACGTCGACATTGTACCCCTGATGTCCGATAACCTGAATCTTATCGGAGTTAGATCCCACTGCTGTCACTGTCGGTTTTCTGTCCATCCCAACCAGCCGCGTCTGTGGAACGTGCGGCGGACTCGGGTCAGTCGAAACGTCACCATCTGGCTCATATAACGTCACTGAATCATACTGTCGTGTTGAATACGTCCGCCATGTGCCATCTACTGAATGGTCGGAGCCCATCGCCAGATAGCTCCAGAGTTTCCGGTCTTCGAGTTTCGATTGAGATACAGTTCGTCCGTTCCGTGGTCCCTGTATCTCAAGAATCAGATGTTTGGTATTACCTTCGGTTTCAACAACGGTCTGTTCCACATCAATATCTCCCGCGTCTGTCACAACCACTTCTTGACTATCACTAACCTGGATTCGATCAAACCGGTACCTATCATCAACCCTCTGTGATTGCTCCCAGCTTCCGTCAGATGGACCACCGCCATATCTACCGTGTGGGTCCCAGTCGTATTTTTCTGTTATGCGCTCAACTCTGACTGTGATTTCGGCGTGAACAGTGAGTTGCTGGGGCGAGTTCGACGAGAGTCCACTGTAAGAGATCGTATCTCCCCCAGAGATACGCTTACCATCGACAGTAACCCAGCGATCCATCTTCGTGTGCAGTTCATACTTTTTGCACGTCTGGGAGCCATCGAGGTAGACTTCCTCGTCTCTCCCGTCTTTGTCAACATCCCAGTCAGCAGTATCGTAATTTTTGCCCGAACACCAGTCGTCTTTCGGAATGTCTTCTGGGACGCGATAATCAGCGTGGTTTAGGACTGTGCCGTCGGCGCCAATGAACATCGGTGACGAGCCAGAACTGAACTGAGGTTGTGCACCACCGTAGATCCCAAGTAGCGTTACGTGTGCATTTTTTATCAGTGCAGTGTTCCGTTGATCCGATTGTGGCATGGTCCGTGAGTGACGCACGTTGGTGTCTAGTCGAGATAAACTATTACGTTGATACTCATGCAGCTTGGTGTCGCTAATTTCGTACTGTGGCTTACTTGTCCGAAACGTAAGATCGCCAATCTTCGCAAATGTCTTCCCACCATCACTCAGGTCACCGGACACTGAATCTGGATCTTTATCGATATCCCCCGAGAGAAACACCCGCTCTTCCGCCCCTGATAGCGTCCCCTGTGCGGGTAACGACAGGGCGAAAATCACCAAAAGGATGAGCCCTGTGGTCTGTGCGAATCGATGCATGATGTTGAAACCGATGTGGCCGCTGATTCACACCTAAATGAGGGCGTTCAACAACTGCACCGCCGTCACCACAGCGGTGGCCCCAGCGACGCCAATGAAGGAGTTTCGGATTCGCTTCCGGCCTTTGTCGCTCTGTTCGCTGTCAGTGCCCGCTGTCATGTACTGGAACACACCGAAGGCGCCGTTCGGAATTGCCACCGCACTGATGACAATCGCGAGGAAATCGCCGACCTGATTCATCTGATCTTTGAGTTGTTGTTGCTGTGCGGGCTGTGCTGCGGCGGGACTTGCGAAGACGGTAAGAAGCACGAAGGTCAGAACCATGACCTTGCATATTTGTTTAATGTCAATCCTCTCCATTCCAGCTCTCCACTGTGCCATATTATCCAGATAGATCTTCTATAAAATAAGTCTAATGATTTCTTAGACTATTTGGAATATATCAACATATATTAGAGATCTTAGTTTAATTTTGCCGCCTCAGTCGGGCATTCGGCAGTACGTTCCAGAGTATAGTTGGCCGCTTCACCAAAGGTGGCAACCTCGACGACTCTAATGCCTTCTACATTTACCGCTTGCCCCTGCGGAACCGCAAATACAGTAACACCACGTTCTTTTGCTGCAATGGCCTTCTCACGCACGCGTTTTACTTCAACGACTGTTCCAGACCGCGTCAAACCACCGGTCATTGCGACGCTTCTGTTCAATTCAATACAAGGGTTTGTTGCGGCAAATCCAGATGCCAACGAAAGTGCAGCGCTCCCACCGCCAACAGTATCCCAGCTCTCTGGGGGGTTGATCCGGATGACAGTTCCATCATATGGTGGTGGATACTGACTCGCATTGGCTACTGACCAGGCACGCGCGATGGAGCGTTGAACCGTAGCAGTATGTGCGACCGGCGACACATCGAGATAGATACCGCTTGCTGGGATAGCTTCTATCTCCGCTGGCACGACTGTTGCTTTGCCTTTGCCCGTGTTGTACGCATACAATGATGACGTGGCAGATGTCGCACCGCTGCGTGATTGGTTCGCACCTGCAAAGACGGCTATAGACGCTTGCTCCTGTTCAACAGTCTCAACACGATTTTCAAGCGAACCAGCCCGGTTATTGACTGCACCTGTCCAGCTCAGATTTAGAATGACTATGGCAATCAGCAACAAGATGAGTGTACGCTCCGTATTCACGGGACAGTCCTCTATATGTACGAAGTAATAGCTAGAATATAATAACCTTTAGGTTAGTGGAATAAATATCTAAATACACGAGTAGAACATTTGAAATGCCGCCTGACAGGAGCGAAAAAAGGCCGAAGCCGACAATAAAGCAGGCTGCTGTGACTCATGCAGTGGTGCCTGCATCGTTGCTCCTTCAAATTGACTTCCCGGGCATCCCTGACCTGTACCAACTATTCAAAAACGGAATCGAATGGTTTCTTACGAACGTCGTTTCGGGGCTTCTAGATGCCCTTTCAGCGATATTTTCTCTCGGTTATGAGATGTTCCTTTTCTACCCGAATCCGGCGGACGTTAGCATATTGAATACACTCTGGGAAATCTCATTCAGTGCATACGTAGCAGTGGCTGGCCTGTCGTTTCTATACATCCTGCTGATGGCACAGTATTTCCCGGGAACGGATTCGGCTGACCTACAGCTACATCTCGAAAAAGTGACAAAGTACTTTGCAGTGATTTTCATCTCACGCGAGTTAATAGCGTTTTTTGTTGCCTTCACGCACACACTCACTGGGCTGTATTATCAAACATCGTATGATCTCAGTATTGGCGTAACAATTACCCGGGCTGTAATGGATGATGTCGGCCTGTACGTCGGCTACAACTGGGGAGTACTTGCTGTGGGTCTTATGCTCATCGCCGGGCTCGGCCTGATACTGATACTTGTTCTGCGTATGTTAATTATCTACGTGACATACGCGTTGCTCCCGCTCTTACTCGCATTCAAGCTCGTGAACGTCGGGCCATGGAAGCGTGTCAATGTTATGGGTGAGAAATTCATCAAAGTGAGCGCGAAGTTAATGCTGTTTGGAGTATTGGTAACAGCGTTAATCTGGTCAAGTACACTGCTGACTGATTTCAGCACGTACGATAGTGCCTCCAGCGGAACGTTTGCCGGCGGGGCCACGGTTGATGACTCTCTGCCTGATGGTAGGTTTTCGACGCACGGACAACTTGCACAGTATATTCAGGACTTCTTTTTGCTCATCACACCCTTGCTGATGATCGACTTCGTTGGGTTCAAACTAATCATGGATCTGTTATGACGGGACCCTGTCCAGCCGACGCGTATCGACAATTCTGTAACGGAGGAAACCAATGAGTCTCGCGTTTCGAATCCAGTCTGTGCGAGAACACACGCAGTTGCTTCTCACTGTCGGCCCCGACGCTACCGGACGGCCGGCCCCACTCGCTCTCGTCGGTCTCAGGGATCCCTTTCGAGACTTCGCCAATAGCGTATTCGCTGCCGTATTCGATCTCATCGTGAAGTTATTCGCAGATATCATAGATGAGTTCCTCCGCATCAGTCCTGCGCACCTCCAGCAGTTGGAATCCATATATCAGATCAGCGTTACTATACATTTCGCACTGCTTTTAGTGTATGCAGTATCGGTCTTTGGGTCGTTCCAGCTGTTCCCCAGCACAGAGAAGACGGATCCCTATCGGTTCGGTGTTCGCGCTCTCGCTGCAACGACATCAATCTGGATTGTAAATCCACCGGGAGGGGGCGCGAATCTCTTTGGGAAGGGTGCATTTGCGTGGGCCTTTGTGGTCACGAATAATCTCTCCACATGGTATCTCAGTCAAGTTGGCACGTCTATCTCCTTCCAGAGTAGCACAATCGCTGGTGCGCTGAGCGGGCCATTTATGTTGCTTGCAGTAGGTATCCTCATCGGCAAGGTCATACTTCTCGCTGAGATCATTTTGCTGGTCCTGCTCGTGGCACGGCAGGTGTTAGTTCTAGTCACATATGGGTTGTACCCGGTCCTCATCCTCCTCTGGGTTGTCGACCACGGGCCACTGAAATACGGGAATAAGCTCGCGTCGAAGATGTTCAAGACTGCAGTAATGCTGTTGGCTGGTGGTGTCCTCATAGCGGCCGTATTTACCGTCGGACTCGGTCTCATCGGTGGGAGTAGTCAGATATTCGCCGGTGGGACGCCACCGACCCAGCCAACAGCGCAGGGACCACCAGTCCAGGGCGGTGTGTTCGCTAGCTCAGGTGGTGGTGATGTACTGCTGAATTTCCTCATCAAGGCCGTCATCATCATCGGGATTCTCGTCCTCCCGACCCTGATGCTGACACAGATGTTGGGCGCCGTCGGAACTGCTGTTACAGGCATTGCACAGGCTGGTGCCGCGGTTGCAACAAGTGGTGCAAGTGCTGCCGCATCAGTCGCTGGACAGGGCGGGAAGATGGTGGCAAAGAAAGGTGTCAAGAAGGGCGTCAAAGCGACTGCAAAGAAGAGCATGAAACAGGCCAAAAAGGGCGTCAAAAAGCGTGCAAAAAACGGCTTCAAGCCGGGTGGAAAAGCTGGAAAGTCAGGCACGGGTCGGTCTTCCAGTACGATGTCGCCTAACGCACAATCACTGACGGATGTCTCGACAGCACAATCCGCGCAACAGGCTGAACCGGATGATTCCGAGGCGGATAGTGAAACGGGCTCGCGACCACAGCGAGGGCCGTCCGATTGACCGTATTATTTCGTATCCAGATAGAAAATATTAATATGAGAAGGAGAAAAGGTGAATTAGATGGCGGAGTCGGGGCCAGAGCGTCTGGAGATGGAGTCAACGTACGGCCAGGTGCTGGCTGTACCATTCGTAGCTCCGCTGCTGGTCGTTGACGTCGGGCTTGAGAGCCTCATCCAGTGGATTAATGAGCAACTGTTCAACGCAGTGTTCGAACTCATTGAGATCCTGTTTTCAAGCGTTCTCTCCGAGATGCTGAAGCTGGAACCGTCGATGCTTGATCAGTTCCAGAGTATGTGGGACCTCTCGATGGTGATTTACTTCTCGTTGTTGACTATTTTCGGCCTGTCCTATCTGGGACTGTTCCAGTTGTTCCCGGACAACGAGAAGATGGACCCGTACCGGTTCATGTCACGCGCGCTGGCAGCGACGCTCTCGCTGTTCATCGTCAATCCGCCTGGATCTGGCACACTGTTCAGTCGCGGGGCCTTCGCGTGGGCGTTCTCGATATCCAACGCGAGCATCGATCTGTTCCTCAAAGGCGTCAATCTGAACGCTAGCTTGCCAAGCAATCCCGTCGCACAGACCTCCGTAGGGTCGTTCGTGATGTTGCTGTACGGAATCGGGATTTTGCTCGTCGTGGTGCTCTCTCAGATTGTGCTGTTCGTCGTTCTGGTCGCCCGGCAGGTCCTGGTGTATCTCACCTACGGGCTGTTCCCGCTGTTAATCATCTTCTGGGTGGCTGACGTCGGGCCGCTCAAGTACGCCAAAGAACTCGCTGAGCAACTGTTCAAGGCCACGGGAATGTTGATTCCGGGCGGGATACTCGTTGCCGGGATCTTCGCTGTCGGCACGAAGTTCACCACCAGAACGCTCTCGACGTTCAGTGGCGGTGGCACGGGCGGAACGACGACGGCTGTCTTCGCCAGCGGGCCGAACCCACTGATTCAGATGGCAATGCCGGCCATGGCAATCGCTGCGATGTGCCTGCTAAGCAACGTGCAGCTCTTCATGATGTTTGCCGGCTCCCTCGGCGGTGCTGCAGGGGCCGCTGCCGGTAAAGTGTCAAAAGGCCTGTCCGCAGGCAAAAACAAAGTTACCGGTGCAGTCGGCATCGGCGGCACCGGCGGAACCGGTGGTTCAGGCCCGACGCCACCGTCTCAAACGGGCGTTGTCGCATCGACTGTCCCGATGGAGAGCGGTTCTACCGACTCCCAGTCAGGGTCGTCCGTGACCGACACCACGGCACAGGACCTCTCAGCCACGTCGGCAGTGGCTCCGGAGGGCGGCGGTACTGATNGTCAGGGTCGTCCGTGACCGACACCACGGCACAGGACCTCTCAGCCACGTCGGCAGTGGCTCCGGAGGGCGGCGGTACTGATTCGCAGTTCAGGACTGAGACTACTCAGCCAGAGAATCCATCTCAAACCAGTGGGTCATACAAGATGGCACCAGTGTCGGAAATGAAATCGGGGAGTTCTGGTGGAGGCGCAGACGACAGTGGGCAAGCGTCACCGCCAGACCTCACAGAAATGGATGCCGACACNGGAGTTCTGGTGGAGGCGCAGACGACAGTGGGCAAGCGTCACCGCCAGACCTCACAGAAATGGATGCCGACACCGACCCAGAGCAACTCGGCACGGCTTTCGAAAACGCTACTGCCGAAGAGCGAGGGGAGTTCCTCCAGCAGAACATGCAACAGGATTCAATGGGGTCGGGCCGCAAACTCCTCGGGAAGATGATGGGGCCAGCTGGCGGCGCGGTGGCCGGTGCCGCCGTCACCGCACT
>NZ_AOLW01000065.1 GCF_000336615.1 Haloarcula amylolytica JCM 13557
GCTGGCGAGCAAATGACCAAGAAAGGGATTCGAGACGGCATTTCCAACACGGTCTCTGCCGTCTCAGACCTGACCGTTGGCTCCTACTCGGACCTCAAAAACAAAGTGCTCGACTCCCAGGCAGCCTACGAAGAGGCTTCTGGCGGTACTGGGTCGGTAAGCACTGATGATTACGAATTTAAGTAAGAACCATGGAAACAGAAATAGACGGTCACAACAGCAAAAAANGAAAACAATAGCGTGCACAAAATCGAAGTCAGCTTTGACGGCGAAATAATTCTACACGGGAACGACGACTATCCTTACCAACCTCAGGAGCGATCAGAAGAAGAACAGCGAATAATGACCCAGGTCGAGGCCCGGGCACGGTTCGCCGCCCAACAGGAGTTCCCAGACGCGGATATCCTGAGCCCGATGTGGCGGCCAGAACACATCAAGGCCGGCATCGAAGCGTTCAGCAACTATCCCATGGAAGAGTTCCTCGACGACTTCCGGGAGTACTACGATGCGCTCCGGAACCCGATGCAGTATATCGACGATAGTCCCGTCGATAAAGAGTCGATAATCGTCAATGTGATAGTTCACTTCAATGACGGCGAGGTACTCGACGTTTCAGATGTGGGTATCCACTACAAACTCACCGACGGCAGCGAACATCGCACTGGCCCACTGCCATCTTACCCCAACAAGGAACTCATCTTCGCGATGCCGGAACTGGAATTCGCCGACGGGTTCGAGTACGAAGAGGAATTCGCCGACGTGATTATGTCCCATCTGATGGCCCAGATACGAGACATCTACCTCAACATGGGCGAAGACCCGCCAGCCGAATACCGGGTCGAAGGCATCGGGAAACTCAACATCGTCGGCGACGGCATTGGCGCGACCTAGAACACAACGGCAAACACGAGGACGNCGGGAAACTCAACATCGTCGGCGACGGCATTGGCGCGACCTAGAACACAACGGCAAACACGAGGACGGCTCTGTGGGCCAGAGTCTGGCTGCTGAAGTGCTCAAATCTGGTGCGGCAAAGACAGTCGGCACAGTCGTTGGCGGCGCCGTTGGCGGGCTTCCAGGCGCGCTCATTGGCGGCGCTGCAGGCTGGGCCACCCAGAAAGGCGTCGAGCGCTACGGTGACAGTATCGCCAAGCGCCTGCCCGACGGCGTCCGCACTCGCTTCAACGACACCGTCGATACCGTCACCACCAAAGCTGATATGTGGGCCAGTGACGTGAGAATGGGGTGGGATGTCGCTACCGGCCGGTATCAGTCCAGTGACCAGTCTGGCGGTACTGGGTCGGTAAGCACTGATGATTACGAATTTAAGTAAGAACCATGGAAACAGAAATAGACGGTCACAACAGCAAAAAANGACGAAAACAATAGCGTGCACAAAATCGAAGTCAGCTTTGACGGCGAAATAATTCTACACGGGAACGACGACTATCCTTACCAACCTCAGGATCGATCAGAAGAAGAACAACGAATAATGTCCCAAGTCGAGGAGCGAGCAAAGTACGCTGCCCAGCAGGAGTTCCCCGAGGAAGAAATCCTAGAGCCAATGTGGGACCCGGAGCATATCAAGCGGGGAATAGAAGCGCTGAAAGCGTCCCAACTCGATGACTTCCACCGGGAGTTCCGGGATTACTACGAGGCGTTAGACGACCCCGCCGGATACGCCCCCGAACCCCGGGAGTCCGTCGTTGTTGAATCCGCTCGCATCTACAAAGCCTTCACCATTACGCCGGAGAACCGTCTCGATGAAGTGTATGATGTCGCGCTGAGCTATGAACGGTCGGATGGTAGCGATGGGACTGTCGGCCAGACACGAGAGTTAGACGACAGTCTCATTCTCTGTACAATGCCCGCACTGGATATCGACGAAAGCTTCCACTACAAAGACGAATTCCACAAACTGGTCCTTACGCACCTCATCGCCCAGATCCGCGATATATATCTCGACATGGGTGAAGAGCCCCCGGACCAGTACAAAGTCCAGGGCGTTGGCAAACTGAATATCCATGGCGACGGTATCGGCGAAACGTAACTGTACTAAGCGGTCTCTAGATCTCAGTCACAACAGATCTGAACTGCTTAGCTGCTTCTAATCAGCCCCAGTCAAGTTCGTCAGTGACCGACAATTCGGCTCAAGACCTGTCGGCCACCTCAGCAGTGGCGCCGGATAGCGGTAGCACTGACTCCCAGCCGTCAGAACCGTCGCTCAGTGACAGCGACTACCAGATGGAGTCCGTGCGGGACATCAGAGACAAGCCGGGCCACGGGACAGATGCAGATCTCGCACCGACACACGACCTCGACGAGATGAGCAGCTACGAGTTCCGCCAGAAATCAGAGGAGGTCCAACAGGAAATTATCCAACAGGCCTTCGAGAACGACGACATCGATGCGCTGAGCGAAGGCATCGACGAAATCGGCGATAAAGACTTCAGCGACCATCTCAAAGCCGGCGGCAAGAAAGGTGCAATCAAGTCAATGGGTAAAGTCGCGGCTGCTGTCGGAACCATCGCAGTCGGTCTGGGCACTGGTGGCCTCCCAGCCATCGCCGCCGCTGCCGCTATTGGGGGCGCTACCGGCTTCGGTGGCGGCGTGGCCAAGTCCATCGGCTCCGAAAAAATTGATAGAGACTACCAGAGCTGGGACGGCCTCAAAAACGAAGCCCCCAAACGTGTCGGAGATATCGCCGACAATATCGGCGATGTCTTTGACTTCTCGCCGGGTGAGAAAGACACTCAAAAGGCGACGAGAGATGCAAAAAGTGCGACCAAGACTGGTGCAGACGATTACTTCAATGAAAGCAAATAGCCTGTTAGTTTGTTAAATACAACATAAAAACCAACCATGGAAACAGAAATAGCTGGCTCAGATGCTGATGGTTTCGGAGTGAGAGTTATTGACCATAATGGAGATCTCCACGAAATCTCCATGGACTGGGATGGTAATGTGACTAACCACGGACAAGACGTATATCCACTTGATGCTTCAGAGCGCACAGACGAACAAGAGCGACTCATGCAGCAAGTTCGCGTGCGTGCCGAATACGCCGCACACGCGCACTTCGAAGACGAGGAAATTATTGAGGACCCTGCATGGCTTCCAGGCGAGATAGAGCGAGCGATGGAAGTCATCCGTACCCTGCCGACGGAGACGTTCGCTGAGCACTTCCGGGAGTACTACGATGCCGTCCGGGATCACACTGGCGAGCGAATAGATGATGATGTCCAATCGGTTGACCGGGTTCGAAAGCACATCTACATCTCTGCAGACAACGAATTCGTTGACTCATCGGAAACAAGCATCCAATACACAGACACAAGTGGTGAAACGCGAGTCACCGTCGAAAGTGCCACTGATCCTCCGTCCGCTGACCGATTCGTCGTTACGTTACCACCCCTGACAATCGAACGTGATGACTTCGAATTCCCGGAATCGTTCCAAGCACTCGTGGTCAGCAACCTCATGTGCCAGATCCGGGATATCTACCTCAATATGGGCGAAGAGCCACCCACCGAATACCAAGTCGAAGGCATCGGCAAGACGACGACCCTTCACGATGGGCTTGTTTCACGTCCCGACGGATAGCTTATTAATATCTGAGAGTACAAATCGGTGCTGATTGTTTGGCATATACGAGCGCGAACAAGCCTCTTGGGAGATAATATCGCCAAGTATATTATAAAATAAAGCCTGCACTGAAGTAATGCCAGAGTACAGTTGGGGGCTGTTCGTATTGCTCGCATTGGCACAGTTTATCGGGACCGGAATGTATGTCCGGTACTTGACTGACAGGCCTGAAATACCCGACATGCTCGTCTCGCTGTTGTTCGTCATCGTTGGCGCTGTGGTCGGGCTTATCTGGACCGTTCAATGGGCGCTCATTGTTATGCTTTCAGGGGCGGTGACCAACGTCTGGAATGAATGACGTATGGGGTAGTGAGGAACCAATGAGCCCGCATGAGACACCAATTCTGGCCAGCTGGCGGCGCGGTGGCCGGTGCCGCCGTCACCGCACTCGGACTCTCTGGTGGTCTCGCTGTCACCGCCGGGACTGTCGCCCTTGNCCTTCGCTGGCGAGCAAATGACCAAGAAAGGGATTCGAGACGGCATTTCCAACACGGTCTCTGCCGTCTCAGACCTGACCGTTGGCTCCTACTCCGAATTCAAAGAGAGCATGGCTGACGCCAGAACTGCCTACGAAGAGGCTTCTAGCGGTGCAGGAAATGGAGGCAAGCACGGGAGTAATCGGTTTGATTAAAAATACAAATTAATAAAATGAAAATAAATATACTCGGACATGATAGCCAGGCAATCGGCGTAGAAGTGTATGACGAGAGGGACGTTCGTCACATAGTTAATGTCGAATGGACGGGCGGTATTGAAAAGCATACACTTGACGAAGATTCGTATCCGTTTGAGAAAGAAGACCGAACCGACGAAGAACAGCGAATAATGACCCAGGTCGAAGCTCGGGCACGGTTCGCCGCCCAACAGGAGTTCCCGGACGCGGATATCCTGAGCCCGATGTGGCGGCCAGAACACATCAAGGCCGGCATCGAGGCGTTCAGCAACTATCCCATGGAAGAGTTTCTGGACGACTTCCGGGAGTACTACGATGCGCTCCGGAACCCGATGCAGTATATCAACGACAGTCCCGTCAACGAAGAGTCGATCATCGTCAATTTGGCCGTCCATTTCGATGACGGCGAAGTCCTGGACGTTTCAGAAGTCGTTATTGACTACAAACTCACCGATGGTAGTGAGCACCGCATCGGCTCTCCACCATCTTACCCCAACAAGGAACTCATCTTCGCGATGCCGGAACTGGAATTCGCCGATGGGTTCGAGTACGAAGAGGAATTTGCCGACGTGATCATGTCCCATCTGATGGCCCAGATACGGGACATCTATCTCAACATGGGCGAAGACCCACCAGCCGAATACCGGGTCGAAGGCATCGGGAANATCGGGAAACTCAACATCGTCGGCGACGGCATTGGCGCGACCTAGAACACAACGGCAAACACGAGGACGGCTCTGTGGGCCAGAGTCTGGCGGCTGAAGTGCTCAAATCTGGTGCGGCAAAGACAGTCGGCACAGTCGTTGGCGGCGCCGTCGGCGGGCTTCCAGGCGCGCTCGTTGGCGGCGCTGCAGGCTGGGCCACCCAGAAAGGCGTCGAGCGCTACGGCGACGGTCTCGCCAAGCGCATTCCTGACGGCGTCCGCACCCGCTTCACCGACACCGTCGATACCGTCACCACCAAAGCTGATATGTGGGCCAGTGACGTCAAAATTGGATACGATGCCGTTACCGGTGGAGTCCAATCTGGTGGTGCTGGTGACGGGAACGCCGACAAAACTACGAAATTCGAATGAATATGGATACTAACATCATCGGTCATGACGAGGAGGATTGTGGTGTGGAAGTGTTTGACGAACGGGGGAACCGCCATGCAGTGACCATGTCCTGGGACGGGCAAGTGTGGGAACACGGAACTGGCGACTATCCACACAAACGCGAAGACCGAACAGAAGAGGAACAACGAATAATGTCGCAAGTCGAAGAGCGAGCAAAGTACGCTGCCCAGCAAGAATTCCCCGAAGAAGATATCTTGGAACCGATGTGGGACCCGGAGCATATCAAGCGGGGAATAGAAGCACTGAAAGCGTACCAACTCGATGACTTCCACCGGGAGTTCCGGGATTACTACAAGGCGTTGCAGAACCCGGCGAAATACGCCTCGGACCCCAGAGAATCCGTCGTAGTCGAATCAGCTCGTATCTACAAGGCGTTCACTATCACACCGGACAACCGTATCGATGAGATTGACGATGTGGCCTTGAGTTACGAGTGTCAGGACGGTAGCGACGGCAGCGCTGGGCGCGTCCGCGAAATGGACGATAGCCTCATCGTCTGCGCAATGCCTGCGCTAGATATCGGTGCGGATTTTGACTACGAGGACGAGTTCCACAAACTCGTTTTGACCCACCTCGTCGCGCAGATTCGAGATATCTACCTCCACATGGGCGAAGAACCGCCGGACGAGTACAAAGTTCAGGGCGTCGGCAAACTCAATATCCACGGCGACGGTATCGGCGAGACGTAACAGTCGTGTGTCGAATCCATCTGCGACCACTGATAGCCTGATCCAACGTTGCCCATTCTGACGACTCCCAGTCAGGGTCGTCCGTGACCGACACCACGGCACAGGACCTCTCAGCCACGTCGGCAGTGGCTCCGGAGGGCGGCGGTACTGNGTCAGGGTCGTCCGTGACCGACACCACGGCACAGGACCTCTCAGCCACGTCGGCAGTGGCTCCGGAGGGCGGCGGTACTGATTCGCAGTCTGGGACTGATACTACTCAGCCAGAGAATCCATCTCAAACCAGTGGGCCATACAAAATGGCACCAGTCTCGGAAATGAAATCGGGGAGTTCTGGTGGAGGCGCAGACGACAGTGGGCAAGCGTCACCGCCAGACCTCACAGAAATGGATGCCGACACNGGTGGAGGCGCAGACGACAGTGGGCAAGCGTCACCGCCAGACCTCACAGAAATGGATGCCGACACCGACCCAGAGCAACTCGGCACGGCCTTCGAAAACGCCACTGCCGAACAGCGAGGGGAGTTCCTCCAGCAAAATATGCAGCAGGATTCAATGGGGTCGGGCCGCAAACTCCTCGGGAAGATGATGGGGCCAGCTGGCGGCGCGGTGGCCGGTGCCGCCGTCACCGCACTNCACCGCACTCGGACTCTCTGGTGGTCTCGCTGTCACCGCCGGGACTGTCGCCCTTGCCGGGACAATCACCTTCGCTGGCGAGCAAATGAACAAGAAAGGGATTCGGGACGGCATTTCCAACACGGTCTCTGCCGTCTCAGACCTGACCGTTGGCTCCTACTCCGAGTTCAAGGAGAGCATGGCCCAAGCCAGAACTGCCTACGAAGAGGCTTCTAATAGCTCTGGAAGTGCTGTTCAGCAACATAATAAGTATGAGTAAACATGGAAGCTAATATCATTGGACACGACAACGAAGACTGTGGGATAGAGGTATTCGATGAACGCGGGAACAGGCATGTGATTTCCGTACTGTGGGATGGTTCAATTGGTCAACATGCTACTCAAGACTATCCACTTGAACCAGAAGACCGAACCGACGAAGAACAGCGAATAATGACCCAGGTCGAGGCTCGGGCACGGTTTGCTGCCCAACAGGAGTTCCCGGACGCGGATATCCTGAGCCCGATGTGGCGGCCAGAACACATCAAGGCCGGCATCGAAGCGTTCAGCAACTATCCCATGGAAGAGTTTCTGGACGACTTCCGGGAGTACTACGATGCGCTCCGGAACCCGATGCAGTACATCGACGATAGTCCCGTCGATAAAGAGTCGATAATCGTCAATGTGATAGTTCACTTCAATGACGGCGAAGTCCTGGAGGTTTCAGATGTGGGTATCCACTACAAACTCACCGACGGCAGCGAACATCGCACTGGCCCACTGCCATCCTACCCCAACAAGGAACTCATCTTCGCGATGCCGGAACTGGAATTCGCCGACGGGTTCGAGTACGAAGAGGAATTTGCCGACGTGATTATGTCCCATCTGATGGCCCAGATACGGGACATCTATCTCAACATGGGCGAAGACCCACCAGCCGAATACCGGGTCGAAGGCATCGGGAAACTCAACATCGTCGGCGACGGCATTGGCGCGACCTAGAACTCTGACACAATCGCAGTCCTCCGTGGCTCTGAGCCAAAGTCGGCGACTGTTACGACGACTCCCAGTCAGGGTCGCCGTGACCGACAGCACGGCACAGGACCTCTCAGCCACGTCGGCAGTGGCTCGGAGAGACGGCGCGGGCGAGAGAATCACCAGAGGCTCCGAATACCTGTATCAAGATGACCACACAGAGTCACGGAAACTGACTAGCATCCTTTATGCGGCAGACGTAGCACAAGTACCGGAACTCCTCCTTCCCGACTTGATCGGATTCGGATCTGGAGGGAACGGAGGGCGGTCATTCAGAGTCGTTATTTTTATCGACACATATCTATCTGCCTGTTGCTTTCTAGTGGCTGGTCGTCTCATGAGCCGGTGTACTGACTCCCAGTGACCACGAATCGAATGAGAGTTCGTGTGTCTTCGCCGTACGAGATCGGGTGTAAATCAACCTATCAAGATTGGATACGTCGACAGAGACATTCACTGACTATCTGGGAACTCATTGCCCACCACGGGAACGCCCCTGAAACACCTCGCCACTCGTCTGTGCCTGCCGGTGCTGGGCACGAATGTCCGGTCGGTCGTCGGCTTCGGTGCTTGGAGACTGTTCGTCGACGGGCTGCTGTTCGGTGCTCATGTTCGGGAAACCCCTCACCCCACCGGGGGACACAAAATTGCTTCCAGTACCGCCGTTAGACCGGCATCACTACAGTGGTTCGACCCACGCAGGAACAGCGTCGTGTATGCCACGGAAACCCAAGTTGTCGGCAGCCTCGACAAACACGACCACGTCGCCGACGCAACACGAGCATAGACCACGAAACGCAGATGTGCGCGACGATTGTGCTGTGCTGTCGTAGTGGAAGCAACCGCTACGGTGTGGGGAGTTCAAGATGGGTTGATCCTTCTACGAGAGGGCAAAGACGTTCACAAAAGGCGACCGAGCAGCCACTAGTCGCCAACGACGCTGGACACGAAAACGCAGAACGTGGGACTTCTCACTCGTTTTCGAGCGCTGCGTAGATCTCTGCGTGGCGACGTCCATCGAGCTTCCCCATCTCAAGCGCAATCTCGCGGCGTTCGGCGTCGCTTTCGGCCGCCTGATATCGCTCGTACAACTGGCGGACTTCCTCGTCAATCGCCGTCGAGGAATCGGTGCTAGACGCCATTTCTCTATCTATCATTATCCAGTGTATCGGTTTATCAGTTGCGGCGAGCACATGCCCGGAAGTAGATGACTGCAGTGTCTACGTCGACTGTGGTTTCGCCGGTCGCAAACCGGTGTAAGAGCGCTCGGATTTCATCACCGTACTCAAACGTGTATCCGTTCAGCATATAGAAAACGACCACTGTTCGGAGTGCCGTTCGCTTGTTTCCGTCGATGAACGGATGCTCCGAAACGAGTAGTCGCATCAGATGGACCGCCTTTTGATGGATCGTCTCAGGCACCTCCCCGAAAAACCCCTCCGAAACGTACTGTAGTGCGGATGCAATCGCGTCCTCTGACCGGACCCCCGGTTCCGTGATGTCACCTTCTGTCACGACCTGATCGTGGACCTCAAGGATGAGTTCGACAGAGGGATACGCGAGATCGTCAGTCACACGCCCGACTTTTGCATGCTCCTCGTTAACCGTTTCTCAACTGTCGAGGTTGAATCTCTCTTGTGGGGCCTACCGGCAGTCGGGACAACACATCTACCTCTCACCCCGTGGACGCCCCGCAAAAACCTCGCCACTGGCCTGTGCCTGCCGGTGCTGGGCATGAATGTCTGGTCGGTCGTCGGCTTCGGTGCTTGGAGACTGTTCGTCGACGGACTGCTGTTCGGTGCTCATGTTCGGGAACCCCCTCACCCTCTCGGGGGACACAAAATTGCTTCCAGTACGAGTACGCACTCGACGGGACTCAGGCCTCAGCGACGTCCCAGACAGAGAGATGGCCGCTCGAACAGACGCTGGCGTGACGCCCGACAGCCATGCACGGCCCGTACGCTCCGTCGACACACGCGATGCGCTCGGCGTCGAAGATCGGCGCGTCACACTCGTCGGTTCTGCAGGTCATATACTGGGACGAGTCACTGGACATCACGCATCGCCCACCATCGCTTGGTGTCGGAGCTTACTTTCGTCTGGTAGATCCCAGCCGTGGTACTCGCGAGCGATGTGGCGAGCTCGCCTGACGTTGCCCGCGCCGCCGGCTGCTGGAGACTGCTGTGCCTCAACGCGCTCTTTCAAATACTCGGGATGGTTGCGTGTGTACGTGCCAAAGCCGAGGCTGTCTGGCCCGCTCTGGCTCATGACGACGTAGCCCTTCAACTTGGTCTGGATCGCGTGTTTCTNGTGTTTCTCTGACATAGCTGGTGGTCAAGACGCTCTCTCTGGAACGCCTCTCACCCGGTGGAGGGTCACAAAATAGGGGTGAGTCCGCGCCGTCAGACTAGGATTGCTCTATCGGTTCAACTCAGGCACTCGCGCCGTTGTGGGACCCCCCGCAGGCCCCGGCATGGGGTCGCAAACTGTCAGGAGTAGTCTCGAAACCATCGCGACCCATGCAAAACAGGCACGCAGTTCGACAGAAAGATAGGGGAATCGCCTGTCAAATACCCCGTTATCGAGGTGTCGCGTCAGCGCTTCGACTCGAGGGACTCGCAGCCGACGGTGACGAATTGGTTCGCCTACGAATTGCGGTCGAGCCACTCACAGAACGCCGCAAAATCGTTCGCGCCAGCATCGTCGGCGATGCTTCGGAGCGTTCCCGTTTTGAGTTCGTCGTGCAGCGGAACGGTAACGTGTCGTCGGTCGCTCTCGTTGGTTGGGTGCTGGTAGTAGAGTTGGGCGTGATCGCCAGTCGTCCGACGCCACTCGAAGCCACCGACATTTACCAAGACCTTCACGACATCCCGACCAGAAAACGTGCCCCGGACCATTTACTGCATGAAGTCGGGCAGATCGCCATTACCGGTGGTATTGTCTTCGGGGTCAACTCCCAGCTCTCGGAGTTCTTCGTCGGTGGGTTCGTGGCCGCGTTCGCCCTTGTAGCCCGCGACCGCATCGTCAAGCATTTCGAGAGCCTCCTGACGCGTCTCACCCTGCGTGGTGATGCCGGTTTCGACATCTGTGATGATCCACGAGTCCCCCTCGCGCCACATCCGAATCTCATCCTCGTGGGGCTCTCCATCGCGCGTCGAACTGGCCATACCTCTAATTGCTGTATGAGTGGCATAAGCGTTCGGTCAGCGCAGACGGAATGAGGGATAGGGGAACTGGAACCGAAGTATGCTAATAAAAAAAGAGTAAAGTATTCGGTTCTGTCAGGCTGTCGCGACGATGTGTTGATGCTCGGCCTGCGAGGGCGTCGGCTGGAGCGTCAGCCCAGCTAATGCCAGCTCTGGAAGTACCTCGGGTGGGACTGGACAGGATGGGCCGCCGTCGGACTGAACGCTACCGAAGTCGGTTGCACGTATCTGGTACGCCTGTGACGGTGAGTTAGAGTGGTCAGCGGTCTCAACGCAGCCACGGATCACACAGACGATCACCAGCGACGACGTCTAAGCAGATGACCGTTGAGCAGGGCTACACAGTCATGGTGCGAGATTGGCGGCTGGCGGCACCCGTCGCAACGACCGAGGGGCTTTGGCATGGCTTGGCGACCCGACGCCTGGAGTGCGCACAAGTGGGCACTAGAGCGTGCGGCGTATGAGCGGCGGCGTGGGGAAGTTCGCAGTCAGTGATTTCGGCGGGGCCTGACACCCGGTTTTCGTGCAGCCCTCATACCCCCTCATCGCACCGGGTACCGGGTGTGATCGGCGTGCAACGAATTACCCCGAAATCCGGAACAACTAATATTATTTGATCTGGGGGGTGTCGCATATAGTGTCAGTTTAATAAATTGATGGTCATCTTAATTGAGACTCATCCCAAATATATTATTTGGTTTGGAGAATAATTTTCAATGACTCATCTCCAATGGCTCTGCAATTGTCTTGGCATCTGTTTCCACATCTTGGGGCTGTCGTGACTTCGCTTTTCGTCACCGGAATCGGAGTGCACTATCGGAACCATACAGCTACTCGCTCACTTGCCGTGCTCATGCTTGCGGTCGCGTGGTGGTCAGTGGCCGATATGATTGCTCTCGGGACAACCGATCTGACGATTAAAATCCTTATGTCCAAACTTGCCTATCCCGTGGTCGCAATTGTCCCAGTCGCATGGGTTGTGTTCGCCACCCAGTACGCCAGTCAAGATTACCGTCTAAGTCTCAGAGAATTGGGTGCCTTGCTCATCGTACCTGGGTTGATTACTCTCCTTACATGGACCAACGAGTATCACGGTTTGATCTGGTCGTCTATTGACCCGGTTTCCAGTGGCTCACTCGTGGTGATGACAGACTCTGTAGGTCCTGCTTTCTGGGTACATACCGTTTATTCATACGTGCTGGTTGCAGTCGGGACAGGGATTATTTTACGGACAGCCCTCGTCTCAGATGGTATTTACCGTGATCAAGCAGTTGCGCTCACCTTCGCAGCCCTCCTGCCATTGGCAGGGAATACTCTACATACGACTGGCTTTATCGGGGCGTTAGATCCGACTAAGATGGCACTCGCGCTGAGTGGCGTTTTCTTGACATGGGTGATTCATCGTCGTCATCTTCTTCAACTAGTTCCTGTCGCTCGAGATATTGCCCGCGACGAGGTATTTTCCAACATGGCGACAGCAGTTATTATCGTGGATGAAGATGGTCAGGTAGCCGATTTTAATGCCTCAGCTAAGAGAATTATCGGTCACATGTCGCCGGATATCGTCGGACGGCCACTTAATACAGTGCTCCCCGAGGTAGCAACAATCCTTGATTCCCCAGTTCCCGAATCGGCAAATAGTTTTGACGTCTCACTCTCCGTGGATGGAGCAGAGCAGATTTATGACGCTCAGGTGACGCCGCTTGAACGTGGCTATGGGACGATAACCGGCCAAGTAATCACCCTGAATAACGTTACCGAACGGGAGAAACGCGAACAGCGACTCACACAGCAACGGCAACGGTTGAAAGTAACCAACCGTGTCCTTCGTCACGACATCCGCAACGACATGACCGTGATTCTGGGCAATGCCGAGATGCTGCTTGATGCCCAACAGACCGAAACATACGCTCATCGAATTATACAGAAAGGAGAAGAAATCGTCGAACTGAGTGAGAAAGCGCAACGACTCGAAGCTCTCGATGGACAGGGCTCTAGCAATAAACGTGCCCTTGATATTGTTGAATGCGTAGAACGGACGGTGGCAGATCTTGAGCAGGCGTGGCCGGATGCCGAGTTCCAGTTAGAGAGACCGAACCAAGCTGACGCGTACGCAACTGGTTTGGTCAGTTTGGCAATTAAGAACGTCATCGAGAATGCCGTCAAGCACAATGATAAGTCGGTACCAAAGGTAGAAGTGACAATAACTAAGTCCACAAGTACGGCTCAGAGTATTGTAATTGACGTTGCAGACAACGGTCCTGGGATTCCTGATCAAGAACGGGAAGTATTCGAAGAAGGGACGGAAACACGTCTCAAGCACAGTCGCGGACTTGGGCTTTGGCTTGTTTTTTGGATCGTAACACACTCCGGAGGCACGATCGAGATTAGCGAAAACAAACCGCGAGGATCAATTGTCACGATCCGACTCCCGTCGGCTGAATCAAAGACTGATTTAGCTTGACTACCTGTATGCTCAACCCGCTGTATCGACCGGCTCGAGCTCCTGCTACCTATGCCTCCTGAGTGCAAGATACGTGTATTCTATCTCACACGCCTATGAGAACATCTGTTTGAACTGGTAAACCTCTCGGCGATTAATGCACACGCGTATCTATCAGTTGTTTCACCCACCTTCGCGAATAAGGCAATCATATCCGCACCAAGTGCCATGCGTATTCTCACGGTGATGCAAGGGGAGTCAACTTATTATCGCTAGTAGCCATCCGTGTATGTCAGCACAAGTACACCGGCTGACATCTCACGTCGGTTCGCTGGCTAGCCAACCAAGCTAGAGTTCACCGAGAAAGTGATCAGTCGGAGCGGCTAAACTCACGCCGTCGTGGGACCTGCCTCATCAGGTCCCGGCGCGGGGTCGCGAGCTGTCAGGAGTCGTCTCGGAAACCATCGCAACCCATGCCAAATAGCTACGCAAGTTATCAAAAAGATAGAGGTATCGCTACCCAGTTCAGGCCGTCGCAATGAGGTGCTGGTGACCAGCCTGCGAGGGCGTCGGCTGCAACGTCAAGCCCGCAAGCGCCAGCTCCCGAAGCACCTCGGGCGGGATGCCATCAGTTTCTCGAAGCACGGCGTCGAGCGTCCAGGCGTCGTATTCCGAGCGCACTGGCGGCGTCGTTTCGACCAGCACAGTCGGGGTGGTCTCCCGTAGCGCTTGGGCGGCGCGCCGGACACGCTGGCGGTTCTCGACCGTACAGCGAACGGTCTTGCTCATGCATCCAGCCTCCGAGCGAGATCATCGACGAGTGAGCCCCCGACGTGTGGGCCGACAGCCCAGCCACTTCATCCTGCGTGTACTCGCACCAGCCTGCGAGTGTTTCATACGGTGTCTCGGCGAGTTCGACTTTCTCGGCGTGGTCTTCTGTGGCAACAACGGCTACAGCGAACTCGTAGCTGTCCCAGTAGTGCGCTGCACCTTCGCCGTCGACACCGAGGAAAAGCGGGCGGCTCTGGGTAAGTAGTTCGCGAGCGATACGCTCCTGTGGATGGGCGTCGGTCGTGCCGACAGATTTACTAGTCGGCGAAGCAGACTTACTCATGGGTTTTGCAGGAACCGACGCGCCTGCCGTGTTGTGACCACGGTGGGCAACTCGTGTTCTCGAAGACACGAAATCGCCCAGCGGCGCGTCTGTTCCTACTCAATAGTCACGGCTTCCGGCCACTTAGTAATTTCGTCTATCTACGAAAAAGAGGGATTAGATATCGTCTATTTCATTTTCAACCCGTTCTATGCCCTGTTCGGTTGCAAAATAGTATGCCCGTCGAGATGAACTGTCGCCCTCAATCTCCGAAATTTCGCCCTCACGGAGTTTCTCTGTATCCACTTTGAACAAGTCACCACTATCTACGAGGTCGCTCAAAATATTCTGCATCGTTCTGTACGAGAATGTGACCCTATGTTGGCGGTTCAAACCAGCCCAGATTGCAAGTGGCGGCAGTGGGATATCGTGATGGACAACAAATTCCAAAACCAGTTCCCGACGGGCCTCTGGGGGCATATCTCTACCGTCGGTAACTTGGCGCTTATTCCCACCGAATATTCCGAAATTCGTGCAGCAAGTGCATCCTACGCGTTTCAGACCCATATTTGCACTAATCTATGCAAAGCACTAAGTGTTTGTGATGGTACATCACCGAATATGCGCGACTCGCCGGGGAACAATAGGCTACCAAAATCGAGCCACCGGGGTTAGGGCCCCGCTGACCCGGTCGCGCACGGCATCATGACCGAAGCAATCAGACCACAAAACGATACCGCACAGGACCGTCAGGAGCGTAGACTATCGACAGCCAAGTGCCTCTTATCAAACGCCGACACTGACGCCGCCGTCATCGAGTACTGCCAGAGCGTCCTCGATCCGCCGGGCTACGAGCGCAGCTACACCCAAGCACGCCTCGACGCCTGCGCAGCCCGACTTGCACTGGCCCAGACAGACACCACAACCAGACGAACACGCGAAGCCAGACAGGTGCTCCTCGCCGTCAGCGGAGGCCCACAATGAGTACGCACCACTTACGCCGCCCAGCCTATCTCCACGGGCATCCGCATCCGGGCCCAGCCATTCGAAGCCTCCACGGCCTCAGCCACGACTGTACCCCTGCCACCAGTGGAGCGCGACCGGTGAACCCAGTACCACGCTGGTCCGGACGGCGACAACGAATACGTACTGCTAGTCGCCGGCGCGGTGCCACGACGCAAATCCACTAGACGGAGCGGGGTTGCCACGAGCCAACCGCCGCGTCTAGAGAGCGACAGCCACGTCACCGGTAGCCCGTGCTGAGGTCAGCACTGCTCGGTTCGATTCCGAGCACGGGCCCTGTGGTCACAATGCCACGACAAACAAACCCCGACGACGACAACGAGACCGACCAAGCCCTCGCCGACCACCTCGACATGGACATCGGACAAGAGAATACGAACTTTGAGCAACTCCAAGCGCTCATCAGCGACCTCGACGGCGACGTGTCACCCCCCGTTTCGAGTGTTCTTGAGACGCTGGTCAAGACCATCGATGACCTCCACGAACGCGTCACCGAACTAGAGGCCGACTTCGAACAGACCCACGAGGTTGCCACCACCGCCGTCGGTGACGCCGCCACGAACGACCAGCGCATCGACGACCTCGAAGCCCAACAGGAAACCACCCGCGACGTCGCCAAGAGTGCCATCGCCAAAGCCCAGCAACTCGAAGCCGATAGCGACCGCCAAGAGGACGCCGAGCAGCTGCCCGAGGGCATCGAACCCAGTAGCTCCCCGCTGGATTTCTTCGCGAACTGCCGCCAATCGAAGGTCAAGACGATGTTCGTCGAGCGCTCGAACCGCCAGAACACCTATCGGGCGATCAGCATCGCCAAGCGCTGGCCCGAATTTGCCACGAAGCGAACCGACGGCAGCGGCGTCTTCATGACCAAAGCAGACCTACAAACGGCCCTCACCGCCGAACTCGGGAAGGAACCCCACCGCCAGACGATCAAGCGCGTCTGGGAGACGCTGGTCGACATCGGCGGCGACGACATCGTCGAGAAAACCCGGCAGGTCGGCCGGGATCAGACCCAAACCGAGATCCTCGCGATGGATATCGAGACAGCTGAGGGGTTGCTTGAGAAGCGCTACATCGGCCTCGATTTGTTGGAAAACAGCGACCACAAAGCCGCGACAGGTGGCGTCACACCCGTTGTGGTGGAATCATCGCCCTGACCCTGTGACACACGCCGGATAGGATCGGAACCGACACTGAACCAACGCTGCTGGACGCGGTGGCACGTGCCCTGCCGCCGTCGACGCCGCTGTTTGCTAGCTGCAGGAACCGGGAGCGACCTCCTGTTGTCAGGAGTGGAGTGAGTAGTCGTAACACGAATGGAGCGACCACAGCGATTCCAGTGGTCACAACGGGTGTGACAGGCCAATCTCACCACTGACCTACGGTCCTGAGAGCGAATCCTTGACTGGTCTCCAATTCTCTCAGTCTGACCTTTCTCATTCACGGACCACTGTCCAGTGCCTACGGCCGGAAGCCCTTCGTCAGGTAACCACGAAATCGGCACCGTGAGTAAGCGATTGGCCATCTCAATATAAAACGTGTGCAGTCAGTCCTAGCAGATTAAGACGACTCTTCAAGTACTTCCTCCGGTCGTACTGCCCCCTGTTCGACAAGTTCCCTATCAAACGAAACCAACGTTCCCTCGATTGCGTCAGCGGCTGTTAGAACAAGTGCGTCCATTGGGTACAGGAGTGTGTCAGACTGGAGTTGGTTTGCAGCTAGCATATCCGATGCGTCGGGAAACGTGACTGTCGTCCGTGAGGTGATTCGGGCTTCAATCTGGTCAACCCGATCGCGCTCGAATTGCTTTTTCTTACTGAGAACACTACGCAGTTCCATCAAATTGAGAACGGAGACATGGAGATTCTCAGTGGTATTCAGTAGCTCGCGGGCTGCTTCTGATCGCTCACTATCCTGTGTGACAGCTGCAATGAGAATGTTTGTATCAAGAAGGTACGTCATATCTGTTCGCGAGCATCCCGGACCTCGGCAACAGCGTCTACATCGATATCAACGGCGACTGCAGCAAGAGCGTCCCCAAGTCTGAGATCTTCATCATCAGTCGGATCGGAACGGGTAAAATTCCGAAAGTCATCTGTTGTGAGACTCATATGTACCACTTATAGTGGCGGTTGAAAAAGTGTGCCGGTGATATTGCCTGCCGATTGTCACCGGGTATTACCTGTTCGTCGACGGACCGCTGTTCGGGACTCATGTTCGGGAAACCCCTCACCCGGTAGAGGCTCACAAAATACGGGCGAGTCCGCGTCGTCAGACTAGGATTGCTCTAGCGGTTCGACCCACTCGGGAGCGCAATCATGGGTCCCGCCGTAGATCGAGTGCTCGGGATACTGGTCGTCGGCAGCCTCGACAGAGATGACCACGTTGCCGCCTGAATGCGAGATATCTGAAACGGTTCCGACGACTTCATCGAGTGGGCTGTCTCCATCTGCCCAGTCGACTCGGACGTGGTCACCGAGATCGAAGTCGTACTCCTCGAACGAAGGTGCTGTGGTCCTCATGATCTCCTCTGGCCCCGAGGGAGTCACAAAATCGTCTGTATGCCAGCCAGAGTGTTGATGCCGCTTGGCGCGATAAGAAAGCTGATGACTGAGTTGCGGGTCCGGAAACCCGATGGCTGGACAACCGTCTCGTTCCCCGATGAGGTTGCGGCGATCTCGGTTGTCGGCGGCAAGGTCGACGGCCAGCTGTGCCTGACCCTCACCGGCGAACGGGAGGACGGTCCTCGCATCATCGAACCCGGTATTCTCGACATCGACGAACGTGACGAGAACTTGTTGGAGAATACAGTGCCCCGGGCCGAGGACGGGACGAGTGTCGTTCTAGATCGACTACTGCCGGATTAGCAGTCATTGTGAATACGGGTTTTTATTCACCAGTGAGTGTGAAACGACTGTTCGGTGAGCCTGCGTACCGATGAATTCACCATTTACGACTGTCTGCCGGAGGGGGTAATCATCGGCCGACAAATCGGCGGGAAGAACTACAGTGCTGCGGCCATCGCCGCTGGAATAACCGAGTGAGAATCTAGTCTCACTCCTCAACCATCCGGTCAAACAGAGCCCGACATCGCTCACCGGTATGCGTAAAGGACTGATACCCGATTTGCGTGTCGGTCAGATGGGTGTAGGAGAGCCAGCCGTCACAAATCTCGCCAACGTCGTAATATTCCTCGTTAAGCCATTGCCCCATCGCAAAGCCCTGATTGATCTGCTCCTCACAGTATATCCCAAGGACCAGAACAGCATCCACGGGGGCGCGGTCGCGGGCCTCCTCAAACTTGCTTTTGAGCTTGCGGTCGATAGAGTTCTGGGTGGTCTTCGGAAGTCCCCACCCGAATCCATCGGATAGGGCGTCAGCGAAGTCCGGCTTGGTCACCTCGATCCACACGTCTTCTTCGTCTGTCTTCAAGCGCAGATCAAAGTCCTTCTCGCCAACACGCGCGTTCAAGGACACGCGTTCACGCCCGTAAACTGTCCGTAGATGATACAACAGCACGAGTTCCGCAAAGACGGAATTGATGCGGTCAATATTTCTCTTCTGCAGTTCGTTGAACCAATCCTTCGTCGCGTCCTCCTTCTTGTCCACCACGGTCAGACACTCGTCGATCACTTCCAGATCGCGCCGCTTGAACTTCCCCAGCAGCCTCTCGCCCTGTACGTGGCGGTCGCCAAGAAACTCGTCGATGTTCGAATACCCTCGAGGTGACGGGTATAGCTGAGTGTGTCTGTAATCCGTAGCAAGGACACGCTCCCAGCCAAGCGAGAAAAGCGTGTACGTGTAGTCATCAACCTCGTCGGCCTCTGAAACGCTCAGAACCTCGCAGCCGAAGCGATGCGTCCGTCCCTCTGAATCCTCGTCGTGACGAACATGAACTAACTCGCCGGGTTCGTACGGCATCTCGGCCGGTTCCATTAATAGGCGGAACGAGTTGATAGTTAATAACCTCTGCATCTATACTGACCGTTCATCGAGAGAGCCTGTCATACAATAGTTCTCAACAAATATAATTCACAGCCTCTGTGTTGAACAGAACTAGTGGATGGCGAAATCACGGGCTTAAGATCGAATGTAGGGCTGTATAATCGCCAAGTAGAGGCCGTGAGACGTATTCTATGACACACTGTGATAGGACAGTCTCCATCCGGAAAGCCAACGAGGGGGTGGCCTATTCCTCGACGACGACCGTGCCTATCATCGTGCGCTCGTGCGGAATACAGAAGTATTCGTACTCGCCTGGGACCTCGAAGGTGTGGCTGTAGGTGTCTCCCGTTCTCAGTCTCCCATCCAGGTTATCGTTCCGTGCGCGCTGTTCCGACTCGTGGTCACCGGAATCGAAGTACGATGCCTCTTCTGGAATTCCATCGTCGTAGGCGGTGACAGTGTGTTCACGGTCGCCGTTATTATACCAGACGACGCTGTCGTCGACCTGAATTGTGACCGTTTCGGGAACGAACAGATTCTTATCAGTGGTTTGAACGACGGCGTCGTGCTCCTCTTTCAGTGATTCGCTCGATACGGTCTCTGGGCCCCCGAGACCGAGACAGCCAGCTAGCGCGACGGAAATTCCCCCACAGACCCGACTGACAAGTCCCCTTCGAGAATGATCCATCGTCTCTAGCCACCGTCCGGAAACAGTACATTCTGCAGGGAAAGTGTTTCGGGGTTCAGCGTTTCTCCTTCTGCATGTTCGAGCACCGGATGTGGTCCGGTCCGGGAACCGATGTCGTAATGATACTGATACAGGAGACCGGCGTGAGGGAACGGTGTAGCGCCGACTGCGATCGATTCGGCACCCATATTATCGAACCGATCGTTTCCGGACGTCAACTCCGGCACGTACGGATTTCCACTGCTTACCAGCTTCTGGTTCGGTTTCCATTCATCGCCTTTATCGAAGTTGCTAGCACCTCCTTTCTTGGCCTCGTTTATATATAGCGCATGTCGGGGATAGACGCTTGCATCTACCATACGGACAAGGGACGAGCCGTCTGCCATTACGATGACGTCGAGGAACGTGTAGAAATACGGTAAGTTGAAGATGAGGCTTATTAGCGCTAATCGCGTTTTCAATCCGACGCCGCACTGCTCAAACTTGCCCTGGAGGAACGCCTGAGCAGAGAGATACCAGGGAGTCCGTTCGTTTGCCTGTTGACGTAGAACCTCTAGAAATACGTCCGATCCACCAACTATCGAGGCAACTTGCACTCCCTCGATCGTTTCGTTCCCCGCTTCTATCTCGATCCTGCGGTCGGCTAATTTGGACTTCTCTTCGGGTTCCGTGAATCTCCAATCGCCGGACAACGCATCTCTGAACCATGGCGCAAAACAGTCGTCATCCCGAAGTACGTTTTCTTCGATGGCATCTTCGTCGTTTTCTTCGGAAGGTGCGTGGGTTTTCGGGACGCCTTCGAGAGTGACCGGAGAAATATCCGAATTAGTGTTGATAGTCGAATCGTCGATAGTCCGACCATCGGCAGATTCGATGTCGATGGTGACCTCATTCTTGACACGATATCTCGGGAACGTCCGATCGTACTCGGGGAGCGACTTTTCCTCGAGCTCCGTAAGATCATAGGGGAGTTCCTCAACACCGTCACCGTGGAACCACTTATCCACCCAATCTGGAATTGTGCTATCTATCGAATTATCCTCGTTTTCTGTACTATCCTCCGACTCTCCCGGTAGGAACGTTAACGCCGTCGCCTTGACAGAGATGGTGTCTCTCTCGTTCTCTGAGCCGTCTTCGGAGTCAGTCCACTCGATGTATCCGTGATCCATGGTGAATTCGCCATCGAGTCTGTACGAACCCGGGCCGTTGATCTGGAATGCGGCGACTCTGCTGTCGTCCAACGACCCCGAAACGGTCGCCGAAATCTGGGGATCCGTGGGTTTGTCGTCACCCTCCTTCCAGATCGACCCTTCGATAGTGCCGTTTCCGTCGTAGTCGATCTCGTAGTTGTACCAGGTGTCGTCTTGCCAGTCACCGTCGGGGACGTGTTCGGTACTCGACCCATCGACGATGTGGCTCCCTTCGAACCTAAATGGGATCTCGTTCCCAGAGCCATCGACGATTCCGAGTGGGACCGTAATCGGTGCGTCCTTTCCGTTTCCGTCGTAGTACAGGAGGAGCGCCTGCGTCGTGTAGCGGCTATCGTCCCCGACGTTGGCGGTGTAGAAGATACCTCGCATCGTCCAGGCACTGTCCCAGCCAGTTTGATCGTTTTTCCACCCGAGCACGCCATTGGTTCCGCCGCCAGTCGTTTCTTTCAAGCGGAGTTGAACGAGTCCGCCTTCCGGAGCGACGTCCGTCTTCGTCGAGGCTTCGAAATCCCCATCATCGAGATATTTGGTCCACTCCGAAAGCGGTTGATCGTCGGTCCAATCATCGTAGAACCGAACGCTATCCGAGGCAGTCGTCGACGTGCTATCCTGCTCGCTTGTTTCTGCGGTGCTCATGAATATGATCCTCCCACTTAGATCCACCCGTCTCCGAGTTTGAACGTCTCAGAAGCGATCGTCAGTTCGAACTTATCGTCGGCAAGTACCTCGACCGAATAGTACACGGCAGTTCCGTCGTCGAATACGAACTCCCCGTGCTCAGTACTATCCGTCTGTTCGAGAATTCGAGTGTCACGGTAGGGACCATGTTCGGCCTTGAGGGATTGCCACTGCCGCTGATAGCGGACTTCGGCGACTTCGTTCACCGATTCCGTGGTCCGAACCCAGTCGACGTGGACAGTTCCGGAGTAGTCCACCTTTTTTTGCTTCCCTTTGGCCCCACGTTCGGGCGGATACCGCGTCGGATACCAGCGGATCTGGAGTCGCTTTGCCTTCCGACGAATCGCCTCGTCGACGTCGGAGAGGTCCCAAGAGAGCCGTTCCGTGAATCCGGGCGAGGCAACGATCTCCGGAGACTCGACGACCATGACGGAGTTTTCGTTTGGCGTCCCGCCGCTGCTTCTCTTTGCCTTCCCGTGCTTCCGCCCTTTCTTTCCCGTCTCATTTGCTCGTCTGTGCGAGTGATGCAGTCGGAGCTGGAAGGTCAACGAGGATTCGACGGATTGGTCCAGCTGGGGTGTAACGTCGGCCAACAGTGAGGGATTGTTTACCAGATCCACCTGCTTGACGCGGTTTGTTACAATATTCGGGAACGCATCTCGGTTGACGGTCACTTCGAGTACATTCGAACCATGTGTGACACCGCTAGTCGGGCCAGACGGTTCGATTACGCGTAACGAATTCCCACCGTCAGTATGCCACCCATCGAGGCCATCTTCGAAATCATCGATGACCAGCCCGCTCTTCCCGTTCGCTTCGCCTGAAACAGCCATTGCTACGGGAGAGAACCCGGCAACTGCGATACTACTCAATAAACTTCGTCTTGAAATTGAGTTCATTTTACTACTCACAACGAATTCCTCAACCCATTATATGTGCTAAGTTTTTGTGATTTATTATTCTTATATATATTGGCCCTGTTTAGACGCCCGAAATTGTGCGACTCAGCGATCCTGGGACTAGTAGAGCCTGTCATAGAATCCAACTCATAGCTTCTCACACCCCGGACCGTTTCCTCGCTCGTAGTTGGTGATTGCAACAACGAGCCGGAGGTAGAGCGCAACGAACACTTCTGTTCGTGCATGGACGCGGTCTCGAGCGCGGACGTGCCCGAGGCCGCAGTCCTTGACTGCGTCGTTGGTTTGTTCGACACCTGTCCGGTTGTTGTACGTTTCGTCCAAGATGGATTGTTTCCGCTGCACGTCCTCGCTGTGTTCCTTGATTCGGTCTTCGACCCTGTACTCGATGTCTTTCGGTTCGTCAGTGTTTCGCGGGTTGTATGGGGCGATTGGCACGACCCCTGCGACTAGCAGGTGGTCGTGCCAGTCGAGGATGTCGTAGGCACCGTCTCCAAGCATCCAGACCGGTGTATCGACGGCGAGCGCGTCACGTGACGTGCATCGCCGTCTCTTGGTCTGCTTGTTTAGCCTGTGTGAACTCCGCTGCGATCGAGATTTTTGCGCCAGTTGAAACGATCGTACAGCCGAAGCCGTAGTAGTACTCTTCCACTGTTGGATCGTAGTTCCATGAGGCGGCGTCGTTGTGCTGGATCGCCTCGACGTGGGTCGAATCGATAGAGTACGTGGAGTCAAGCAGGCCGCGGGCGGCGGCCTGCTCGACGAGTCTGTCGAAGATATCGTCGATAATGTGTTCGAGATCGGTGAGAAACCGGTCAACAGTGTCTCTGGATGGCGGTTTGTCGAGTCCGCAGTAGTACCAGACAAGGCTGTGCTGGAGTTCTCGTGTGACTGGACGAGTGCCGTAGACGTTCTCGTAGTAGCAGTGCAGAAAGCCGCAAAAGAGGTCTGATGGTTCGTTGACTCGTGTTCGCCCCCGCTTTGAGGGGGCGAACACGTCGTACTCAAGCAGAAACTCGAAGTCCAGATGCTCAAACAGCGGAACTGTCTCGGTGGCCGCGACATTCAAGAAGTCGTCTACCGAAGCTACATCGTGCGGGGTTGCGCTTGTGTTGGACACACTTCGCGCACCCTGCTGCTTCGTACGTGACGTTTTCTATGACAGGCTCCACGAGACACACGCCACCCGAACCCTCTTCGCCGGCCCACAACTCACGCACCGGCTCCGGCAAGAGCGAGCGTGCCGCCCAGCGGCGGCTGCCCGGCGGCCAGACGTTCCACCAGCCAACCACCTGTATCTGCCCGGCCNGGCAAGAGCGAGCGTGCCGCCCAGCGGCGGCTGCCCGGCGGCCAGACGTTCCACCAGCCAACCACCTGTATCTGCCCGGCCGTCAGTCCCACGCCGACACACGCTCGTCTCTCGCGCTCTCAGCCCGCCTGCCAGCCCCACGCTGCTATCCACCAGTCACACCTCTGTTTCGCCCGGCCGTCTGCCCCACGCTGAGAGGGACCGACTGCCAGCGGGAGTGCCAGTCATGTCCCTCTCGCCTTCAATCGCTCAACCCCGACATGGGCATCGATAGTTTCCAAATTGGTTGCCCAGGCTGAAGCTGGCTTTTATACCAATACATTCCTAATAGGAATAGTATGCCTACTACGAAAGAAATGACCACAATTGCTCTGGAGTATCCGTTCCCTCAGGACCGGGTCTTTCGATATCAGGCGATGCAGGATGTGCTCGCTCGCTTGATTGAGGAGCCATATGAAGAGTTCACCATCGGACAACTCGCCGAAATGATTGACGGGAATCAGGCAACGGTCTCAAAGGCAGTCAAACTACTCAAAGAACTCGGCACAGTTCAGACCCGTCAAGAAGGCCGGAAGCAATACGTGCATATCCATCGTGACCGACTCACAAAATCTGATCCAGTCCTGTCGATCCCTCAGTCGGAATTTCACAAGCCTGTCCGGGCCTTCGTCGATACTGTTCAGGAAGAGATTGACCATCTCGTCGGCATCCTGCTCTTCGGTAGTGTTGCACGGGGGACAGCCGACCGGGCAAGTGATATCGATCTTCTCGTCTTCGTCGAAGACGATAGGACACAGGCTCGCCGAACTGTTCAGTCAATCGTAAGCTCTCTCCAAGAGACGAAATTTGAGGGGAACCGCTACACGTTCGAGGCGCTTGTCGAATCGACCGAGAGCGCGAAACGGATTGGTGACCGACTCCAACAGCAGTTCGACGAGGGACTGATATTAGTCGGGACAAATCAGTTGTCCGATATCCGGGCGGAGGTGTACGCGAATGGAGAATGAATCAGTGCTTAACGCACTGGCAGCCGCTGAGCGAAGTTTTGAGCAGACACCACAGAATGTTGAGGACGGGCTCGATGTCGACGAAGCCGAATTGGTCCAACTTCGCCGAGCGTGTCGGCTTCTGGCAGCTGCGTCCCGCCTGCTTGATGATGGCTACTACACGGTCGTCATCGAGTCGTCATTCGTTGCGATAGAACGGACGATCCAGTTCCGACTCATCCACGACGGGGCAATGGACGCTTCTGAAGTCATCAGTAGCCATCGGCGACTGTACCAGCGAGGTGCAGAGATCGGACTCTATAATGACGCGTTTGGGGAACGATTAGCTGAACTATGGAACCAGAACCGAACAAAAACCTACTACCGGCTCGGAATTGCCACTGAATCGCAAGCAAAGGCGATGCACGAACTCGCTACCGATGTCCATCAAGATCTCGTCAACGCGAGCCAAGAGCGCCACGAATGTCTCTGTTGATCGACGGCTAGACGACACAGCAGCCAGCCATCCGTGTTGCCCGGCCGTCAGTCCCACGCCGACACACACTCGTCTCTCGCGTTCTCAGCCGGCCTGCCAGCCCCACGCTGCTATCCATCAGCCATCCGAGGGTGTCACACAGCGCTCCCCACACCACCTATGACTCTCTCAACAAACGGTCAGTACAGCGTGTTGACTGAGCGCTCGCTCGGGGGTGTAACTGTCTGAAAAATCGAGAGTCATGTCTGGCGCTGTGAGCGACAGGTGTGTCTCGGTATTACTGTCGGACGACGTTTGCTGCGCGAGGCCCTTTCGGTGAAGACTCAATGTCGAACTCGACCTCAGTATCTTCTGTGAGGTCTTCGCCGCCGACGTCCTCCATGTGGAAGAACACGTCTTCGTCGTCGTCGAGGTCGCCGTCGTCAGTCGAAATGAAACCGTAGCCGCCTGTGTCGTTGAAGAAATCAACTTTTCCGTTTGCCATTACGATAAAATGTACGGTTGTGTGTGGGATAACCCTTCCGAGGGTCGAGGTACCACGACTCCTCACGCTACATTTGCACACTTACTGAGTAGTTCTCTCTCTCAAGAGTGCTGAAACAAACTACCCCGTGAGCTGTTCTATGACACCGTAATCGGGCATCCGTCTGTATCGCCCGGCCGTCTGCCACACGCTGCAAGGGACCGACTGCCAGCGCGAGTGCAGTCGTGTCCCTCTCGTCTCCAACCGCGCGCGACCTCGACGTGCGCGTCGTCACTCCTCGGAAACGCAGACCAGCAGTCCTACATCACCTGCCGGTGGCCCTCCGCGCAGGTGACGACGGGCTCGGTGCGCGGGTCCCGTGCCCGTGGGTCTGCCTCGACGTCGACAGTCTCGGTCTTGACGATGTCTGCATCACAATCCTCGTTCGGGCACGAATCTGGCGTCTCTGACATGAGTTCCTCACCCGCTAGGAACACACAAAATCGGGTTCGACGAAAACTGACTGCCGCGGCTCTCCCTCAGAAGTGGACGTCGGCGGGGACGATCCAGAGGTTATCACTCTCGTCCAGAAGCCGGTCAAGCTGCGTCCGATCGCGAATCCCGCATCCGTGTTCCTCGTACAGTGCAATCTCTGGACCCTTGGTGGCTCCGACTCTCTGGAACGCACATCGAGCGAAGTCTTTGTCGCGCATGATCTCCTCGTCTGAAAGCTCGTCGAGGGCGTCTTTGACCGTCTGGAGATTACGCTCGAACGCTGACTTCGTTGTCTCCCAGCCATCGCCAAGCAGTTCTTGGCCGGCCTCGGAGTCGACCGGAGCCGCGGTCGGACGCTCGCCCCACCGGGATTTGCCTGCGACGGTGGAACTCTCGTCGAACGTGACGTAGTAGTCGAACACTGCGTTTGAGTGCCTGTCGACGCCGACCAGGGTGTCGAAAACGCCTTTGCCAGCGGCGAGTGCTGCGTCTGCTGTCGATGCCTCAACGAGCGCGTAGATGAGCATATGCATTGGTTGATCGTGACCTGCCGGCGCTCCACGCACTGCAGTCAGTGCGACGCCGGCACCCTCGTCGGCGCACACAAAAGTACGCCACACGAGGCCCGTCTGACATCGAGCCCGCTCTAGAAGCTGGTGTCTTGCTTACAGGAGACGAGCGAGGGACTGCTTGAGACGACCCTTCACGCCGGATGATGCAACGACTTCAACCTCGACGACACAAGAACACAGTAGCAACAGCTCGCCACACGCGGGACACTCCTCGTAGTCACAGAGCCGATGATGTATCTCGCCGTGCTCGACGCCACACGCAGGACACGACTGATCGCGCCACCGGTCGGGGTCGACGGTAACGCCCCGTTCGTTGCTCTGGACGACTTGCAGTTTGTACGTGAGATACTGGCTGCCCTCGCCCCACGGGATCGGGTCGGAAGCCACCCCATTAACGTAGTAGCGCTTGTCGACACACGCCGACGCTGACCGTGGCCGCCGGCAGTCGGGGCAACACATCTATCTCTCACCTCGGGGACGCCCCTGAAACACCTCGCCACTCGTCTGTGCCTGCCGGTGCTGGGCACGAATGTCCGGTCGGTCGTCGGCTTCGGTGCTTGGAGACTGTTCGTCGACGGGCTGCTGTTCGGTGCTCATGTTCGGGAAACCCCTCACCCCACCGGGGGACACAAAATACGGGCGAGTACGCACTCGACAGGACTCAGGCCTCTGCGACGTCCCAGACAGAGAGATGACCACTGGAACAGACGCCGGCGTGACGCCCGACAGCCATGCACGGCCCGTACTCTCCGTCGACAGATGCGATGCGCTCGGCGTCGAAGATCGGCGCGTCGCACTCGTCGGTTCTGTAGGTCATATACTGGGACGAGTCACTGGACATCACGCATCGCCCGCCATCGCTTGGTGACGGAGCTCGCTTTCGTCTGGTAGATCCCAGCCATGGTACTCGCGAGCGATGTGGCGGGCCCGCTTGACGTTGACCACGACGCCGGCTGCTGGAGACTGCTGTGCCTCAACGCGCTCTTTCAGGTATTCAGATACGATTAGTCAGGTTTCAGCTACTAAGTGGGTGGCTGCCGGTGTTACACACCGTATTCCATATGAAGATCGAGGTTTGTTGCGACTTATGTAACAAGGATCGACTTGACGGCGGCACGCACGTTCGAACGCCATCTAAAAGGGAGAAATGCTGTGATTAGCAAAGAGTGTCTTTTGAGCCAGACATCAGCTACCAGCCCTCCACGTTTCCGACATCTTCCGGTGGGTCAACGACCTCGATAGTCCCTGGAACCTCGTCCGGCGGCGCAACAATACTCGTCTGTGAACCATACTGGTCTGCAAATGCAGCGACCGTCTTTTCATCGGGTTCAAGATCGATAAACCGCGGATCACTCGTATCACTCCATCCATCCTTGGTATTGTAGAGGGCGTATTGTCTGTACGTGCGCTCTTTGGGATCCAATGTGAACTCCTCTCGAGATACACCGTAGATTCCGATTTTAGTCATACAAAGTGATTACAACCGGGGTATTCTAAAAGCCGATAGCATCCACACACAGCTCAGTTCGGTAGAGTCGCTACTGTCGGGGTTAAGACTGAATATCAGTCACGTTCAAAACTGTCTCAATTTCATTGCAAAAATCTATCACTCGCTGTTTGAGGTTGAGGGAGTCGGCGTGACAGGCTTCTAGCGGTCGTCGATAGCCTCACTCGACTCGGACCCGTTATCGGACAAGAGGGGGCGGCTCAGATTGATTATCATACTGTCGGAAATGAGGCTTACTCCGCGAGATTGTGCCCCAACAAGAACAGGAATCTCGTTTTATTCAGTTGTCGTCTGAACTGGGTGTACCTGCACAATATGAGACGGGTTCCGTTCACGTTGGCAACGGAGTCAGTCCCTCAACTCACCGGCAAATTGAATGCGCATATGGCTGTACGGCTGCAAAGTGAGTGGGTCTTCCTGGGAAACCACCGACTGGGTTGGATAGACACTTCTTGTCCGATCTCGGCCTGGCAATTCACTCGGACATATTCGGTAGCCCTGACGGCGTTGTCCTCCCAGTCTTCACGGTCGGCTCGCCACGCTTTCGCATATGTTCCCCAGTCGCCGGACAGCTTGACAACGTCGGCTGTAGTGATTTGAAGAGCGGCTATTTTTTCGGCGGGAGTTATGTACTGCTGGGGCTCGTCACTCAGGTATCCCTCAGCAACTTCCAAAAGCAGATTAGCTTCTTCGTCGCCTGTATTATTTATTCTCAGGGGGTTAAGACTCTATAGTGCCCCCATAGTGTTCAAACTCTCGTCTAAACCCCTCGGGGTCAGCATCCGTATCCGCTGCTAAGCTCTCGATGGTGAACTCGTCAGGCATTTCGTCAAAGCTGTAGGCGAGTATGAGGTACTGATATTCGACGTATTGAGCCTCTGTTGGTGTTGAATCCTCGGCTATGACAGCGTCTTCGAGTTCGTCGAGACGCCTGTCTTCCTCATCTACCTCATTTTCCACGGTCATATCTGCGACGATCTTGCCGTCAGCTTCCTGCTCGTTGATTTCTGTCCCACTCACGATTTCCCCTTCCGGCGGTACGTCGGACGATTTAGACTCCGGTTGATCGGTCATACTATACAGTTATCTGGTTAGATACTTATATTCAAGACTATAAGGACAAGTTCAGCTGCCGAATATGTCTGCTTCGGGAGCATAGCTGCTATGAGCCTGTCGGAAAAACAATCTTGAGCCGGTTTACACCCTTAGAAGTTGTTATAGCGTTTATTAACCACATTTACCGGAAAGAATAACGATTTTGCGAAAGGCTCCTATACGACTCTTAATATTCTGACGGCGGGTGAGAACTCTGGAACTATCCCGGATGGCAACATTGGCTGGGGAGTTAATCTCTGATCTGCGATGAACCCGGTGCTTATTATAGGGGAAAGTCTCTCATCGGAACCGAGGAAACTGTGCCTATCATTGGTGGATTATCGGGGCACCGCGGTAGTGGTTGGTAGCTAATCGTTAGATAAACTCTATGAGCCTGTTTAGCGCAGTCTGCGGTGCAGATCGCGTATGTCTGTTTGGTTTGAGAACTACCGAAAGCCATGTGGGAGTGAATATTAGTATTGTAATCTCGGTATGATATTGATTGTTAAGCTGATGAAATTCGGGGCACAGCACTACCCTGACTCAAATCCGAACACAGTAAACTATATTCAGATATGATAATTTTCCCAGCTATACTTGTAGGTGCAGAATACTACGAATAAACAATCCAATTACGAACATGGATATTTCGACAGCCCGCATGGTTCTGGGAGTTGATTCTGGCGCAACGGATGCCGATGTGAAGGAGGCATTTCGTGAGCAAATTAAGGAGGAACACCCAGACCAGAGTGATTCTGATAACGCCGATGAACGTTCCAAACGCCTGATTGAAGCTCGAGACGCTCTACTTTCAGCCGCTGGTGGGGCCGGAAAAAGCCGCTCATCCCGGTCCCAACAGCAGCAAACTCGACGGAGCAGTACGTCCACGGGTTCCACTCGAGACAATTCAGATACCCAGAGCGACAGTAAGAACGATAACACGAGTACGGGCACAAACTCTAGTAGCTCATCAACAGACTCTGTCTGGGAGGATTCAAACACACAGGGCGACAGCCAGAGCAATAGCACAAATACCGAGACAAACACCAGTAGCAGATCAACAGACTCTGTCTGGGAGGATTCAAACACACAAAGTCACCGTAGCTCAGCCACTCAACAAACTGCGTCGAACACCACCAGACACGATTCTACTAGGAGCAGGTCGCGCACCCAATCGACATCCGCCGCAGACTCATCGACACAGAGTACGACCAATCGGTCGAGTACGACGGGGGCTGCCAACACCGACACCAGCCAGAGCTACCAGACACACCGAACTCAGGAGTCATCTCACCCACTGCGGTTACTTCTCGATGAGTTATCTTCTCTGCCAGAAGAGAAGGGGGTAGCATTGTTTTTTGCCCTTGTTAACACAGCCAGCGTAGGTGCTATCATACTATTCGCACTTTTTCCAGACGTATATCCACTCTCTGAACTCTGGCTTCATCTAATCACTCTCGGCGTCTATACCATATCATCCGGAGCTGTTGGAGCCAGTTTGGATATTAGAGAGGGATGGAGTGAGGGGCTTGCTTTCCTTATGTACCCCGTTTTGATGGTCTGGGGTATCCTTGAGGTAGGGGAACAGCTCGGAGACGTCTCTGGAACTATAGTTATGCTCGCTCTGTTGCTGTTCCCAGCTATTGCCGCTGTTGTCGCTACTGGCTGGCATATCCTTCGACGAAGGCTCGGAACCCAAAGTGGCAGGGATGGTACAAAAACCTGAGAGCTGCGATAATCGTGCTTAGAGAGTCTATATTCGGGACCGGCAGGGGTTAGGCGTTACGCGCCCATTCTACGGCTTCGTCGGGGGTGTCGAAGTGGACAAGCTCCGCTTGCGGGAAATCTGTTTTCGACTTGACATTGCGGTAGTTCTCTCCGGGACGAATCCGACCTTGTCGGCACCAGTGTATCTCTCGTTGGCAGTCCACTCATCAGCCATGTACTCTTGTGACTCTGCTGGGCGGTATCCGATGTACTTTGTTGACGCAATTGCCTGATGACAGCTATATCTCCTCTCACAGAATGAAATATCAATCGAAATTCTGGGGTAGCTGAAGAGCTACGCCACATCAAGTTTCTCCACCAGTTGCTTACTTGACTCATTATAATTCAGTAGTAGTTCAAGCACATCACACTTCAACCAAAGTAAGACTCCTAATCAACATTGCACCGACTGACTCTCACAGTGGGTAGAGAAGTGCGATCATCCGGAGGAATACGAGGAGAACTGGCTACGCCTGTTCGCGACAAAAATCGGGGTCACTATTGCCCTACCCCGCGTTCAAGAATGTCGTCGGTGTCTCGTGATACCGCTCACAGCCAGACCTATGGCCGAGACGGCCATTCCCTCATATGAATGCGTTGTGCCTGCTTGGTACAGTGATTTATTACTCGCTGGTCGCAAACTAGATACAGTTGATGCCAGGAACAGACTCACTATATACGGCTGTGTTGAATCGCCATAAGGCGATGGAATTCACTGTTTGACGGCACGTTTGATGTTGTAGACGACACACATCAGAGCAATTTCT
>NZ_AOLW01000066.1 GCF_000336615.1 Haloarcula amylolytica JCM 13557
TTTGTGTCATAGGCAACCGAATCATCCCGCTTCAACTCCTTTGATTTAGCGACCTATCCCGACGCTGTCTAGTGATTCAACAGAGCCCTATATACCCAATTCGATATCAACCCGGAGTACGATAATCCGGGTTCGTATGGGCCACAAGAATCCTGGTATGGAGATGGAAAATATCCACCAGACTGGAAGGCCCGAAGAGAGGCGATCTGGGACCAACAGCAGTACCTGTGTGGGCGTTGCGGTCGATACAAGGGAGATGTCGATACTGCTGTCTGCCACCACGTTCGCCACTTAGCAAATGGTGGCTCCAACCAACTCAATAATTTAGTTGGGCTCTGCGGTGACTGTCACTCCGTTATGCATCCGGACAACCCAGAGGTGTCTGGTTCGGTCGGAAACGCACCTGTATTCCCGGATTCTGCTGCCGATGATCGGGTAGCAGTCGTCCATACGCATGGTATTGACCCGGAGTTAGAGTTTGATTTGAGACGGCTCGGTGAGGCTGAGATAGTAGAGAAAAATGTCCGGGCGATTACGACGGTCTGTGAACCGATACCAGCAGAACAGGCGAAATCACTCAGTTCTGATGGAAGCGAGTTAGCTGAGACACTCAAACAGCGAGGTCTAGTGGCACGGTCGCAACCACACAACCGGTTGTATGTCTCGGCCGGGCTAGCTGGAATGAAGGGCGTGCTGTCTCCTGCAACGCCAGTCGTAGAGTCAGCAACAACCGCGGAGGTATCGGAAGTAGGTGACAGTGACCGAGACAACTACGACACTGTCGTCTATACCTCTCCTGAGCGGTCACAAGTGAATGTTAGAGTCTCGTACAAGGAGGACACGAAAGCGTCTCAAAATGTCGAGTTGACTCCACGAGAGCGGGTCAAAGGCTATCGGGCAACAGTTGAGCCGCCCGAGTTCACTCTCGACAACGTCCCGCACTACTTGTGGGGGATAGCGAAGCACCTTGGGGCTAAGAGTTTCGTCACTTTCCCCATCGTGTTCCTCCTGACACTCCTCTCAGTCAATCCACTGGGAGCATCTGCGAGTGCAATACTAATCGGGGGCCTTGTGCTAGCCGAGCTATGGTTAGGATTTGAACTGCTGGTCAATCACGATAATGAAATGGCAGAGAAGATAGAGACAAAAGTCGGCGGCGGGTGATGGATTCCTTCGGGGTCAAGCCCTACAACACTCAGCCCATTCTGGCTGTAGAACCGTTCATCGTATTTCGCTGTCTCGTTAGGCTGCTGCCACGACATACCGGTGCTCAGTCTGTGAGGCCGTCGGCTGCAACGTTAGGCCAGCTAACACGAGCACTCGACGCGACCACGTACCAACTCGACGGTCGCATAGACGATCACCGACAACTGGCGAGCAGGTGTTCGTCGAGCGAGGCTACGGAGTCCCGGTTTGGGATCGGCGGCTGACGATACCCGTCGCAGCGACCGAGCGGTGTCTGGCGTGGCTTGGTGACCCGGCGCCCGGAAGTACATACAAGTGGGCACTGGAGCGTGACGAGTACGAACGGCGGCGTGAGGTGGTGTAGGAACGGAGTCGATACTCTTTTGCTATTTGTGTTGTTCAGGTCGCGAGTGGGTCACGGACTCCAGAAGTTCGGCCCTACGATGTCGGCGACTGTAGCGACAGAGACAGCAGCTGGGTTTCTCGGATGTGTGCTGCTCCAATCGTATCACTGCTGGACCTGCAGGTTCCCGTTCCGTAGGTTTGTCTGAGCATCGCAGTATGCAATAGTGGCATAAATTATATCACTGGGTGGGCAGTATGTACGAATGTTCCAAGCATCTGCGGGGAGGTGACTTTCACTTCCCTGTGTATTAGATTTTTGAGCAGCGGCACTGTCACCAATAACGCTTTAGGGCAGGCTGTCTTTCAATACACTGGTGACGTTCTGTCACCAACCCCGCAAGATGCTTGGAACGCTCTTCGCGGGCTGCGGCGCAGTGAAGATGGCAATGTGGGCTGTGACGACAGTCCTGACGACATTGTCCATCGCGGTTCGCGTCTTGCAGCTTAAGCGCGAGTAGTCCGCAAGGACCTCGCTACGGCGAACGGGGCGGGGGTGACGCACCCTCGCCTTGGGGAGAGAGCAAGCGTTGGGACGATTCAGTTGCGGCCCATCTTGCGGGGGTTTTAATCGCCGTTTTCGGACACGAACTCGATAGGAGGACCATCCACGAGACCAGTATTTGGTTGCATTCGCCAGATAAATCAGCGAGGGGTATATCGCCGTTTACCGCGGGTGTGAGTGATAGATAGACAAGTCCGACTGTATGTTTTACCATCACACATGGTATTTCAAGTGCAACAGTAGGCGATAGTGATGACATGGAGCGTAGCCGCATTAACGACAAAGTCAAGTCCGCCCTGTCGTGGTTCTCGTATCTAGCTTTCGTTACACTCTTGATCTCTGGTTTGCTGGCGAGTAGCTACATAGCATACGAGATCGAATCTGAACGCGCGGTTGAGGGAACAAACAAGCACGTGAAACTGGAGGAAACATCCGCGGTTACTAACAATAACACCCTCCAGTATCAAGATGTCCCTCCGTCGGTTCGGCGCGTAATCGGAGCGAAGATAGAGCGAGATTTGTCCATAACAGATCGAGGTCCGCCCATAACACTGTTCGGCCACCCAGATGAGAGCCCCCCAGAGGAGTGGAGTGAACACGATTTTTACCTCTCAAGCTCTGCAGCGTACAAAATAACGCAGGTCGAAGCACCCTATCATCGTCTCTCAGTAGGCGCAATAGTATACGAGCAGAATTCCTCAGATATTCTGTCAATATTAGGACTCTACTTGCTCCTGATGGGAGGAATACTGGGAATCAAACTTGGACAGCGATTGCAGTGGGACACGCTTATGACCCGATCGTTTCAACTGGCCATACTCAGCTTTGCACGTTAGCTTCAGCAGTTGAGTGAACAAAGAGATGATCGATCTCTTCCATGAGGTCATCAACGCCTCGGTCATCGT
>NZ_AOLW01000067.1 GCF_000336615.1 Haloarcula amylolytica JCM 13557
CGCGTACACGAAAGGAAGTCCGTGATCGGCATCATCCTTCTTTGTCAACGCCTACGTCACGCTACCACTTCAACGTGCAAAGCTGAGTGGCCATAATTAGTACCGGTATCGGGTTACTGTTCGCCGTCCCCATCCTGCTTAGTATTCTCTCTTATCACGAGGTGAATGGGGGAAGTGTGATGACGACGGGATTCCCAGTCTACATCGGCTTCCTCATGTTTATACTCTACTCTGGTCGGGTCGGGAAGCGGACGGCATCGCTTCTCGGATTCTCCGCCGAGTACGCGGCATACAAGGACCAGTTCGCCAGCGGCGCTGACTCCAAAATGTCGACCGGCTCACGAGAGGGAGACACGGTCACGCTTGATGCAGATGAGACAGAGAGGCTACTGACAGGAAAGACGGTCTCGGAGTCTCTCGATGACGGCACATCATTCCAGATAGAACTCTCAGGTACCGCGTTGACATGTCTCTCCGACCGGGAGATAAACTCAGATCGTGGCGATGACAGTGATTCTGATCATCAGTCGGATCAGAACGGGTAAACTCCCGAAAATCATCTGTTGTGAGACTTATATGTACCACTTATATTGGCGGTTGAAAAAGTGCGCCGGTGACATTGCCTGCCGATTGCCACCGGGTATTCGTCGACGGACCACTGTTCGGGACTCATATTCGGGAAACCCATCACCCGGCGGAGGCTCACAAAATACGGGCGAGTCCCCCACCGTTGGGCTAGGATTGCTCTAGCGGTTCGACCCACTCGGGAGCGCAATCGTGTGTGCCGCCGTAGATCGAGTGCTCGGGGTACTGGTCGTCGTCAGCCTCGACAGCGACGATCACGTTGCCGCCGGAACACGAAATCTCTGTAACGGTTCCGACGACTGCATCGAGTGGGCCGTCTCCGTCGGTCCAGTCGGCCCGGACGCGATCACCGCGGTCGAAGTCATATTCCTCGAAGGAAGGTGCTGTCGTACTCATGTTCTCCTCCGGCTCCGAGGGAGGCACAAAATGGCTCGGATGCCAGCCAGAGTGCTGATACTGCTTGCCGAGAGAAGAAGAACTGATGACCGAATTCCGGGTCCGGAAACCCGATGGCTGGACGACCGTCTCGTTTCCCGACGAAGTCGGTACAATCTCAGCTGGTGGTGGGAAGGTCGACGGCCAGCTGTGCCTGACCCTCACCGGCGAACGAGATGACGGTCCCCGCATCGTCGAACTCGGTATTCTCGACGTCGACGAAAATGATGAGCACTTGCTGGAGAATACAGTGCCCCGGACCGAAGACGGGACGAGTGTCGTTTTAGATCGACTACTGCCGAGTTAGCCGTCGTTGTGAATCCGGACACCTCGGTAATAGGTCCCCGGGCGTTATCGAAAATACCGTACCCGCAATCCATACAGAATATGACCGACGATTGCCGCTGCTATTATCAGTACTGCATCTGATTTGGAACCGGTCGTCTGGGGTAATGCCATCACAGCCGCCGAGAGCAGGTAGAGCAGGTATCCAGTCATCCACATTAATGTATTTTTTGAAACCATCTGGTTACATATGTAGAGTGGTGGGGGAATTTGATTACGGTATCCTGTTCCCCGAGAAGGATGCCTTCACCCTTATCTATTATATCATCTATTTCATCGGCTCCTTCATCAAGTAGATCGTCTATTTCATCAGCAGCTTCTTGTCCTACCTCAACAGTCACGTCAGCGGCATCGTCAGCGAAATCCTGCATATCTTCCCCAAAGTCTTCGGCGGTCTGTTCTCTCTCATCTTTAGAAATGTCCGTACATTCTATCATGACCACCAGTGGATGATTCGAATTTGTCTTATTCCAATAGAACTCAAGGTTTTGGGCACCACAGGGAGTGTTCTCTCGAACTGCGTCGTTAATCGCACAGCCTAGAAGAGACCCGGCACATAATACACCACCAACAATGAAGCCGGGTCCGCCCCCGACAGCAGCACCACCGATCGCTAGAACTGCGCATGATATGCTCTTTGTACTATAATCTATCTCCAAAGGGGGAGTGAACGGCTGTTTGGTAAGTGTAAGAACTGACCGCTGACTACTATCTCAGAAGGAATTGATGCCGGCATAACCAGCCTAGTTTTATGCTGACATCTGGTGTAGGAGAATAGTATCTCAACTATGCCGGGCTGGTACAACCTCGTCGGAGACGGCAAAGGGTACGATGGCGAACACTCAATGGTTGATGACCTCCGAGAGCATGCGCTTGATGAGAAAAGTTCTGAGCAGCCAGAAAGAGAGAAATTCTCGCCAATAGGCGGTGGACTGCGGGAACGGCCTCAAGATGTTCTCCCGAATGGCTCGGTAGCATTTAGTAAATTGCGTAGTGATCGATTAAAACGAATCCGAGTTTTGGACGGTATGCCACAAGCAAAACTCTCGGCCGAGATCATAGACTTTGATAGGGGGTTTGCGGTAGCAGAGACGAAGACGATATACGCCGGACCGGAGGTTGGGGCCCCGATACTTGTCGGATATAACGGTGACACAGGCTCGCATGAATGCGAGCGGTACGAATTAGCAGTCAACTACGATTCGTTCAGCAAGCCACGTACGCATGAAGAACTCAACGAACTGTTCACTATGACGACTGCTACTACGGCCGCTGTTCGCATTACGAATGTTGAGGGCCCACAAGTGACGGGCCAAATCGTCGATCCGGGTATAACCCCAATCAAAGGAAATATTGTCCGTGCAGCTGTGAACCCTGACGGACAGACTGGGCGAGTTAAACCTGGTCTAAATAGGTCGAATATCAAGCCGGTAGAGCAGCAGACCGGGTACGATATTGAGTGGGATGGGGTGGCCGATACGTCGACAGTAGAGGCCGAACTCACGATGCACGGTACCGAGTCACCAGTTAGTGCCCGTCTGGTCGATGGATCTATCTGATCTGTACTGACCGCAAAGTCATGGTCGAGGCTGTTATTCCAGCATTCCGACCGAGTGGAGTCCAAACCGTACAGTAGACAATACCGTAATCCACCGTTTTGTGTCTCCGGCGTTGTTGAGGAGTCGGCTATCTCCGAACCCAAACAACTCTATTTCAGTCCCGTCCTAGCTGTTATACCCCTTCAAGCATATGTCCGGTAATCCAGGCTTGCGGCCACGATTTCTAGAGTTCTGTGATGGATCGACCCCAGCCACCGATAATTTCGGGGATGTGTCCAGCTCTCCTTACAGAACCGGACACACTCTATCGCCCAGCCAGCTGCACTGACTGCTCAGCGAGAACTACAATGGGAGCTGTGAACGGTTCTATGGCACCCGAAACAACCGTTACGCTCTGCTGACTCGACAGCTACCGCTCCCACGGGAAGAAGCCATTCCGCTCGCGATAGGCACTGATCTGGTCCTGAAATTCTTGTTCCCGGAAGTCTGGCTCGTCGCCGTGGATATCCTCGGGTGAGACGCCGTCGGGAAGATGCTCATAGCCTGTGACTTCCTCCGTGTTATCTTCCTGTTCGGGCTCGTGTCGGTGCTGCCCACACTCCCTGCAGGTCCAGATCATGCGGTCACAATGCGAGTGGCGCTCGAAGCCATCGAGCCCGTGAGATTCGTGTCCCGTCACGGCGCCACACTGGCGACAGTGGAACCCGATTCCGATTATCTCCGGTTCGGCTCTTGCCTGATGGCGCTTCACAACGCCGGGAACAAGCCAGTACGTGCCGTCGTCCTGTCGGAACTCATCCGTGAGCTGCTGGAACTCCGAGCGGTCGGTGACTGGCGACCCGTCCTCGAGATAGATCCGTGGCTGGACGTCGTCTCCATCCCCGTCCCAGTTGGTCTGTTCGTCGGCCGTCTCTAGAAGCGCCTGTCCGGGTTCCTCGTCGATCGTGGTTTCGGTCGGCAGGTCGGGCCAGCCCTTCGTGAGAGTGGCGGCTGGCTCGGTCCCGAAGGCTGCTCGACACTTCACGGTTCCATGGGAGATGTCCTTGCCGCTCGCGATGCTATCAGACACGGAGAAGGCCGCAGCGCCGAGGGCTCGTGCATGGAAATCAGTGTTCGCTTCGACGAATGCGAGTACTACCCGCCCGAACGTCCACTCCCCAAGTGGACTACTACCTTGATCGTCGGACAAAGTCTCGGGGACGCCGGTTTGAGCGCAGAACGGACACTGGCGTTCACCACGGGGAATATCCTGTCCACAGGTCCGACAGATGCGAGTATCATCCTCTGCATGATTGGGATATCTGGTGGATTCGAGGACACGTTTCCGTCCGTTCCCCCTTGTTTCAGGGTCAAAACTTGCTGCACCGCGGATATCAGCGGGATCGTACTCAGGATTCCGGTCAGTCACACGCTTGGTTGCGGTCGTCATCGTATTTAAACCTCCACCCATGGAGGTGGGACAAAACAGACCGATACAGGTGTGTGGTCGTCTTCTCCGGTGGGCTATTCTGGTCATTCATGTGTTCCCAGTTCATCATTAGACCGATCACTGCCGCGGTTTCTCCACCTTGTCCGCCAATCTAAACAGCCTCTTCCAACTGGGTCTTGCTGGAATTACTGATAATAGAGCGACAAGTACCTGAGATGTCTTATACAGCCACTGGTTCTCATTTACTTACAAATAGTATTTTAGCACTAATAGAAAAATAGTCAACTAATGCCCGCTTGCGATCTCTGTGGAGCAGCTGATGATCTAACCCATAGCTGTAACCACTGTGGCGGGACGTTCTGCCCAGCTCACACACTTCCAGAGAATCACCAGTGTCCAGGGTTTCGAACTGACGCTGTTGGGGTCGGGAAGTCTGACTCTACTGATAGCGAAGAACCTGATGACGTAACAGAACTAGGATCAAAAGACAATCCGCGCGTAGTAGACAATTCCCCAGATTACAAATCAAGCCCTGACGTGGCTGTTGATGGTAGTGTCGCAGACAATCAAAGCGAATCAAAGGATGATGCGAGCAGACAACATGATGGAATAAGTATAAGAAGTAGGGTGAAGCGGGCCGTTGTCGGTGGGTTTGTCTCCCCGCAGTACCGTGGACAGTGTCCGAATTGTGGACAGTATGTCTCAGAACACGTACGCTCCACTAGTGCAGGTCTTCCTTGTTGCAAATCTTGCGGTTGGATCCCCGGATACCCCGTATTACGCCGTCTAACACACCGGTTCAATTGGCATAACTGGAAACGGCGTATGGGTAGATCGGCAAAGTTATCGCTGCTATTGTTGGCTGCTTTCAGTCTTGTAGCTGTTTTTGGGACTGGCATCTCACCAATTGACAACACTGCCGACAGCATAGCTGAGAGAGCCGGCCTCAGCGACGACATTGATCGCGTTAGCGCAGTCGCTGCCGATCTCGCTAATAGCACGCAATCGTCTTCATCTACCGATGCTTCAGAATCGGATACCACTAGAGGGATAGACGAACGCCGTGTCGAAATGCTGGTGCACCAATACGTGAACCAAGAACGACAAGAGCGTGGGTTATCGGCGGTTGGATATGACGATGAACTCGCCGGTATTGCCCGTAATCACAGCGAAGACATGGCGACGCGGTCGTATTTCTCGCACGAAAGTCCGTCTGGTGATGGTATGAAGGATAGATATGCTAATGCAGGATACCAATGTCGTGTTCAAACATCTGAAAACACGTACGTCACTGGCGGCGAGAATCTGGCACAGACATGGGTGTACGAAACTGTTAGTACGACTGATGGATCGGAATACTACGACTCTGCGGACGAACTGGCACGCGGAATTGTCGACCAATGGCTGAATTCCCCTGGCCACAGAGAAAACATGCTAACGGAGTCGTGGGTGTCTGAGGGCATCGGTGTAGAGGTCAAACAATCGGGCAAGGTCTATGCAACGCAGAATTTCTGCTAAAACACAGACAATCGGTGAGAGTTGATGTAAGGTTGCCTCAAATGCTGCTCGACATTTCACGGTTAAACTCCAGCCCCGAGGGAAGCACAAACCGACAGAGGCCAAGACAGGACGAGTTGGCTACTCGCCGTCCGTGCTGTCCGTCACTTCTGCGATGAACGTGTCCGTGGCCCTGTCCAGATCGTACTGGTTGATGAGTTCGAGGGCAGCCAGCGCTGCGCCTGTGTCTACGACGCCTGCGGCGAGCAACCGTTTGAGACGAAGAGAGCCTTTGTCGGCACGGTCGGAATCTGAACCGCGCATCTGGGAAAATTCCATGAAGAGTCGTCGCCAAGCAGTCGCCGAGCCGGTCACCGTGAGATTCCAGTCCGGGGCTTCATACCTAGAGGACGACTGCCGGCGGTAGTGGCCTTCAAGTCTGTCGAGNTGTCGAGCAAGTCGTCGATGATCGTGCCCTTCTCAACGGTCCGTCCGTGTATGGCGTAGTCTGGGTCGACGAGATTGCGCCACTCGTCGAAGGAGTTGATATCGTACTCGACAGCTAGCTCGACCTCGACTGTTTCGAGACAATCGGCCTTGGCAGTTTCGTTTACGAGTGTGAGGGGTCCCGCCGCGTTCACACCCCTTCGACGGAGAACAGCGAGTCGTCTCTGAGGACGACCTGCACGCGGCGGTGCCAGGCGTCAGCGAAGGCCGCCCGTTGGTGGTCGCTTGCCGACCCGTCGAGAATCCCCTGGAGGTTCCCTATTACGGGTCCACCGTCAGGAACATCGCTGACGTGGTAGGTCACTTCGATGGTCTCGTCAGTGTCGGTTCGACGGAACCGGAACGTCGGCTCCGCCGTGCCCGGGTCAAACATATCGAAGCGCAGGAGATCGCGGCGGCCGCCGTAGCCGCCGGCGAGCCCGCTGAAGCCGTCTTCTTCGGTCGCGCCAGTTACGTACGAGATGATACGGCTCATCGTGCCGTACGCGGCGTCATCTCGCGGGCCGGCCGCCTGCACCTCGATTTCGCTCCGGACTGGATAGTCATCGGGATACAGGGCGTCGAGTCCGAGCTGGACGATCCGGTAGGCACCCGAGGCAGTCGGACAGGAGTGTCCCGCCTCTTTCACCGCGTCTCTGTAGGTGATGATGAACGGCTCGCCCGGTTCGAGGACGCCGAGGGCCTCCGCGACGGGGTCGCGGATTTCGATCGGATCGACGTCGTAGTTGACCTGCCAATTGGTTCTAGCCTGGGTCGCGTCAGTCGCAGTGGAATTCGATGTCATGAGTGATGGTGATCGTGTCTAGTGGTCAGTAGCGGAGCAGTCGCATCCCGTTGAGGATGACGAGGAGGACGCTGGCCTCGTGGACCAGCATCCCGGCAGCGAGGGTGACGTAGCTGGTGAGCACGCCCGCCAGCAGGACGGTCACGGTCAGCACTGCGAGACCGACGTTCTCGAGGACGTTCCAGCGCGTCGCCTTGCTGAGTTTGACCGCATACGGGATGCGTTCGAGGTCGTCGGCCATCAACGCCATGTCAGCCGTCTCGATGGCGGTATCCGTTCCCGCAGCACCCATCGCGATGCCGACATCGGCGGTCGCCAGCGACGGCGCGTCGTTAATGCCGTCGCCGACCATCGCGACGACGTGCCCGTCGGCTTGGTAGCCCTCGATGACCGTCTGTTTGTCCTCGGGGAGCAGTTCGGCGCGGTACTCGTCGATGCCGACCTCCTCGGCGACGGCGGCGGCCGTCCGCTTGTTGTCACCGGTGAGCATCACCGTCTCGATGCCGGCGTCTTGGAGTGCCGCGACGACGCTAGGGGCAGTCTCCCGGAGTTCGTCCCGCAGCGCGATTGCACCGACGATGTCCCCATCGCGGACGACGTGGACGACCGTCTCGCCGCGCCCCTCACGCTCGCGGACGTAGTCGGCGACCCGACTGGGGATGTCGATGCCGCGGTCGGCCAGCAGTGCGCGGTTGCCGACAACAACTTCCTGGCCATCGGTATGGCCGATGACGCCCTTGCCAGCGACCACGTCGAAGTCGTCCGGATCGGGGACCGACCTGCGCCCCGCATCCGTATCGTCCGCCCGGGCGACCGTCGTTCCGCCGTCCGTCGCAGCAGTCGGTCGCTCGCGGGCCGCGTCGACGATGGCATCGGCGAGGTGGTGTTCGCTCTTCTTCTCGGCGGTTGCCGCGAGTGAGAGGACCTCGTCATCAGCAACGCCGAACCCCTCAACATCGGCGACGGTGGTCTCGCCCTTCGTGAGGGTGCCGGTCTTGTCGAAGGCGACAAGGTCGATCTTGCCGGCGCGTTCGAGGTGTTCGCCGCCCTTCATCAGCACGCCAGACCGAGCGGCGTTGCCGATGGCCGAGACGATGCTGACCGGTGGCCCGATGACCAGCGCGCCGGGACAGCCGATGACCAACAGGGTCAGCGACAGGATCGCGTTCTGCGTGACGGCGTACGCACCGATAGCGAGCACGATGACTGCCGGCGTGTAATACTTCGCGAACCGGTCGATGAGACTCTCCGTGGGCGACTGAGCCTCTTGGGCCTCCTCGACGCGGCGGATGATGCGTTCGAGCGTCGTATCCGAGCCCGCACCCGTCGTTCGGATTTCCAGTGCGCCTTCTTGGTTGACCGTCCCGGCGTAGACCTCGTCGCCGTCGGCCTTGTGGACAGGCGCGCTCTCGCCGGTGACCGGCGCTTGGTTGACAGCGCTCTCGCCGTCAATCACATCGCCGTCAACCGGAATCTTCCCGCCTGGCTTTACGACGACAACTTCGCTCTCTTCGACCTCGCGGGCGGGGACTTCTTGGAGTTCCCCGTCATGACGGACGGTCGCGGTGTCGGGCGTCATCTCCAGCAGCTCCTGGAGGGCTGTCCGGGTCTTGCGCATCGTCCGTCCCTCGAGGTAGCTGCCGAGGCTGAACAGGAAGACGACGGCGGCGGCCTCCCAGTACTCCCCGATGACGATGGCCCCGATTGCGGCCAGCGTCACGAGCGTCTTGATACCGAGCGTCCGGTTGGTGACCTCGTGGTAGGCGGTCTTGGCGATGTCGTAGCCACCCACGATCGTCGCCAGGACGAGGATGGCGGCGCTTGCCATCTCGAAACTCGTGAGGTAGCCGAGACTCCAGCCACCGCCGTAGAGCAGGCCGCTCGTCGCCGTGACGATGGCCTTCCGGTGTTTCCGGTAGTACTGCGTGATTGATTGTTTGTTCATGTTTTTAGGCGGTCTGGGGCGTGTACCCCTGGCTTTCGATGGTCTGTACGAAGGCGTCGGGGTCAGCGACGCTGTCGTCGTACTCGATCTCGACGCGGCCGGTGGCGTAGTGGACTTCGACGTACTGGACGCCGGCGACGTTCGACAGGGCGCGTTCGACGGTGCTCGCACAGGACGGGCAATCGAAGTCGAGGACGCGGAACTGGGTTGTGTCGCTCATTACAGTTTGAGGTAGTGCCCGTACCCCAATAAGTATTTTTTAGATGATATGTTTGAATACAGATATGGGGAGTTGGAACAGTCAAATCGGTCGTCTAGAGCTTTCGCTATTGCGGGTCCATTCTGTACTCGATTCTACGATAGACACCTGCCTAACTTTTGTCCCGCTACCTTTTCCCGCATGCTCGCGCTCAGTTCTCGTATGAGTAATTCCGATACCGACCACCGTCTTGATGACATCGCGGTGCGAGATACTCGGGTTTCGGACGCCATTGACGAGCCGATGCGGGCGATGATCCTCGACATTCTGTCCGAGGAGGCTCTGACCGCGACCGAGGTTCACGAACACCTCGACAATCGTGGCGTCGACCGGACGGAGAACACAGTTCGCCACCACATCAACGAGTTACGGGATGCTGGCCTCGTTGACGTCGTTCGCTTCGAGGAGGGCCGCGGCGGGACGACAAAGTACTACCACGCAAACACGATCGTTCTCTCGTACTCACTACCAGATTCCGCCGACGTCGCCGTCGAGGAGATGATCGACGCTGTCCAGCCCCAGATTACGGACGCACTCACCACGCTCACCGACGAGTACGACGACACTATCGAGGAGATCGTCGGGGATATGCAGCCCTGCGAGCACTGTCAGACCCAGAAGTACGAGTCGTATGTTCTTCTGACCGTCCTGCGACGTGCGTTTGTTTGTGCCCACAGAGATTCCTGAGGGAGAAACCTCGGGATTGTGAGAATTTCATTAGATACGACACGGCACGAAACAACCGGTCGCTGAAGGCTGCATACTGATCGTTCTGATTATGACTGAGTGACTCGCCTCGGGGTATTCGCCTTATCCACCGATAAGAGACTGAGGAACTACATAAGATCGAGTCTCGAATTAGGCACCGAATCAGTCAAATCTACCGGAGTGTGTCTGCGTTTTAGACTCAGCTTGCTCGACGACGACGATTAACGATATGACGAGCGATCCGACGACCAACCCACCGAGGACTACGACCAGCACCGCTACCGTCGTCTCGGGGGAGACCTCCGCCATTGGGACGAACAGTCGCAGATCGGTAACGAGGACGAGCACCGCGCCGACAACGTCGAAGAACAGGTCCAAGACCGTATCCCGGCGGCCATAGTGATCGAGTACAGGTGGGAGGTCAAACTTTCTCCCGAACTCTCGCGCGAGAAGTTCGATCAGCTCCCAGTATACTCCTGACAGAAGCGTAACCAACACGACAGTGGTCCAGATCAGACTGTTTCCGGCCGAAACCGGTGCATACTCGAGGGCGACTATCACGCCAGCATATAGCAACGCTGCCACGAGTGCCGCCGACAGCGTATGGGTGAGGTGGTCCCACCAAGAGATCTCGTCGTATGGACCGAGCATACCGTAGGAGTGAAACAGACCGGTGACGGCAATCCATAGTGGAAGTTCCGGGGTAAGTCCCACTCGGACTCCGTAAAACCAGTGGGCAAGGACATCGACGAGAACCGGAATGAACACCAGCAGAAACGACACGGCCGTGTTGACTACTGCGGGAGCGTTCCTCTGCCGGACAGCAATATAGAAGATGACTGTGATGCCCGCTAGACAGGCGAAGACACCCAGAAACAATAGTCCCTCCATCCGAACCATTATTCTGGCATAGGGGATTAATCGCTTCGATTTCCGTCCCGAGAACGAACGGTTTCGACTGGTACTCTCCCTGAAGAATCAGATGGATGAGGTATAGCGGCAGGCGAGCAGTCGATTTCAACCTCAATCGATTCTCCAACCGTGGTCGAAATCTCTTCATCGAACAGTTCGTCAACAACGTGTTCGAGGTCGATAAGGAAGCGATCGACCGCGTCTCTCGACGGCGGTTGATCGAAGCCACAGCCAAGCCAGACAACCGTATTCTGTAGCTCCCGTTCAATCGGACGAATGCCGAAGGTGTCGTGGTAGTAGCAGTGGAAGAAACCACGCATCAGCCCTGGTGGCTTGTGCTCTCGTGTTCGCCCCGTCTCCGCCGGGGCGAACACGTCGAACTCTACGAGAAACTCGAAGGAGAAAGGCTCAAACAACGCTAACGTCTCGGTTTCCGCGACATTGAAGAACGACTCTACCGAAGGATCTTCTTGCAGGGTCGCTGAGCTCATACCACCTCAGCATAGACCCTGCTCTTTGGTGTGTTGGTCGTTTTATGACACCCTTTAACGTGTCTGTTTCCTGAGCGCGGCGAACGCGGATTTCCAACGCGGCGGACAGGATATGGACGATATTTTCAGTCGACCCATTCAGCGTGAGTGATATACTCGGCACTCTCGTATTCTATCAGCCAGGTACCGTATCCTTCACCTACATTGAGTCCCTCATGCTCGCGAATCCGGTCAATCACGGACTGGAAGGCTTCGTCCCTCTCGTAATATGCACTGTCGATCGCTTCTTCCACGACCTTTCGTTCAGCGTCTGTGAGGTCTGTGAGAGTGAACAAGTACTGTTCTCTAATTCGGTCGGCAAGTATGTCACTATCTGGTGCGATTTTCGTCACCTCATGCTGGTACTTAGTCTGGGATCTGGAGTGTGAGCTAACATCTATCTGATACCGATTGCCGTCATGGATCAGCACATCGTACTGTGGGTCTGGAACAAACACTGAGTCGTCGCTGACTTCTGATACAGGGCCATATTCAATGTCAATCGAGTCTTCACCGTCGGCTGGCGGATTTTCGTCCGCAAAAAAGTAGTCGAAATGCTCACGATCACTTTTGGGTAGATTCTCGTATTGAATCTCACCGAATTCCGGTGCCGCTTCAGTTGGATTGAAATCAAGAGACACCTCATAGACAGTCACCTCACTTGTTCCAAGCATAGTCTCAGAAACCCGATAAAAGGAGTTGTTGAACCTAACAGTATCACTGCCATCTAACAGCGGGTCATAGCCTTGCCGTGTCGCGGTACCGTTTTCAACGGCTGCCGCCATGACTCCGTACGCTCCTGAATCAGGTTGCGCTGTCATTGAAACTTCACTAGCGATGTCGTCTGCTGATGCCGCTCTCATGTCAAGCGAAACGGCTGGATGTGCGCATCCGGCTAGCGCGACTGGAGGGAGGGCTATTCCACTTGCGAGGAATTGGCGACGCCGCATGCCAGACCGAACATTCAAACAGGATGAATGTTTTTCGATCGCGTATCGATGGTGTGTCATGTCTGGCAAAGATTCCTATCGGCTTACAAGATCAATCGCTGAATATAGTTTCATTACCTGTATACGTGAGTGAAACAAGTGTATCGTGTACTTTCGAATATGGATCAATCACGTCCCTGAGAACCACTATCCCTCGGCAAATTTAGGGGTGAATTATTTTATCGACTACCCCGAACCTGTATATCTGCCCCACGAGGTCGAAGACGAAACGACAGTGAACGAGAGCTATTCTGTGACGGTCCCAGCAGTGGTACGGAGAGAGGCTGGTGTTGAAGCTGGTGACAAAATCCGATGGCATGTCGACGACGGGAATCTTTCGGGGCTTGACCCCGAGGCGATTGACGCGTGGAAGGGTATCCTTGCAGGAAACACGCTTCTGAACAAAAAACTCTTTATATGCACCGACAAAGGCCCACTGTGGACCGACGTAGATTCCTCCATGGCGCAGCCCTCCTTCCGACAGCCGGTCTGGTCGGACTCTCTGGCTGTAGTAGCTCAGAGAGCCCGCCGCCACGCCGGTCCCGGGTCCTCAGCACAGTTACAATCGATAGCGCCCAACTGCTGGCTGAGCTCGTCGACGACCCGTGGGTAGCCACCAGACGAGACGGCGTCCCAATCAATGGACAGAACGCGCAGTCACTCGACAGCAACGCCAAGGATTCACCGAGTGGACTGTCGGTCATCGGCTCGCTGAGTCCCGTTGGAGCGGCCCAAGCACAGAAAGGCGGTGGTGGCGGTGGCCGCGGTGCTGTTGGTCGTGGCCGAGGCTCCTCCTATTCTGATGCGCCTCGTACTGGACGAGGCCGTGCCAAGTACCACGGTGGCGCCTACGTTGGGACGTGGTACGATGACCACGATGACGAGGTGCGCCGGGCCGAAACCGAGATCTCCGAGGTGGGCATTGCCCGCATCGGCCCAGTAAGCGACACCGACGAGGAGCTGCCTGCGCCAGGGCCGGTTTCGTGGGATGAGACGTGGCAAAATCCCGATGATACAGTTAGTATCGACGTCACGAACGCAGGCTGGTACCGAGTCGGCACGCACACTACCGCAGCCGACGGCACTAATCTCGGCTGGGAGGCCGTCGATGTCCTCGTCAAGGACGACAATGATACCTACAGCATAGCCCAGAAGTGGAAGGTCTCACCCCGAATTTGACCCACAGCTCGCCCGTCCGCCGTCCATCGCCCTGAGTCCCCCCAATGACACCACGACCGCACCATCCGCGCCACAGCGTCCCGCTGCTGCACGCGCTCACGTTTATCGTTGCGCTGTGTAGCTTTGCGTACGAACTCGTCTTTGCCGAACTCTACACAGTTGTCTTCGGCGGGAGCGTCACTCAGTACGGCCTCACCATCGGATTGTTCTTCTCGTCGCTGGGGCTAGGATCGTTCCTCTCAGGCCGATTGGAGACAGACCCCGAGTCGAACTTCTTCCGTGTCGAAACGTACCTCGCCGTCGTTGCACCGCTTGGGTTCCTCCTCGTCATCCTGCTCGGAACGCTCAGATACCCCGCTGCATACGCGCCACTAGTCGGCGCGATTGCCCGGCTCCCAATTGTCACAATCGGGTTCCTCTCAGGGTTCGAGTTGCCGCTGTTGACCACACTATCGGAATCTGTTCGGGATACGGCGCGGCGCCCCTCCAGTATCGCCCGCAGGGTTCGACGGCTCACCAGCCATCTGAATCGGGCCTTTGGAGTGGTGTTGGGCGCCGCTTTTAGCATCAGGCAGCGAGAGGGCACGCCGAGCGACCCAGCCGATGAAACAAGTGCCTATGCAGCAGTATTGGGCTTTGACTACCTTGGCGGGTTAGTCGGCTCACTTGTCTACGTGTTCTTCCTCTATCCGGCGGTTGGACTCATACCGTCGGTGTTCGTCCTTGCGTTCCTGAACGGCGTCGCTGCGCTAATCTTCGCGAGCACGACGGCGAACACACACAAACCAACGCTTCGAAGCCGACTCCCACAGCCAGTAGGATCAACGGGGAAGGCGCTGTTCGCAGTCTGCCTGCTCGTCACAGCAAGCACGGGCGTCGCGGCTGTCAACGCGGGCCCGGTTGGCGAGGACGTCTCTGAGTACTACTTCGAACGAGAATTCGAGTTGGAGTACGCTCCGGGGGCGATGGACGTCGCTGTCACAGACACGTGGACGACGAGGTACCAACGCGTCACGGAGTACAACCGAACGTGGACCGGCAGCGGCGACAACCCGTACTTCGGTGCCACCACGGAACGCTGTCTCAGATTGGATTCCGCTGTCCAACTCTGTGAGTCGTGGGCAGACAGCTATCACCAAGGGCTCGTCGACGTCCCGCTGTCAATGTTCGAAAATAGTACTGACACGAAGGTTCTCCTCATCGGTGGGGGCGATTGGGCGGCGATGGACCGACTGCAACGACACGGGGTTAGTGTCGACCACGTCGATATCGACGGCGAGTTCATGCAGCGGGCGAAGACCGATCCGTTCCTTTCGCAGTACCACGATGGAGCCTATCGATATGAAAACAAAACCACGCGCGTGCAAGACGCGGTCCAGTACCTCGAGCAGTCCGAGCGGCGCTATGACGTAATCTTGCTGGACATCCCTGGGGCGACCGACGACGACCTGCTCCCGCTATACTCTGTGGAGTTTTACAGTCAGCTGCGCCAGCATCTTACAGCAGACGGCGTGATCGCGACGTGGACGTATTCACGGTACAGCTACGCCCAGCACAGGACTGCGTACTACAACACGGTTCACAAAGCCGGCCTGACGAGTGCAGCACCGTATTTCGCATGGGCAGATATTGACGCAGATGGCGAGACAGAGCGCGTCGAGCGGTTCACCCTGCTCGCACCGGCACCGCGCGATTCGCTTGCGCCACATAACGGCACAGCATACATGAACCGCTATCAGCACCGCTACCAAACGGTCGAGTGGGTAGACACGCCGAGATACGCCGGTGTCCGGCCGAATAGTGTGTTCCATCCAAACTACGATATCCTCATTAAATAATGGGCGATACAACATACCAGACCACGACTGAACTCTATCTGGCACATCCTGATGTGCCGCCGTCGTTCAACGCGATGGATGTAAAGCAATCACAGACGCTCCCCTTCTGTGGGGAGACAGCTACCTTCCGCGTCATCGGCAACTCACACGCCGTTACTGCCGACTCGCTCGGGTTCCATGAAATTTGCTCGTGCAAACCCATCTCCGAACAGGATGCCGAGGTCATTCCACTCGAACAGGGCTGTACGGACTCACTTGCGAGTCCACACGGTGTGTCTAGCATGGCAATGACTCTCCCACTATCGGAATTTGATCCGGAAGCGGACTACGACCTTTGCTACAAGTTCGGGCCACATGCCTATACGGCGATCACGACCGACGACAGGACGTTCGAGACGTATCACACCTACCCAGAGCACGACTTGCTGGTGGTTACCACCACAAGCATCACGGAGTACTGGGCTCCGACCACCGTCTAACGGACCGATTCACACCATGAGCGAGTACACAGGCGACGTGACTCTCAACGGCGGCATAGAGACACCGGTTCGGATGTCCGGACTGGAAGACATGTATGTACAGCCCGACTCGATTGACGGCGATCTCGACTTGCGGAACGTCGAGTACGTCTTCACCGGCGTGCCAATCACACCGGCTGCTGACGTGGCCGACCCGGTGACTGATATCACCGGTACGCTGGAGGATGGCTACACGGAACCGGATGGCGTCCATGGTGACCTCGCGGTTGGCACAGCCGAGGACGTGTTCATCGCCCACGGCGCTGTCGATGGGGCACTCTCAGCGCGTGGCCCCGAACAGGTCTTTGACGCCGGCACAAGCAATGCACCGTCTCGTGACCCCGCAACCTACGACGTCACGGTGAGTGGCTGGCAACAACAGCGAGAGGTAACGGATCCCAACACTGGGGTCGTTCTCTCAGGCTGTCAGTCCACCGTTAACGTGACAGGCGCGACAGGCAGTGTCAGCTGCTATCTCATTGGGACGAACAACGAACTCATTGTTCGCGGCGATGCCTCTGTCGAGGTCCATATTGTCGGTCGGGACAATCGAGTCGATCTGGGTCCCTACATCGACGTCGACACGGCCGTCGAAACCGGGTTCGACAATACGATCGACGTGCAGCCGTTTCCGGCTGACGATCTCATTGAGACGAGCGAAGACGAAGCGTACAGCGCGGTCACGTTCGGCCGCGCGAAGGTGACTTATCAGTCGGTTGCCGAGGATGAGGACTGGTGTCGAGGGTGTGGTGAAGCCGCTGATGCGATCATCGAACGCCAACAAAAGGAGGCGTTCTTCATACTGGGGACGCCAATCATTACGTACGAAGAAGGGGGCGGCAGCTACGAGTGTGAACACTGCGCACACTCCGCCCCGGATACATCGCTCACTCCGGAGGAACGGCGTGAGATTTTTTGAACGACCATGCCCCAAAGAAACAATCACGCTACTGAATAGCTACCCCAATGCCCAGTTCACTCTCCCCTAGCGACGTATGAGCTCAGTCCCCGACGCCGAGACATGTTCGTATCGCTTTGACCCGTCAAACGAGACAGATGCGTATATCGAGACAACATGGGAGTGCCCACACGAGTCTCACGCAGAGAGCGACAACTGCATCTTCCATATGTCGCGTGCCGAGCGCCGGTCACTCGATGTGACCGACGACGATATCGTGCAGACACTCCGTGAGAACCTCACATCCCAGGACCCGCGAAGTAACGAGTACGTCGGGGCCGACCTTCCCACAATGTCGCTCACATATCAGCAAATCGACGGGGCGACAAACCATCTGCTCAATTTTCAACATGCCGATATCGCGGCACTAGACGTCACCCACGGCCACATTGCGCAAGGAATCAATCTCCGGGAGGCGACCATTGGCAGTCTCAAGCTCGACGATGCCATCCTATCGGGTATTCTTGAGGCGACAGCAGTCACGATCACCGACGAATTCTCGGCGAATGAGACGACGTTCCACGAAGATGTCCGCTTTTCTCAGGCACAGTTTCACGGTCGTGTCGACTGCGATGAAGCGACCTTCGACGAGGATACGAGCTTCCGAGACGCATCATTTACCGGGGAGACCTCATTTCGGAACATCACCGCACGTGGCTCCAGCCACGAATTAGACGATCATATCTCCTTTGCTGGCGCTCACTTCGAGTCAGCCGCATTGTTCAATCGCGCAGCGGTTGAGTGTGCGACGTTTGCCGACACGCAATTCGACGATGATGCGACGTTTACCCACGCGATATTCGGCGATGACACCACATTCGCGACTGCAGAGTTCCGCCGGTCAGCAACGTTCAATGAGGCCACGTTCAACGAAGACGCTACGTTTTCCGACGTTACTGTCGATGGACGTGCCAACTTCCGGGGAACCGAGTTCAATGGCGGCGCCCGTACCGTTGAAGATGATATCGCATTCGACAATGCGCACTTCCGTGGGGATGCTGATTTCAAGCTAGCCCGGTTCCGGTACGCTGATTTCAGCGAAACCACGTTTGATGGGCGGCTCAACCTCGACCGTGCGGAGTTCGAAGCCCGGGTCGACTGCCATGATATGCACGTGCTCGGCGACCTCTGTCTCGACCGGGCGGTGTTCAGCGATCCCGTACACGCCCACGACGCCACCTTCGAAGGCTCTGTTGGTGCCTTCGAAACGGAGTTTTACGGCGACGCGGATTTCGTGAACGCGACCTTTGGTGGGCCTGCGACCTTCGACGAAGTGCGGTTTCACGAGGACGTGAGCTTCAAGAGAGCGACGTTCAAGGCCGAAGCCAGCTTCGTGGGTGCGCTCTTCGAGGGGGAAGCAAAATCGCTCGAAGATAACGCTACATTCGAGGAGGCGGTCTTCGAGACCAACGCTACGTTTCGGGAGGCTACGTTCACAAATCTGTCTCTATGGGATACCAGGTTCGCGGTCGAGGTTGATTTTACCGGCGCGACTGTTACTGGTGAGGTGCATATCCGTCTCCACGCGCTTGACGATGATATCTATATGAACTTCGTCAGAGCGAGTATTAGTGGCGGCCAAATCGTCGAACCCGGCGATTCCAATATTCCATTCGACTTCACCGAGGCCACGGTCGGAAACGTCCAGTTGGGAAGCGAGAACGGGTCCGGTGAACTGCTTGATCAGTTTCGGTTCTGCCGTACTGACTTCGACCATTTCGACTTCTCCGATCACCACTCGTACTTAGAGCGGAACGACTGGGTTCTACACGAGTTCAGCGGGAACAACGCGACTGGCGATTTCAGCGTGGAAATGACTCCCGAGGTGATTGAAGAGACCTACCGGAAAGCAATGACGAGTGCCAACGACGTCGGCGATACGCCCGCGAGTCGCGAGTTCGAATACAAGCGGTTCCACTATAACCGGCGAAAAAATCTCAGTCTCATCAGAGACGAATACTCGCTGGACGCAACGACGAAGGCAAAGAAGGGGGCTAGTGTCGTCCTGAACCGTGTGATGCAGTTTACCTGTGGCTACGGGAATCGACTCCCGCGGATTGCTGCGCTTACGTTTCTTCTTCCACTCGTATACGGTATTTTGTATGTCCTCGGAGGCCCCTTGGAGACTGGGGCAGGCGTTGTCTGGAATGCCGAGGACCAGCTGGCAGTAATAGGAGACGGCATCTACTACTCATACATTTCCTTTTCGACCATCGGCTACGGCGGAATCGGTCCTATCGGGTGGGGAGCGAAGCTCCTCGCGGCGAGTCAGGGGATGCTCAATGGACTCCTGTTCACGCTGCTCACGTTTACCCTGTTCAAGCGGGTGCTTGGTGGGAGTTAACCACGCCAGAAAGGCAGTTGAACGCGTCTACCGGGCAATGAAGCTACCGGAAACGGACCCCGCCAAGGTACAATCTGTTAAAGCCGACAAACGAACCGAACGTCAAGTAGAGTATTGCTGCGGAAAGTTCAGGATTCCCACCGATGGCCCAGCTATTGACATCCTCCTCCGCAGCCCTGTTGATCCTATCGTTCCAACATTTGTCTCGCTGGAATAGCCGTTCGGTAGGTGTGCTTATTGACCGTTGAGACGGTAGGTAAAGTCGTATTTTGTACTCCCACCAGACCCTTGTACAATTGTGATCTCCCCAGTCCGTTCCGATCTATCCCACTCAGCGTTGCTGTCCGCAGGAACTGCAAACGGTGCATATGTTGTCTCGAACGGTGCTGTCTCGCCTGGTGAAATGACTAAATCCAAGCGATTCGAGGACTGTGGGCGGTTTGATCCGGTTCCTAATACGCCTGGGCCAAACCCAAGAGTCGAAAAGTCGAACGATTCGCTCTGTGGATCAACTGTTGGATTGGGTACCTCGCCAGAGATAGCAACAAACCGAACGAGTAGCGGCCTTTCGCCTTGGTTCGTGATATCGAACTGTGCCTGACCTTCTGGGCCGACGTCGACATCTGACACACGACCGTGGGCAGGGCCCTTCCAGATCCATTCGGTGACTGTCCCTCTAGCTGTTTTCAGTTTGAGGTGAAGCGATTTCGTCGCATATGTCTCCAAGCGGTCGGGGAACACCACCTGAAACCGGCAGTTCGATGAGGGCTGTTCTATAGACGCATACTCTGCATCGCTCGACGAATTGTAAATGCTGGCCTGCTTGATGTCAAACTCCTCGCTGAGTTGGACGACTAACTCGGTCCCCTGATAGTGGTAACTATTGACAACTTCTGTAGCATCAGGAGGGTCACTCCCAAACGGAAGTGACTCAGTACAGCCCGCTACAGACCCAAATACAGCGGTACTGAGTGAGGCAAGGACCCGGCGACGATTCATAACAGATGCTGAGGAACTGTGCGTCAAATACTTTCTCCAAATCGAATTGGGAGATATGCCTTCTGTACTGACCACAGGAAACCCTTGATACAGACGACCGATGAGCGCTTATTCGGTCGCTGAAGAAGTGTGATAGGACGCCCCGGAGTCAAACGAGGTCAGCTCCTCGATGCGGTCTTCGAGTTCCGCAATTTCGTCTTGGAGTTGCTGAACTTCGTCATCGTCAGCATCGCTGGCGACAAGGCGATCTTTCAGTCCCTGAAGCCGGGTCTCTTTGGTCTCCTCGTCAACATCGGCTTTGCGGACGTACTCGGTACTCTCGATATCGTACAGATCTGTCTCAGACAGTTCAGTCACCTCAAGAGCATCGTCCACCTTGTCTCGATCAACGCTTGTCACGCGTTCACGGTCAATCCCAGCGGCCTCCAGTGCGTTCAGCACAGTCTCCTCGTCTTTGAGCGAGCGTTGACGGCGTGCAGTTCGCTGGACGGAGCCAAACTGCCCACTGACTGGCTGGTCATGATGGAGCCGACTCAGGATGACGTCAGCAACCTCTTTCCGAAGGTCGTTGGCACTGCGCTGGACATCCGACAGCATCGTGTACAGGTCCACCAGTGTATCCGTCTCGATATCGCCAAATGTCTCGACGTCGTGGCGCTCAAGCGCGTCGGTCAATAGAAGTGCGTCGCTGTACACTTGCAGATCCGGTTCAGTGCGCTCGGTGTCCTCGTCCCCATCACCGGTCGTAGCGATCTGTGTCGTGGTTTCGAGGTCGCTTTGTCGGATGATGCCGGCGTCTTCATCAATCTCTATTCGTGGATGAAGCGACCAGACCGTAGCGAACGGCTCGGCGTCGGGTGGCAATCGGTCAAGAGCGAACTCCTGATTTGGTTCGTCATGCACCCGACGAAACAGCGTTTCGAACTGTTCGCGCTGGAGTGGTCGTGTCTCATCTTGTTCCACGTAGTCGACGATGATTCGGTGTTCCTGTGTCTCACTGATCCGGAACGGCGTATGCGAGAGTGGCGTCACCAGCACTGCATCAGATGGGAGTTCATCAGCTTCCTCCAACAGCGTATGCCAGTTGACACTGAACGACATATTTGATCCAGCACTGCCATCATCAAATGACTACTGCTCACGCGTGCATACACACCACCGTTTCCGGTGAAAAACCACCAGACGGCAGTAGTGTTTACACTCGAAACACGGTGTGGTGAACCTGGGATATGACCATGCTCAGCGCAGGAATGATCTACACTTCGAGTGCCTCCATCGGCTCAACCTCGAAGGTCAACAGATGCGACCGAAGTTGGGCGTAGGCCCCGTCGCCATCAGTTGTGACACAGAACCGATTTGGCCTTGCCGCACGAGGATTGCCGTCGTTCTCTTGCCACTCCTCCAGCGTGAACTCAAGCGCCTCCAACTCGCTGTCAGCACCCTCAAAGACGGCTGCAACCGACGGCGTCCCGTGGTTGTCAGCGACGTAGGCCACCTTGACCGTGTCATGATCGGCGTCAAGTCTCTGCCACCCATCGAGTTTGTCTGGCGGGTCCTCGGCGAACTGCTCGATCTCACGTTGGATCAGTTCGGCTTCTGCGGCGTCGCGCCACGCTTGCTTGATGTCCTCGGCTTGGGACCGCTCGATCTCCTGAAGGACGTCGCTGTTGATACACTCTCTGGCCCACGTAAGCACCGTCTTGGCTTTCTTGTGTTTCTCCTCAGGTCCGCCGTTTAGCTGCCCGAAGTTCATTTCTTGGGGCGACAGCAAGAGAACTGACGACCGCCAGTAGCCGGGGTCAGCATCGCATTCCTCGTCAGCATTTGGAGCCCACGACTCCATCGAGGTCCGGACTTCTTCGTGGTGCCCGAAGCCGGTTCGGACGCCGCCGGCGCGCAGGATTCGCTCTGCAAGGTCGATGGTTCGCTCGCGCTCGTCAGCGGGCGCTTCATCGGGGCGGTCAACGTCGGCGTAGAATGGCAAGCCGACTTTGCTGATGATCGTCTGTTTGTAGTTTGGAATAAGCAGCGGTTCCTCTACGAAGATCGGGTCGAACGGTGGTTCGGCTGTCGGCAACATACTGGAAAGCCTCCAGCCACCGAGGCGGCACAAAATCGCTACTGGAGTGAACCTGACCTAGAGGTGCTGGTCGGCGGTGTCGCCGTGGTTCGCTTCCAGGGCTTCCCAGTCCGCCATCGCGTCGTACTCTGGTCGAACCTCGCCGTCCGAGAGCATATCGTCGACGAAGGCTTGTACTTGTTCGTCGATAGAAGCGTTCTGCAGGTCGCGTTCACGAGCGACAAACGGGATACCACAGAACGAGCGTCCGTCTGCTGCGAGCTGCCAGAGTAGGAGCTTCCGGTTCCGGTAGGTTGCGAGTTTGGTGAGTAGTACTTCATCATCAATGTCGTCTGTTGGATGGGACACGTACTGAATCCTCCACCTGTGAGGGTGGCAAAAATTGGAGTTAGCATTGATATCCAAGAGTCAACAGGAGACCGACACCACGTTTCCGGTTAAAAGTTCGATGCTACAGAACACAGTCTAACATAGTACGAACTGTATGTCAAGAGGTTTCGAGTGATGTTACAGTCAGTAGACATGGGAACCGGAACCACCGTCTTAACCAACACAACTATGGATTATCGGTCCATGTTGGTTAACACGAAGTAGCCCATGTCTCTTGAACCACCGAATCCACCGGAGAGTCTCCCAACGGAGGTAGTGAACACACTCAACGAGTCCTCTCCAGAGCGTCTTCGAGACGTTGCCACGTATGCCGAGGAGCTAGCCGAATACAAAGAGCGCGAAGCGCGTCTTGAAGAGGAATCGGACCAAGACGAAATGGAGGGGCGACCAGATGACCTACCGGACGACGTCCCCGCAAAAGCGACGATCACAATCAAGGAAATCAACGACAATCGCTACTACTACTGGCAGTGGCGAGAAGGGGATAAAGTCCGCTCCCAGTACAAGGGCCCGGTCAACTCTGAAGAATAGCAAGACTGCGTCGGGTGATCCCATTGGTTTGTATCGACAATCCCCCGTGTTCGAAGTGTAAACTGATAGCTGGCAGGCAACAAATTGAAAGAAGGAACCGTTTTCACATCGGTGACGGGGGATGGGACTCACTATTTACACTTCGATGGCGGGGTGTCAGACGAATAGCTTACACTTCGATGATGGCCTGTGTAGTTGACCGCATCGAACACCTAAATCATCAGATTCGCAAGAAGCTCTCATATCTCTCATTACACATCGATGACGGGGGGCCCTTATCGAATAGACTTCGTCATCGGTTCCGATAGAGACGGCAAGGATCAGCCGAATACAGCAGATATATTGACTATATCGAGAGTATAAACATCGATGGAGGTAAATCTTTTTAATGCCTCGATGTAGAGCAATTGTATGGTCGGTAGTGAGCAGAATGGAGCGGACCAATCTATCCTCGACGAAGGTACTCGTTCTAAATCTGACTCAGAACACATAGAAGACGGTGTAGAAAAGACTGCTGAGAACACGATCCCGAAGCAAGATGAGAGACCCCCGGACGACAGTACACAGCGATCAATCCGGGACATGCTCGAAGACGAAGGGGAGGCATCGGTTTTTGTCAACCGGGACCTCGTCGAGCCGGACACGATAATCGATGAAGAACGAATCGTCGGGCGGGATGACCAGCTCGAGTCCGTCGTCTCATTTCTGAAGCCGACTCTCCAAGGAAACCGCCCCCCGAATATGCTACTGTATGGACCGGCTGGGACAGGAAAATCACTCATTATCGGGGCAGTCACACAGCAGATTATCGAACTCTGTCAGTCTAAAGGCGAACGCTTCGGTGTCGTCGACGTCAACTGCCAGCCGATCAATACCCTCGACCAAGCAGTCTTTGAACTTGTCCAAACGGTTGCAAAGGATGTCGGCGCAGCAGTCGGCGTTCCAGAGACGGGAGTGTCGACGAAGCGCAAGTACCGGCGCTTGTATGACCTCATCAACGAACACTACGATTCAGTCATTTTCATCCTCGATGAGATCGACCTCCTGGTCGGCCGACGGGCGAACGACGAACCCGCATACTCGAAACTACTCTATCAGTTATCGCGAGCTAGTAACACGAACGAAATCGAAGGACAAGTCTCGGTGGCAGCCCTGACAAATGATCCCAAATTTATGGAGGACATCGATGGGCGTGCCGAAAGTTCATTTAACCCACGAGATGTCTATTTCCCAGATTATGACGCGAATCAGCTCCGCCAGATACTCGAGAACCGTCGCGACGCCTTCCGGCCCGACGCGTTAACTGACGACGTACTACCGCTGGTGTCAGCATTCGCAGCCCAAAGTCATGGCGACGCACGAAAGGCAATCGACCTGTTCCGCGGTGCTGGTGACCTCGCAGATGAACGTGGTGACGAAAAAGTTCGCGAAGAACACGTCCGAGAATCCCAAGAAGAGATCGATAAGGACCGTTCACTGAAGCTGATTGAAGGACTGACCACGCAAAAGAAGATATCACTCTACGCGACTGCCGCTGTCGCCCATTTCTCCACCTGGTCTGGGAGTTCCGTTCCGAGTCCGGTCGGCTTCAAGGTTTACCAATGGGTGACCGAAGAAATCGATGCTGACCAAATGACAAGGGAGACCTATGTTAAGTACGTCAAAGAACTCTCTACCTATGGTCTTATCTCGACTGCACGGAAGAGTCGAGGCCGTGGTGGCGGCATGTACATGGAGTTCACATTCACGGGGGATCCCGGTGCGATGATGAATCGAATCGTTGACGACACTCGTTTGGAGGCTATTGCTGAACAAGAAGATCTGCTCCAATCTGTCGTTAACGCCCAGTTGAAGGAGTTCCACAACTAATAACGGGAATTTGCGGACGGATTCGGACGATTCTCTCGACGACACACCCCCCGTCATCGAAGTGTAAACCCGAAGCTGATCACATAGGAGAGAGATCTTACTACCTCGATTGGGAACTTGTTTTTCCACTCAGGAGTTGAGCTTGTTCAGATCCCCATCGAAGACAGTGAAGACCACCTACGTTCGTCTTGAGTATTATACACCCCTCCCCCCGTCATCGAAGTGTAAATAGCCGAGAGGTGAGATGGGTGATAGAGTGAAGAACCCCTTTCTAACCAGTTTAGCGGGTAACAAAGCCGCTATCGAGGAGAATGACAGGAACGATAGACTGCCTGATCATTATTCGGTTAATCGAAGTAACCTTCTCCAAACCTCATAGAATGATCTACTATGGGTATAGTTACAATGCTGCTTATATAAACCTTTGTCAGACAAAGAACGATCTCAATTTTAGATTCAATTCCAATAGTTAAGTCCGTTTCAAGGTTTCTTTCAGTGGTCCTGGCTATTTTGGGTGTTCTCACATTCTTCCCCCTCCCCTTCCTCCTGCAGTTTTACACTTCGATGACGGGGGGAGGGAGTGGCTGTATTCCGTGGGAGGATCGGGACATTCTCCCTCGGCGAGTGTGTCGAGCCTCTCGTGAGAGGTCAAGAATAGTTAGCACACTTTCTGTGTCTATTAAAGACTCAGCTTTGCACGTTAGCTTCAGCAGTTGAGTGAACAAAGAGATGATCGATCTCTTCCATGAGGTCATCAACGCCTCGGTCATCGT
>NZ_AOLW01000068.1 GCF_000336615.1 Haloarcula amylolytica JCM 13557
CGCGTACACGAAAGGAAGTCCGTGATCGGCATCATCCTTCTTTGTCAACGCCTACGTCACGCTACCACTTCAACGTGCAAAGCTGAGTAGTAAGATCGTATGAAGGATGTCTGCTTGCGGATGGTGTGTCTAAAACCAACAATCAGACGGTTCCATACACGAAGACCAGTTTCTTAATTTCCTCATCAATCAGCTTAACAAGGAAGCTGCACTCCGTCTCGGTGAGAACGCCCAATACGATGCTGAAGACATCTATGAGGTTTCGTCGGTCTCGGCATTCTATGCGAACAGCGAAGACGCACCCGAAACCTGAGAACGGATTCTTGAGGAACTCTATTCTCGGCTGTAGCTTCCTCGCGGTCAATCTTGCGTCCGGGCTTCTTCTGCGATGTCCGCAAACCGTTGGGTGAACTGTGGAACATCGTCATCCGCTACAATTTCATCATACGTCTTCCAATGTACCGCGGCGACTTCGTCTTCGTCTCTGACGTGCGCATTTCCTCCAGCGTAGCTACATAGCATCACGACGTTAAGACAGAGCGTATCGTCATTTATTTCGAATGTATTACTATGGATGAAATTGATATCGGTTATTGTTATTCCAACTTCTTCGAGGACTTCTCGACGAACTGTGTCTGTAAGGACTTCTTGTTCGAATGGCTCCGCTTCGACTGTTCCACCAGGAAATGCTAATTCTCCGCTCGCATGTTCTTCATCACTGCCACGCTCAATCAGCAAATACTGATCGTCTTTATGGACAACACCATCCGTATTAATAACATAAGCCGGTTTATCCATATTTTATTTTTGAGATTAGTATCACATAAACCAAATGGTTTCTTGTTAGCTCTTATTTAGATTTTATTAATTTATAACGAGTGGGGTGGATTCTAAAAACCTGAACGAATTCACATGGTCCCCGGATATTGTGTGGATTGTGTTCGGTAGAGTGGGGGAGATTGACATCGAACAGGGTAATGTGGTTTAGTATTTGGTCTGTTTCACTGAGGTATCTGTAAATCAGGCACTGTCTAGTTGAGCGAGTTTGAGAAGTGAGGAGGCCGTAGCGAGAAGTGTCCATGCAACTCGCAGACCTCCTCAGAGAGACGTTAGACGAGGTTCATCAAGACGTTTGGGAGAACGAGCGCACCCCGACACCCGTCCGGGAATTTGGGGTGCGTCTCCATACGGCGGGGCTGTCGATCAGGGAGACGGTGGCAATCTTAGACCTGCTGGGTGTCGATCGCTCTCACGGTGCGGTTTGGAATTGGGTTCATACGTTGTCTGAAGCACAGAGCGACCCGCCGACGGCAGAGCCGTCGCGGGTCGCGGTCGACGAGAAACAAATCGAGGTTGACGGCGAAAAGAAGTGGCTCTACGCCGCTGTCGACGTTGATTCGAAGCTATTGCTAGAGGTAGACGTGTTCAGCCGCCGCGGGACTGACCCCGCGGCGGCGTTCCTGCATCGACTCACTCAGAAACACGATGTCGCCGATACAGAGTTTCTCGTCGATGCTGGCGGCTATTTGACTGCCCTCTCACGCCACGATTTGAGCGGTCGGCTCGACTATCGACTCCGGAACCACATCGAAAAATGGTTCCAGACTGTGACCATGCGAATCGACCGCTTTCACACGTTTTGGCGGGGCAGTCAATCAAGCGCGAAACAGTGGCTTAGACGCTTCAGACACCACTACAACCACGAACGACCGAACCAAGCTCTTGACGGAAAAACACCAGCTGAGGTTATCCAGAACTAGACAGTGCCGTAAATCAGAACCGTTCGGTGTCGAACCTGTACGTTGACCAGTGTAGTTGGGCGTGTTTAGAACTTCGAAATCTTGCAGGTTAGCGCTTGAGTGTGGATTCGATGTTTTTGACGGCGGCTTTGAGCGCGTTCGCGGAATTGACCGAACCAGATTCGCGCTCGCAGCGTGTCGCCATAGCGTCGTTACAGCGAGTGGGTGACTGACTCGACGAGCGACCTGCGGTGGTACGTCTCGTCGTCAAATCGTTCTTCAATCCGGTTCGATTTTCTCTTCAACTTCCGATGGCAATCCGTCTCCGTCATCTGACACTGCCATGCACCCATTTGTAGCATGAGCATTCGTCTTTAGCTAACACCTGCAGTAATTCTTGGAGGTAAAATTATAACTATGAGCATTAGCAGAATCAATTCCGTCGGTCGAGGTGCTGTTCCCTGTGAAATCCTGCGATAAACAATGATAACATCGGTAGTTTTCGGCGTTTTGGTGTGGTGTATGGTCGAAATTCGACCGAAAATCACGGTCTAACAGTATTACTGTGAGTATTAGCTAAAGACGAATGGTAGCATGAGTTGATATATAGCATAGTTCAGAGTCGGCGTTCGACAGTTACCGAATCGCGTTCGGCAACCACCGAATAGGCATTTGTTGAATAAACAACTCTTTGGTTGTTAAGTCTAATCCCACCGATGGGTAACTTAATGCTCGAACCAACTGAAAGCGTCGGCGAGTTCCTCCCATATCGACTCACGCCGCAACTGCCGGGCGCGGTCCTCGGAGAGGTAGTTCTGGAGCACGACCTCGGGTCGCTGCTGCCCTGCTCGGCCGCTTGTCCTCTAGGCCGGCGATCACCACCTCCAGTGTCTCGGAGTAACGGTCGTACCAGAACCGTCGGCACAGCTGTGGTGACGGCCGCTCTCCCTCGATGCGTTCCGGCAGATCCGCATCGTCGGAGACCTCCTAGAACCGCCACCAGATAGTCTGTCGGGAGATGTGCTCGCTGTTCGACTGCGTCGACGGGACAGATACCCCGACCACTCGTCCTGCCCCCTCATCTGGACGAGACGCTCCTCAAGGATGTCGATTCCGTAGAGGATACTCACCAACCACGGCCGTTCTTGCGCTCATCGAACTCGACACGTGGCGTGTCCTCGGTCGTGCCCTCAATCTGGTTGATGTGGAGGGCGGCGACCTCGTTCGCACGCAGGCTCCAGCCAGCAGCGCGACCACGAGCAACTCCTGCTCGAGACCGTCAGCCGGGAAAGTATCCCTCGATTTCACTGACTACCAGCCGGGGACCTACCGATTCGCCGCGATCAACTCTGATGATGACAGCGTCACCAACGAAATAGGGCAGGATTTTACCCCGAACCTCCAGCTCGTTGAGTGGAAAACAGCAACCGAGACAGGCGCTTACACGCCTGAAAACGAAGTGGGTATCGCCAGCCCGGTATTGACGGTCGAAAACACTGGAACTGCGCCAGATCAACTCAACTGGGTTGGGTACGAATCCGAAACGTACACTGCAGAGTGGTATTCACCTGCCGTGGAGAATAAGACCACCAGTATATCTATGCACTGGTTGCCAAAAAACCAGAAGAAGTTCCTGAACAGGCCCCCCTCATTCAATAGTGGCGCAGAGGTGCCAGTTGTACTCCAGCCAGGGGAAAGCAAGCAATTTGTTGAGACACAGGCAGTACTTGCCAGTGGGTTAGACGCTCCAAACTCCTATGATTTTCAAGATGAGGAAACGGCAGGTTGGTCAGTTCAGCAGGGGCTTGAGTATACCGTCACCGCAACAATTGCAACCGAATACAGCGGTCTGAACTCAAAGACAAAGACTGTCGTTTGGGAGCAAGTTGCTGAAGTAGAATCGCTAGAAAAGCAACCAGAAAATGCATCAATCGTCACAAAAGAATCGAACAATAGCAGTTCGTAACTTCTCCAAGGCTTTGGTATTTTCAAGCATACGCTGATAGAAACTGTGGGTGTTTCTTATTAGAGGGGCTAAACCTACGGAATTGGGCTAGACAGCGGGCGTCGATAAGGATAGCGAATTGGGGCTAGATTTCATCGCCGACGGGAATCCCGCTGACGAGGCTCCTAACTGAGCTAACCAACATTTGGGGTTCTTTGCCGTTTTGTTGGTTAGTCTACTCACTGGAGATGATATCGTTTGCTTCGTCACGAGTACGTTTCGCAGCCTCCTGAGCGTAGCCTTCGTGGGTTATCTCGATGGATTTGTGACGCAGCACGTCCTGTGCCAGCTGTGGATTCTCGCGATAGATCTCCCGCCCGAGGCCACGGCGGGCACCGTGTGGCTTCAGTGGCTCCTCGAAGTCGTACTCAGACTACTCGCACAAGTCTGCGAGGATGTTCCGGGCCGACTGCGTGGTGATCGACGGCGTGGGATCAAGCGCTTTCGCAGCGTTGTCGAGTCTGGGGAAGACGGCCTCATTCTCGTCAGGTTCTCGAAGTTGCTTCCAGCGCCGGAGCGGGCGAAGCGCGTCGTCAAGGATCGGCGCAGATTCTCGGGTGCGGTTCTTTCCGAACACCTGCATTGTGCCAGCCTCTAGATCGGCATGACGCCACCGGAGGCCGTTGCGTTCCTCATCATCAGAAACAGCGACGAGCTCCGCGCTGCGAGCACCGGAGTAGGCGAGCAGGAAGACGAGTGCCTGGTCACGGTAGGCCGCCGTGCGATCGACGTCATCGCTTTCGCCGGCCTTGTCGACGCGGGCGGTCGCAGTAGCGTAGATAGCATCGCGGTCGCGTGTCGTCCAGTACTGCTGGTCTGTTTCAGTCTCGTCTTCGAGAGCGGGCACGCGAGATCCGTCGCGATGAATTATTGTAGACTTTAGATCTAAAATCGCGGTCAGTGATAGCGTTCCGTTTTCGCTAGCGAGAGACCGAGCTGGTCGGCGACTTCCTCACACTGCTGGCCCTCGTGTCCGCACTGCTTGGGTGGTTCCGTGACAGCCATGAAAACGCCACCTGAGTCGAGTTCTTCGACGTAGTAGGCCGGTGCCGACAGGACTTGCTCGCGACCGATTGCCTCAACCGTTTCCGGACGGAAGACGTTGTACTCGTACAGCGGTGGTTTGGTCCTCGTCGCAAGGTCTTCGACCGTCTCATCTTCGCCGATAGCGAGGCCACCGCGGCGGCCAAAGCCCCATTTTGGTTCGAGAATGTTTGCGGCTTGAGCAAGTACTTCGACAAACTCTTTCCGCATTTTCTTCACTTCGGGAGGAGAGCCATGATCATCTGAATCTTTCATCGCGTAAATCCAGGTTGAAAATTGCAAATTGGGCTTTGATAAGTCTGACAGTAGACCCAATTCGCTCTTGCTCCGTGCAATTGTCAGATCATCGTGGCTCAGCAGCACCTCAACTGACCACTCTGGATACGTAGATATTGTTTGGAGTATCTCTTCACGCCCTCCGACTATATCTACTTCATTGGTGTATTCATCTATTTTACTGGCACGTATCCCATATTCTCGAGGTCCGCGATCTCGCCTACCGTACTCCGGGAACGCGTTAATGAGCGTCTCGAAGATATCACTAGACGGTTCCTCATCGAGGACATAGGTAAGTTCAATCAGATCGTAATCTTCCATTAGTAGCCTCCAATTTAATCCGTGATAATTGATCCAGAGCCTTCATCGACCACTTTGATCGTAATGTCTGCAGACCCCCATTTGCTCTTCTGCTCCCATTCCGTAATCTTTGAACTGACCAAGTTTTGATCCCCAACGCGATTCGCCCGGATCTCCAGTGTGTTGCCATCGAAAGCAACATCCTCATGTTCCTTCATAGTTCTAAGCTTTCTGTCGAATTGTTGGTCAATCTTGCCTTTCGTATATCCGAACGATCCTTTCGATTCGACAATCTTGCCAGATTCGACTTGGATATCCAGTTCCCCGTCATACTCATTCGAATCGGGGAGTTCAATACTCATCCGCTCGATATTCTCTGCACCGATTTCATCGGCCCGACGCACTTCATCAAGTGCACCACCAACGTTTCCAGGGTCTCTTGAATTGATGAAATCATCGACGGGACCGCTATTCAGACCATCGACACCTTCCAGATTGTCGGCATGTGTGGCGAATTTCTCGATATCGTTGGTGTCGGCATTGCCTCGTTCGAGATTGCGAGCTGCAGCCGTGCGGAACTCGTCAGCACGGTCGATATCCAAGTCGAGTACCCGTTGGAGCCCGTCGCCGTCTAACTCGTCAACGAGCTTGACGCCAGCACCGTCAGTCTCAGCGATGAGTTGCTTGGCCCGACGCTGCCGAGTACCGTCAAGGTCGTCGACTTTCCGGACAGCCCGGTCAAGCTGTTTGTAGGAGTCGAAGTGCAGTATCAGAGAGAACGCCGCGTTTCTAGACCTGAATCGACGTTCGCACGGTCGTAGTCGCCTCGGAGAGTTGCAGCAGTGCGGCCCTACCGTTGACGTTGATTCCGAGCGATTCGAGCGCTTTGGGGCCCGTTTCGCCGGTTGTCCAGATGACGCGAGTAGTCTTCGACGTGAATTTGGCACCGTTGTCGTTGATTCACTCCCAGGTATCCGAGTCCATCTCGCGCAACTGCTGAGTCGTCTGCTGGCGGACGGGCAATCAGTCGCGAAATTCGTCAAAAGAAGGGACTGATCAGCTACTTCTCAGTGCCGCCGAGTCTCTCACGTAACTCATCTAACAGTGGTTCGACGTACTCAGAACCAGCATCGGGATCGTACTCCCGGATGGTATCAAAATACGTCCGGGCCGCGTCAGCAATGGTCTCGGCGAGCGCTTGCGTCGGCGCGACGGCTTCCGGTTCGGGAAGTTTCGGTGATTGTTCCCCGCGGTAGTCGGGGTTTTCGACGGCCTCTTCGCTGTAGCAGAACGCGAGATTCGTCCGTCCATCGCCGGCTGGTTCGAACACGAGATACATCGCGTCGATGTAATAGTCATAGACATATCTTTCCTGATTGAGAGCGGCCAATGCACCTTCGAGGAGGCCGATTACATAGGGTTCAATGAAATCCCTAGTGTAGGCATCAGAGCTTCCCAGAATATGTGTCTGATCGACTTGCAGCCGTGCGCCCACCGAAATATCTACATTACCCTGTTGAAAGGCATCATGCGCTCGTTCGTCGAAGTCAAACACTAACGAAACCTTAGTCATACCCAATCACCAGCAGGGAAAGACCATTTTTCTACTGACCCACCCGATTTCGGGTAAGCGGTATGAATCGACCCATCACCTTTCACGATCACTTTCACGCGCTCAATACCGTAATCGTGTCCATGGTCAGATGGTTTCAGTGTATATTGTATTCGATCTCCACGCCCAGCATCTTTTGATCCCTCTTCGACCGTTTCGTATATTAGCTCTTTCACGTCTTTGTCATTCATCTTATCAGGCAACTCGTTCGTTTTCCCGTCGACCTCGATTTTGCGGCCAGTCGGGAAGAATGAGGCGGCACCAGTGTCCTTTCCATTGGCTTGCTGTCGGCGGACAATATCTCCGTTGACATGACGGCCCTCGATATGTTCCAGGCCACTATCAGTGTCACCGGACTGTAATCGTATGGGTTCACCATCGCGGTCTTTTGTCACGAGCCGGGTCTCACTCAATTCGCCTTTCTGAGCAACATCCAGCAGGTCATCAGCATCAATCGAATCGTCGATTAGCGGATCACTCCCCCGCTGATGGAGCATTTCGGAGAATCGACGCAGATCAGCCCCGTCCATGCCACCGCTGGCCAACAGGTCGGTGATTTCATCGATATGCCGACTTTCGACCGTCCCGGCATCGAATTGGCGCGAGAGTCTCGCCAGCCCATCAGTCGAGTCGACAGCGTCCATAACCGTGCGGAGCTGTGTAGTGTCGAGTTCGTCAACGAGCTTGACACCAGCACCGTCGGTCTCAGCGATGAGTTGCTTGGCCCGGCGCTGCCTGGTAGCGTCGAGGTCGTCGACTTTCCGGACAGCCCGGTCGAGCTGTTTGTAGGAATCAATACTCAGTACCTCACAAAGCGTCACCCACTAATCCGATCTGAGTCACTTCTTCTGTCTCGATGAGCCGTCTGTAGCGGTCGATCTTCGCT
>NZ_AOLW01000069.1 GCF_000336615.1 Haloarcula amylolytica JCM 13557
TCCTCGTGGATTTCACCGTCTGCTTGCTTGGTATTGGACACACCTTCAGCAAGCAGACCTCTCAACTAACCGGCTTTGTGAAGTACTGATGCTTCCCGTACAGCGGCGGTTCGGGTAAAACTGGTGGTGCTTATTATTCTAATACAAACCTAATCGCAAAACCAGAATTCCGGTGTTTCAGGCACTCTGTGTCTGAATACTCGGGCTTTCTGTGTCTGGTAAAGTCTATGTAGCTATATCAATCTCGCTCAAATTCTGTCCTTTAACGAACAACATAATCTCATCCAAGTAATGGTATGAGCTTTTCATTCGCTCTTGTTGTGGACATGACGATAATACTTCGAAGACGGTGTGTTTGGATATCCAATGATACTCCGAAGACGGTGCGTGAATTCTATTTTAGTAGATAACGATATTCCGGGTATAAGAGACTGCAGTTGCCAAGAATAGTGAGATGTTACTTCGAACGTGGTGTAGTATATTTATGTGGATGGGAGATACATCGGGATATATGACTGACAGCGACCACTCATCAGGGAATAATGTGGGAGATACTGACGATTCACTCACCGTGCGGGAGATGATTGAACAGGCAGGCGAGGAGTCAGTGTTCAGAAATCGGAATCTAGTGGAGCCCGACACGATTATCGACAGAGACCGTATTGTTGGCCGCGACGATCAACTGAGAACTGTCGTCTCTAATCTTCGGAAGGTTCTGAATGAAAACCGCCCACCGAACTTACTACTCTACGGTCCTGCAGGAACAGGGAAATCGCTGATATTTGACGCTGTTGCCCGGCAAATCCGAGACATATCTAAGAATCGGGGTTATGAGTTCGGTACACTCCGAATTAATTGCCAAAATCTCAGGAGTCTTGACGAAGCCGTGTACGCACTTGTCCGTGAAGCTGCTCATGACCTCAACGAAGAAATCGGAGTCGCGCGGCATGGCGTCTCTACGAGTACGAAGTATGACCGTCTCTACGATCTGCTAGATGAAGGATACGACTCTGTCGTGTTTGTCTTAGACGAAATTGACTTGCTACTCGGTCGGCGGTCATCTTCAAGCGAACCCGCATATTCGGATTTAATCTACCAACTCAGCCGCGCCAGCATTGAGAGCATAGATATTCAGGTATCAGTAGCTGCACTAACCAACGACCCTGAGTTCATGAATAACCTGGACGCACGAGCGGAAAGTTCGTTCAACCCACGGGACATTCCCTTTTCCGACTACGATGCTAACCAACTACAGGAGATTCTCCGGAACCGGGAAGACGCATTTATTCAGGACGCATTATCCGAGGACGTTATCCCGTTGACTTCTGCCTTCGCTGCTCAAAGTCATGGAGACGCTCGGAAAGCTATTGATCTTCTTCGGAAGGCAGGCGACGTCGCGAATGAGAACGGTGATCTGACTGTGACCGAGAATCACGTTCGGGAAGCTCAAGAGGATGTTGAGACTGACCGTTCTCTCAAGCTTGTGGAAGGGCTGACGACACAGAAGAAAATCTCGTTATATGCGACAGCCGCGGTGGCGGAGTTCGGGAAGAGTGGGTCAACGACGGCGTCATCGCGGGTGGCGTTCCCGGTGTACCAGTTTCTGACGGATGTGCTTGATGCAGATGGACGGACACGGGAGACGTTCAACAACTATGTCCGTGAGGTCGGGACGTATGGGCAGCTCGATCACGAGAGGAAAAGCCTTGGCGGAAAACAAGGTGGGGGGATGTACTTGATGTATGAGTTCAAGCGTGACCCCGGAGAAATCAAGAAGCGGTTAGAGCAAGACGAACGTATTGCTGATTTGAGTCACCACGAAGATGGCCTTAAGCGAGTGATTCAGGCACAGAAGCGCAATTTTGCGGAGAATTAGCATATCACATAGGGGGAGCCACACACCGTCTTCGAAGTATCTTTGTGGCAGGTTCCACGGATAAGTTGTTCTGAAGTATAATCAGAATGGATAGAGACACACCGTCTTCGAAGTATCTTTGCTTAAAATAAGCGAGTAGTAGAGTTATGGGCATACTTTGCGATGCCCTTGATGATTCTTAGTCTGTTCATACTATTTCTCAAGTAGTGGTACGGATTTGGTTTTTCTCCCTTCTTATTAAATCTATCTCTTACAATAGTCAATTTAATATCTTATCTTCCACCATTTCAATTATCCATTATTCCTCAAACTGCTCTGCATGAGTTGGTTATCGACTATTCTCCACAAACACCAATCCAGGAGGATACTTCGAAGACGGTGTGTGGGTGTCCGAAAACTGGTTGACAACTGCTTGAGACGCTAAATCTAGTACCCGGACTCGACTCCAATGGGGGTAGGGTAAGTATCAGTTAGCTTCCCTTGATTCGACAGTGACAGCCGTACTATTCGAAATAGCTGGAAATTACGGACACTACGTATATTACGGATATTTCGCAACTTCCAAGTCTTACGGAAGTTGCGTAATATATGTCTTATATCTGTCGCACTGGAATTTATGTACATGGCGTAATATACGACATATACGAATGGCCCGAAAACTTCGCAAACTTCGAAAATTTCGAGAGGTGCGTACATGAGAGTCACAATTGGTATGCAGAAAGGGGGAGTCGGAAAGACAACGACAACGATCAACACGGCAGGCGCACTCGCTGAACGTGGCCATGACGTGCTCGCAATAGATGCTGATCCGCAGGGAGCTTTAACGCTCAAACTCGGGCATAAAGAGCAATATAGACGGTTCTCTGACAACCCAAATGAAGACGCGGAGGCACTGATTGATGTCCTAACCCAAGATGGAGATATGGAATTCGACCAGTTAGATGATCTCATCATCTCCGGTGGGGAGTACGACATTATTCCTGCGCATATGCGGAATTTCCTTGCCGAGAAGTCTTTGTACACTGATCGGCGAGGCTTTGAGTCTCTAAAAATCGCTCTCAACCGCTCTGACATCGACTATGACTATGTCCTGATCGACTCGCCTCCAAATCTTGGGCCGCTCGCCGATGCTGCACTTCTCGCTGCAGAGAACGTCTTATTCCCAAGCGAGCCGAATGTTATCGCTCAGGAGTCGCTTAAGATCTTGTTTGATGAAGTAGAGACTCTAGAAGACCAGTTCGAGGTCAAGATTAGGGCTATTGGAGCCATCCTAAATCAAGTCCCAGCTCAAGGCTCCATCGCAGCAGATATGCAGGACTGGTTCACTGAGACGTTCGGGGAAGATCGAGTTCTCTCAGTCCCAGACAGAGACGCAATTGAACACGCTATCGAATACGAAACATCAATTTATGCCTATGATCCAGACGACGCGGGTTATCCGTGGGATAGTGACCCAATCAATGAGCTTCGCGACTGTTATCTCAGCATCGCAGAGCTACTGGAGGAAATAAACAATGAGTGAAGATCTGAAAGAGCGGTTCAGCGATCATCAAGATCAAAGTAGCGACAAGGACGCTGAAGATACTGAAATCGCAGAAGAAGAAACCGGACAGGCTGAGGCAGAAGCAGCAAACTCTCGACCCAAAGCAGAGATTCCAGTCAGAGATCGGAATCAGGTTACGATGTATCTCGGTGACGACCGAGAAGATGACATCTCCAAGCTGTTTCAAGAGGCCAACGCACAGTCTGTCCTTGCTGATGATGGAGAAATATCGAAAAATGACGAGTTCTACCCTGCACTGGTTGATTTCGTGACTGATCACAAACGGACAGAATTCTTGAAATTTTTGGGTTTAGAGGCAGATGCCGACGAAACCGAGTGACTGCCCATGCCAAATCACGTCACTGCTTGCTATGTGGATAGCTCGTCAATCGGAGCCAGATACTTATTCTCCCACTCTCGATGGCCTTGGAGGTCTCGCACGCCACGCCTTGTCAGTCGATACTTGTTTCCTCGTCCGTCCTTATCCATTTTCTTGATAAGCCCTTTCTCAGCCATTTCGTCCAGTTGCGGATACACACGTCCGACTGTGATCTCCTCGGCATAGTATTNCTTATCCATTTTCTTGATAAGCCCTTTCTCAGCCATTTCGTCCAGTTGCGGATACACACGTCCGACTGTGATCTCCTCGGCATAGTATTCCTGCAGTTCGGCGGTGAGTTCTGTCCCCATCGGATCGTCCATGCCTGCGATCACGACTAGCATATCACGTTTGAAACTATTCACATCGTACATCCTGTCAAACCAAACGCCACGTCCGAGAGTCATAATCTTATTTATTCGCACTCATCTGAACCCGCCTTGGTAGCCTCCTGAAGCGCTGTATCGACCCTTTACCTTACACACAATNAGCCCTCGCAGCCGGAGGCATCACACAATGTCCAATCCATCAGACGACGCATTGCTGACAGAACTCGCAACCTACCAGAACCGGAAGCTTCTGCTCTGGCAGCTTGCAGCAGACGGACGCTCGTTCTGTGGTATCCAGTTTGTCGCTCGGGAGCACGACCTGCAGAACGCGCCCGTCGACAAACAAGTCCAAGCCTTCGTCGACGATATGNGTTCTGTGGTATCCAGTTTGTCGCTCGGGAGCACGACCTGCAGAACGCGCCCGTCGACAAACAAGTCCAAGCCTTCGTCGACGATATGCTCTCGGATGGAGAGGTTCGACCAGAATACGACGCAATGGCTGACTGGGAAGCCCTGGAAGCGAACCACGGCGACACTGCCGACCAGTACCTCTCATAACCTCGGAGGATAGTTTTGATGTGTGCCTTTTATCCAATAAGATATCTCTTGAATTATATATTGACCAAATATCGGTTGTGCGGTCTCAATTATCCATACTATTTAACGGACTAAGTGGTTCGATCCGTGGTCCTCGATCTGTTACTTGCACTTTGGCTTCGACGTCGAACACCTCTGCAAGCAACTTCTTTGTGACTATCTCCTCTGGTGTCCCACGAGCCCGAACCTCCCCTGATTTGAGCGCGATCATTTTGTCAGCGATCCTCGCTGCTTGTTGAATATCATGAAGAACGACTATAATCGTTATATCGCTCTTGTTACGCAGTGTATCGATGATCTCCATCACCTCCAGTTGGTGGTGCAAATCAAGGAACGTCGTTGGTTCGTCCAAAAGCAAGATATCGGTATCCTGTGCAATCACCATCGCAATCCAGGCTAACTGCTTTTGTCCGCCACTTAATTGACCGACCTCACGGTCGCGGAGATGTTCACAGCCGGCCAATGTGAGCGCTCGGTCGACCGCTCGCTCGTCTTCGGCCGAGACACTCTCGAAGAATCCACGATGTGGATACCGACCGTGGTATACGAGATCCTCCACGGTGATGCTGTCCGGTGCTACACTCTCCTGAGAGAGGAGCCCGAGTTTCTGAGCGAGTTCTTTTGTGTCGTACGAGTGCACATCTCGTCCCTGAAGTATCACCGAGCCGTGGTCGGGCGTGAGCTGGTCGGCCATTCCTTTGAGGAGGGTGCTTTTTCCCGACCCGTTCGGACCGACGAGCGCAGTCACAGCCCCTGATCGGGCGGTTATCGATTCGTCGTCGATCACTGGCTCCTCACTACTCGAATACGAGAGCACGAGTTCCTGACCAGTAATAGAATCACTATCGTTACTGTCCGAGTCGACCGGTCTCGACGGCTCGCTTGCTTCAGCCGCCTCTGTGGCGTCCGTCCCCGGCGCTGGGTGCGTCCCTTTCGACATTAGATTTCACCCATGTTGTGCTTCTTGCGCATCAAATAGAGGAAGTACGGTCCACCGATGAGACCAGTGATGATACCGACTGGAACTTGATTTGGACTCATTAGCAGTCGGGCACCCGTGTCTGCAACGAGAATGAGTGCCGGACCGACGAAAAGACACCCGAGGGTGAGACGCTTGTAATCGCTCCCGACAATATTTCGGACCATGTGGGGAACGATGAGACCAACGAACCCGATAAGGCCCGCCGCAGCGACGCTCGCTGCCGCAGCGACGACAGCGACAACAGAGAGCCCAAACCGGATCCGCTCGACTGGCATACCGAGCGAGCTGGCCGTCTTCTCACCCAACAAGAGAACGTTCAGTTGGCGTGAAGTAACGAGTGCGAGGCCGACCGAAACGACGGTCCAAGGGAGGATCATTCTGACTTGCTCCCAGTCGGTCCCGGTCAACGATCCAGTCATCCATGCCATTGCACTGAGCGCCGTGTCGATGTCTTCCAGCATGAAGAACAGCCCCTGTTGGACCGAACCGAGCACTGTGCCGACGATAACGCCTGCAAGCACGAGTCGAACTGGTGAGGTGCCGCCTTTCCATGCAATCGTGTACACCAGCAAAAAGGAGACGATGCCACCGACAGATGCAAACACCGGTATCAGCGGTGCTAGCCCGGTAAAGAACACGACAGTCAGCATAATCGCCAGACCAGCACCTGACGAGACGCCAAGAATATATGGGCTGGCAAGTTCGTTTCGCGTGACCGCCTGGAAGATACCACCAGAGACTGCCAGATTCATCCCGACGAACAGCGCAACGAGGACGCGAGGGACGCGAATCGTCCAGACAATGTACGCCTCTTGGGACAGCTGTGGGAGCTCGCCGCCGAGAATGAACGCTTGCCACGTCATCGGATCGAGCAGGAGTTGTAGATCGAAGACTAACCTCCATGCGTCTATCACGGACATACCGTAGGCTCCAAAGCTGATCTGGACCAGTCCGGCCGCGACCGTCAACGCGAAACTCGCCCCGATGAGACCGATCAGTGATCTGTCGATCCAGTCGACTCGCGGCAGACCAAACCGTCGTTTGTCAGTGGTACGTTCGTGACTCGCCATTGTTACTCCGAACCAGTAATGATCTCGCCAAGCCGATCACGGTCGACGAGTTGCTCGCTGGCGGGGGTTTCGTCCACACCGTGCCACTCACCGAACGTGTCCGGGTAGAGTTGCTTTGCGAGCATCTCCGTCTGGAAGAGGTTGATGATCGGCCCCTGATTGTCGGTCCCTCCGACAAACAGGTTCCCTTCTTTCACGGCAGTAATCCCGCTCGTGACGGGGTCTGACTTGATTATATCGAGTGTCTGCTCGTAGAGGTTGCCGTAGGTGAGATTCGATTCATCTACATCGACGAACCGAATTCCCTCGCGGAAGACGATGATATCAGGATCGACCGCAGCGAGTTTCTCTGCGTCGATCTGCAAGTCCTCACTCTCGGATTTTTCCCCGGCATACTCCCCCGCGAAGGCGTCTTCGACGCCGAGGTCACGGTACTGCTTTCGTGCGTACGTCGGGTTGTTGTCAGGGCTCGTCTTGTCGACGCCAAAGTACCCGAAGTTCTCGGGATTAGCGAACGCGCTCAACAGCGCGATTGTTGGTGTTTCGTCGGGGACCTTCGAGATGATGTTGTCCATCGTCTCCTCATAAAACTCGACAAGAGTACGAGCTCGTTCCTGTTCTCCGAACACTTGGCCGTACTTATTCACAAACTCAGGGATGGTGTAGTACTGATAACTGTCTCCTGACGGATAGTTGGGCCAGCTGTCACCGCGGTCAGCACGGCTGTGGTTGCCGAAAAACGGCGCGACACCCTTTTTCATTGCATCAAGATCCGATTCGCCGAGCCCGTAGGACGTAATGAACCGGTTTGGATCGAGGGCGAACAGATCTGGGTCGAGTTCGTAGACGTACTCTCGGTTGAGTTTATCATGTGCCCCGAGAGTTGGGAGTGCGTAGTTATCCCGTGCTGGCACGCCCGGTATTTCCTCGTAGAAACCTGTGTACCAGAACGAGGGATCCATCATGGCCGCGATGGTGTCACCGTGACCGAGTGCGGTAATGACGTCCGCAGCGAATCCCCACTCTCCGACGACAGTCTCTGGTGGTTCCCCGAGCGTGACCTCACCAACAGGCTCCATCGAAACCGTTCTCGATCCGTCTGCTGTCGTCTCCGACGTATTAGATGGCCCCTGTTCTTCCGATGCTTGGGATCCGGTACAACCTGCAAGCAGTGATGTACTTACAACAGCACTACCGGCTACTTTCAGCATATTCCGCCGCGAATGTTCTTCTCCGTCTGAGTTCTGCATATATTTTTTAGGTTCGCCTAAAACACAAAAACAGTTCGATTTAGGCTGGCCTAAATTTTCTACCAAGTCAGATATGAGAGATCCGCTGTATTTATGGAGCGAACCCAGTTTCCAGCATTTCGGGGACAGCGACCAGTTCACTGACGATATACTCCAGGAGGCCGTCTCGCATCCGCTGTGTAGCTCCGTCTGCACCGAGTACGACTTCGTAGAAGGCAGCTCCCTGAAGCGAGTTGTAGATTAGTTCTCCCGTTTTCTCGGGGTTGACAGGATGGAACACTCCTGCTTCGATTCCATCAGCGATTATCCTAGCAGCGGTATCTATATTTTGCTGGTAGTGTCGGGCGAGTTTCTCGCGTAGCTGTTCGTTATGAAGCGCCTGAAGTCGCAATTCAAACAACGCTACAACAAACCCACGAGCGTATTCTCTTTGGTTGGGAGAAAACCTCTCGATGTACTCGAGAAGACGTGTTCGAGGATCTTCGGTGCTGGACTCTTCCAGTTCATCCCCGACCCATCCAATTAGGTTGTCGACGAAGGCCAAAATAAGATCATCGCGGGTATCATAGTGGTAGTGGAGTAACGAACGGCTCTTTTCGAACTCGTCGGCGATGTCTTGCATCGTGAGGTCGGCATATCCATGTCGAGAGAGCGCTCTGAAGGTTGCACTCATAATGGCGTCTCTGGAGTCGGATTGATCGTTTGCCACCTCATCTCGCATACCCATACTAACACTATTGTTAGTATACCGGGATAATAGTTTGGTTTCACCGCGATTATGCCTTCTAAACAGGAGTTCAAAGCCCAAATACTATACAAAGCTGACTATATTGTTAGTCTAATGTCGACGCCGAATACGGATACAAACGAACTATCCGCTGTTCGAGATCAGGATATACAGCCCTTTTGGCAGCTGTTTACGACGTATGGCCGAGAGCAGCTTCCGAAATTCATTCTTGGCGCAGTCGCAAGCATTCTCCGGATGGTCATGGAACTCATTCCGACTATCGTGTTATCGATTGCGATTGATTCGCTGTTTTTCGATACCAAGCCGTTCGGGTTACCGCTGGTTCCACCTGAATGGATTCCGTCCACTACCGGCGAACAGTTCTTTCTCGTACTTGGTATCATGGTCGTCGTCTATCTCCTCAACTCGTCACTCGGATGGCTCAACAGCTACATGTGGAACAGCTTCGCCCAACACGTACAACATTCGCTGCGTGTCGACACCTACGAGTCGGTCCAACGTCGAGGAGTACCGTTCTTCGATGACCGCCAGACCGGCGACATCATGAGTATACTCAACAACGACATCAACCAGCTCGAAGAGTTCCTCACGACGCATCTCAACAACCTGATTTTGATTACCGTCCGGGTTGGTGGAATGGGGGTTGTGATGTTGTTGATCAACTGGAAACTCGCGCTCATTCCCGTTGTAACCATTCCCATTTTGGGATTCATTAGCCACAAGTTCGTCCAGTCTATTGGCCCGAAGTACCGTTCGGTCAGAGAAGCTGTCGGCAAATTAAACAACCGTCTCGAAAATAACGTCAGCGGGATCACGACCGTCAAAGCGTTCGCGACTGAACCGTTCGAACGCACCCGTGTCGCTGACGCTTCGGCACAGTATCTCGACACACAGTGGGATGCTATCTCGACTCGTATCCTGTATTTCCCGACAATGCAAGCGATGACGGCAGCGGGATACATTTCGGTTTTCGGAATCGGTGGGTGGTGGGTGGTCACCGGAACGCCGCCACTCTCGTTTTTCGAGGGGACGACGCTCACCGCCGGATCACTGGTTCTGTTCCTCAACTATTCCCAGCGATTCGTCTACCCGATGCGCCGAATGGGACAGATAATCAATGGCTATCAGTACGCCCGAGCAGCTGGCGAGCGGATATTCGGCCTTCTCAACGACGATTCCAACAGCGAAACCACAACGAAGTCATCCGTCACCAACACTGTTGAAGGAACTATCAGCTACGAGAACGTTAGTTTCAGCTACGAGACTGCCTCGGACAAATCAACTGAACAGGTACTCAAAGACGTGTCTTTCACCGTCGAGTCCGGAGAGTACGTCGGTGTCGTCGGTCGAACCGGCGCAGGGAAATCAACGCTGCTGAAGCTCCTGCTTCGGTTCTATGACCCCGATTCCGGCGCAGTCCGCATCGATGGAACCGACGTGCAGGACGAATCGCTAGAGATGCTCCGTGAGTCTATCGGGTACGTCTCTCAAGAACCGTATATTTTCCACGGTACGGTATCGGAAAACATTGCGTACGGTCTCCCTGATGCGGACCGTTCCGACATCCGTGCCGCAGCCAAAGCTGCCGGAGCTGATTCGTTCTTGGACGATTTCCAGGACGGATACGACACGATGGTCGGGGAACGAGGTGTCAAACTCTCAGGCGGACAGCGACAACGGATCGCACTCGCGCGTGCGCTGTTACATGATCGAAACATTCTGCTCCTCGACGAGACAACGAGTCACGTCGACAATGAAACCGAAGCGACGATCCAACGCAATCTCACATCCCGAACAGACGGTCAGACGACCTTCGCTATCGCCCATCGACTGTCGACTGTTCGTAATGCCGACCGGATTCTAGTGATGAACGATGGTAAAATTGTCGAGCAAGGGACACATGAAGAACTCCTAGAGGCGGGTGAACTGTACTCGACACTCTGGCAAATTCAACTCGGAAATACACAGCCGGAAGACAGTTCTATCGGTAAGGCAGACGTGTCGATCCAGCTTCCCTAACTGACAGCAAGGAAGTTGAATGGGTTTTTGCAGATGTGTCTCAAAAAATGCAAGATTCACTAGATCAACTCTCTGATCGTGCCCGCTGGATGACCGCTGCCTACAGTACTGGTATCGAAATTACTGCACAACTTCGAGCCGGAAACATGCTCGCACCAAGTATCGTCAAGACCCCGATTCGAACTGAAATACTTGATGACGCGTATCCCGAGTGGCACCCCGCTTCGCATTCGTTTCTCGGGATGGTCCGACTCCTCATCTACCGAGAAATCACCGGCGACAGTTATCGAGCAGTGGCTCGGTATCAAGAGCTCGCCGAGGTATTCGACTTGGATCATATTCCCGACGAGTCCGTGCTGTCGCGAACGTGGCGCAAACGCTTCGACGACGGTGTCCGTGAGTTCGTTCAGATTGCCGCCCACTTCGTCGTCAAAGAGGTCCACGACCGCGATTTCTCGGCTCTTGGTGTTCGGCCGAAATCTGAGGTTGTCGACGAAGAATATCGTTCCACCAGGGACGACGAGGCGGCTGGTCGAGAGTTCACTGATAAGCAAATCTACCGTACGACCCGTCTCGCAAGGGACCACGGTTTCGACGGGTTCAATTCTGGTCGCGCCGCGAACGCCACCTACGATGATACGCAGTTCTTTGAGTTGCAGACGTTCATGGGAATGGTCGGCTGTGGGACGCCACAGGGTGCAACCCGATTTCAGTATCGACATGGGCCGGATAGTGGTCCACACGGCGATACACATCTCAGGGCTGTCAAGCAGTTCGACCCTGACTCTCTAATCGATGGATTCGAGGTAGCAACGGATCGACTACTCTCGGCGATCAAATCTGAAGCCTCGTTCCGCCGACCAGTCACGGTTGCCATCGATATAACCACCGTTCCGTATTACGGCGATGTCGAGGGAATGGAGATGGTCAGCGGACTCAATCAGGAAGACCGAGCATTCAAATTCGCTACGCTGTCGATTGTTGGGTTGAATATCCCGCTTGTTTTGGCTGTCGAGCCCGTCCGAGAGAGTTCAGCGTGGGATGAGAACCCTCCTAACCAGATCCATCGTGTCGTCCGTCGGTTGATTCGACGAGCCGAACAGCACGTCCCTATTGAGACTGTGCTGTGCGACCGGGAATTCGATTCAAAACGGGTGTTCCAGACGTTGTCGAATCTCGGAGTGAATTACCTCATCCCGAAGCGAATCAACAGCACCGAGCAGGAAGTGATCGACACGATGGAAGCTGACGGACAGGCTGTTGCGGTGGAATCGGCGTCTGTTCACGTTGGGACAGGGAGCCACTCGATGCAGTTCCTGTACGTGCCATCAACGAAAGGTAATGGAACAACCGTCTTCGCAACGAACCTTCGGGTTGGGCCCGATGAGGCTGAGACGTTCTGCCAGCGCTACAGCCGCCGCTGGCAGATCGAAAACGAGTACAAGAGCATCAAGGACGACTTCCTAGCAAAGACCTCTTCGAAGGACTACCGGGTACGACTGTTCTACTTCGTGTTCGCCGTGTTATTGTACAATATTTGGCGGCTCACCAATTTCCTACTGAAAGCAGGTGTTGACGGTGAGATGGACTACGAACCTGTTCTGACGGCGGGGGAGTGTGTCGAGTTAGTTTGCTCAGCACTGGTCCCGGCAGATTAACGCTCTTCGTCGATTCAGACCACCTGTGGTTAGTGGCAACGCTATGCGAGACTTCGAATAGTGAACTGTTTTGGGTACTTGGCGATCCTGAACCGAGAAATACGACCGATTCCTCATCCACACAGCCTATTTGAACCACGGATATCACGGAATCTGCGCAGAAAATGGCCTATCCTCCGAAACTGTGTACCTCTAGGTCAGGCTCACTCCAGTAGCGATTTTGTGCCGCCTCGGTGGCTGGAGGCTTTCCAGATGTTGCCTACAGACGAACCACCGTTCGACCCGATCTTCGTCGATGAACCGCTGCTGATCCCAAACTACAAAGAGACGATCATCAGCAAAGNCCGTTCGACCCGATCTTCGTCGATGAACCGCTGCTGATCCCAAACTACAAAGAGACGATCATCAGCAAAGTCGGCTTACCGTTCTACGCCGACGTTGACCGCCCCGATGAAGTGCCCGCTGATGAGCGCGAGCGAACCATCGACCTCGCAGAACGAATCCTCAGTACCTCACAAAGCCCGTTAGTTGAGAGGTCTGCTTGGCTGAAGTGTGACCAAACACAAGCAGCAAGCAGACGGTGAAATCCACGA
>NZ_AOLW01000070.1 GCF_000336615.1 Haloarcula amylolytica JCM 13557
TAGAGGCCCACGAGTTCACGCTGGAAGCGTGGGACGAGAACGATGGGAATCCTCGCGAGGCCCGACTGAACCGGTACTGCGTCACCACTGACGGCGACGGGGCCTACGCCCGTCTTCGATCACATCTGCTGACCTTCGAGGTCGAACCGATAGAGCGACTTGAAGTGTGAGTTGATCTCGCTCTGAGTGCATAGAATACCGACAGTACAGCTGGTTGTATTCTGCTCTGCTGAATTGCTTAGAACATTGTAGGAGCCAGTCATCAGGTGCGGACCAGAACGTGATTGTATCTTAGTCGCTTTTAAGGGCTTCCTCAGGGAGCAGTATCTCGGGNCATTGTAGGAGCCAGTCATCAGGTGCGGACCAGAACGTGATTGTATCTTAGTCGCTTTTAAGGGCTTCCTCAGGGAGCAGTATCTCGGGCCGTTGGCGGCAATCTGCAGCCCGCGCGAACGCTCTAATTCGATCCCACTCGTCGGGTGTGAGGTTGCTATCCATAATTGACAACTACCTGTTTAGCGTTTTAATATCTTCTGTATTTGTATGAAATAAAAGACAGTTAGGGAAAGCAACGAGGACAAACTAACCTCAGGAGAGTCCCTACGACACCCTCTTGAGACCGGCTTTAGTCCCAGACTTAACACACCGTATTTCGAGTGAAAATACCATCGCTGTCTGGTGGTTTTCTCCGGAGACAGTGATGTGTGCCAATTCTTCAGCGATTAGTCGCCCAGACTGTGAGTTTTTGCACCCCCAGTCGGGTGCGGGGCGGTCCAGTGAGAGCGTCCCGACAGTACCCATGGCATCGAAGACCACCAANCCCAGTCGGGTGCGGGGCGGTCCAGTGAGAGCGTCCCGACAGTACCCATGGCATCGAAGACCACCAACAGCGATCAGACCGGAGAACAGCAATCAGCATCCAGCGAAGCGCAGTTCCCAGACCTCACAGTCCACGCCGAGGGGACCGCAGATCGACTTCGGCGAGTGAATGAACCCGGGAAGGCCGATTGTCTCGAAACAGTCGAGGTCGAGCTAGCTGTCGAGTACGATATCGACTCCTACGACGAGTGGCGCAATCTCGTCGACCCAGACTACGCCATACACGGACGGACCGTTGAGAAGGGCACGATCATCGACGACTTGCTCGACANCGACGAGTGGCGCAATCTCGTCGACCCAGACTACGCCATACACGGACGGACCGTTGAGAAGGGCACGATCATCGACGACTTGCTCGACAGAGTTGAAGGCCACTACCGCCGGCAGTCGTCCTCTAGATATGAAGCCCCGGACTGGAATCTCACGGTGACCGGCTCGGCGACTGCGTGGCGACGACTCTTGATGGAATTTTCCCAGATGCGAGGTTCAGATTCCGACCGTGCCGACAAAGGCACCCTTCGTCTCAAACGGTTGCTCGCCGCAGACCTCGTAGACACAGGCGCAGCGCTGGCTGCCCTCGAACTCATCAACCAGTACGATCTGGACAGGGCCACGGACACGTTCATCGCAGAAGTGACGGACAGCACGGACAGCGAGTAGCCAACTCGTCCTGCCTTGGTCTCTGTCGGTTTGTGGTACCCCCAGCGTCGTGTTTAGTTAAGCGTGACAAGTGAGGCGGACGGTCTTATTATGATCTCTGCCAGAAATCGCTCGCCTTAACGGTTGTAGAGAGTGGATTGATTTGGATTATTTGTGGAACGTGAACGGACTCCCGAGTCAGTAATGTCGCTGGGTATTCAATCCCGCGTTGTGCGGCTTTCATTGTCGAATACGGTCGAATTACTTGAGGATCTGGGTGTCCAACGCAGTCAGAAAACCGTCCACAATTGGGTTCAGAAAGCCGATGTACAGCCAGACTCCGGTAATCACCGAATCAGATTTCGCTTGACGAAACAGCATCCCGATAAGAACTCGCGAACGAATTGTGGGGGTGTCGTTCGTCCTAACTTGAGATTGGAATTTCGACGCTATGTCAAAGAGAATACCAAGTATAACCGTATCAGTTATTCGTTTCGCTGTGACAGATCACTTCGACGCCATGGGATTCGAAGGCGTCGGACATCCCATCCAGATGTTTGTACCCAACAGACACCCAAATCTGGGTGTAGTCGTGTGCCGTCGCATCTTGTATTGTACGGTTCACCATCTCAATGTCCCGCCGCCCGAGTGTAGCACGAACAACGAGCCCGTGAGCCACGAACCCGGCGAACGCGAATGTGAGAGGAATAAAGTTCAGTGGGAGTAATAATAAAATTCCACCCCAGCCCAAAAGGACCGCAAGCGGCCGTTCATAATCCGATTCCTTACGGGCAAGATAGGTTAGACCGGTACCGAGTAGCAGAATTAACACGAGTGCAAGTCCAACAGCAATCGGCTGTAACCAAAGAAATCCCCCGAATACTATCCACGAAACTACGGTCCAAATTAACGAGAGTTCTGGAACGAGGTAAGAGGGGTGTGTATCGATTCGGGTTACTGGCGTGTCAGCCGCCGCAGCGAATTCTTTGATGACCTGGTTTTCTGCACCTTGTTGGTGGCCGCAGGTTAGTGCAACACGTGGGCCATAGATCATTTGCGTGACGAACACACCGACTACATAGAGTGGATTTCGAAGAGCCGTCTGTATATATCTCTTCATTCCTGGTACTTCTGATGGGAGCTCGTGGTAGAACGCGTCAATGTCGACGGAGGCGGTCAGTTTCTCAAGAGAGCGTTGTACAGCCTCATATGACCGAAAATGAGATTCACCATGCAGATGGACTGTCAGATCAGTCGACTCCGAACCCATGAAAACCGATTATTCTACTCAAAGTCAACGTTTTTGTGGATGCTTTCACCAGTCATCACTGACTTCACTCTCGTCACAGAAGATGTCCTCATCAGGATAATCAACGAGGTAACCGAGCAGGTCATGCTCAGAACCTCTTCCGTGTTGTCTGTATAAATATTGCCGCCGATCAGCGTGATGACGCCACGCAGTGGTGGACAACACGGGCGGCGAGTAGCCAACTCGTCCTGTCTTGGTCTCTGTCGGTTTGTGCTTCCCTCGGGGCTGGAGTTTAAATACGATGACGAACGCAACCAAGCGTGTGACTGACCGAAATCCTGAGTACGATCCCGCNGGTTTGTGCTTCCCTCGGGGCTGGAGTTTAAATACGATGACGAACGCAACCAAGCGTGTGACTGACCGAAATCCTGAGTACGATCCCGCTGATATCCTCGGCGCAGCGAGTTCCGACCCTGAAACGAGAGGGAACGGACGGGAACGAGTCCTCGAATCCACCAAGTATCCCGACCGTACAGAGGATGATGCTCGCACCTGTAGAACCTGCGGACAGGACATTCCACAGGATGAACGCCAGTGTCCGTTCTGTGCTCAAACCGGCGTCTCCGAGACTTCGTTCGACGATCAGGATAGCAGCCCACTTGGAGAGTGGACGTTCGGGCGGGTTGTTCTGGCGCTCGTTGAAGCGAACACTGACTTCCATGCACGAGCCCTCGGCGCTGCGGCCTTCTCCGTTTCCGACAGCATCGCGAGCGGCGAAGACGTCTCTCACGGGACCGTGAAGTGTCGAGCAGCCTTCGGAACTGAGCCAGCCGCCACTCTCACGCAAGGCTGGCCCGACCTGCCAACCGAAACCACGATCGACGAGAAACCCGGACAGGCGCTCTTGGAGATAGCCGACGAACAGACCAACTGGGACGGGGATGGGGACGACGTCCAGCCACGGATCTATCTCGAGGACGGGTCGCCGGTCACCGACCGCTCGGAGTTCCAGCAGCTCACGGATGAGTTCCGAGAGGACGATGGGACGTACTGGCTTGTTCCCGGTGTCGTGCAGCGCCATCAGGCAAGAGCCGAACCGGAGATAATCGGTATCGGGTTCCACTGTCGGCAGTGTGGCGCCGTGACGGGACACGANGTGCAGCGCCATCAGGCAAGAGCCGAACCGGAGATAATCGGTATCGGGTTCCACTGTCGGCAGTGTGGCGCCGTGACGGGACACGAATCGCACGGACTCGATGGCTTCGAGTGTCACCCACATCTTGACCGGCTGATCTGGACCTGCAGGGAGTGTGGGCAGCACCGACACGAGCCCGAACAGGAAGATGACACGGAGGACGTCACAGGCTATGAGCATCTTCCCGACGGCGTCTCACCGGAGGACATCCACGGCGACGAGCCAGACTTCCAGGAACAAGAGTTTCAGGACCAGATCAGTGCCTATCGCGAGCGGAATGGCTTCTTCCCGTGGGAGCGGTAGCTGTCGAGTCAGCCAAGTAATTGACAGTTGTTGTAAACACACAACGTACTATAGAACCGCACACTACCCTCGTTACGGCTTGATAAACGTCCCATATAGCTGACCGGCCGAAAGAAGGCGTCCGGTTTTCAGGTCAGAGTCGGAAGACACGTAGTGTCCGATATCCAAAGACAGTCCTGTTTTCCGAGTATCTTTGAGAGTGTCCCACAGAAATACACCAATCAACCTACAGTGTCCAATAATTACTCTCGGATTTCGGAGGGTGACTTACCCAGAGTTATTTTCGATCACGTATTCCCGTCCCAAGACCGGTCGACGACAGCATCAAGATTAGTCACTCGAAGGATATTCTTTTCACGTGTCTCTGGTTCATCCCCGACTTGTCGAATGAAGTGGCGAGGGTTGGTTGTAGCGAGTTCCGTTTGCGATTGCTTTTCGGTCGCAATATGATGTGCCTCGAGGCATACTATGGGGTCATCTCCTTCGCAGATAAGAAGTTCTTGCTTGACGCCAGGATATGTTGGAATTGGACGATCCCAGTACTCCACCAGTGACTCAAGACCACCATACTCCTCTGTTTCATCTTCCCACACTTCGAATTCCATCTCCTCAAGATCAGATATTACCTGAAGACGATCGATAGCCGAGAATCGAGCTTCATCGCGGAGGTTTTCGTAGTACTGGTCAAGGAATCGATACGAATTGAGTTCTTGACTGAGGAGGTTGGTTCGGATCCAATCAATCGCAGATGGGGATAGTGTCTGATTTTCTACCTCCACACTAACATCTTGCCGATGTTGAGATATTTCATCTGAAAGTGTTTCCCGGATGTCCTCGTCCTTAGTATCAAACTCCCGTTCGACTGTTGGAGTAACGTAACAGGTCTTTTTCGTGAGTAGATAGTTGATGCACTCTTTGTGATGTGTGTCTTTTTCTATCGTAGCACCAAGCAGCACCCCCGTATCTAGAACGGAAATATCAGGCATATGTAAAAAAGTATATCGGGCTAATCAGACTCGTTTGCAATACTCCGGACGGCTTCACTATAGCTCGCGGAAATACGGTCGAGACGGTCGGTATCGTCGCGTCCGTCCAGTGCGATCTGACGGTACTCCTTGAGCGTCTGTTCAAAGGCATCCTTATGACGAGGGCGTTCTAGAATCCAATCCGCTTGATCGTCAGAGGGGACATCGATGTTATGATGAATCCGAAGTTCAACGCGGCTAAACATTTCCCAGAAATCGCTAGCAAGCGCCTCCATTGCATCAAGGTCGCCGTTCTTCGCCAACTGACGAGTCACTGAATCCCATCGTCGGAAGAGGGTATACGCTTCGTCGTACTTCGAGCGGGGATACAACTCAACGAGTCGCTCCATGTGGGGTCGCACAGTCGAGATATGATCTTCAGGACTGTCATCATTAACAAAGCTCATGAGTGATGACTGCCCCTCCTCAAGGTTATCAAACACCGAACGGAATTCGTGATACCGGCGGACAAATTCGGTGGGTGCGTAGTCCTCATAGCTATCGTCAACGATCTTGTCAGTCCCGTATGTGTTCTTGTACTCTCCGGCGAGTTGACGGGCAACCTTATATATCGCAGCCTGAAGCTCATTTCTCACATCGAATACACTATCAGACAGTACTTGTCGAGTTACTTGCGTCCCCCGACTATCTCCTTGATAGATGACACCGTATGCCTCCGGTTGCCCCCAAAGTTCCATCCCAAATTGATACCATCGCATTGGGAGGTTAACCTCGTCAGCGTATCCCTCCTCCTCCAGTTCTTTGTACGCGAGGTAGCAGAGCTTGTTAAATTCTGTCTCGTAGATGATTTTGTTACCGCCCGAAGCCCGATCCATCTGCTCCAATATCTGGTGGCAGAGGTAAGCACTCGGGCCGAAATCGGACGAGTTACCCATCACTTATAATTCACCCTGTCTACTCAATAAGCTTTCTGACTCCCAGTAAACACACAACAGGGTTGTATTCAAGCTGTGTACCGTATATCACATTGGCGCTATGATTAGTACTTAGACAGGTCGAGAAGTTATTTCACATTCCCTAATGAATCAAGAACTCAGATTCACTACGGTGACTTATCCGGCAGTAGCCGATCCAAGACGACACTCGTCCCGCCCTCGGTCCGGGGCACTGTATTCTCCAGCAAGTGCTCGTCATTTTCGTCGACGTCGAGAATGCCGGGTTCGACGAGACGGGGACCATCCTCCCGTTCGGCGGTGAGAGTCAGGCACAGCTGGCCGTCGACCTTCCCACCAGCAGCTGAGATTGTACCGACTTCCTCGGGAAACGAGACGGTCGTCCAGCCATCGGGTTTCCGGACCCGNGGTCATCAGTTCTTCTTCTCTCGGCAAGCAGTATCAGCACTCTGGCTGGTATCCGAGCCATTTTGTGTCTCCCTCGGAGCCGGAGGAGAGCATGAGTACGACAGCACCTTCCTTCGAGGAGTATGACTTCGACCGCGGCGGTCGCGTCCGAGCCGACTGGAGTGACGGAGACGGCCCACTCGATGCAGTCGTCGGAACCGTTACAGAAATTTCGTGTTCCGGCGGCAACGTGATCGTCGCTGTCGAGGCTGCCGACGGCCAGTATCCCGAGCGCTCGATCTACGGCGGCACACACGATTGCGCTCCCGAGTGGGTCGAGCCACTAGAGCAATCCTAGTCTGACAGCAAGGGAACTCGCCCATATTTTGTGAGCCTCCGCCGGGTGAGAGGCGTTCCAGAGAAACCCGATCAGCCATATCCGAACAGGCAGGCGATCCAGACCAGTACCAAGATGGATCTGTCACACCCGTTGTGACCACTGGAATCGCCGTGGTCGCTTCGTTCGTGTTACGATTACTCACTACACTTCTGACAACAGGGGGTCGCTCCCGGTTGCTGCAGCTAGCAAACAGCGGCGTCGACGGCGGCAGGGCACGTACCACCGCGTCCAGTAGCGTCGATTCAGTGTCGGTTCGCGTCCTATCCGGTGAGTGTCACAGGGTTAGGGCGATGATTCCACCACAACGGGTGTGACGCCACCTGTGGCGGCCTTGTGGTCGCTGTTCTCCAACAGATCGAGACCGATGTAGCGTTTTTCGAGCAACCCTTCGGCTGTTGCCATATCCATCGCGAGGATCTCGGTCTGTGTCTGGTCCCGCCCGACCTGCCGGGTTTTTTCGACGACGTCGTCGCCGCCGATGTCGACCAGTGTCTCCCAGACGCGCTTGATCGTCTGGCGATGTGGTTCCTTCCCGAGTTCGGCGGTGAGGGCAGTCTGTATATCGCTCTTGGTCATGAAGACGCCGCTGCCGTCGGTTCGTGTCGTGGCAAACTCCGGCCAGCGCTTGGCGATGCTGATCGCCCGGTAGGTGTTCTGGCGGTTCGAGCGCTCGACGAACATCGCCTTGACCTTCGATTGGCGGCAATTCGCGAAGAAATCCAGCGGGGAGCTACTGGGTTCGATGCCCTCGGGCAGCTGCTCGGCGTCTTCCTGCTGGTCGGCGTCGGCTTCGAGTTGCTGGGCCTTGGCGATGGCACTCTTGGCGACGTCGCGGGTGGTCTCCTGTTGTGCTTCGAGATCGTCGAGGCGCTGGTCGTTCGTGGCGGCGTCACCGACAGCTGTGGTGGCAACCTCGTGGGTCTGTTCGAGGTCGGCCTCTAGTTCGGTGACGCGTTCGTGGAGGTCATCGATAGTCGCGACCAGCGTCTCAAGAACACTCGAAACGAGGGGTGACACGTCGCCGTCGAGGTCGTTGATGAGCGTCTGGAGTTCGTCGGTATCCATCTCAGCCTGTCCGATGTCCATGTCGAGGTGGTCGGCGAGGGCTTGATCGGTGGCTGTGTCGTCGTTGGGGTTTGTTTGTCGTGGCATTGTGACCACAGGACCCGTGCTCGGAATCGAACCGAGCAGTGCTGACCACAGCACGGGCTCTCGGTGACATAGCTGGCGCTCTCTAGACGCGGCGGTTGGCTCGTGGCAACCCCGCTCCGCCTAGTGGATTTGTGTCGTGGCACCGCGCCGACGACGAGCAGTCTGTATGTGCTGTCGTCGCCCGGACCAGCGTGGCGCTGGGTTCACCGGTCGCGCTCCGCTGGTGGCAGTGGTACAGTCGTGGCTGGGACCGGAGTGGGTGCTATGGTGGGTCATGTTTCGATCACTGCTCGGCGCTCGATGGCGACATCGTGGGCGTGGTCCCCGTGATGGTACTGGTCGTAGTAGTTCTCGATGGTAGTGAAGTCGGCCGTCCATTCGGTGTAATGTTCGAGATCGCCGACGTGGTAGCGGAGTCGCCACAGGCTTGCCTGTGCGGGCGCTGTATCGCTCTTGGCAGCATCGGTGTCGGCTTTGGCCATTACCGATTCCCTCCCATGAGCGAGTCACGGCCCTGTGTGGTCGGCTGGTCGCGCTGGCGGAGTTCGCCGACAGGGACACGGAACGTCATGAGGTCCTCGGCTCGGCGGATGGCCGTCGTCAGCTTCCGGCGGCGTTGGCGGTCGCCAGCCGTGGCCTCAAGACGCTGGATGGTCTCCTCGGCCAGGTCAGCCAGCAGGATGCCGGTGACCTCGTCGTCGGCCCCGTCGACGACGGTGACGAGCAACTGTGGCTCGCTGTCGAGTTCGGTCAGGACGACCACGTCGCCGACGCTGGGGGCAGTCATGCCGACACACCTCCTCGTGGCTGGGCTGCGGGCCTGAACAAGCAAGTTTTTTCAGAAACCGCCCCACGGCGGTCGAATGGGTTCCGGTTCCCGCCATCGAAGCGCCACACACGCTCTCCGATCTCCCCATCCTTCTTCCGCGACCCCGGGCCCCAGTTTTCGGGGTGCTGTGCGCTGTATTCAGAATCTATAATGGAGCGTAAATTACAATTATCGTGGCTCCTGAGTCTGAGACTGCCAGCACAAGGTTGGGCACTTTGTACTGGAATATTGTCAGAGGCACGCGATCCGGTCCGCCGTCGCGTTTGACGGTGGACTGGCTCATGGATCGAACTGTGAACGGCGATCTGACAGCAACGATTATGTAGGAGGTCTTTGATTATCACCATAGGGTACCAGTCGGTAACCATCCGCCCAGTGATACCGTGCCTCTGACAACATCGACCGACTGTGCCCTCCGTTTTGACTACTGAGGGGCGGCGCTGCGTTGGGTGCCGGGTCATTACTGTGCACCTCCAGTGACGGGTCGGGGCAGCTCACAGAGTTGTGCGAGCGTCTCGGCGTGGCGCTGGAGGAGCTGTCTGCCAGCGTCAGTCAGTGTATACACGTTGGTGCGGGCGTCGAGCTCGTCGCGGTTGACGAGGCCACTGTCGACGAGTTGGTCGAGATTCTGGTAGAGACGGCTGTGGTTGATCGGATCGGCGTAGCGCTCGTCGAGATACTCCTTGAGCGCGAGGCCATACGGATCGCCGTCGACGGCGGCGATGGCTTCCAAGAGGTCGCGCTGGAAGCCCGTCAGTTCATGGTAGGTCGTCATCGGTCGCCTCCGGTGGTATGCGTCTGGACGGGACTGGGAGGTGACTTGGTAAAAGTCTGGGACGCGCGTGACCGGAAGTGGATTTTTGACGTCCGATTTTCGTCTCTGGCCCGCTGTAGTGTGTTCGTCGGCCGCTCAGGCGATGACCGGAAGATGACCGGAAGTGAGCGGACGTACCGCCGTCTGGCGGTTTCCGAATGACCGGAAGTGCTGGTCGGTGGCGAGCGATGCGACTCTTCGTGGGTGGGCTGGGCTGCTGTCATGGGTTCAGTGCGACGCTGTGTGCGAGAGTAGGCGTCGCCTATCTCAGATTGTTATACTGGCCGTACTTAACCTTTGGTACGTGCATGAGGAAAAGCATGGCAGGGTTGATAACTGGTGCCCCAGTTTTGTGACGTGTGCCTCGCGGGCCTGATCCAGAGATAGAACCGATAGATATCCTTCATCAGTTCGTCGTGTCGCCAGAGCCTGCGTTCGTTGCGAAGGAAATCGCAGAGAGCCTTGATGTGACAAAAGAGGGCGCACGCCACCAGATGGAGAGATTGGTGGAAGAGGGACTGCTCGCGCGAAAAAAGCCAACTTCTCGTGTTGTCATCTACTGGATTACAGATGAAGGACGCCGACACTATGCTAACAATGTCGAGCCGTCGTGATCTGAGTCAGTCCACCAAATGACTGTTCTCGATGTTGGCTTCTTCCGATAAACCCGTTTTCCGTCTCGAAGGGCTTCTAATCTTCCGCGCATTCCCTCAGCAGTCATGTCGAACTTTTCAGCGATTTCTGCGGTTGTAAAGGCGGGCTCTGGTGTTTCACGCATCCACTGTACGATTTCGCTGTCTGAAACTGTCTTTTCACCCTGTGGCATCGTATCTATAGTATATTCTGCTACGTGCAAAAGTTTTTATGGTGATTGAGATATACATATAGAATAGGAGCACACGCGCCGCTGGTCGATTTCTCACGAAATCGCCCCGGTGGTAGGAACACCGAGGCGCGTGGTTCCACTCAGAACCAATGGCAACTACGCAATCCAATCTACAAGAACGTACCGCTCGTGAACTACTCACCCAAGGCCGACCGCTCTTTCTCGGTGTCGACGGCGAGGGGGCAGCGCATTACTGGGACAGCTATGAGTTTGCCGTCGCTGTTGTTTCAGTTGGTGGCGATGCCGAGAAAATAGAGCTGGCAGCGACGCCCTTCGAGACGCTTGGGCAGTGGTGCGAATATACGCGCTCGGAGCGTGGCTGGAACATTGGTCCGCATATCGGTGGGTCGCTGGTTGGTGATCTTGTCCGGGCGGTGGAAGCATGAGCGAGGTTTCGGTCGCCGACGCGAACGGCTTCGTCTACGAGCCCGTCCGTGGTCCCAAGCGGAAGATCGAGTTCGAACCGCGGTCAGATGGTGGGTTCGAGCGCATCGAGGCCGTCTGGAACGGCTGTCAGTGGCGTGTGACTGGCCGAGAGGTTGTGACGACGATGCGGCGGATTTGAGCGCTGGACTCTACATTGTTACCGTTTAAGATCAATACTTCGCCTTTGAGGATGTCCAAACTGCCTATTCGTCTTGTGAGGAGACAGTCATGTCGCTTGTACGGCATGGACAAATTTCTGTGGATCGTTGATATTGCGAGCGATGATCCGAGAGGTCCCTGTATCGCCTGCTGATTCCAGCCTGACGTGTCCAACAGAAATCAGTCGTTCAATGGGCGACTTATTCAATTCGATACCCTGAATCCGGTCTCTGGGCATCGTTCGCTCCTTCTTTTTTAATAACTGATAGCCTACGATTACCCGGCCAGAAGTAACGTAGTACTTTGTCAGCGAGTTACGCCATAGCTGGACAATCCCCACGGAGTACATCGCGATCCCCAAAAAGAATGCACCAGCTGGGTACGCAACTGGAAGTGTGGTTCTGATGAGTCCGTAAATACCGAGAATACCGATCACCATCCCTATAACTGATCGGACGGCAGCAACTCTCTGTGTTGGCTGCGTTTTGAAGCGCAACTGCTCTTCATCCAATCGGGTTGGAGTTGGAGTGGCCGAAATGGCTGTCAGTACGCCTCCAAGAACGATTCCAGCACCCAAGATTGCGGCAAGGTACCCTGAGTATGTGAGCGCGATATCCGACTTCGTTGTAAGCTGCCACCCAACAACAGCGAGGCTACTACCTGATCCGAGACTCCACCAGAGTGAGGGAGAGGCCAGCATATCACTCTTGCCCCCACACGGTATAGAGGACACCAACCGCTGAGATGAGTAAGCCGATGACAGAGAGAGTGAATGCGCTCAGGCTGCCGGTTAGTAACCCATCCTCTGGATAGAGCAAACCTCTTCCCTCAAGCGCACCTTGTTGGTTTGTATCCTGGTCCGCTGTATTAGTGCTTTCTTGATTTTCAGTGGTCTCAGTAGCAGCTGTCGTTGCGACCCGAGTCGCAGTGGGCGTACTTGTTGTCATCGGTTTTGAACTGGTTGGTTTGCTTGTCTGTGTCTCCTGGTCAGCTGAGTTAGCAGTTGACGTGATTTCAAGGATTTCTTCATCCGAGAGGGTTCCGGCGGCACTCGCAGGCACAACTGTGAGATCTTGTATCCGAATCACGGCAGTCCCTGATGAGAGATATCCTGTCCCATAGATTGCTTTTATCTCCACCAGTGGCTCTTCAACAGGACTGATCGGTAAGCGCACTGTCCCCCAAGATTCGTCAGCGGACTGCCCTGGGATATCACGTTTTGCTTCTACTGTTCGTATGCCCTGCTGGTCACCATTTCCGTTGGCGTGCCAGGCTACCCGGGCTATGAGAATATAGGTGTCTACGTCCTTATTGAACTTCGATTCATCAAACGTGTATTTCATTGAACCCCGCCTGTCATCGCTCTTCCTCTCAAGATAGCCGTTATATCTCTCTGTTGTTTCTCGCTCAAACGACGGGAATTGGCCATCGCCAGAGTCCCATTCAATTGGACGTAGTGGTGGATTGATCGATTTTTCAACGAGTGCAGTTTCATTTGCTTCAACTTGCTGGCCTGTGGCGATGCTGCTGCTACCGAGCACAGTACTTGCTCCTATCAAGATGAGGCATAACACAGCAAAAAAATAGGCCCGTCCGTTTAGCATTATATTATTGATTCTGATATTTCTCATATTTAGTACTTGTTTTCTTTACCGTGCCACAGAGTGATTAGCATCTGATTCAGTGAACTACGGACCCAAGGACGACTGCTGTTTTTCGGTGGTGACGGCGACGGAGCAGCGCATTACTTGGACAGCGATGAGTTCGCCGTTGTCACCAGCGAAGATCGCGTCGAGAAAGTCCCACTTGCCGAGACGCCATCTGAAACACTCGCAGGCTGGTGCGAATACACGCAGGACGAACGCGGCTGGGCCGTTGGCCCGCACGTCGGCGATCTCGCCCGGAGGCTGAGCGCATGAGCAAGACTGTTCGCTGCACAGTCGAGAACCGCCAGCGTGTCCGGCGTGCTACCCGGGCGCTGCGAGAGACCGTCCCGACTGTACTGGTCGAAACGACGCCGCCGGTGCGCTCGGAACACGACGCCTGAACGGTCGATGCCGTGCTTCGAGAGACTGAGGGCATCCCGCCCGAAGTGCTTCGGGAGCTCGCACTGGCTGGGCTGACGCTGCAGCCGACGCCCTCGCAGGCTGGTCACCAGCACGTCGTTGCGACGGCCTGAGCGAGACAGCGATACCTCTATCTTTTTGATGACTTGTGTGCGTATCTGACATGGGTTGCGATGGTTTCCGAGACTACTCCTGACAGCTCGCGACCCCGCGCCGGGACCTGTTAGTGGCAGGCCCCACGATGGCGCGAGTGTGTGTCTGTAAGCGACGGGTGACTGGTATGTAAACCATCTTGGACTTCCGGGGTGGTAGTTCGCTAACCAACACTCGGTGGCGACAGTGGCCCAGTGTTGGTTAGTTAGGAGTGTTGTAGAACAGTTCTCTGGGCGGCTGATCCCAAATCTATTGCTGGTGAATTGGCTGGTCAGTATGCCTACTTATATTCAGTATGGCCGTTTGCTGGCAAACCAAGCTGTGATGATACCTGCAATACCCGCAAGGAGGTACATAGCGAGAAACATCGGGGCAAGCGGGCCGGCTCCAGCAAAAATGAGATACAGGTGAATTGGAACCACTACAGCGAGTGTTCCTCCCACCGGGAGAGTGAACCGCTCTCGTTTCGTCGGGCGACTCAGAGCCTGCTCAAATGTGGCCTGTGTCGCTCCGAACACCATTGCAAGAACCCCAACAAGTATGACGAATACATTTTCAAACAGCCCCACTGGGCTTAACCACGGCATCCAGTGCGGAGGAAGGGCCACGAAAATACCCACATATGACAGTATAATGAACGCCACACCGATTGTAGTTCGCAGACCCATCTGAACTACCTTCGTATGAATCTACACTACGGGTTCCAATTTAAAACCAGTAGAACCACTTTCATAGTGTGTTCCGTCTTTCTACTGTACTGATCGTCCCGCTCGTGAACTACTTACCCAAGGCCGACCGCCCTTCCTGGGCGTCGACGGCGACGGCGCGGCGCATTACTGGGATAGCTACGAATTCGCCGTGGCTATTGTCACGGCTGATGGTGAAGCAGAGAAGGTTGTGCTGGCAGAGACGCCCTTCGAGACACTCTCGAAGTGGTGCAAATGTACTCGACGTGAGCGTGGGTTGGACATCGGCCCGCACGTCGGTGGGTCACTCGTCGGCGATCTTGTCCGTGGTGTTGAGGCGTGAGCTGCACTGTGGAAGAACGGAAGCGCGTTCGGCGTGCTGCGCGGGCGATTCAGAAGGAAGTGTCGACCGAGTCGGTGGACGTGCTTGCGCCGAGTGCGAGTCAGTACAGTGAATGGACGCTCGATGCTGTGTTGCGTGGTTCGGAGGGTGTCCCACCGGAGGTGCTGCGGGAGCTGGCGCTCGCTGGGTTGACGTTGCAGCCGACGCCGTCGCAGGCAGAGTCTCAGCACGTCGCGGCGACGGTGTAAGATAGCTGAGCGCTAGCTAACAAATGGTACACCAGCAAATTTCGCCCTTCAGGGTAGAGAAAGAGGATAACGATACATTCACAGATAGTAGCAGCCACACAAAGGGAAGAAAAATCTGGAGTTCTTGACCGGCTAAAGATGGAGGCAGAGATTAGGAGATTTGTTGCCGGAGATAGCCTAGTGCAGATGTCACAGCTTCTGGATCACCACTACGCGCTAGTTCAAATTCGTATATCGTGCCATCCACCTGGATAGCAACTGTACCTGAAGAATCCCAATCTGAGGCATATAATGCCTGAATATTGTCATATGGGAAGGTGAAAAATTCGCCAGCGGCTGAAATGAGATACAACGCTCTATTAGTGAGGACTAATGACGTGGAAGTCCGAGATAGCATCCCGCCACCCTCCAGTACTTCGCCCTGAACTAATCGGGTCAATGCGCCGCTGTTAGTCAAAAGGACAATATGATGTGGCACTTCCCCCTCAACACCCATATCGCTCTGGAATATCGCTGACGCATCCGGGAAGTACTTTTTACTTCCATCAAGTTTGTCAACCGTCACCGACTCCCCTTCAGCTTGTTCAACAAGTTTCCGCATATGGATCTTGCTTCGACTACTCTAACTAAATTATTCCGATATTAATCATATTTATAATAAGATATTCACTGTTATACACATGGAGATAATAACATAGTATATACAAGTCAATAAATGAGGAAAAATAAAATCCGGATGTAGTATGTAGATTCCATTGTTCACAGTGGGAAGCGAGCCATTAGACAATTGGCTCGATGGGGGTGACTTCATACCGGCTAACGTCCTTGATGAGGTTGTGTAGGGCCATCTCGAATTGCTATTTCGAGTGACCTGTGATTTCATTGTTAATTAAATACGAATTCCTGGGATCCGTACCGGTGGTAGTGTTGGTGGCGTTGTAGAATTCGACTGCGATATTGGGCACTATACCTTAGAAGCATACACAAGCTAAATTAATAACATATTTAGTGTACCTCAGTGTCTTATATTAAACTGGAAATATGAAACTAAATCATGGCAGAATACGAACAAACTCTGAAAATTCTCCCTGAGATTCTGGACCTCGGTGAGATCGTTATAGATAGACTGTATCAAAACATTAACCTATACTTTACCATAATTTAACGTATGGATCGTCGAGAGCTAATATCTGGACTAACAGTTGGGATAGCTTGTGGCCTTTCTGGATGCGAGTCCCTCAGTAATAGTTCAGATGAATCGGATAGAGAGATACATGAGACAGCTACGGAGACGGCCACAGAGACGGAAGACCAAACGATTAAATCCTCTTCAGAAGAAGTACCATCTTACTATATCTCGCCGATTCGAATTTTCGATGTGAGGGATAACACACTAAAACTGGCACTCACTCATTTGATTCCTCCAACTGATTCCGTCGAATACAATCTTCATCTCCAAACGGAGCCTGATACATGGTACTACGAACCTGTTATCAGTGCAACTCTCGGTCCACGGACTTACTCAGAGACAGCTAAACGATGGGTGAGCGACAAGTTTCGGCCAGTATATGGTAGCGACCAACCGGGGGAGCATCAAGATACATTAGAAGTCCCAAATATACGTGATATTAACCCGGATGAGTTTCAGACACTAGATATCCCACAACGACATAAGTCATACGGACAACCTCATCGTATCGTCACGTTCGATATTGAACAACCTCCAACGGGAAAGCCATTCACGTTCCAGTTTACAGCTGATGGTCCTGGAAGTGTTGATGGCGGGCATATAATTGGTCGAACACCTATGATGCTTCGAACGCCCACTGGTGAATATCTGTATCCTCAAATCGACAATCCTGATGGCGTGAAACCAGCGATTCCGAAGAAGTGGGCGACGGAAGAAAACCGAAGTAAACTACGAGATAGACGGCAGAACGAAGAATCTGGCACAAAAATCACTGCAACACGATACACAGCGTATCCGAAATGGAGTAATCGGTATGAGGAAATGGATGAGCGAGAATCTGAAAGATGGGATGACGGAGGAATTAATTCCCGTCCAACTGTCGGTGACCGACGAAAACCTAGTATGAATGGAGACGGGGCAGATTCTTGGATTAATAGTCCAATGCAGGTTCCGTGGACAATTGATTTTACGCTAACCTACGAAGAACAGGAGCAAAGCCGCAAAGCACGCCCCGTAGAAATAATTGATGATAGCCGATATGAACGACTAAATAGTATTCTCCGAACTCCTGAAATTCGAAATTCTCCAAGCGTTCGAAAGGTAAGCAAAGAACTTCGTCACGTCTGTGATGAAATTGTAAATACGCAAAACCCGCTGGAAGACATCCGCGTCGTTTCGGACTATATCCAGAATATGGAATATACGTCTCAAAGTGGCCCCGTTCCCAAACCATACGATACAATTCGGAGTGGTCACGGTGACTGTGCAACCAAGTCAGTACTTATGTTCTCGATTCTATCGCAACCAGAATTCGGGTACAATCCAACGTTGTTCAGCATTCCCGACGTTTTAGAGTTCACAGACCGACCTAATATTGGACACGTTGCCATAGGTGTCCCAGCGTATCGTCTCGGTCTTACAGAGGATGATATCCGCGAGACTGGACAGCGCGACCATCCTATTATTGATGGCTATCTCTATATCGAACCGACGTACCCGAATGAAATAGGCTATCAACCATTAAAAGGTTATAAACCAGTTATTCCAGATGGGATGTCGAACTTTATAGTACCAACAGTTCATGGGTCAGACTTCACACCTTGGAAACTCTGTAATGGTGATGTCGTAGACGTGACAATCGATGAATCAACGGACTATGGTGGCATTGCTCGATATAACACAGATAACCATAGTGTGCAACTAAACGTTGAATCTGCCAATTCTGAACCGCTTAGCCCTGGTACTGATGTCCGTACAGAAGTGATACTTGCACCGGGAACGTATCCCCCCGAGCGTGAGGAAGAGATTCTCATTGCAAGTGAAGAAATTAATGAGTGAAATTATTTAGATATCTCAATTCATCCGTAACAATTACTTCCGTGCTATACCCCCTAAGATTTCGATTCAGAGCCCTCTCGTCGGCCTTTAGGCTTGATACCAAACGGTCATTGACTTCAACACTATGGGTTTCGTCTCAAAACCACATCACTTTCCCTCGATCCACGGTCGATGTCCCTGTTACGTCTTTTCCCTCTGATTCTGAAGAATGGCTTCGCACCGCTTTTCAACATTTTACACCTGCTAACCAGCGTGATAATTTTCACTCATCAGGTTCCCCAGCAACGACAACACCGTAACTGCCAACCCACCCCTCTGTGTGTGTGTGACAGCTATAGAACAGTTTTTCTTCTTCTGTGAACGTGTAGGTATAGCTGGTATCATCACCAATCCCACTTGGAGCATCGCTGAGCCGGCCTCCATTCTCGTCGTGTAGGTCGTGTCGTTCACCCTCGGGCCAAACCCACTTCACGGTTTGTCCGGCATCAACCCATACAGCAGGCTTTGACATGTAACCGTAGCCAGTGCCATTGACGATTTCAACAGTCCCCTCACCGCGAGCATCAAGGAACCCACCTCCATAGGTCGGAATCTCTGGAAGGGTCTTTTTTTGTCTGTCATTCAACTGCTTCCATGGGTATGAGTTCTTACCAACATATTCTCCTTCTGCAGTCGGAATCGGAGTTGGTGTTTGAGTGGCAGCGGTTTGCGCTTCGGTCGCCGGGTCTGAGTCAGTCTGTGTGGCAGTTGGTTCTCGTGTGGTAGACGACTCCGTGTTGGGCTTAGACTGCGTTGTACTAGTTGCGGGATCTTCAGGACCGCTATCTGAACTGCAACCTGCAACGGCGGCAACTGTAATACTACACCCCAGTCGTTTGATGAGAGAACGGCGATCCATCCTGGCTATAATTCCACATACTATCTTATAATTTTTGTCTTTACGTTCATATAATGTATTTTACTTTACTATATGACAGAAAGTCATTTAATTACCCCAACAATTCAATTAAAATTGGTGACACTAGACGTTGAGGGGATTTCAGTGGGGTGTGACCCATTTTACGTCATTGAATTTTTGAGGACCACGGCTTAAACATACCCCTCTCAGATTTAAGTACACAAGGGAGGAGCACTGGGTGAGATGGATCAATAATTAGATTCCAAGTACGTCGAATACTTAGGAGAGAATGACTGGGCCAAGGTCGAAGAGCACCCCCTTCAAAGAGGGCGAGCCAACCTCTCTTATACAACGGATTAGATCACTCCACCACCAGTGACTCGCTGGTAGGCGTTAGATAAAATCCAGCAAGCCGGTGTGTCGGTGTTCGTCTCGATGTCGCCCACATACCCCACGATGGGCGAAGACGACTTTCACGAGCTACTCAGCTACTTCAGAGCGCTCGGTGAAGTCGTTGTCTTCCACGAGCCGATCAACCCGAGGGGCCAGAACTCCCAGCAATGTCTCACTGCCGCCAAGGAAGCCGGCTACGACGATGTCGTTGAAGAACTCCAGCAAATGCAAGACAGTCATCAGTGCTGGGTCGAGTACGCCCTCGAACAGTTGAACACAGTCCAGCAGGTCGCAGCGGGCTTCGACGGGCTCGAAGTCCATTCCTGGCCTGATAATGAGCTGGTCCGCTCGACAAGCGGTCAGCTCCGGTCGAAACTCACAGCAATGCAAGAGGCCGTCTCTCCGGAGTCGTTCTCCGAGCGCAGTAAGGACGCCTCGCCCGAACAGTCCGAGTTAGCCCGGGACCACGAGTCCATAGAGCATCTCATCTAACGACCAGCATGTCGTCGGGATACGCGCCATAGCCCACCCTCTGAGAACTGGTTTGTCTCGATATGCAGCACGGCTAACCAACAACTGGGGCAGTTATGGCTCTGTGTTGGTTAGCTACAATCCAGCGGACCGTTCACTCCCCAACCGCGTCTTCGATAATCTCGATTTCCTCGTCGGTCAACCCATACAGCTCGTAGACGATCTCATCAATCAAGTCGTCAGTCCGCTCAATCTTGCCTCCAACTCGTCAGCTCGCCCGACTGTCTCCATGTAACTCGCCAGTCCATCGCGAACGTCGTCGACGGTTGGCAACGTCAGCGTCCGAAGGCGATCTACCAGCGAGTTTGTCTTCGTCGCCATCTCACGGAAGCCAGCGAACAATGCTTACGGATAACCCGATTCGAGGTTCGGCCGCAATTGTCCAGTGAACCAAGGTCAAGCCACTCGGCACCGTCAGTTAGTACGCCATAGGGTGCGATAAGCACAGTAATTGTTAGACTAGATGAAAATACTGGATGAAGCAGAGTCCGTACTGATTCAGGGACAGCTTGAGGAGATGTCGTACCACGCCAGCCCTTGAGAAATAATGAGGAGCCAACTTGCACCACCCGGCCCACCCTGAATTCGGTCGGCGGACCGACGCTGTGCAGCCAGACATTCCTCAGAAAGTTCCGAGGTATCGGTTGACACAACTACCTGGCCGTCAGCAGTAACGCCACTATCGCTGAAATCAGTAGTCTCGGGACATGCTTCGGTCGGTCCTGGTATCTCACTTTCGTCACAGCTGTCTGAGCTATATGCCGACGGCTGTGCAGTCGCCGTTGCTGGAGTAAACCCAATTATGAGGATAACCGCCACCGTAATGCCAAGTAGGTCTGTTGAACGAGACACAGTATTCATGCAGCACGGAAATAAATAATCTTTCAGCATTATTTGTAAAGCTAGATATGTATCTAGCTGGACGGCAATTAATCTGGAGTCGATACAGGCTAAGGGAGGCCGAGCTATCCAGCTGTAGCAAGGATGAAAATGCCACCCGGAAGTATGCGATATACTGTAGTGGAGCGGTAGTGCGTTCATCGAACTACAAGGGCGATTCGTGACGGAGTGGGGACTGAGTCCGTAGATATGCTCGCGCCGAACGCCAGTTAGTACAATGTGTGAACGCTCGATGCTGTGTTGCGTGATGCTGAGAGTGTGCCGCCCGAGGTGTTGCGGGAGTTAACGCTGGCTGGATTGACACTGCAGCCGACGCCATCAGGAGCGAAGGTCCAGTCATGACGAAGATGAGATAGAGAGGTCAAAACCTCCTATTCGAATTAAAAGGGTCGAAGAACTCTTTCAGCTCACCGTTCAATTAGAAGTTATCGAGTCTTTCGTGGTCTGAATCCGGCAATGAGTATTCCCAGACCCGCTCAATCTCCACAGTCTCATCTGGATTATGCGGAACTGCAAATTCCACTATCGAGAACGTCTCGTTGTCGTTTGCTTTGATACCGAGCGCTTTCACCGCTGCAGGATATTCCTCTTTCCCTCGGACGGCCTGCACATTTCTGAAGATCTGATTACGGGAAAATTTCTCACCCTCTCTTTTACCCTCGCCAACGATTGCGTAGTGTTGCTCGTCAGCATCTTCAGCTATGTACAAATCATCGATTTCCACTTGCCCTGAATCACCGGAGGTCCGCAAGTGGCTCTACCAGATGATCTCGAACGTATCGCAGCTATCCTAACCCGCGAGCAGATATGTCTGAGCGACGCTGGGACATTGAAAAGAACCCATATAGATGATAGCAGATCTACCTCGCCACTCCTCAGCCGCCGCTCCTACAGTCTCGGTTTCCCCATCGGTCAATTGAACCCACCCGAGATGACCAACACGGACTACTCCTCCTCTGGGAGGAAATCAGTGAGTGTCGTTGGTTCGGGTTCTGCTTCCATTTCGTTTTCAAGTGACTGTGGATCAGGAGCGGGGAAAACCATTTCAGGCTCATCTGCCGTGACCCCATCAAGCACTGATCGCATCTCATCGAACGCGTCGCACGAACCAGTCCCAGTAACGTGACACCACCCACGAGTCCGAGTCATCGCGACAAAGGCCTGATTGCGTCGCCTGACTAGTGATTGCCCACTAGAGACATTGTCAACGTGCTCTAGCCCAGAAATATAGACCATTGCTGCTTCGTTCCCTTTCGCACGGTTGATCCGAGTAACGGTTACTTCATCGTCGACCGCGAACACGCTCGATTCACCGTCCCACACTCGGTTGAAGACGATATCATCAGCCGTGGCTTCATCGAGACGATCCGTCGGCTCATCCGCATTCTCCTGTGTTTCTCGATCCAAAAGAATGACCATGATCTGCTCTGGGTCAAGCCCGTGAGCCGTAATATCCTGTGAGATACTCTCAGCAATCAGTTCTATTTCCTCGCGTTTCGTCTCAGCAGCGGAGAAGCGGACGAATGGACGAGCCTCTTCGTGTTCGCTCAGCGGATGTGGCGAATTCTCTTCAGGGCGACGAATTCGGATATCTTCGCCTGTGCGGCGGAAGTCACCATCAACGACCTCGTATCCGAGATTTTCCCAGCCGGGCTTTGTTGTGATCGCTTGCACGGCACCCTGCTCTCGTTTCAGTCCCATTCCGAAGTAGTGGGCTGCCATAAGAACCTCTCGCGGTGAGCGGTACGCTTTCCGCATTATCTGGGACTTCTGGATACCACCCTCATATGACCCGCTCAGATCAACAAGCAACTCGCCATCATCGTTGGTCCCGAAGATATTCTCGGATCGAGGTGCCGTGAGTGAGTTCAGGCTCTGGGCCTCATCATACGCCCAGACAAGTCGTTTGGGCTCGCGAAGTGCTTCGCGACACATTTTGAAGAAATTTGGGAGGAAATCCTGTGCCTCGTCAATCAAGACCGCATCGAACATCGTGGGGACTTCTCCCGATTCGATAAGAGAGCCACAGCAGGAATCAAGCAAGTCCGGTGTTTTTTCGAATCGGCCAAACCGAGCACGAGCGTCGCCGACGTTGAGGAATTCGTGTGTTTGCGTGTTCTGTGAAAGAACATAGTACATCCCATCAAGCACTGTGTGGCCACCCCAGCCGTGGAGCAGTCGCAATTTGTTCCAGTTTGGCTCTTCCTCTGCGAAATGCCAGTAGAAGCGAGAAATAAGACTCTGGATCTGGGGATAGAGACTCTTGGTCATAAACGTGACCGCAATATCCCACTCTGGATGTTTTGCGTGCATCCGGGCTGCCTTCATCGCC
>NZ_AOLW01000071.1 GCF_000336615.1 Haloarcula amylolytica JCM 13557
CATCAGAGATGTGTATAAGAGACAGGAATTCCTCACTGGAGAGTGCCTCCATCTTCGGTGTCTTGTTTAACTGGTCACGAAGTGACTGGGGCGAAAGGTCGTCTGAGGTGAGTACCCGAGGTGTCGACGGGAGTTCATCATACCCGCATTCGGCCCACTCCTCACGCGAGATGTTGGGGAGCGCAATGAACACGTTCACTGGAATCTTACACCGGCCCATCTCGTCAGTGAGTTCGCTTTCCCGAGCGAAATACGACCGAATCTTAAACGCCTGATCCCGGGCTTGTGGATGAGGTTTCGCCTTCGACTGGGTTAGTCCCTGGAGATTCCATACCTGTCCCTGGATTGTATCAATGTGGTCGATCTGGTAGCCTTTACACTCGATAACAATGAGCCCCAGCTCTTGATGCAGAACCACAAAATCAGGTTCTCGATCATAGTCCTCACCGCTCTTGTCGATGACTGGATACTTGTAGTAGGCTATACCCAGATCGTCCGCTCCGAACGCGCTTTTGATTGCGTCCCAGACCGGCAACTCAGCCTCACTACCTCTTTGCCCTGTATCGACTTCGGTCGGTATGAAATCCACAGCGATACATCTACATATATACATTAAAAAGTTACCATGATATATTTAGATATTCTTATCTTTTTCGCTATATCGGGTACGGTGAGTATAATCAGATACGATAACGTCGTCAAATATCGCCAGCAAACCCAAGACAGCCAGCAATAAGTGCGAGTGCACCTTCACGGAATTTCAGCTTGTTCAGTAGGTCGTAACGTGCTTCCGTGAGCTCTAATTTCGCGTGGTTGGACGATGACTTAGTACAAGCCCGTTTTAATCATTTTCTGGTCGTAGACACACCATCAGAAAGCAGACGTTCTCACTAACCAGCTTTGTGAGGGACTGATCATTGTTTCCGTCCAGTCTGGTGACGGTACTACCCCTCAATTTTGTGTCCCCCCGAGAGGGTGAGGGGTTTCCCGAACATGAGCACCGAACAGCAGTCCGTCGACGAACAGTCTCCAAGCACCGAAGCCGACGACCGACCGGACATTCGTGCCCAGCACCGGCAGGCACAGACGAGTGGCGAGGTTTTTGCGGGGCGTCCCCGGGGTGAGAGATAGATGTGTTGTCCCGACTGCCGCCGGCCACGGTCGGCGTCGGCGTGTGTCGACAAACGCTATTACGTCAATGGGGTGGCTTCCGACCCGATCCCGTGGGGCGAGGGCAGCCAGTATCTCACGTACAAGCTACAAGTCCTCCAGAGCAACGAACGGGCCGTTACCGTCGACCTCGAACGGTGGCGCGACCAGTCGTGTCCTGCGTGTGGTGTTGAGCACGGCGAGATACATCATCGGCTCTGTGACTTCGAAGAGTGCCCCGCGTGTGGCGAGCTGTTGCTACTGTGTTCTTGTGTCGTCGAGATTGAAGCCGTTGAACCATCCGGCGTGAAGGGCCGTCTCAAGCAGTCCCTCGCTCGTCTCCTGTAGACACCAGCTTCTAGAGCGGGCTCGATGTCAGACGGACCTCGTGTAGCGTACTTTTGTGTGCGCCGACGAGGGTGCCGGCGTCACACTGACTGCAGTGCGTGGAGCGCCGGCAGGTCACGATCTACCAATGCATATGCTCATCTACGCGCTCGTTGAGGCATCGACAGCAGACGCAGCACTCGCCGCTGGCAAAGGCGTTTTCGACAACCTGGTCNTACGTCACGTTCGACGAGAGTTCCACCGTCGCAGGCAAATCCCGGTGGGGCGAGCGTCCGACCGCGGCTCCGGTCGACTCCGAGGCCGGGCAAGAACTCCTTGGCGATGGCTGGGAGACAACGAAGTCAGCGTTCGAACGTAATCTCCAGACGGTCAAAGACGCCCTCGACGAGCTTTCAGACGAGGAGATTATGCGCGACAAAGACCTCGCTCGATGTGCGTTCCAGAGAGTCGGAGCCGCCAAAGGCCCAGAGATTGCACTGTACGAGGAACACGGATGCGGGATTCGCGATCGGACGCAGCTTGACCGGCTTCTGGACGAGAGTGATACCCTCTGGATCGTCCCCGCCGACGTTCACTTCTGAGGGAGAGCCGCGGCAGTCAGTTTTCGTCGAACCCGATTTTGTGTGTTCCTGGCGGGCGAGGAACACGAATGTCAGAGACTCCAGATTCATGCCCGAGAGAGGAGTGTGACGCAGATATCGTCAAGACTGAGAGTAGCGTCAGGTTCCACGGCAGACGCTATCGTACGGTTCTGGATAATCAGGATCTGCACCGGTTTCATTGCTTCCGTAGTCCGGATCGGCTGGTCCCTTTTCGAGGGTCCCACCATAGTGACCCATATAAACCAGACTACTCCAGAGTCCTTCGTTGTACTTGAAAGCCCAGTTATACCTGATGTAATTGTGGCCGTACACCGTCCCGTCCGCAGTAACACCCGTAAGGCAAACCGTATCCGGGAGCCATGTGTGGTCCTTGTCCGGATACTCATCTGTGTTCCAGCTGTCCGCGACGACGATATACGAGATAGCAACATCCCGACGGATGGCCACCTTTTCGGAGTGGTTCATTGACGCGTTCAGCTGGTAGGTGAGATGATACGTCTCGTTTTTGGGATATGCCTGTGAGTCCAGTATCATAACTTCCGTACCAGTGTCCCGGAGCAGGAAGCGATACGTCTCATTGAAGGCTGCGTATCTTTGTCGTCGTTCAGCGAGAAGATCAGACTCTGTCTCCATGGGAGTGTGTTCAGGAGTTTGTGTCTCGGTTTCTGTGGGTGTTGGCGTTGGTGTTTCTGTGACAACTGGTTCTGGTGTTGGTATTTCTGTTACAGTCGGTTCGGGCGTCGGGGTTGATTCCGGGCTGGATCCGGCGAGCGTTGAACAGCCAGCAGTCATGAGTAACAGACTGATGGTGAAGAGCACAAACGTTTCCGATATTATTTTCATTTATTCTTACCAGATATATAAATTGGAACTAAGTTATTAAGTTTGCTATCTTAGCCAAAAGATCTGGTGGGGGACTAGGACAATTAAGTGCTTCAGAAGGGTTACCTGTGTCTCGCAGACAGTTATTGTAAGGGGTTGCCTCAAAGGGTGAGTTCTGTAGGTACAATTCACACAATGTGATATTCCTAAACTCAGTACCTCACAAAGCGTCACCCACTAATCCGATCTGAGTCACTTCTTCTGTCTCGATGAGCCGTCTGTAGCGGTCGATCTTCG
>NZ_AOLW01000072.1 GCF_000336615.1 Haloarcula amylolytica JCM 13557
CGTGGATTTCACCGTCTGCTTGCTTGGTATTGGACACACCTTCAGCAAGCAGACCTCTCAACTAACCGGCTTTGTGAAGTACTGAAACTAGGATTTCAGCGAAGCCGAGTAAATCAAGAGGGAACAGCAGTACTCACATGGGCTTAGAGACTGTCGACGTTGAGGCAGACCCACGGGCACGGGACCCGCGTACCGAGCCTGTCGTCACCTGCGCGGAGGACCACCAGCGAGTCATGTAGAATCGCTGGTCTGCGTTTCCGGGGAGTGACGACGCGCACGTCGGAGTCGCGCGCGGTTGGAGACGAGAGGGACACGACTGCACTCGCGCTGGCAGTCGGTCCCTCTCAGCGTGGGGCAGACGGCCGGGCGAAGCANCGCGGTTGGAGACGAGAGGGACACGACTGCACTCGCGCTGGCAGTCGGTCCCTCTCAGCGTGGGGCAGACGGCCGGGCGAAGCAGACGGGTGCCTAATTACGGTGTCATAGAACACTTTGCAGGGCAGTTTGTTTCACCACACTTGAGAGGGAACTACCTGTACAGTAAGTGTACGTCTTGACTGCCGAGGATTATGTGGATCAAGGAAGTGTGTACTGTATTAATTATAAATATTTTACATAGAAGTATCTACATCAACATCCAAAGATTATAAATAATATAATACTATATGTCAGTAGAAATACTTTTATGACACCATATCTAATTGATATTTGTATGCCCTCCAACAAGCATACTTCATCAAATAGGCGTGAAGTACTACAAATTAGCGGTGCAACTCTTGTGTCCATTACTGGAGTAACTGGGGTTGCATCTGCAAAGTCTGGCGATGATAACGACGAGCAGGAATCAGAACAATCAGATTCGGAAGATGTGGAATATAAAATAACAACCAAGGATATTGAAGAAGAGACTAAAGAAAATGAAAAAGATGAAAAAGTCACAATTTATACAGTTACTGTAGAGAAGAAAGAAAAAGAGACAGATAAAGTTACTACTAAGGTAAAAAAGGTAAGAATAAATGAAGAAACGGGGGAAATATCGTATCTAGGGGAACCGAATACAATTTCACCACAAGGAATTGAGGATTCAGTTGAAGCAATTAACCGAGTACACAAGGACATTGATGAAGTCGGAGATTGTGATGAACTACATGGCCATGATAATCATAATAAGGCCAAATTGAGTGCTGATTTCAAGCAGTCAGTGAACAACTTAGGTTGGACAACCGTTGCCGGTATATTAGCCACTTGGGCAACCAGTTCAGGCATGACTGCAGCCATTATGGTCAGTGGTGCTGCACTCGCGCTTGTGTCTGAGGAAGATGATATTAGCCTAGTATTTGAAGAAGTGGATTTCGGGGATACTCCATACACGTACTGTTACGTGACCGGAGGTTGGAAAGAATACGATACAGATGATATGACGCTGTATAGCAAAGAGGAAGGAATGCATGCCGTACCACCATCATTCTAACATCAAAAAACTAGGATTGACCAAAGTATAACTCATCAGCCAAGATGCATTTTATAGGGCTCAGTGTTAATCAATAACTATGCCTAACATAATTTCCACATTCAAAGAGGTGTGGGCTGATACAACCAAGTTTGAACATCTACCAATAAAAGTTTCAGTTCTAATAGTCACCACAGCTATCACATGGATTATCACTCTGAGATTATCTACTCTATGGCAGCAACATTATAGTGCCTCTACAATTGTGGACGTAGTGATATTTTATTTGGTGTTTTTTACAATATACTTTTGTTTCTGCTACACGATAACTTCAATACTCAATCACATGAAATAATGGGAGTTTAATATGCATTATAACATCAAATAGACTAATCTCCCTCAATATACTAGTCCAAGAACTGGGATATTAACTAATGATATGAGGGCGCAGTAGAAAGGTTATTTCGGGACAAAGGTAAGAGAAGCAGATCCTCTACTACCGATTCTTAGAGGCAGATTTCTGTCTGACCCCTCTCTTACGGTGCTCTCATGATATTTGGTCATGGGCCACCACTCCTACTGTCCACTGTGTCGTATCCAGTTTACTCCATGTGGTGCAAGGGGAAGTGCGCGAATCACTCTTCCTTTATTAACATAAATAGTAATAATACTCTAGATGACAATTATAACTAGTAGTAGAACCAATCCCGTCGGTTGAGGCACCAGCACTTGTCAAATCCTGCGATGACTAACACTGGCGATGACTAACACTGATATCGGTGGTTTTCGGCGCGCTAATATAATTTAGAGACAAAATACGACCGAAAATCACGCTCTAATAGTATTATTATGAGTATTAACTAAAAAAGAATGGAAAGGGGGGGGAATTCGCCAAGATAGACGCCACATATCGGAGTCGCACGCGGTTGGAGACGAGGGGGACACGACTGTACTCCCGCTGGTAGTCGGTCCCTTGCAGCGTGGGGCAGACGGCCGGGCGAAGCAGAGGTATGACTGGTGGATAGCAGCGTGGGGCTGGCAGGCCGGCTGAGAGCGCGAGAGAGGAGTGTGTGTCGGCGTGGGACTGACGGCCGGGCAGATACAGGTGGTTGGCTGGTGTGTCGTCTGACCGCCGGGCAGCCGCCGCTGGGCGGCACGCTCGCTCTTGGCGGAGCCGGTACGTGAGTTGTGGGCCGGCGAAGAGGGTTCGGGTGGCGTGTGTCTCGTGTGTGGCCGGCAGGGGATTCTGGTATTGCTGGCCCTGGAGTCGAGTCGTGTGGCACTCGTGACGGTGTCGAGGGAGGCGGCGGTTCGGGTGACGGTACTCGTCAAACTGCTGATAACGAGACTCGTTGCCCTGACGTCGGCGGCACGACTGACTGCGACGGGACTGCTGGCTTCGACGGCACCACTCCAAACGGTATCGCGACGACGGACTCGGTGTCGGACCAGCACACCTTGAAAGCCCCACGCCGCTGGCGGTCGCTCAGCGACATATCCGCGCAAACCGCACGCGGATAGGGGTCGCTGACCCGACTACAACAAGCGCCAGCGGCGTGCCCCTTTCAGTCCCACCCGACTGCTACGGCACAACACAGCAGAACCGAACGCACGCGTCGGAGTCGCGCGCGATCCGGGTGAGGAACCCTCGCGGCCGGCGCTCCCTCGCCGGAACGAGGACGCTCCTTGCAGTCNTTTCACCCATCCGGCACTCGCTTGGCCGCGCGGGATGCCGGCTCACCGCAACCGCACACGATGGGACCGCCCGCCGGGGTGTCAACCACCGACAGTCTTTATATACTATTTTCCCTCGAATCGTTAAACACAAGACGCCGCTTAGAAACCACTCAGACACCCGAATATTGCACTTGAAACAATCCAAATGGTCCGTTACTTTTAAGTAGTCTGCACCCATGCCTTTACGTACGGAAAGACACGACGCACGCGGCGCTGGCAGGGCAGTTTCACGCCGCAGAAATCGGGTGTTAGAGCACCCGACAAGTGTCTTTCCGTACGAGCGATGAAAGACAATGTACGCTAGCAATTCCAGCGGTAAGAAAGCATCGGCAAGCAACAAGACGGTTTCCCTTTCGGCCCACGTTGAGGGTGGCCCCGAGCAACTTCTAGAGGCGGTCGCAGAGACGGAGAACGGCGATGAACTCGATTTCAGGATGAATCGGGGTAGCGATAGCCGTGGCAACTACTACGCCCGGCAGGAAGAGGCATACGACTACGACTGGACCCGCTCGACCGAGGTTGGTCCGGACCGGCGCTTTGGCGAAACGCTGGAACAGCAGGAGGAACGTCACGGACGCGAAGCCGAGCAAGCCCGCCACTCCGAGGTCGCACGCGCTCACGTCGACGGTGCCGACCGCGAGGCGTCGGCTCGCCAGCTCACCGACGCGGAAACCGGACGCGCTGACGGGTTCCGCTCCCCGGCTGACCCCCGACAGTGGATGGACCGCGACACGCTGGCGCGAGTCAACCAGCAAGCCGCGACGCTGGCAGACAAGACCAGTCTGTCGCAGGCGGCGGCAAGCCGCCGACTTGCGGCCCTTGTGTCCGGGCAGATGGGCGACTGTAACAGCCTGTATGAGGCTTCCTTTACCGTCTTGGACGAGGCTCAGAACGAACTGCAAGTACCCACGCCCATCGACGAGGTGAGTCCCTACGGCTACGAGTGTACGGTCGAGGG
>NZ_AOLW01000073.1 GCF_000336615.1 Haloarcula amylolytica JCM 13557
GAGGGAACGAGCGCGAAGGTCACGGTCTGGGGCAAGTCCATGCACGGCGGCGAGATGGTGCGCACGCTCCGCGAGGGCGACAGAGTTCGGATTTCCGGGGGCAAGCCCGACGAGTACAACGGTATCAAGACGGTGGCGGTCACGAGCGACACGCTCATGTGTATCATCGAGCGCGGCGACGGTCCCGCGCCCACCGGACACGGGAGTAGTATGTTCGGCTCCTCGGGTGAGAGCCCGGCGGTGGCGTCATGGGAAGCCGAGTCAGACACCCATCAGTGGGCCAATGAGCGGGACACTGACCACGCGGTCGCCGTGACGCTCGGGAAGGCCCGCTGTCCTGAACCCGGATGTTCGGACCTGTTCGACACTGAGCATGGGGCCGCCACCCATCAGGGCATGGTCCACTCAGACGACGAGGCTGAGAACGAAGGTGATGGGCCGGTGACGGTCTTCACCTCGACCTACCGGGATGTGAAGAACGGACAGACGGCCGACTGACGCCCGACACCGAGGGCGTCCCCCATCGAGCGGGGACTTCCTCGGGCGGTGCGACGGTGCTCGCGCACGCGGCCTCGCCGCCGCCTCCGGCACAGCGGGCGGCGGCGAGACAACCGCGCGCACGGACTGGCACGCCACCGCACCAGCGCGTCAACGTGGGTCAGTCTGGTGGCGGCTGTGAGGGAGCCGGTGTGCTGGTGTGTGCGTGGACGTGGGCCAGCCGGCCCGGGAGAAACTGGGGCTGGGTGGCTAGTGGGTCGCGACAGCGCGCGACGCCAGCGGAGCGCTCCGCTCGGCGCTATCGCGCGCCTCGCGGCGGTCCATCGTGCCTGCGGTAGCGGGCGCGATCCCGGCCTGCCGCCGGGAGGGAGACGGGAACCGCATTCCATCTTCTGTTGTCTGCTCGTGCTTCGACCCAGACAAACCAATAGCGCGACATTTTTGCGACTCGCTCCGGAAAGTGGAGAGTATCATGTCAACTAATGGGGAAGCTGGTAATCCAATCGAACAGCTTGCCAGCGGTCAGGATGCCAAGCGAATCCCCCACCCAAAATCAAACGAGTACATCGCTGTCTTTCGGCTTGACAATGACAGCAATACCGTATACAAGCTCGTGACTGATGATGGCACTGTCATCCGAACGTCATGGTCCTCCTCGGAGTGCAGTGCATGCAACAAGAACGAAAGCTACAGTCCGAGGAGGGGGACGCCATACGACACAGCACAAGAGGAGCGGAGGCAAGCAAACTGCGAACACGGACAGTTCGCATCAGGCGCATTCTCTCTTGCTTCAGTGGGTGCTTGCGACGACTGTGGCGCGTGGGCGGTCTCTCCAAAGTCGATGCCCCATCCAACGGTCTCTGGAGCCGTTGCAGCGGTTGAGGAATACTGTGCAGCGTGCGGCAAACTTCGAGAAACGTGACCTGCTGCTGTCCTTATTCGCTGGTCTAACCAACACAGTCGGCGCAGTCTGGGGTGTTGTTGGTTAGTCAGTGTCTGGGCCCGGTATCCCGGATAGACACCCCTCGATTTTGTGTGGCCGCAGGCGGGTGGCAGCCAGACAGGGCCGCCGGGAGGTGATATTTCGAATGGGAGAAATTCGCTGTCCGCGCTGCAAGAAAACGTTCCAGACCAAGTATAACCCCGAGCGGTTTCGCGCTGGGTCATTCTACGACGCAGAGCGCGATGAGGAGTACGATCAAGTTTGCGAGGGCTGTCATCGGGAACTGACAGACAAGTAAATCAGTCGTTACTCCCCAATTTTTTCTCGTACTGGATCGGGTATCGTTCCGAGTTCCATCTTCAGGAGGCGTTCTGCTTCATCAGTGTGGGTATCCTCTTCGATCAGGAAGGCTTCGACGGTTTCCCGATCACTGTGATACTGGATTGCTGTCTCGTATCCATACCGAGTGTTCACGCCTGGTGCTGACCAGTGTATAATACGCACCAGAAACTCGCGATCTTCCCACGTCTCGATCTCGACTGACCGTGGTGCATCAAGCTCCCGCCGGGCGATGTCGATCACTTCGTCGACGACCGGCCCGATCGTTTCCATGCTCGGAATCTGACGCTGGTTGGATGGCTGTTGCTCTGGAGAAAGGTGTGGCTGTGACATGAGAACGGTGCGATTCAGACTTGGCCGTCATCGGTCAAAAAGCTCCGGGTCGGGGTGGCTCCAGCTGGCACACGTCGAGGTCCTGATTCCACGAGTCCCGGATGTATCGCAGGCGTGGGTCTGCCAGCCCGGGAGGAACCAAGGCTGGATGGCTAGTGGGGCGTCCCAGCGCGCGACGCCACTGACAGACTCGCGATGCTCGTCTGTCGTGTCCTCGTTCGCTGGTGCTCACTCGGACGACGGGGCGCTGCGCTCGGCGCGGTCGCGCGCCTCACGCCGGTCCAATCGTGCCTGCAGTAGCGGGCGCGATCCCCGNGGCGCTGCGCTCGGCGCGGTCGCGCGCCTCACGCCGGTCCAATCGTGCCTGCAGTAGCGGGCGCGATCCCCGCCGGGAATCGGACAGTCCCCGGCTGAATGCCACACTAAATTACGGTACTGAGAAGATACGAAAACAAGGCGCGTTATACTTGTTGGGAATCGGATACAAAGCTCCGGACAAGGTGGTGTGGTCGCCGGCCAGTGGCTGCCGGGTTGTGCGCCACGAGGGCCGAAGCGAGCGAGGGTCAAGCGTGGGTCTGCCAGTGCTGGCTCAACTCGAGTGTGGTCGTGATCGGCGTGGCCCTGGACGTCGGCGGCCGGCGACGTGCGTGGCACAGTGGACTCGTATGATGCTCGGTGGGCTGGCCCGCCGTGTCCAAGTCACGATATGGCTCCGGGGAGTGAGGCGACTTCTATCTGAAACCCGATAGGTTCTCTCACGGGGTGAGTGTGCCAGTCTTCGCTCTGGGTAGGTTCCGCGATCCACTGTCTCTCCCTTTGTTCTATCTCTTATGTTTTTCTTCTTATGTCTCTCGCGCCTCCGACGGGATATGCACGACAAGGTAAAGAGTGTAGTTTGTATCCGATTCTGGGCGATTCATACCCATGCCGTCCTGCGATTTGCTGATGATTCGTCGCTGTGTTTGAGTGATTCACCGTGATTCAGATTGGCAAATTACCGACGCCGTCTTGCGATTTCGCATATAGAATAGTCCGAAGAAAGTAACTTCAATAACTTTGATATAAGTCGAGTGCTACAGTCTCGATAGGACCCGGTTACCAACTTGTAGAGAAGCACCACCACGTCACGGAAATGAGAAATATATAGAACGTCTTATAGTTAGAACACGGGGAAATTGATGTAGGTCACATGAACTCAGATGGCCTGCGTCGCTCTCCGCTTGCCTCAGTTTCGTCCCGTTCTTCACTCTTGTCAGTATCAGCCTCCGTGTCCGATTCATCAGGCGATTCACTCTCTTCCTTCTCAGCAGAGTCCGTCTCGTCATTGCTGGGATCTGGGACCGTCTCAGGGGAGTGGTCGCCATCGTCATCGGGCAGCTGTTGGTCCTGATCCGCGCCACCAGAGTTACCCTCTAAATCTGATATATCTGGGTGGTCTGTATCCGGAGACGTGACGGCAGTGTTTGCTGTTGTCTGGTCGAGTGGGCCGGTCGACTCGTCGTCGCCCAACCCGTCTGTCGCGTCGACGGTCGGCTCGACTTCGGCGTCACAATCTACCCCACTCTCTTTGGACTCATCGTCGTCGTCCTCACCAAGTGACCCACGAAGCACATCGTCGAGCCGAGCCCGGGTGAACGAGAACCAACTGTCGCTCTCGATGTCGGTGTCATCGTCAGTGGGTTCCGGTTCCGAACTGCCCGGCGACTCCGCACCCTGTGCCGGGAGGCTATCGCGAACGTCAGCCAGTTCATAAGACTGCCCGTGGACCCACGTCGTTCGCGAGACGGCAACGCACTCACCGGGCTGGAAGTCTCGGAGCAGGCCGGATGTGACCGGTGTTTTGTCCTTCTCTTTGTACGTGTCCCGAGCCTGTGTTCGGGGGTTCTCGCCGCGTCCCTGGTGGCTCATCGACACCATCTCGGAGCGGTCATACTGCCGACTCTCGCCGAGTTCGTCGAGGATGAAGTCCGTCGACTCAGTGTCACCCGGACCGAAGTAAACTCCCTGTGGACAGTTGCCGACAATGCCAGAGATTGTACTGTACGTGTCCTTGAGCTGGCCGATTGTCTGTACGCCGACTAGTGCCCGGGCCTTGTGTTTTCGCCCTCGGGCCGTGAGGTTCGTTACCTGAGTGAGCGCCGGCAGCGCGTCAATCTCGTCGAGGATGTGGACCGTCGGATTCGAGGCGTTCATCGCGTAGCGGATCGACCAGTCGACGAGCAGTTGGTACATCGGCCCAAGCGTTTCCAGTTCCGTTGGGTTCGAGTCGATGATGAGGACTCGGCCTTCCGGGTTCTCGATGTACTCTTGCAGGGAGAACTCTCCGTAGTCCCCGAAGTCGCCGGTGAAGACGGGGTCAACGTTCTCCTTGATGGTCTGGTAGACGTTCTGTGCGCCTTTCCCTTTGTCAGGGTCGATATGACCTGAGTCCAGCCGGTCGAACTCGTCAAGGGCTTTCTTGAGCGCGATGTGGCCCTCGTTGAGCAGCGAGACGATATCGGCGTGACAGAGCGCGTGACGTCGACTGTTCTTTTTCGCGCTGAGATGCAGGTACATCAGCATCTCCGCGAAGGTCTGTTTGGCGGGCCGGTGGAACGGGTCGTGGCCGTCGGCTTCGCCGAAGATCGCGCCGGCGACCTCGCGGAAGTCCGACTCTGAATCGGCGTCCTTGAACAGATTCCAGACCACATCGCTATCTGCGTGGCGGATGCGCTGAACCTCGAAGCCTAGCTCCTCATAGAACGCTTGAAAGTCCTCGCCAGTATCGTGAGCAATGACCGCTGTGTCGCTGTAGTACGGGAACTGGTAGGCCAGTAGTTTCATCATCGACGTCTTCCCCGAACCAGTCTCGCCCACGACGGCTGTGGAGACATCCTGATCGAGCGTGAACGGCATCTCGGCCTCTTCGTGTTCGTGAGAGACTTCTTCGAGCGGGACGACGGACTCTCCGTCGTCGTGGTCCCACTGATTCATCGCGAGCATTTCCGGCGACGTTCGGCGGAGCAGTTCCCCAGAGAACACGATACCGATAGAGATGGCATACAGGATCACCGTAGTCGAGTACGAGACCATCGGCAGCGACAGGCCGGGTACAGTGAAGTCAGCGAACAGTGTCCCCACTGAGATAGCAGCCAGAACGTGTGCGAACGGGAACAACAGCGCTGCGCTGGGAGTCTGGACAAGCACATCGTAGAAGAACGCCGCGCTGGTGAGTCCGAACCCGAGGTAAATGTAGCGCCACGCCCAGAACCGCTTTGGGAGAACCTTGTCGCTGTCGACGATCATCGGCGGGAACAGCAACATAAACCCGGCCCAGACGAACCCGACGACGTTGTCGTACTTGAGGCTATTCGGCACCTCGCCAGAGCGTTGGCCTGGTGGTGCAGAAGAACTAGAACTCACTGCCACCACCCAACTTCGCGTTCGGGTTCCTGCTCGCGTTCAAGATCAACTTCGGGTTCGCGTTCAGTTGCTGCCTGTTCTTCGGCCCTCTCCGCAGCACGTTCTGAGAGTGGTTCAGTTTGGCGCTCATCGCGCGCTTTCTCAGCCGTGGGCTGTCCGACGTCTTTCTGCTGACTCTTCTCAGTCGCCCGTTTGAGCGCTTCCTCCGCTTCGGGGTTCAGCGATAGTTCTTCCTCATGATACTGCTCCCGTGCTTCTTGATCCACGACCCGACCGATGTCCTCCGGAGAATCACTGGCGGCAGCCGTTGGGTCTCGCGTTCGAGCCGGTTCTTCAAACGCGGTTTCCGCCCGTTCACTGAGTTTCTGGATGTCTTCTAAATCCATTTCCAGCTCTGCCTGCTTCCCAGTAGCTGCGACATGTGCATGAGGAAAGTCTGTATCCCGGTGGACAGCATACACATAGTCGGTTGTCGGCTGGCGGGCAAACTCTTGGTTCATTACGTCCCGAGTGTTGGTCTGAACCTCTTGGGGAGAATACTGTCCAGTAGGATCTGGCGAGACGATCAGATGCCGCTGGAATCCGAACTCTCGACTTTTGTCGACAAATCGGTCTACTTCTGGGTCGGACAGTTCTCGGCCGGCCGGGTTCCGTAAATCAACTGTCGCTCCGGCATCCTGGTCTCGGTCACGGCGAATATAATCGACGAGGTTCCCTGCTCCGCTCTGCTGATAGTCCGTTTCTACAATCATGCGCCATCACCCGCTGCGCCGGCGGACCCCTGTCCGTCTTCGCTGCTACTGCCTTCCCCTGCAAGAATTGCTTCGGACTCGGTGTTGAGCTCCTGTCCAGTGAACCGTTCAGCAAACTTCATCGCAAGCTGTTGCTCGGCAGTAGAGTAGTCGTCTTTAATCAGCTTCCAGATCGAGATAAGATACGCTGTCCGCACTCTCTGGATGTGCCGTACTTCCTCGAGTGTTTCAGACTCAAATTGGTCCAGAGTCTCCCCCAGTTCCTCCTTGAGAGAGTCCAAAATGACTTCTATCTCAGTATCAGTTCCATACCGGCCGTACTGACGCTCCCCAGTTTCACGGTCAATGTGATCCTCAATCATCTCATGACCATACTCCGAGATTGACGTATCCTCTTCATCGGCTAGTTGTTCAAGCCACTCCCGATTTTCGTCAGTCGTATAGATCTGAATGACAGTTCTCTCACTCATTCTTGACCCTCCTTGTTACGGACGTTGTCTACCTCTTCCTGTAGCTTGTCTGTCGCTTCATCCATCGCAATAGCACGCTCCTCTGAGGAGTAGTCTGTCGAAATCAAGTCCCAGAGAGCTACTTCATAAGCCAACTCTTCAGTTGTCTCAATATCTGCTGCCTTGTTCACTTGCTCTGTCACACTCTCAGCGATCTGTTCCAGCTCTGGTTCCAGACCCAGTTCCTCCGCACGCTGATCGTGCAGCTCACGGGCAATGCGTTGCTCCGTAGCTTTCAGGATATACTCCGATAGGTCTTCATCTACCTTCCGAGCCTGCCGTACTATCTGATCTCTCTCTTCTGCACTCATCCGTAGCGAGATTATGTCATTCATGTGAATCACTCCGTAGTGTCAAACTCCGCATCAGTCTCTGTCTCGATACCACCGTCAGCGACAACTGCTTCTGGCTGTGTCTGGTCAAGTGCTACAGACACCACATCCACCAAATCGTCTTCGCTGAGTCCATTGAGGACGTGTTCAGCCTTCTCCGGGGACAATCCACGATTCGCTAGCTCTTGCTCGACTGCCTTCGAGCGTATGAACTCTTCGAAATCAGCAGCGCGGGAGTCAGCCTCGTGAGCAACAACGTCAAGCGCATCTTCCGCGTCAGCGTCGAGGTCAATGATCTGCTTCTCTTCCCACGACGTCTTGATCGTTAGCGGGTAATCGCCATGTTCGTCGACGCGAACCAGCGCTTGCGAGTAGCCTTGGCCGTCACCCAACGACTCTTTGCCGGCTTCGGCGTGCTGGATGTAGGACTGCTGTTCATCCGTCAGTCCAGCGCTTGTTGCTGTCTCGTCGCCTAGCTCTGGCTCACGATGATGCACCTTGATCGGGCACATTCCCGCGATTTCCTCGGCTGCGCCCTTGTCCTCGAACTCAGAGAGCGTCTGGGACAGCATCACTAGCCGGAGTCCAGCGTGGCGCTGGTGGCGAGCAATCTGGTTCAGCGACTCCAAGTTCGCGTCGTCGTTGAACAGGTAGTGGGCTTCGTCGATGATGATCTCGACCTTCTGCTGCATNGCAATCTGGTTCAGCGACTCCAAGTTCGCGTCGTCGTTGAACAGGTAGTGGGCTTCGTCGATGATGATCTCGACCTTCTGCTGCATATTCTTGGCCTGCTGGTACAGCGTGCTCAGAAGCAACTGCATGATGAACGACTGCTTGCCGAGGCCACTGCCCGAGCCTTCGACCTGCTGGAGGTCCAGATAGACGGCCTTGCTGCTGTCGTCGATCAGCCGCAGGTCCGACTCTTTCGAGAGGTTGCCGAACGTACTCCCCGGTCGGAACGGATGCAGTGCAATCGAGAGTTCGTTTGCGTACTGCTGAATTTTCTGCTGGGAGGACTCCGTCGTCGCTCCCGGGAACATTTCTGGCTCTTCCTGGAGGCGGTCAACGACTTCGAGGAAGTCGCTCAGGTCCGGCGAGTTCTCCGGCGTATGTGTCGATGGGTCCGCTGGGTCGATATCCGATTCAGTGAATATCTTGTCGATCAGGAACGTGATCAGGCCGCTGTGCATCTCCAGATCGACATCCCGCGACTGCAGGAAGTTCTCGATGACCCCGTACACTTCGTCTTTCTTCGCTGAGACGGGCTGCATATCCGGGGACTGTTCGAGGACATGCGGCGGCGTCGGATGCATCTCGCACGGGTTCAACGGCGTCTCGCCGCTGATCGTGATCGTCTTTGCGTCCAGCATCTTCGCGCTGCCGTGCATATCCCCGACTGGGTCGATGTAGATCTGCTTGACGTCCGACCGTTTTTTCAGCATCCGCATCGCCCGAGCCTGCGTGCCGTGGGTCTTCCCGCCGCCGGGCATTCCAGTCACCAGCTCCGAGTGGCCGGTTTCCAGTTCCCACGGGTCGATCAACAGCGAGGAATCGTTGTGGCCGTGCAGTCCGTACTCGATGCCGTCCTCCATCCGCAGGTAGTTCGACGAGAACGGGAACAGCGCTCCAAGGGCTTCCCCGGTCATTGAGGAGAGTCGGTTCTGCCCGAGTTCGTTGGCCCCGATCGGCGAGACTGTCACCAGTCCTGCTTCCTGCCGGCGGGTCGTTCGCTTGACGCCGCAGTTCGACGGTGAGTCTCGTAGGAGCGTTTCGAGCCGGTTCGTTTGCTTCCGGAGGTCTTCTTCGGTCTCCGCAGTGAGGCGGATGAACGCCCCGACACGGAACAGCGACGTGTGGTTCCGCCGGACCATCTGCCGGATGTACTTTGCCTGGTTGACCTCCTGTTCGATATCCTCCGCTTCCAACTCTCCTTTGTCGTTTTGCAGCATCTTCAGCGAGGAGATCCACTCTTTCATGACCGACACTGCTGTATCAGCGTCGTATGGGTCGATGTGGATTGAGACGTCGACGGCAAGGTCCGTATCCAGCAGTAGTTGCTCTAGCATTCCACTGGTCGGATGCTCGGGATACGTCTCGATCCAGAAGCAACGTGCGTGCGTCTCTTGGTCGATGAGAGCGTGGTCGGCTTCCCATTCGATATCCGTCGGCGCGACCAGTGACCGATGGTTCTCTCCCGGTCTATGCAACTGGGAGACGAAGTCGGTCTCGTCGACCTCGTAGTCGGTCCCACCGACGTCGTCGGTGTCCATGCCCTCCGCAGCGTCGTGGGCTGCCGCACCCTCGCCGTGCTTGATGAGTTCCCGTGCCGAGTACGTCACCGGAGAGACGGAGGCCGCCTCTTCGTACTCCCGCTCGGACCGCGTTTCACAAGCCCAGTAGTCCTCGGTCAAGTGCGCCAGCTCATGCGGGCTGACCGACCGACTGCGACACCGGAACATATTGTTGACTGCTCTGTCGACGGTTTCGAGCCGGTCGTGGAGCTTCTTGGCCTTGAATTCCTCTCGCTCGGCGTCAGTGAGCGTGTCACTGTCGAACCGAGTGAACAGCCGCCCAATAACCGGTATCCCGGTCAGGTAATCCGCGATGGAGTCGCTGTTCATCTGGAGGTCGTGAATGTCGTCGTCAGTCACCCAAACGACGATGTAGNGTAATCCGCGATGGAGTCGCTGTTCATCTGGAGGTCGTGAATGTCGTCGTCAGTCACCCAAACGACGATGTAGTACTTGCGCTGGAGTTCGGTCTCAGTTTCAACGTTGCCGCTGTCGTCGGTGTAGCGGTTGACGAACTCCATGAGGACGCCCCGGAAGATCGAATGGCTCTCCGCGTCGGGGTCGTCGAGTCGGTCGACGTGTGCCTGTATGTGGGACTCGTTGTCGACTTCGGCTGTCGTGACGTGGAGTTTCGCCCGGCCAGTCAGCGATTCAGACAGGCGTGTGAGCGATGTGACGGCTTTCTCCCATTTCTCGTCGTCCTGCAGCGACATATTGGCGGGCTCGACCTCGACCGCGCCGACGTACGCTCCGTCGACGCGCTCAATGCCGTGGGGCATAACCCGCTCTAATCGCGTGACCTGCCGGGTATCCTGATTCCCTTGGCCGTGAGTGTACTGGCGCTTTTTTACCAGCCAGAACAGTTTGACCCGCAGCCACTCAGTGAGCCGATAGTGATCTGGCCGGACTTTGTGCAGGATATACAGGAAGACTTCCACGACCGCTGTGAGGGCCAACGTTGGGAAGAACAGCGCCGCTGGCACGAATGGCATGCCCATCGCGACGAGGAAGCCAAACGGCGGGATGAGGAACAGGATGAGTTCCCCCAGTGTGTAGTCGCCCCAGAAGTTGGTCGAATCACCGAGCGATTCGTGGATGATGTTCGTGTTGTACTCTTCTTCTGAGTCGGCCATTAGTCGTCATCCTCCTTATGCGGCAGGCCGTCGCGGTACACATCCGGCCCTAATACATCGTCATCAGTCGCAAACACGTCCTGCAGCGAGTCATACGACTCCGACTCATCGGAGTCAGTGGTCTCAGTATCGTTCTCGTCGAAGTCGTCGTCGGAGAACGGCGGGTCAACCTCAGACTCGAACACTCTGGTATCGCCGGAGTTGATCTGCGTCTGGCGCTCCATCTTGGTTTGTTGCTTCATCTTCGTCTGGCGTTCGCTAACCGGGGTGTCGTCGCTCTCAGAGTCGCCGGACGAGCCAGACGAGCCGGACGAACCACCGTTGGTGAACCTGCTGTTGAGGGGACTTCCACCGGACCCGCTCCCGCCGCCAGAGGGTGGTGAGCCACCAGACCCGCTGCTGCCACTGCCGCCACCAGAGGGCGGAGCGGAACCGCCTGCACCGCCTGAGCCACCGCCGCCGGAACCACTGTTGCCGCCACCTCCGGAGCCGTTGGGACTACTGCCGCCACCGGAACCGGTGGGGCCGCTGCTGGAACCTCTCTTCATGCCAGCGGGGTTGGCTGCCATCTGGCGGTGGACCATCTGAGCACCTGTGGCAGCACTGCCGACACGCCCTTTTGCAGCGCCTGAGGCAGCTCGAATCGTGCCACCCGTCGCCATTGCTGCGCCGGGGCCACCGACCGCGCCAGCGCCGGCTGTCGCCGCCGCACCACCAGCCGCCGCACCGATTTTGAGTGGCTTTTTGCCGCCGGCGAGCGCCTGTTCGCTGACTTGAATCGCAACGCGGCTACTGCGCTGGATGAGGACCTTCTGGGACTTTGCCGCCAAGTACAGCGTCACGAGGCTGATGAACAGCGACAGCTCAGAAGCCAGTCCCCAGTTCGTCGCCTCGAAGNCCTTCTGGGACTTTGCCGCCAAGTACAGCGTCACGAGGCTGATGAACAGCGACAGCTCAGAAGCCAGTCCCCAGTTCGTCGCCTCGAAGCTCATGCGTATCAGGATTGCAGGCGGGATACCCGCAGCGAGGACTCCGGGATACGCGCCGGCGACCTGTTTCGCCAGTCCAGAGAAGCGGTTCAGCGGCCAGACTTCCACTGCCCAGAACGTCGCGACCAGTGGCATCGACAGCGTCAGCAGGAAGACCAGCAGCCATCTGGTGATGAAAATGAACGCCGCCTTGAGGTAGACGTACAGTCCGACAATGATGAGGACGACGAAGATCCCAAGGCTGAACGAAGCGATTTCTTGAACTGAACCGATCATTGCGGCGATCTCTTTGTCGGACTGACCGGTTTGGTAGATGATTTTGCCGATAGCGTCGAAGAACTGAGTCCCCAGTGAGGCCACAGGGAGCCAGAAGAACAACGAAAGGAAGGCAACTCCGAGGCGACGTAGGAGTTTCTTCCGGATAACAGGGTTCATTGACCCGTACCTGAGCCCAATCATCGCCAGAACAGAAAACTGGAGAGCAAGAGCTAAACCAACAATTGCGTCGAAGTAGATGCCTGAGATTAGCGAGTTCCACGGGGCATTACTCGCAGACTCAAATGCAATGTCGACGGGGGCTGCTGAATTCGGCCCTTCAGGAGCAGGCGTCCGCACCATCGGGTCGATAATGGCTCGGAAAAACCCGCTTAGATACTCGACTATGTCTGTTCTGAGGTTATCGAGGAAGCCACTGATACCAGCTGCAATTGCCGATGAGAGTTCTCTAATCAGCCTCTCAGCGATTTCCTTCACGATATCCCCAGCAATTCCCGACTGCATTGCTACGTCTCCGTCTCCGTCTCTACTGAGGTAGCAGTGACTTCCTCTGGCTCACCAGCTAGGGTTCGTTTGCACCCGTTACCGGTGCTGTCAAACCTGTCGGTGTACTTGATAGGTTGGGTGATAGTAACCGGGTCACTCCAGAGGAATCCAACAGCCAATTCCTCTTCTCTTACAGTCGTTTCTTCGACTTTTACGCAATGTGCGCGGTCTTTCAGGAGAAAAGTAAATTCGACAATACCGGTTTCACCTGGTTCTATTGGTTCGAACGGTTTGCTGTCTCTTTCTCCATTGAGGATTGTCCGAACCGCTGCTCCGGTTCGCTGGCCCACATTCCGGACAACCACCCCCAAGCTATCGTCGCGGATCTTTTCGTGCTCAGTCCCAGGGACGACTTTCTCAAACTCAAACGTAGTGCCCAGTTCGAGTGGAATTTCAGTTTCGACACCATCCCCACGGAAATAGAGTGTGTGCTGGCCCCGGGGCAATGGCTCGTTGTTATCATCTCCTTCTGTTAGCAATAGGCTGGTCCGAGTCTCACCAGAACTAAAGTAATCGCTGGAGAACTCTCGCCCGGACTCTGTGATGATACTGACCGATGACGGGTCGATCTCATCGGTTACGGCGACTTCTAAGGCCAGTTCATTATTTCTCACCACCTTAATTTTCGTCTCTTCGATGTAGTCGGACTGCTCTTCTGGCGGACCGGCGCTTCCACCGTCGCCGTCACTACTATCAGACAGCCCGCCACTGCAGCCTGCAAGCGCGGCAAGACTCCCGCTAAGGAGTCCAAGCACTGTTCTGCGGTCGATACTGCTGTTTCGTGGTATATCTTGCTTTGTCATGGATTATACCAACCAACAAATTTGCCTCTCGTCCAGACGTCGTAGCCATACAGCGCCAGCACAGCCGGCAACACCGTCAGGAGCGTCACTACAGCGAGGTCAATGAACTCCGCAAGGTCTGGAAGATTCACTTCGTAGGCGACCCGCTCTTGGGTGTCTCGTACCGGGACAGCACGCCCTTGCTCCCACCANAGGTCTGGAAGATTCACTTCGTAGGCGACCCGCTCTTGGGTGTCTCGTACCGGGACAGCACGCCCTTGCTCCCACCAGATCTGAGCCGGACGATACGTGACTATCGCCGAGGAGACTTCGCCTTGGTCGACGGTGACCGTAATCTCATCATCACCAGACAGTGACCGTTCGACCCGGGACTGCCCCGTTGCGACAGTAACGTTCCCTGCCGCAATCGGGAAGCCAGCCGTCGGTTCGACCCGGACCAGCAGGTCCGTCGAGTTGTCGGTCGAGTTGACGACCTCGGAGGTGATGTTGACCTCGCGGATTGGCGTCGGGTTCGTCGAGTCCGCTGGCTGTTCGATGCTGTTCCCACGGACGAGTCCGTTGATTTCGAAGTTCTCCGTCCGGAGTTGTTCCGCACTCCGAATCGTGAACCGATCTGCCGTCGTGAACGTCTCCGAACGGTTGATCCGAATCTCCGGCGGGAGCGTCGTCCTATTGGTCGCGGTAGCGGTCGTGTTCCCCGTCGTGTTTGCAGTCGCATTCACCGGATACGTCGCTTCGAGCGATGGGACGAACCGCCAGCCGTCGGANTTCCCCGTCGTGTTTGCAGTCGCATTCACCGGATACGTCGCTTCGAGCGATGGGACGAACCGCCAGCCGTCGGAACTCTCGTTTTGGACCCGGTTGACCGTGACCTCCGGGCCTTCCGTCGTTCGGACAGCGTGGGTTTCGAGCGGTCGGACTGGTGTGGTCGTGTTCTCCGACCAGTTCGCCCAGCCCGGCGGTGAGCGAGTATAGAACCGCCACTTGCTCTGGACTTCGTATCCCCCGTCGAACTGGACGCTCTGCCAGCTGCCGGGAATTACAGTCCCGATCCGATAGTCGTCGGTCGTGGCCCCTCTGCCGTTCGGGACGACACCGGGCTCGACGACCATCTCCCGCTCGGACAGGTTCTCTACCCGGACCGTCCGTGAGTCTGTGACCGTCAGTTCGTACTCGTCAATCTCGTCATCGCCAATCTCCGAGATATTCGTCGAGATCGTCGTGACCAACTGGAGTTCGGTGGTCCCGTTGATCTTTGTGTAGTTGAGGGTGGGCTGGGCGGCAGTGCTGTTGTCCATCGCAGTGCCGTTGGCGTACAGCGTCGTGTTCGTCGACGTGTTCAGGACGCGGAAGTCGTCCTCGAAGAACTCCGAGATGTACACCCAGTAGTCGTGAATGGCACGCACGGTGCCGTTCGGACGGACCAGACGCTCCGTACCCGACTTTTCGTGGACGACCGTTGATGGCTCGATGCTGAAGAACGCGACGTAGGCGTCACGAATCCAGATCCCAGAGCGAGTATCCGTGACGTTCACTGGATACGAGGCGTTCTCGATGCCAGTCCGGAACGAGTCGTGTTCGGGCCGGTTCCACAGCGTCGTGTTCGATGGCTCGCGAGAAACCATATCTCCCGTGCAAGAGGGGAGGACGGCCAGCGTGCCGTTCTCGGCCTCGGCCCGGTCGGCCCGCGTAAGGTTCGGATGGTCAGGGTCGCCAGACCACAGCGCACGGAAGAACGTGTGGTTGTGATTGTAGGACCGGTTCGGAGGCACGACGCCTGCCGTCGCGTTGTCCCCGACAGAGGCATTGGCCGGCGGGTTCGAGGCGTTCTCGTAGCACGAGACTTTCGCGCTGAGGTTCTGCCTTGCTCCGAGTTCGACGGACCTGTTCACGCCTGTCTGGTTCGCTGCTGGCCCTCGATCAACGGACTCGTTGCCCTCGGTTCCGTTGGCTGTTGTCCTGTTGCCTGCTGTCCCGTTTGCCACCGGGTCTTGGACGCTGGATTCGTTGTTTTCGGTGCGACTCGTCTGTGTTCTCTCCCTACTGGAGCCATTCGGCGCGGTGGCGTTCTGTTGGAGTACCCCCACGCCACCGTGGCTCGCGTCGGGAAGGGAGTGTGCCGTCCCCCGCTCAATCTGGGCTGGGTTGCCACCAGCGGACGCCGGCCCCGCAGCTGCGGCTGTCGAGAGCAGCGAGCAAAGGGCCGCGATCATCAGCAGTGAGCGGAGTCCCATCGTGTGCTTAGAATGGGGTCACGCAGTCCGAGAAGCCGAAGCCGACGTTGTCCCCGAACTTCGTGATGAGTTCCGGGGCCACGATTGCCAGGACGACGACGCCGAGACCGACCAGCGAGAGGATAAGGTCCCGGCGGGCCTCGTTTTGCTGGTTCGGGTTGCCAGAGGCCCGCATATACGAGAGGCCACTGCGACCGACGAACACCATCGTTGCTGGCAGGCCAAGACCAGCCAGTGCTCCGAAGACGACGTTGACACCGTCCTCGACAGCAGTATCACAGTAGATGTTCCCGACGTCGGTCTGGCCCATCGCCGAGCCAGCAAACAGCGTGAGGAGCAGCAGCAGTTGGGTCGCCTGTCGCACGCCGGGCGTGAGCCACGCGTCAGCGAATCGCCGCTTTGCGTGCGTGTAGAGTGTTGGTTGTGTGGTCGATGCGTTCGATGNGCACGCCGGGCGTGAGCCACGCGTCAGCGAATCGCCGCTTTGCGTGCGTGTAGAGTGTTGGTTGTGTGGTCGATGCGTTCGATGCGTTGATTCGTGTTGACATAGATGCCTCTGTTTTTGCGGTCTTGCTTGCCCACCGATTCCCCACTGGTGATCCGCTACCGTTGTTGTGTTACCTTTCTTACACAGTTGGTGAATCCTGTTCTGAATTCGCCAGCACGTAGTGACAGTGGGACTATCAAAAAACTTGTGAACAAGGTGAAGGGTTCTAGATTGTGATAGGTAGTCTTACTCGGCAATGCCTTAATTTTCGTGCCGCATGAATGATAATGCTAAAAGAAATATATATTAGTATATCAACTAGTAACTTCCTCAGCTTTGCACGTTAGCGTCGGCGGTTGAGTGAACAAAGAGGTGGTCGATCTCTTCCATGAGGTCATCGACGCCACGATCATCGTTGTCCCGAACCCACGAGAGAAGGTTGTAGACGGCTTCTTTCAGAGAGTGTTCGAGGTTCACTCGAAGCGATGACGCCTTCGAGCGAACCGTTCCCAAGGCGCTCGAATCAGGATCAAGACGAACGAGACTGTAGGCAGCCATCAGAAGGTGCCAGTGCCGACTGGCACCTTCGTCGGTCTGCATCTCGCAGTCTCCTAGGCCGAGATCCTGCTTCGAGTCCTCGAAGAACGTCTCGATGCGCCATCGCATTCCGTAGGAGCGAATCATGTGCTCGGTCGGTGCGTCAATCTTGTTCGTGGCGAGGTACTTGACCGGGTTCTCTTCGTCGGTCTCTTCTCTGCGATGACCAGCTTCACGTCTCCCAGCTGGGAGACGGGAAGCTTCTTCGTCCAGATGTGGTAGTGTCGTCATCGACATCGCGCTCAACCGTGTCGATGCGCTCTGCCAGCGCATCGACGTGGAGTTCTTCGCCGGCGTAGGTCACCTTGCGATTGCTGCGGAGCGGGCCGATCTAGTCCTTGTCGTAGGATTCGATGTGGTCAGGAAGACCAGAATAGTGAGCGAACCACGAGTCGAAGAGGTAGGTGTGCCTGCGGACACCTACCTCTTCTTCGAGTTCGGTGACGATCTCTCGGGCGAGATCGTACTTGGTATCGTGGTGATCGTCCTCATTGTCCTGTTGTTCGTAGAGGCGGAAGGTGAGCGGATAGGCGGTTTTGTCGTCAGCGTAGAAGGCGTAGATGAGGTCTTGGCCCCAGACAGTGTCATTTTCGGCGTGATCGTAGAACCGGCCGACGCCGGGGACTTCGTCCCCGGCTTTCTCGGTGATCATGTCGTCAAGGATGATGTAGCCGTCCTTCGACCAGCGCGTTTCACCGTGTTTCTGAAGCTCTTCGAGGCGTTCGTGGTTGAACTCCTGTTCGTCCCAGTCGTACTCGGTGAGGAACTTGTTGAGAGCGCGTTTGCCGCTGGCTGGAAGAACTTCGCGTGCGATGCCCGCCACGGTCTTGTTGCTGGCCGCAACAAGACCTGTGGCGTAGGTTTTGGCGTGGCGGCGTTGTGCCGGTGATAGCGAATCGAACTCGTCGAATACGCGCGTACACGACAAGAAGTCCGTAATCGGCATCATCCGTCTTTGCGTCCGCCTACGTCACGCTCCTACTTCAACGTGCAAAGCTGAGTAACTTCGTTAACTAGTCTATCAGCCGGAGAAATCCTAGATACTATTCAGATATTACGGCAATTAAAGAGCTAATATTGACGGTGTCTGCTGGTGGTATATTTAACATAATTGGGTGCAGCGAAAGATGACTGCAGTGAAGTCACAGCGCCACGACTCGCTCTGAGCAGAGCCTACCACAGCAAATGACGCTCGGAGAGTTCGAGTCAAAACCCACTTCCAGTGATTAGCTGGTACCTCCACGCAGGAAACCACCCCGTTCCGTTGCAGAGGGTGTCACACTCATTCGCTCGTATCCGAATTGAGGACCACCCCGGGTGTCGAGTGTAAATGGACATTAAATCGCGTATCATACCATTCAGACCTTTGTTTAGATATTCTTGGGATCTATCAGTCCGAAAGTTTGAGTGAGACACCCCGACTGTCGAGTGTAAAATCGTGAATTACTGCTCGGGGGAAAACCGCTGATCAGATTCAATGGCACTTTGTACGACCTTAGGCTCCTCCAGTAGGTAGTAAAAATTGGTCATGCCTTTCCCACGGCCGCGTCCAACCCGATCCGTGACGCCGAGGATATCTAGAAACGCCTGTTCATTCAGCCGATCAGACATCCGCCTTTGTGAGAGAGGATTAATATCTAGTGACTCCGTGAGCTGCTCGTACCGTTCATAGATTTTACGAGTAGGGAACTCTTCCTGATTGCTCCCCTCTGCAATCAATGAAAGGGCGTACACTGCTGCTTTCGATTGTGTAGGCTGATCTTGGAGAAGCTTAGAGAATCGATCGATATCCGCTTTCTCACGTGCATTCCGGACATGGTTTTCTTGCACAACATCACTGTTATCGTCTTTTGCAAGTTCGCCTGCATTTCGAAGAATATCCAGTGCTTTTCGAGCGTCACCGTGCTCTTGTGCAGCGAATGCAGACGCCAGAGGGATCACATCATCGGTGAGGACACCCTCACGAAATGCATCCTGGCGATGACGCATAATTTCGCGGAGCTGATTTGCGTCGTAGGGAGGGAAGATGAACTCACGCTCTTGCAGACTACTGAGGACTCGCTCATCGAGAGAATCTTTAGTTCCTGGGGCAGAATCTTGTTTTTATTACTTCTAACATCGATTCCAGTCGCATCGCTGTATCGCCCGACGAAAACTCAACGGATTCAGACTATTACCTCTAATTGATTTATAGAGTGGTCAGAGGGCCTCTTCAGATTCAAGCTCGCGCCGGTGTTCGACATCTCCCAGACTGAAAGGGAACTACTTCCCGAACTCAACACGGAAGCGACCGGGGACGGCGACGCCCTCGTTGCTCGGCTGACCGGTGCCGCCGACGACCTCGGCGTGACGGTTCGGATTGTCCCCGAAGCGGAGTGGACCCACGGCGAGTCGAAAGGCAACTGTGAGCAGCTTAGCCTCGTCGACGTCCAGCCGCTCGTCGAGGTTCGCGACCGGGAGAACAACGCCGATCTCGCCCGGACACTGATTCACGAGTTCGCACACGCTCTGCTCCACTTCGACGTCGACGACGACACCGAGCGGGCAAAACGCGAAGTCGAGGCCGAAGCCGTCGCGTACGTCGTCGGGCGCTACTGCGGGCTCGACACCAGTGGGTCAGCGTTCTACCTCGCAGCCTGGGAGTCGGACGACCCCGAGGTCGTTCGCGAGCGGCTTGGCCGGATTAGTCGAACGGCAGAAGGGCTCATCGACGTTCTCGAGAGCGAATCCTCGTCCCAACCCGGTTAACCAACAGAGTGATGCATTCCTCCCGCTCTGTTGGTTAACACGAGGTGACAGCCGATACCCTACGAGCCACCGACCCCGCCGGCAGGTCTTCCAGCCGAATTAGTCGACACTCTCAACGAGGTCTCGCCGGAGCAACTTCGGGACGTAGCCCGCTACGTTGAGGGGCTAGCCGAATACAAGGAACGGGAAGCCCGTCTTGAGAAGGAATCGGACGAAGACAACGTTGAGGAGCGACTCGATGACCTTCCGGACGACGTGCCGGCGAAGGCGACGATCACGATCAAGGAGATAAACGACAATCGCTACTACTACTGGCAGTGGAGAGAAGGAGAAAAGATCCGGTCCAGATATAAAAGCCCCGTCAGTCCCGACGAATAGGCGAAATAGCGTTTGAATTGGACGGCCAGTTGTTCAAAAGTATCCCTGTCTACAAAATGAAAGACGAAAGCTGTCAGCGCTCAAGTCGTGGAGCGGGCTCGTATCGGTCTCGTATGGTTTGGTGTCCTCATTCTTGTCGATTCGGTCGTAAATCCGAATACAGGAGCTGAAAAATCGCACTCCGATTGCGACATCGAAGAGACGCACCCCTATCGACTTGTTCAACAAAACCACCTGCGTACAGAGGGTCACCTCTATCGATTTGTTTCGCGAGGAGTCACTCATAGGAGGTCGGTATTGAATTAGTGGAGAGAAGTTCTTTCTCCGCCCTAGTGAGAGGTTTCCATCTCTGATCAAGATTGAGCATAGGACCACTCCTACACGTAGCCGGGTGGATTCACCGCGACCGTGTCGCTAGGACCACACACCCACCCCTATCGATTTGTTCTAACGAGAAAGGGTGGTGAGGGGAGTCAATCACGGGGGAGTCGAGGTGGATATGGTTCATCAGAATAATATCCTTCGGCTAAATCCATTTTTATAAGCTCGATTCTTGTTATAATCGGTGGGCAGAAAGGGGATTGAACAAATCGATAGGAGTGGGTATAGAGTAGTTAGCCGAAGAAACAAAAGGAACAACAAGACATCACTAACCACAGTGTACAAGAACCCCGATCCTGGTCTTCGCCCCTTGGTTTCTCAATTCCTTATTTAATACTCTATCAGGAGGACAAGAGAGCGACGAAGAGTGATTAGAACAAATCGATAGACGTGTGTTCTTCTAACTAGCTAGTAGCTAGAACTAGAAAGAAGAAAAAGAGAAGGTAGAAGAGACTCTCAATTCTGCCCTAATCGTGATGTAGGTGAGACGTCAGTCCAGTCGGGAATTCTGTCACCCCTGCCTTTCTTGAAGACTAGAACAAATCGATAGGGGTGAGAGGGTGTGCGGGTATTCTTTTGAATTGGTTGAGACGATACCCCTAACAAATCGTCGGAGGTTACGGAGGGTAACAGTGTAAACCTCTAATACCGTGGATTTGACCGTCATACCGGTAGAAAAGAAATCGACAGGGGAATGTTTTAGTACCCTGGTAGAGTGAGTTCCGGTATGCCCACGGATCCTGGTCCCGAGGAAACCTCCGAGTCCACGGGTTCTATCAAAGATCTCATTCTCGAGCAGGAAGAAGCCGCGAGTCTCATCAAGAACCGGTCGCTCCTTGAGCCGAACGAGATCGTCGACGAGGAACGTATCGTCGGTCGTGACACGCAGCTCACCGATATTACTCAGCATCTCCGCGTCGCAATAAGTAACGAACGACCGCCGAACCTTCTCCTCTATGGTCCTTCTGGAACCGGGAAATCTCTTATCATCAACGCTGTCTGTCAGAACATCGTCGAACTCTGCGAAAGCCGCGATATCCGGTTCGGCGTCATTCAGATGAACTGCCAGAACGTGGGAACCCTCGGTGCAGCTGTCTACGAACTTTCGCGAAAGGTAGCGAACGACATCGGAACAACTGTCGATGTCCCGGAGCATGGAGTTCCAAACAAGAAAAAATGGCGCGAACTCTACCGTCTGATCAACGACCACTACGATACAGTTGTATTCATTCTCGATGAACTCGATATGCTCGTCGGTCGTCGAGATAAAGACGAGCCAGCCTTCTCTCGCCTTCTCTATCAGCTCTCTCGTGCTGGAAGCACCGACGAGATTACTGCCCAAGTCTCTGTCACTGCCATCACTAACGACACGAAGATGATGGAGAGTGTGGGAAGTCGCGCTCTCAGTTCCTTTACCCCCGAGGACGTTCACTTTAGTGACTACGACGCCAACCAGCTCCGGGAAATTCTCCGGGCTCGGGAGGACGCCTTCCACGAGGATACACTCAGCGGTGACGTCATCCCGCTTGCAGCTGCATTCGCTGCCCAAACCAATGGGGATGCACGGAAGGCGATCGACCTGATGCGAACAGCGGGGTCGATTGCAGAAAAAACAGGTGCAGACAAAGTCCGGGAGGAACACGTTCGACAAGCCCAGGATAAGGTTGAGAAGAACCGCGTGTTGGAGGTGACACGTGGGATTAGTACGCAGAAGAAGCTCTGTCTGTTCGCGACTGCAGCTGTGGCCCGTGAGGCCGGAACTGGTGCAGCAAAGAGCCCGATTGGATACCGGGTGTATCAGTACTTGACAGGTACCCTAGATTCGGATCAGTACCACCAGGAGACGTACGTGAATAAGATGAAAGAACTCACGACGTATTCGTTGGTCGAGACAGAGCGGAAGAGTCAGGGACCACACTCGGGTAGCTACCTCGAGTTCACGTTTGGTGAGAACCCGGAGACCATCATCGAGACGCTCCGAGAAGATTCGCGGCTAGACGACGTCCACAATGACGAACTCCGCACCGTCGTGAATGCACAGCTCAATCAGTAGGGTGTTCATCGAACAAGTCGATAGGGGTGAGGGTGTTATCGATGACTCAGTTCCATCGGTGACAGGAACAAGTCGATAGAGGTGGGTCTACAGATTGTGGTGGTCGCTCACACAACAAATCGATAGGGGCGACTGTTTAGCACTTTGCGTCACCGATACTCTGAAGATCGTAGATGACGCTGTGATCTTTGGACAGGTCGACCTCCTCGAGGATGGCGACCGTTCGCGGGCCGTCGTGCTGCTGAAGACGAGCGACGAGTTCGTCGTGAGGTGTCGACTGGGTCCACACGTAGACGGTGTTGATCCGCGCAAACGCGAACGGCCAGTCACCGAACTGTGGGATGACGTACGCCTCCTCGATAGAGGGTGCTGACGCTGGCGCTGGCAGCGACGAGCTCGCGGGCTGCGTCGCGTACGCGTTCTTCGACGACAGCGAGCCCGTCTCATAGGAAACGTAGCCTGCGTCTTCTAGCCGATTGACGGCCTGTCTCACCGTCTCGTACGGCGTGTGGAGGTGTTGGGCGACACGGCGGATGGAGTCACCACTCCGATGACGAGGACGATCTGCGCCGCCGTGTCGTCGAGAACCTCGTACATCTGGTATTTACCAATAATCCGGCAACAGTTAAAATACTCACTGGATCCACTATCTTTCAAGCCTGCTCTTGACTCTGTGGCATCTCTGTCGCGTATTGTTCAGCTAAATCGACTACGTCGTAGACGTGAATTCCAGTTTTGAACCACAGCACTCGATCGGCGGCGCTCCCGAACTCCTCGCTCGCACAATCCAGCTGCTCCGAGACAGCCAATACGAAATTGTCGGCCTCCACCTTTCGAATCTTCTCCAGCTTTGCGTCCAGATACTCGGGTGTCCAGAAGCCAACGATCTCGAGAATCGCACGCCTGCCATCGGGATGTTCGATCGCGAAGTCGGGTATCATTACCTCAGCGCCGAGGTCGAAGACGTCGTCTTCCCGCACCAACTCCCAGTCCGTATTCGCTCGCTCCCACTTCCGGGTGAGCGTCCGCTCAACGTCGCTATCGAACTGGTCGCCGGCGCTGTAGTGTGACTCGAGATCCTCCGTGTGGTCGAGCGCGAACTGTCGGGTCTCGCCGGTCGTCTCGTCGACGAGGATCTCGGCACCCATCTCCCAGCGGTCACAGAGGGGCAACGCCGGCAGGAAGTTCGCCATCCGAATGCCGTACTTCTGTGATTTCGAGAATAGCGACGCCGGGCCGTCCAGTACGGCCTCGTAGCCGGCGGCTTGGTCCGTGCTCGCGACGCGCTCACCGTCGGCGTCGATCGGATAGATCCGGTGCATCAACCCGAACAGCTTTACATAGCTGAACACCGTCCCGAAGTGGTCCAATACCTGAATCCGCATTTCTGTGGCGTCGTAGAGCACCGCCTGGGCGAGCGCAAGGTTGTAGCGCGTCAACAGCCAGTCCACGGTGAGGTCCGTGTGTTCGTACTCCGCGTCGCTGCTGCCGGTCAGGTTGGTCGTCGACGTCGAACCATCATCATCACTGGCGTACTGATCGGCCGTCCGCGTGCCGATCCGGACGAGTTGTTTGTTGTCCTCCAGATCGGCGTACATTCCGCGATAGCACTCTTCCAACGACACTCCGAGGTCGTCGGCGACCGCGCTGTACACCTCCAGTTTCTGTGTGTCCTCGCCGAGCGTCGGTTGGCGGACGATCGGATAGCGCCCGTTGGCTTTCTCGAAGAGTCGCCGGCGGACCTCACGCGGGTCGACGGAGGTGACGATCTCGAACTCACACTCGTCTTTGAGGAGTTTCGCCAGCCCTTGGACGATCTTGTAATCAGTATCCGCGATGGTCAGCTCGTCAATCGCGTCCTCGAGATCGCCTTTCGGCTCGCCAAGGTGGTTCTCAAACAGCTGGATGAGTTCATGGGCGGTCTGTTGGTAGCGCTCCTCGTTGGGATCGATGAACAGCGGGGTGACGGTCTCGTCGGTCGTGCGCGAGCGTGCGAGGTCAGCCGTCAGCACTGGCACTCACCCCCTCCCGGCGGCGTTGCGAAACGTAGGTCTCCATCGTATCCTCGGTGATGATTTCGTAGAGACGGGCGGGCTGGCGGTCGTCCGTCGGTCGAAGAATGCGGCCGAGCCGCTGGGCGTATTGACGTTTCGAGGCGCTCCCCGAGAGGATGATCCCGACGTTTGCCGCCGGGACGTCGATCCCCTCGTCGAGAACCTGCGAGGTCACGAGCATCGAGTATTCGCCGGTCCGGAACCGCTCCAGGATCTCGGTGCGTTCGTCGGTCTTGGTCTGGTGGGTGATGCAGGGGACGATGAACTCCTGGGAGATGTCGTAGGCGAAGTCGTTGTTGGCGGTGAAGATGATCGCGCGGTCGTCGTGGTGGCGCTTGCTGAGATTGTCGAGCGTGTCGAGTTTCTTCTCCGCTGTTCGGGCGATCCGTTCGGCCCGTTGCTTGGCGATGAGTGCCCGCCGGCCCTGTGGATCGTAGGAGGTGCGCTTGAGGAACTCCTGGTAGCCCTCCTCTTTCCAGAGGTCGAACTCGTGGGTGTCGACGTAGTCGCGATAGATCTGGTACTCTTCGTCGTACTGCTCGAGCTCGTCGGCCGTGAGCTCGACCGACATGTGGATTGTTTCGTACTCGCTGAGGTATTCGCCGGCGAGTTCGTCGACGTCCTCCCGGTAGACGACCGGGCCGAGGAGGTCCTCGAGGAGTTCGTGCTTGCCGTCTGGCCGCTCGTAGGTGGCGGTCAACCCGAGGCGATATGGGGCGATCATCATCTCCGGAATCTGCCGGTAGGTCGGGGCTGGTAGGTGGTGTTCCTCGTCGACGACGAGCAAGCCGAACTGATCGCCGTACTCGTTGACGTAGCGGTATGCGCTGTCGTAGGTGGTGACGGTGATCGCGGTGACGTCGTGGCTGCCGCCGCCGAGGACGCCGACCGGTTCCGTGAGTTGGTCGCCGAAGGCGTTGGTGAGCGTGGCGTGCCACTGGTTCATCAGGTCAATCGTCGGCGTCACGACGAGCGTACTGACGCCAGCGTCGGCGATGGCCTGCAGCCCGAGGAACGTCTTCCCGCTGCCCGTGGGGAGTACGACACTCCCTCGCCGATCGTGGTCGATCCAGGCGTTGAGTGCGGCCTGCTGGTAGTCGCGCGGTTCGATGTGGAGCGCTGGCGTGAGATCGAGATAGGGATAGGCACGGGCGGCGTCTTCGAGAGTGTGAGCGAAGCCCTCTTGTAACGTTGCCTGCTCGTTTCCGTCCGTCCACTTGCCGGCCCATTCGAGCAGGGATCGATATCGATACGCTTGGGTGCGGTACTCGTCGACGCGGTCGTCCCACTCAGCGTACGGAACATCATCGGGAGCATTACGGAGCAGGAGCGTGCCGTCGTCGAATCCGATTCGCATTCGATGTTGGTACAGAGACCCCCGACCGGATTCAATATTTGGGTTCCTCAAGTTCCATGGAGGCGCACGTCTGTCCTTCTGCGGATGCGGGTGGTTCTATTGTTCCGGAGTTACGGTTGTCAGCGATCGAGCCAGTACTGCCAGTCTGCGATCGCTTGGTCCGTGTTACTACTGGCTTCGATCGACTCTAGTTGCTCCAGTGGCACGCCAAGTTCTCTGTCCATCCACTCTATCGTCACGAACATCTGGCTGAGAGTCGGATCTGTCGGGGACATCCCAACTACGCGTACTGTTTCGCCTTCCTCTAGCGGTGACTCCTCTCGCTCGGTGACACAGCGTGCTTCGAACGGGAAGTCCATCGTGTCGTCCAGATACGCGTACCATCCCCACGCTTGCTCTTCAGGGCTGTAAGTATCGACGATGATCCGCATCTTGATGCGCTCTTCCCGCTCCTCGTCCTTCTCGACCCGTGTCATGCTGACCAATACGCATCCTGACTTCAAGATATTCGGGGAGGTCGAAACCACCTATCGACCGATGCAGGACGCGCTCAATCCTGGCCGTAGAACAGATCCAAGTCGCTGGACGAAGTTAACCAACAAATGCCCGATGGATCTGTACACTGTTGGTTAAGCTGGAGGATAGGATTGTCTGATGACGAACGTCGACGGCTCACGGCGTAAGTCAGTCGACAGAGACCACCTATTCCTCTTGTGCCTCGGACGAGTCCACGTCAGCTAATCGGCGTTCGAGTTCGTCGATCCGGTCAGAGACGGCTGATGGCTGTTCGAGGGAACCTTCGGCGGTTAGGGCCTGTTCGTACAATTTTACGGCGCGTTTCAGCTCTTCGGCTGTTAGCCCGTCAACTCCATCCTGCCAGTAGCTATCCGCGAGTTTCTTGTACGCCCAGGGATCTTCGGGATAGTCTCGAATGAGCGTCTCGAACTCATTTCTGCTTTCGTCCAGTCGTCCTAGCTCTGTCAGCGAGTCCGCGATGAAGTGGCGGAAATCAAGGAGTAGCTCGGCAGGTGCATCCGGAAACCGGGTACAGACCTCCCGACAGAATTCGAGGCGTCGCTCGTGATAGGGCGGATCGTCCGCTGCCAGTGTGGCAAGGTCGTTGTCGACCGACCGCAGGAATGGTTCGAGCGAGAGCACATTCGGGAGGTGATCGTCAGCGGCCTCGAGTGTCGTGATGTCATCCGGCGTGACGGCGATAATGGTCTCCCAGGCAGTCAGCCACCGCTGGCAAGCTTCGGCGTCGTCCCCCTGCTCCCGGAGTTCTCGACCTTCCTGTACTAGGTCGTAGATCCGCTCCTGATAGGAGAGATCGGGTGCCCACCGGCTCCAGAGGACTTCAGCTGCCATCCAAATGAAATCCCGATCGTACCCTGACGCGTCGACGTCATGGTCGGCTTCCCACTGGTCGGCGAGTGTCATCGCGGAGTCAACCTCGGCCGCACGGTCACGGAACGACTCCTCAGTCGTATCGATACCGTGCTCGCCAAGCTTGTCCTGAATTTCCCGCGTCGATAGTGCTTGTACGTCATGCAACTCCCACCGCTCACCCGCATGGCGGTCGGTCCCTGGGGACATCTGTACCGCTTCGTCCGTGTCTTGCTGCGCACGGGTTGTATCGTCGTCGCTTTCTTTGAGGTCGTGATCGTCGATGTACTGGTCAACCCGCTTGGTGTCGATCCGACCCAGTTCGTCGTACTCGTGGGCTTCATAGAGATGTTTGCGGATCTCGGATTCGTCCGCGAAGGATTGCTCGCAGTACGGGCAGTCGGCCATTGGCCGAGTGTTCGAGGAGTCCGGTGAAAAAGTGCGGGGCAACCGTCTGCTCGTGGCTATTGTTGGGGTCGTTTCTCGTCGATGATCGCGGCTGTCTCGGTCGCTACGATCGGATCACGTTCTTCAAAGAGATTTTCAAGCTCGTCTCCACCATACACCTCCTTGACGATGCAGTAATAGCGTGAGGGGGTTCCAAAATCGTAGACCATGCTGAGCCGGTCCCCTTCCCAGAACGCAGCGTGTTCGGCGATATCGGCAATCGTCATCTCGCTTGCCTTCGTGTATGAGGGATCGTCGACTTCAGCGAACTGGTGGTCCGGGATAACGTTGAGTGTCGAGTTTATGTACTCATCTTCGAGACCGTACATACGAAGATGGAAGTTATCGAGCGTGGTGAACCGACAAATAAGCCTGTCAAGTTCTGCTATGGTCGTCTCCGGCCGAACAACGATGTCGTACCATTCGTCGCGGGCACGCCCCTTCTGTTTCCACCGAAGACGGTATCCAACTGTCCCGACGCGCTCATCTATCTCCTCGTTTGCGTGCCGTTCTTCTCTCTCGATGTTCTCTACTACCGCAGCCCAGCAATACGAACACACTTCGTCCGGCGCATCCCCTTCGAATGCCGTCTTGTCGAGATTTTTCCAGTCGGCGTAGTCCCGAAGTTCGATGTATTCGCTTGCAGGTGAGCGCGAACTCCGATTGCACAGCTTCTCGCCCGGCAAGCCTCGCCGAGGCGAGTACGGCGACCTGTCCGCTGATTCGGCTTCCAAGTCGACAATATGATCGACAGTCCCCACGCGGCTAACTTCGATAACGAATCGATCTGTGTCTTCTGAGTCAGTCATGATCTTCGGTATGCGTTCGCCCGTTGAACTCCTCCAACAGATCCTCCAGCATCGGTCGCAACTTGTACTTCTGATAGTGCTCGTCTCGTAAGTCCTCCACGTAGGCACGCCACTCGTCGAGGTTTCCCGACGCTTGGGCTGCCTTTCCCGCGTACTCCAGCCAGTCTACAGCGTGATGATACCGCTGAGACTGTCCCTCATCGATGATCGGCCTAGCCTGTTCCTTGCAGGCGTTGATCGTCCAGTTGGGGTGCTCCTCCCAGACGGCCTTGACGACCGGCTCCACGACCTTGTAATCCGAAAACCGATCCGCGATGGCAATGGCCTCGTCGTATCGCTCCGCGTATAGAAAAATCTCGACGTGCCGTCGCGCAGTCCGCTGTTTCGTGTCCTTGTCTGCAAGCGATTCCAGTAGCTCCTCGCGGACGGTCGGCCACTCCTCGCCAGCGAGTTCCTCTATAGCCTGATAGGCCGCAAGCGTCGGCAATGCGTCGAACGTGGCGATAGCTGCCTCCAGCGCAATCTCGGATTCGCCCATGCTGGTAGCTCTATCACAGAGCCACTCGGCCAACTCCGCTTGCCCGCTGCTGTCGTTGAGGGTCAATCCGTGCTGGGCGATCTCCAGAGCGGCCTTCGGCCGGTCGTGTTCCCGAAGGGCTTTGGCCAACGTGAGTGCTTCGTCCGGGGAGTACAGGTTGCGTCGGCTGTACTCGATTGCCTCGTCGATCCGACCCTCCTCGACGAGCATGGTGACGTAGTCGTCGATCAGGTCCACAGCCTCCGCCAGGTTAAGGTACTCCTCGATGCGGCCCTGGCGTTCGAGAACGTTGAGTCGGGCCCTGACGAAGTCCTCGGCATACCATGGCGGGTCGCCCTCCCAGAGGCCCGCGTAGCCGATGTCGCCCTGCATCGCCTGCTGGACCGGCTCGAAGTCCCAGCCCCGTTGTGCCGCTTCGAGGGCGACGCTGTACGGTGGTTGGTGGGTATAGCCTCCCATCTCCTGTTCCCACGCCCAGAGGCGATCCTCCCAGTCGGCACGCTCGGCCTCCGAGAGGTCGGCGGTGAGTAGCGCCTCGGCCAGCACTCGGTCGACCTCGTCGAAAAACTCGAAGATCGCGTGCGAATCGTCGTACGAGAGAGCGAGCCACTCCTCGTCCATGAGTTCGTCAGCCAACGGTTCGAGGATATCCAGTGCCGTCTCGCCGTCGCCGGCCTCGACGGCTGTCCGTACCTGGTCGAGTACGTTTCGCAACTTCTCGACGTCAGTTTCGACCGCCTCATACGGGTCGTACGCGTGGGCGCTACGTCCCTCGGTGGGACGGAGAATGTACTGCACCTGCTGGCGGATCGACTCTCGATTGATGTCGGCCGTGCGGTTGCGAGCGTCGTCGCCTTCCTCTCCTGATTCTCGTGTTTCGAGCCGGGACTCAACCTGCTCTGCCAACTCCGGGCGACTCTCGACGAGATCGACAAGAACGTCACGGATATCCTCGGGATCCGCGTCGGCAACCAGTTCGGAGACCGGCGGTCGCTGGTCGATCCTGTCGGGATCACGGACATACGTCAGGAGGACAGCGACACGGTGCTTGCAAATCCCACCGTGATCGTACGGGCAGGAACACGCCGTGTCGACGACCCCGGTTTCGTCGAGCTCGATCCGCACCTGGTAGGGCTCGTACTGGCTGCCTTCAACCGCCGCTCGGATCGTCTCACCGCGCCGGACGAGCTCGACGACGGCATCCTCGTCGTAGTAGTTTTCCCCCCGGTCATATGACTGGGGACGTGCCAAATCCCGAACTGCTGCCTCCGTGAGTGTGGGGTCGAAATCCGCCATCCTTGTAACGTATCTATGGCCTAGGTCCGTAGTAATACTGTAGGGGACGGTTGGGGGCTGTGGGCCTACGAATCTGGAACCCAGACGCCTTTTACCGGCTGGAAGACGACGTAGGCGTCGATATCCGACGTGTCGGCCGGATGGGCGGTGTGGAGCGTGAGTTGCCCCCTGCTCGTGTGTTCTCGGTTCTGTTCAGTCACCCACTCCTCTGCGTCCTCTTTCGAGCCGAACACAAGTCGACCATCCTCATCGAAATTCGCCTCCGCGAGTGGTGTCTCGCGAAAGACCGAGTTTTTGAGTTCCACGATGTAGTCGGCCATGGCTGTTCGTTCGCGGTAGCTCTTCCTCAGAATTTCCCGAATTGGGGTCGATAATATTTCTGCCAGCCGTACGAACCGCATATGGAACTGACGTCCGAACATCTCCAGTCTGAGCACCTCGATCCGCTTCCCCTCTTTCAGTCCGAGGAAGCGACACTCTGGCACATTGACATCACACATCCGGACGTGGTCGCCGACGATTACGTCAGCGCCAGACTCGCCACAGCCACGGTCTGGTCGCTCGACAAGGATCGGACATACGCCCTGCTCGTGCTCCGGGAGAAGTATACGTGGAATGACGAAGCGATCCCCGAACTACTGCGCTATCTCGCTACCCATCTTCACGGATCGGATACCGCCGTAACGGAGACGTTCTCCGTCGAAGTGTTCACGGCGACAGCGGTCAGGTCGCCTGTAGGCCGGACCGTCTGGTGGCGTGAAGACTACGTCGACGACGCCTCCGGGTGAGGAATAGAGATTCTCTCGAAGCCCAATCCGAGGAATTACGCCGCCATCCGACCAAGAACGTGTATGGATCACACTCGCGAGGCATTCGCCGACGCACTCTCCTCTGGCGACACCGAGCGCGTGAATCGGGCGATCGACGAAATCGACAATACCGAACTCGAGGAACGAGCCGCCCTGTTCGACGAGTGTTTCGAGATGTGTCACGACCTCTACGAGGCCGACGATGGATACCAGCGACAGTCCGTGATCCGCTTTGCGGCCGGTTTGTATCCGCGCCTAGCCTATCGAACGGTCGGTTCGGATCTCACCGACGGGGCGTTACCGGGCGAGTGGACGCTCGACGAGATTGCGACCCACCGCGAACGACTGCGGGACCTCTATGTGGACGCACTCCGCGACGACGACGGCCGTGTGCGACGCGCAGCCGCCAAGGCGATCAAGGAACTAGCGCTGACCGCCGAGATGCTCGAAGCCGAGGACGAACTCCGATCGATGATGGACGAACTGGAAGCGCTCGCCGAGGAGTGTGCGGACTCGAAGCGAAAACACGTCGAGCAGGCCTACGAGAACGTCGCCTTTCACGCGGAGAAGCCGTTTCCCCTACTTCCGGACGGGCTTCGGGACGTGCTCGAAGGCAACGAGCACAGTAGTGGACGGTAGCTTCCTCGAATATACTCGTCTGGAACGTGTGTCGGAGGGAGAGCGTTAGCCGCGGAGTTTTGTGCTCCCGGCGTCATGCATCCAGATATGCCATTCAGCGTGAGTTGGCGCACGCTTCTCGACGAGGCCGAGGAAACTCCCCTCGGACGCTACTTTCATCACACCACTCTCGCACAAGCGGTTTCGTATCCCCGACACTCAGGAATACCGCGTGATCATCGAATTTATAGAGTTGGGTGACTCTCGCAGCAGATCCGGCGAAGGGGTCTTCCCGGGCTGACCGCGAATCCGATCAGTCCAGACAATCAAGCGAGCCATAGAGTTCCTCGTTCTGAATGTGGGTACAGAACTGTGCGCAGAGCCGACAGCAGTCCGCGACATCGGTGAACGTCCGAACACTGGCGTCCCAGCGCGCGTGGACAGCGCCAAGCATCGCACTACGAACCGATGGTTCGGTCGCGACCATAACCCGTTGCGCACGCGTTGGTGGCGTTGCATCGGCCGCCGGCCCCTGCATTCCAGCTGTTGATAGAATATCCTCGAGGACGCTCCCAATCTCGATCCCGACACCGAGGTTGTCGCCGACCTGTGGAGCGATGAAGATCGTTGCATTACTCGCCGTCGCAAAGGCGATACTCTGTGTGGCGGCATCCATCTCGTCGAGCGGAATCCCGACGTCGATTGCGAGAAAGGCGTTAAACCCGCGGTCGCGGAGGCAGTCCCGCGTTTCCTGCAGGAGCCGCAACACCTCGTCTTCGCCGTACTCGCCGCTGGTCTCGTCCCACGTCGCAAACCACGGGGCGTCGGTTTCGACATCGGCGTCCGCCGGCAGCAGCGCGTCGACGTCGAACGTCCGGTATGGACCCATCAGATAGACGAGAAACTGTTCCCGCCGGACTGGAGCGAGCGCATCTGAATCACCGGCAGAACGGGGGAGGTTGTCGATAATCCGTTGCCGCATTCGACTCGTCGATTCGGAAGGGTAGTATATAAATATCGGAGTACTCAGGAATATTCTAGTCGAGAACGACTAAGTACGTGGCGTCCCAACGTAGGTCCTGAGGCACCCCCAAATGTCCGAAACCGATCGCCAGCCAACAGAGGAGGTTCGTCAGCCGGATCCGCCGCTTCCCGAAGAGAGCGGGCTGACGCTTGAGGAGTACCTCGCTATGCAACAGGCGATCGGCCACCCGACGCGGTTCCGGATCCTCCGCACGCTCGTCGCCAACGATGAACTGAGTGCTTCCGATCTCAAGGCCGCGGTCGATGTCGAATCCCACAATTTCCACTACCATCTCGACGAACTGGTCGACGTCGGGCTTGTCGACAAGCGCCAGCGACGGACCGCTGACAGCCAGGGTTTTTACACGTACTATCGGCCGACGGCAATGGGGCGGGGTATTCTCAAGCACGGTGTCGAGGAGTTGATGCGCCGTGAACGGGAGTTCAACGACGCCTATTCGTAAGCTGTCGTAGGGTTCTCTGTCCGTGTCGTTCCCAATGCCCATCGGAACTTTTGCCGGGTTTCAGCACTTCATATCGCCAACCAACAAACACGGTTGCTGAATTGGATTGATCTCTTCCGCAACCATCAGAATGTCTCTGCAATCCGTCTCGTGGCTGTCGTGGATCTTCACTACCACGAGTACTGATCCATCGATTACTCAGGCGGTCGTCGTCACTGTCCCACTGGTCACCTCCTGTTCCTGCCTGGGTTCGTGTAGATAGTCGAACGACCATCGTGCCTCGGTCTGGCGGGAATCCGAGGTAGTCCACCGCCCCAGTTTCTCATATCGGAATGGCTGGACAATGTCGATATCGCACACCATTAGAGTAATGTGAATAATGTTAATAATGTAGATTTCGCACATTGCGCTCCTTGACGCTCGAGGCTTATAGCGATAATTGTGGTGATGTGTGCGAAGTGTAGATAATGTAAATTGCGTGGATTATGTTTGAATGGTAGAGATCAGGGAAATTGGATTGGGCCTGAAATTTGAATAATGTTTAATATGTAGATTGTGTAGATAGCGCGCCCAACTTGTCTGACGCAGAATTAAGGTGGGTGAACTTCATTAGCCGCGTATGAGTAAGGCAAAACCCACATTATCAACGAAATGTGCGCAATCCCCAAAATCTACACAATGCGGATTATCTACGAAATGTACAAAATTCACTTATCGCGGAGGGGCTGACCCATGAGTGCTGACGAGTTTGAAGGACTTCCTGGAGCAGCTGTCTCGTTGCTAAAGGGGGGTGTGGGAAAATCTACGATCGCGCTCAACATCGCTGATCGACTCGCTGACCGCGGCCATGAGACGGTACTACTGGATCTGGATAAGGACGGGCACATGACGACACAGCTTGGGTACGACGATGCGTACGACCGCGATGCGGACCTCGGTGACGCCCTTATCGATGGTGAAGACCCCGAAGACCTGCTTATTGAGACGGATTTCGGCGTTCACCTCCTCCCGTCGAGCAATGATCTCGAGAATGTGGAGACAAGGCTGAAGGACGAACGATTTGCAGATGTGAAGCTTCGGCGGAACGTCGTTGATCCGCTCATTCAAAACGGATACGACTACGTGATAATTGATGCGGCAGGTGGCCGAGGGAAACTTTCTGACAACGCCCTCATCGCAGTCCAACGTGTCATAGTCCCGCTGATCCCACGTGCTGGCTCGATTAACGGTCTTAATAAGATGATTGAACGTCAAATTTCTCCAATCCGGCAGAATATCGGGTTAGATATCCTCGCAGTTACCCCAAATATGATTCGAGAAACAATGGGGCAACACAACGAGCATCGGACCCTCGTTGAAAATCTCAATCGAGAGTTCGGTGCGTTCGTCCCTGAGTACGCTCATATCGACCCAGAGATATTCGATACCCTTGATGATTCTGAGCAGACCGTTGAGAGTATTCCAAAGCCAGGAATCCGGGAACGGACTGCGATTTCCCGCGCGTTCAAGCAAGGAATGCCCGTCTCAGAGTTCGACGAAGACTGCGACCAGATCCCGAATTTCGACCACTTGGCGGACCTCGTGGAGGAACACAGTCATGCCTAATGAGGACGACCGTTTCGGAGACGTCGCCGAACAGCTCAAACAAACGGAGGAAGAGACGGCGCCAGACAACGAACGTACTGACACGGAGGATGAACCGCAACCGAATGAGGAGATTGCTACTGAGGACACAGAGTCGGAGATTGAGTCCGCACCTGATCAAGATAAGGAGGATATGGACGAATCCACCGGTGGGCCAGCCTTCCCGTTTGACGAGACTGATATGCACGGCTTCTATGTCCGGGAAGAGACGTGGGATGGTGTCACACGGATGCGATCCTCGGTGACTGCCGTATGCTCGATGTTTGATGTCCCCGAGTTTGAGGGAAGAGAATTTCAAGATGCATGTTTAGAAGTGATTGCAGATCATGGTGACGAGGTCGCCCTGCAAATTCTCCGAGAGCGTGGTATCGAAGCTGATGAAGAACGTGTACAGGAAGTTATGGAGATATTGAGTGAACAGGCCACGAGCGACTAATTTGGAATTTTGCCGATTATCCTTATTATTTGGATTTTGTAGATTTTGTACATTATGTGCATGGTTAAACTCTCTATCCGACTACTGTCTTGCGATTATGATTGAAGCTGAGTCCGAAAGACGGTTGCACAGTAGATGAGACTAACCAGCTCAATACATTTAGATCAAATTAACCTGACTTAGGTACTGTCTAATTCTGGATGACCTCAGCTGGGGTTCGTCCGTCGAGTGCTTGGTTGGGTCGTTCGTGGTTGTAGTGGTGTCTGAAGCGTCGTAACCACTGTTTCGCGCTGGATTGACTGTCCCTCCAGAAGGAGTGAAAGCGGTCGATTCGCACGGTCACAGTCTGGAACCACTTTTCGATGTGGTTCCGGATTCGATAGTCGAGCCGACCGCTCAAATCGTGACGTGAGAGGGCAGTCAGATAGCCGCCAGCATCAACGAGAAACACTGTCTCGGCAACATCGTGGTTCTGAGTGAGCCGGTGCAGGAACGCCGCCGCGGGGTCAGTCCCGCGGCGACTGAACACGTCAACTTCGAGAAGCAGCTTTGATTCAGTGTCGACAGCGGCGTACACCCACTTTTTCTTCCCGTCAATCTCGATTTGTTTCTCATCGACCGCGACCCGCGACGGCTTAATGAGTATGAATACTTTTGCAAGTAGAGATCACTGTTGAGGTAATGGGATCACGCCGAACTGAGATCAAGCGTCACCTGCCGGAAGAAGAGATTGACGAGATGCTGAGAGAAGCTGAAGACGATCACCACCTTCGCCGAATCGGCTTCATCAAGAACCTCTATCAGGGCGATACGATTCCTGAAGCTGCTGATCGGGAAGGTCGATCAGCAGCAACAGGAACACGCTGGGCAGAGGACTGGAACGAAGGAGGCTTCGAAGAACTCATGCCGAGTTTCGGGGGTGGCCGGCCCCCGAAACTCGACGAGGATGAGCAAGAAGAGCTGGTGGAGATGCTTCGTGACGGCCAACCGTGGAAATCGCAAGAGATTCAGCATCTTCTCCAGGCGGAATTTGGCGTTTCCTACAGCCCAAATTATCTCGGTACCTTCCTTCGGGAACTCGGTCTCTCATACGCGAAACCACGACCAAAGCGTCCACACCGGCCAGAGAACCCTGATGAAATCCTCGAAGAGCGCGTCGACGACGCGCTCGACGAGGATGACCAGCCACATAACAAACGTGAGGGAGAAGACGAAGAAGGGTGGATTGTTGAGGATGATACCTGTACTGATGGCGGTACCGTCCTCGGGTTTTTTGATGCATCAAAGCCACAGCTGTACGATAATTCGCGGCGGGTTTGGTACGTTGACGATCCTCATATTGAACGGGAATTAGTCAAGGCACACGATTCTGCGGTCGGATTCTACGCCCTCAACGGTGAAAGTCTGGTAACGTTCACCGAAGACGAAGAGAAAGAGCGGATTTGCGGGGTATTAGAGAAGATCCGCGAGCAGAATACCGACAAGCGGATTCTGCTCGTCTTGGACAAGCACGGTTTACATAGATGTGAATACACACGCAAGCGCGCGCATCAGCTCGGGATTGACCTGATTTTCATTCCATCAGGCTCACCGCACCTGAATCCAATCGAGCAAGTCTGGGACTACCTCAAGTGGACGATGGCACCAATTGTCGTTGAGAACGAAGCGGAATTCAAAGACCTCGTCCAGAAAACCTTCGAGAAAATAACGAAGCGCATCAGCTTCGCAAGGAAGTGGTGTGAACAGTTCCTTGACTTTCAAAAGTTATCTTAATTATTATGAGGGGCAGTCGGGGTGAACGTTATTGCCCAATCAGCACTGTCGAGGTACAATTACCGCCTGCCCTACCGGAAGATTGCAGACCGTTTCGAGCAGTTGCACGGACTGGAGTTATCAGGCGCAGCCACTTGGCACGCGACCGAGCGCGCTGCGCGCGCCAGTCGCTGTGAATATGAGCAGATCCGCCGCCAGATCCAGCAGGCTGACGTTGTTCACATCGATGAAACAGGCATCAAGCGGAATGGTGAGCAAGCATGGATCTGGACGTTCACCACCGAGAACCATACGCTCTACGCGGTTAGAGAAAGTCGCGGAAGTGATGTTCCCGCAGAAGTCCTCGGCGAGGACTTCGCGGGAACGGTCATCTGTGATGGGTGGATGGCCTATCCAGCCTTCAGCGACAATCTCCAGCGGTGTTGGGCTCATATTCTGCGAGAGGCTGAAGATGCCGCTGAGAAGCAACCTGAAGGCAAACCGATCTACGACTCTCTCAAGCAGTTGTACGTCGCTCTCCAGACGCGGCTGGAGAGCGACTTGAACATTCGTGAGCGAGCAGAGCTCCAGCGTGTTGCACGGAGAGAGCTTGAATCGTTGATTGAGCGGTCAGTTCCCGACGGACCAGTGGCAACACTGCTCGGAAAGATCGAGGGTGGCCTCGACCACTGGCCCACCTTCGTCGGTGAGCCAGCGGTCTCTCCGACGAACAATGCCGCGGAAAACGCGCTCCGTGAGCCGGTGGTTCTCCGGAAACTTATCGGAACACTCCGCAATGACCGCGGGATGTTCGTTCATGAGACGGTGCTGTCCCTGCTGGCGACGTGGCGCCAGCAGGGACGCAATCCCTACGACGAACTCAAGCGAGTTTCCCGAAACAACGAGATGATTTCACGAGATCAGGCTGTGCCGGCCGTTGAGACCTCGGGGTAAACACGTACGATCATATTTCGATACACGACCACAGGTATGGCATCGGAATAACAGATGTACATCTGATATAGTTGGCTTTATCTGGTTTACTTCACCATACCGGTGAGATATTGGCGTATAGTCCGATCAATATCCAGACTCAGTACCTCACAAAGCGTCACCCACTAATCCGATCTGAGTCACTTCTTCTGTCTCGATGAGCCGTCTGTAGCGGTCGATCTTCG
>NZ_AOLW01000074.1 GCF_000336615.1 Haloarcula amylolytica JCM 13557
CGTGGATTTCACCGTCTGCTTGCTTGGTATTGGACACACCTTCAGCAAGCAGACCTCTCAACTAACCGGCTTTGTGAAGTACTGAGACTGTGGCTATGCGAGTCGACCGCCTTTTATTCCTTCTGGAGTGGCAGTCAATCCAGCACGAAGTGGTGGCTACGGCGCTTCAGACACCATTACAACCACGAGCAACCAAACCAAGCTCTTTGCCGAAAAACGCCAGCTGAGGAGATTCAGAATTAGACGGTGCCATCTTGTAACAGTGTGATTTTCCTAAGCGAGGAATGCCCGCCAATAGAGAGACCGACTATACGATCAGCAGTGACGGCGTGGTATTGCACCTAGTCTCCGTATAAGAAAGCGTAAAACTAGTCTGTTGGATGGGCCGTGTTTAATCACCTGATGGGAGTGGAATCTCCCGCTGTGTGGTCTTCTTGATATTGTATACTGCACACATCAGGGCCAGTTCACGAAATTCACGGTACCAAGCACGCGCTCGCAGGGCGACGCCCAGCGAGCGCTTGATTGAGGAGAAGACTGACTCTGAGTTGGAGCGTTGATGATAGAGGTCGTCGTCAATCCGGGCGTTGTGAGCGTGATCGTAGGGCTTGTTGATGCAGTATTTAATCAACGGACGGATCTTGAGATCTTCTCGGAGGTATTCACGGAGCCATGTACAGTCAAACCCCTTGTCAGCGGTGAGGATCTGCAACTCGCCCGCGTGCCTGCGGGCGAGTTGCTGCTCGGCGTCACTTCCTTCCCGCGTGGTCGTACAGTGCAAATCAAGGATAGCGTTTGTCTCTGTATCGATGAGTTTCGCAGCTTTGAGATCCTGTACTTCGTATTTCGTCTTGTTGCAGTACGAGCGGCTCGCAGGCGAGCGCTCGAAGAACGTGGCGTCAATCGCTCAGATCGGTCCAGTGTCGTGAAGATCAGCGGACTGTTGGAGAAGCGTCCGACAGACCGCCATCTCGATTCTGTCGAAAGCGAGACATAACGTAGGTGGATGCAGGAGATTGGACGTTTCAAGGCCTATATCCCGCGATATTTGTGGCATCTCTTTCAGAAGATCGATTGCCATTCGGTAGGTCGTATCAAGGTAAATCCGCAGACAGTGGATGGATATCATCGCTGCATCGGTGAACCCGCTGCCCCCTTCTGGGGCGGCAGGTTCGTCCCAATCATCGGCAGTTCTTTTAACTGCGAAGCTAACTCGCTCAGTGAAGCGGGAGATTAGCGTAGACACATTGCGAAGTCTCCCGCTTCAACGCCGTCATTCTGCCGACCTAATCCGGCGCCGTCTAGTGATTAAACATAGTCATTCCGGGGTATATGGCTTGTTCACCCGGAAGGCCAGTGGGTGAAGAAGAGATTCACCTATTCGGGCTTTTCCGGATGCTGCGGGCGCAGCATCCAGACTGTAACGCTCATGACTCGGATTCTTTTGCACAGGGATTAGTCAACATGACGTGCTCTACAGCTTGGAATAGCGGTCGATCTCTTGTGCCCCGTGTCTTAGTTCACGCTCTCATGGCGTAGTAGCGTTTGTATCAACTCAACACGCCAATACAGATGATCATGTATCCCTGTTAGCCCAATTTTGTTCCCATTCACTGAGTGCGGAGAGTGCATGAAGTAACTCATTACCTTTTGATGTAAGATAATAATATACTGCTATCGGAGAATCTTTTTCCACTCTGCGATCAATTATATTGTTATTTTCGAGCTCATCTAATTTTTCTGATAGCGTCTTTGAACTTGCTCCTGTTTCTCGTTTGAGGTCATTAAACCTGAGTTCTCCGTTTTTAAGAGCATAAACTATATTCACCCTCCATCGAGTACCAATCTGCTCAATGGCATTGATCACCGGCACAGCTGACTCACGATCAGCCTCTTCTGCAGCTTCTGTATTCATATTATTTATTTGTTAAATCCCAACATAAATTTACTATATTCAGGCGACGTGGACAGCCCGATCACCGTCAGTGTACACTGTTTCGGGAGCCCAGGCTGAGACACTGCTGCAGTCCGTCGCCGCTGCCGTCGTGCTGGCGAGGTCTGCGAGCCTCGAGAGTGACGACGCCGTTCGCAAGATAGTTCGACGTGTCTGCTTCATATCAGCTTGTTTGATTGATTGTGTCGAGGAGCGTTTCGTTATAGTCCTGTGAGAGTTCCCAGACCATCACGCCCTGCATACCACGCTTTTTAGCGAACTGGACTTTCTCCTCGATGGACTGTGGATCGTCGTAGCTGATGATAGTCTCCTCCGACTCGTTCACGAGATACGGCGTTGTGCCAGGCTCGTGGTATTCCTTGGTCCAGCCGTCCTGTCCCTCGTAGTTGGCCTGCAGATCGCCGAAGTCGAAAGCACCCGTTGGGTCGGCACCGTCTTCGAGCGCGTCGTGCCAAGTTCCCTCGGGCAGCCCGCTGTAGCTCGAATACAGTTCCGTGCCATTGAAACCACGGCCGTAGAACGGCAGCCCGAGCACTAGTTCGTTGTTCTCTGCAGGGTCGGCCGGCGGATATTCCCACTGGCCAGGCCAGTACCCGGTTTCGTCGTGGGTCCCAGCATACAGCTGGTCAACAGCGTATTCAACGTAGTACTGGTCATGATACTGCTCGCCGTACTGGGTGTTCTCCATGGGGTGTGCGTCGCCATACAGCGGCGCGTTCTGTCCGGCAACGTCCATCCAGGAGCCGGTGAAATCGTAGGCCATAATCATCGTATAATCACAGATTTCGCCGATCTCCCCGTGGCGAAGCCCCCCGGCGTTCCAGTCAGAACCACCGTTGGCGACAGAAAGTGAGTAGTGCTGGTCATCTTCCTGTCCCGCAGTATCGAGAGCATCACGAAGCGCATGTAAGAGGTCGACGTGGGTTTCGTAGTCTTCGTTGCTACCACACCCACATTTGCCCTGCTGGCTTCCAGGATGTTCCCAGTCGATGTCGATGCCGTCGAGGTCGTACTCCCGGATAATTTCGATACAGCGGTCGGCGAAGTTCTGGCGATTACTCTCGTTGCTGGCGATCTTGCTGAACCCCTCGGAGTCTGCCCAGCCACCAACCGAGATTTTGACCCGCGTGTCAGCGGCCGGACCGCTCTTGAGCTCCCGGAGCCGTTCGAGGTTCTCCCGGTCCTTGTCGCTCATAATCGTGGGCACCGAGTTTTCCGCGTCGACGCCGAGGAACGCATACTGCACGTCGGTGACCTTGCCCCAGGGAATATCCTCAGGGTAATAGTCGTACGGCGATTCGGCCTTCCAGCCCGGATAGTAGCCGATAACTTTGAACTCGTCACCGGGAGGCTCTGGAGCACTGCTGACCGAGAGAGTCGTCGAGTCGGTTCCGCTCGCACCCGAATCATCGGTCACGGTAAGTGTCACCGTGTACTCGCCTTCGGACTCGTAGCTATGACTCGTGGTCTCTCCACTCCCGGTCGAGTCGTCTCCGAAGTCCCACTCGTAGCTCTCAATAACACCGTCGGGGTCAGTGGATCCCGAAGCATCGAACTCGACGGTTTCGCCCGGTTCGGGTGAGTTGGGTGAGACGTTCACATCAGCGGTCGGTGAGTCGTTCCCGTCGCCACCATCGCCACCGTCTCCGCCATCGTCACCGCTGTTACAACTGCCGAGTTCGCTCCATGGCTGGTAACTGTCGTCGCTACCGGGTTCGTGGTCCCAGTTCCACTGGTCAGCCTCCCAGAGCGAACCGCCGTGGACGACCTTTTCGCCGGCCTGATAGGATGTGCCGCTTTCCCAGTCGTCAACGCCGCTGCAATCTACTGCCATCGCGGTTCCCGCTGTACTGAACGAGACAGCGCTGAGTGCACCGAGTTGTTTCAGTATTGCCCGCCGACGGTGCTTCATCGCTCGCCCTCCAATGCTGTCACATACGCGTGATGCGGTGCTCCGCCTGACTGAACGACGCTATCCGAAAAAAGTCGTGTAACTGCGGTATTTGTAACACTTGAACTATCGGTCGAATGGGGTTCTCTGCATATCCCAAGGTTGAGATGCGTGCGTATCATATATTATGAATTCTCTGATTGTAGCGGCCGCTGTGATACTGGCCCCTGAGATCTATTATATTATTACATCGTCATGAGGCCGTATCTGACGGGCAGCCGTACAGATTATTGACAGTAGTCGCATATAACTATTCATATCTTATTTTGTGGCATATACAAATGCTAAGTACGCGGCTGCTTATCCGGCCTGTCACACATCGATTACTGCTCTCAGACACACTGGTCGTACCGGTTCTGACCTTTGTTTTGCGTACGTCGTGTGGTACGCTTTTGAGCGAACGCTGAGCAACCACAGCACCACTACCACACCCTCAGTTCACACGCCGTGTGAACCCCAGTAGCCGGAGCGAACTCGATATGTGAACAGGAACGTATACGCTGAATGATAGGTATGCGCTGAAATACCATACTGAAAATGGGGCTGTCCACCCGATGGCCACTCAAATCCAGAGTTAACCTGGCAGAGAACCCAACTTCACTGTTCACAGCTAACACACAGTAGTTCCACGCTTGCTGGTAAGAAACGGTGGGTGTCTGGGGGGGAATTGCGAGACACCCACCGCAGGGAGTCGTCACCGACGATGACAGGTTCTGGACCCATACCAACCGATGGATCAGGTGGGGTTCAACTGGAAGAGGAGCGGGGACCAGAACCTATCCTGCCGATATACAGTTAGTATTAAAAACAGTTGTGATCTCCCTTCGCCATCTGTTGATTGTGATCGTAGTATCATGATACCCCTACCATCGAGAACGGGACTGAGGACTGCTCACACGCCTAGTGACGATGTCATTACTGTGACCAGCTACGGGCGCGGGGAGCATTTGGGAAACATGGTTCTCACGGGATGTAACAAAGTCTATGCCAACAACCCGCACGATGGACAGTTCAGGGTTAAATGAATAGCAAAAAGATAATTTGAAATGACATGAGGTTCAACGGTGGTCTGCAGCGGGATCACATCCGCCGTGATCCACTGTGCGAGGAAACTATGGTAGACAGACAGCAATGCCGAACGAACAAGGGCAGAATAGTAACTCCGAGAAACGGCGGCCAGTCGTGGACGCAATCATCGAACAAGGCTCGAATGCGGTGTGAGACTACACTTGGCGCACTATGTGGGGGCTACGATGACTGAGAACCTGAGCAGACGTGACGTCATGAGTTGGCTCGGCGCGCTGGGTGCGGGCGCACTCGCGAGTAATACTGTCGTCGCTGAGAAGGGTTCAGCCCCGAACGAAGGTGTCAAGCAGAAGGTCTGTGGAGTTCAGACGGATACTGATCTAGAAGAAGTCAAACAGCAGGTTATCGACGCTATTCAGAGCCATGTGAAACAGTCATCTATTGTCCAAGAACGCAAGCGCAACGAGAATCTGGAATACTTCACTGTTGAACTGCCCGATGGTCTTGACGAGTCGAAGCTCGATTCGATTAATGAAGACCTCGATAATATCGACGACCTCGAGTATCATCATCAAAACTACACTGAAAAGGACGTGACGATGGAGGCGCCAAACGATCCCCGGTTTGGCGATCAGTATGCGCCACAACTGGTCAACTCTGCGGGTGCCTGGGATCAGACCTTCGGAAGTGACGACGTGACTATCGCTGTGGTTGACACAGGAACGGACTACAACCATGAAGATCTTTCGAGCCGGTTCGGCTCGAACAAGGGTTCGGATTTCACCGCTGACGACTCAGACCCCTTCCCGGATAATGGTCGCGGCCATGGGACACATGTGTCAGGCTGTGCGTCAGCCGACACCGACAACGGAATCGGTGTCGCGGGGCCGGTCGATTCAACACTCTTGAGCGTCCGAGTGCTCGGTGGCGGTAACACCGAGATATCTGGGGTCGCCGACGGGATTCAGTGGGCCGCAGACCAGGGGGCTGACATAATCAATATGTCGCTTGGCCGCCTCCAATACGATGTCGTCAGACAGGCGGTGAAATACGCTGATAACAAAGGGAGCCTCCAGATCGTCGCTGCTGGGAATGACGGTGTTCGTGGTGTCTCGTACCCGGCTGGCTGGGACGAGACCGTCGCGGTGTCGGCGCTTGATCCCAACGAGAATCTCGCGAACTTCTCGCAGTACGGCCCGTCGATCGAGGTCTGTGCCCCCGGCGTCAACGTTCTCAGCACGACAGTCAACGGCGGCTACGGCAAGAAGTCGGGAACGTCGATGGCGTGTCCGGTCGCAGCCGGCGTCGCCGCGCTTGGCCTCGCGGCTGATCCGGACCTCTCGAAGTCAGAACTTCGACAGCGACTGAAGGAAACTGCTGTCGACATCGGACTCGGTTCCGAAGAGCAAGGGTCGGGCCGCGTCGATGCGACAGCAATCGTCAACGCTGGCAGTGACGGTGATGGCGGTGATGGCGATGATGGCGATGATGGCGGTGATGGCGATGATGGCGATGATGGCGGTGATGGCGATGATGGCGATGATGGCGGTGATGGCGATGATGGCGATGATGGCGGTCAGTGTAGTCAGACGGCGGAAGACACGATTAACTCGTCGCTAAGTGGCTGGTGGGACGACGAATCTTGGGAATGGGAACTCGAGTTCGAGAACACCTGCTCGGTTGAGATCACACTCGAGGGACCGTCTGATGCCGACTTCGATCTGTATGTGGGTGAAGGGTACTGGCCGTCGAGATATCGCAATGACGAGTCATCGACAGGTTCTGACAGTCAGGAGTCAATAACTGTGGACGATGTCAGTGAAGATCTAGGTATTCTCGTCGCTGTTGACTCCCATGCGGGAGACGGCAACTACACCGTGTCGTTCACAGAGACTGGCAACAACTAAAGCTCGCGATATAAGCCCAGTAGGTCTCTAATCACCACGCTACTGGTCTTGAGGTCTCCCACCAGTAGCTTTTGTTCGCTGTTGCGGCCCGTAGCCGTAGTTCATTGTATAGCTAGTGGAGCACCATAGAGTAAGTATTATATCAGCGTCAGGTAACAGACGATTATCGACCCTGCAAGGATGCCTTCGAGAGAGTCAGGAATCTCGTGGGCGGAGGCGGTAACGTTGTGTGAGTGATCTTTCCTGGGTTTTGAACTGATTGATGGAGTCACCACAACGGAGACGGAGCGAGCGCAAGATCAGAAACGACCAGAGGTGGTGCGTGATTTTCTCGATGCTGGAACAGTATCTGCCTACGATATTCGTCCTGTTATGTGGGACCCCAGAACACGGTTAGCTGGCTGAGCTGTGACGTTGCTTGACCGCGGTCCAGAAACGTGGCCGGTCGCTACCCAGTGCTCTCGAACGTGGGATCAATACCCGCTAAGTCAGACGCGCCAAAGTGCTATGACCAGCCCAAGACGAGCACCACGCCTGTCTGGTAGTCTCGGCTGGCCAAAGTGTCCAGCTTACACCTGAGTTCACTGGAGCAAAACCTCAGAAGGGGCAGAAGAAATTACAATTCAAGAATTCTAGTACGCTGATAAGTTTTGGGGAGGTCAACGTTCTCGTAGTTGTTTCCTTCATTCGATGGTCGTTGACGGTAGTAGATTGTGTCATTGAACACTGCCGTTCGGCTGCTGTCATCCAAGTACTCGCTGGTTGTGTACAAGCCGGTACTATTAGCTCCTGCCTCTGTTGTTTGGGTATAATCAGTCTTGTTATTTTGATCCGATGTCTCTGTATCCGTGGTGTAGAGTTCAGCCTCCGCAGTGTCTTCGGGTTTTCTTATACCATCTTGTCCCTGTTCCAGCAACTCCTGAATCGCGTCATCATATTCTCCAGCATCATCTGACCCGCCGCTGTCAGATGTAAATGTGAAGAAACTGCCGTCCCCTCCTCCTCGGCCAACATGGTTGTCAGAATCACTAAGGAAGAGGTTGTTACGAGTCGTTGACCCACCAAGTGCGAAATGGCCAACCCGGAAGTCGGCGATAGCAGAGTTTTCCAGTGTCGTATGGCGCCACTCTGTCCAAACTGCCGAGTGTCCGTTGTTGTACGCTGTCAGCTCTTCAATACTATGTTCAGGAGCAATCAGATCATCAGGGAACTGCTCAAGCACATCCGGGAACATCTGGAAAAGTACGCCGAATCCGCGAGCAAGATTCTTGTATCGGAGTTTTCCCTCTGTGGAGTACGTATGTGCTGTGTTATTCTTGAATGTAATATCGATATCATCCGAATCGACTTCGAACCCACCACGGCCATCGTAGAAGAATCCGTTTGCGAGGTGGCCACCAGCGGCGTGGTTACCCTTAAGAATGTTGTTTGGATTGGATATCCAGAAGGCACCTGGCCGGAAATCGTTTTGTTCGTTCGTATCACCCGTTGCACTAGCAACACCTCCGAAGGGCCGGTCCTCTTGGGGAACGCGCCGATTGAATACAACCAGATTCTCTACGAACTCGTTGTTTTGTTCAGCCCCAAGCCCCTCTTCTACAAGGAAGCCATGACCGTTAATATCGTATCCAACATTTCGTTTATATGTTACGCTACCAGTCCCGTGGCTGTTATAGCCTCGCTGGTAACTATCGTGAACGCTGTTGTGAGCAATGTACGAGTCTGATTGTTCGTTAGCGTGATGGAAATGTAGCGGATATCGCGCTTGATGACCAGTCTGTCCAGCGTGGTAAACTTCCAGTCCCTCAATCTGGACCGCATTGGGGTCTTTTGCAAAGATGCCATGGGCACCAAATCCACTTTCATACTCAAGACTAGTGCTCCCCTTTGTCGGATTACTGTATGAGTTGCCGCTACCGGGGTTAGAGACTTCATTCGCACCGCGCATGACAATATTGCGGGTCAACAAGCCAACCTCGGCACGCATATCAATTTCCTGCCCACCAGCATTCTGCACTTCGCCAAAGTGGTCGTAGTCCAGCGCGGCGTTTAGCTCAACGGAATCGCCGACGACTGATTTGACCGTGCGTCGTTCGGCTTCTTTGGGATCTGTACCGCTTGGAGCGATTACAATCTCGTCACCTTCTTCCCAGTTTACTGACTTCGCTAGCTTGATTTGCGTGTCGCCCGCACTAGCAGTAGCACTGAGTTGCGTCCAGTCAGTTTTTTCTCGGGAGCTGCCGTGAATATTAATTGTTCCGCCGTCGAAGGTACCAAAGAGGTTAGTACCAATAGCCATGTCATCTTCGCCTCTAATACTTTCGCCCGTCTCCGAGCCGGTTAGGGTAATAACTGCTTTACTCTCGAAGGGATCATCATCCGTTCCAATTTGAATTAGTCCATTGCTCTCAGCCAGAAGATAATCAGCTGTGAGTTCTCTGTAGCCCCCATCTTTGAACTCTAGAACGCCATGAACTGTTACACCCCCTAAGTCCGGTGTGCTCTGGTCAAGTAGTATATGCTTATCTGAACCGATCGTCACCTCATCTCCGGCACTTGGAGTTGATCCATCCCATGTTTCCGGATCTGACCACGGTTCTACGCCTTCTGATGAGGACTTATCCGGAGACGCAGCTGCACTTTTTCCGGCGACTGCACCTGTCGCAAGTGCAGCGCCTGTCGCCTGAAGGAACTGACGCCGTCCAAATTGCTTTTTCACTATACTGTCCTCTTGATTAGCGGCATTATGTTTCACATATGTCATTTCTGACCTAGTACATATAAATCTTGTCATGGCTGGTTTAGAAGAGGAATGTCAAGAGCAGATCTCAATTAAGCCAGTCAATCTCACCATACACTTTTGTATGAAGATACTCAGTACCTCACAAAGCGCTCTCGGCTAACCGATTCTGAAGCGTGAGTTTTGTGTCGAAGTGAACCTACTGTTAATTCTCACTAGGCAATCACGGGTGAATTGGATGGAGCTGTCGGCGGCAATCAGCCGCCGACGCGACAGCGTTGCCACTTGCGAAGACGCTGGCTCGGTCGTTGTTACCGGTGGAACCGGTCATCCGGTGGCCGATTCGAGGGGACGGCCCGACGCACCGCGAGGGCCGTCCACGCGGCTCGTCGAACCATATTGACGAACTCCTTGTACGGCCACCACCAGAGGCAACGCCCGCCTCGGCGCGGCGTGCCACGTATTCGTAGTGGAGATACCGCCACGCATTCTGCAACAGTAGGCTCACCACGACGTACAGCAGCCTCACCGTTGCACTCCGTGTCGTTGTCGTCGCTATCGCTTGCTCGGACAAGCGATAGCTCGATTCGATACTGAAGCGTTTGCTGTAGTGGGATCGCGCATCGCGTGGTGTCTCGATGAACGGCGCGTCAGCGGCGTACCCGTGACGCGCCACCCCGTGTTCGTCGTATCGTCCATTCAGGTACGTACAGTCGATGTAGACGGGAAACTCGACGGTCCAGCTGTGACCGTCGAGTTTCCCTGTCAGGTCGTGTTGGATGACGCGACTCCACCCTTCCGAGAGTTCCTGTTGAATCGCCTCACCCCACCGGATGATCGGGACAACGTAGGCGCAGTTGTGTGTTTGTAGTAGCGTGAGGCACTTGCTGTCGTAGAATCCGCGGTCGAGGTAGACGGCCTTGACCTCGGCGTCAAGGCCGTCGAGTACTCCAAGAAACTCAGCGAGGACGCTGCTGGCGGTGTCGCCGTCTTCGAGACGGCGCACCGCCAGCGTATACCGTTTGTTCCTCACGCGTGCGTAGAGTGTCGCATAAGCGTGAAACGCGGTAGTTCCGCGCTTAGCCTCGGAGTGGTAGAGGCCCTCTGTATCGTCTTCGTCACCGTAGTAGGGTCGCAGGTGGAGGTCTGCGCAGACCTCCACCTGCTCGGGGAGGAGTTCAACGATTTCCCGCCGGAGGAGCGTGTTTGCGACTCGTTCGAGCCGTCCCGGCTCGAACTTTGTCTGCAGATAGTAGAGGATCGCGTTTGCTGATGGTGAGTCTTCACTGGAGTTGCATAGCGTAGAGATCGAGGTCCCGTCGGCGGTCGCGCCGACGAGGACCTCGTAGATATCCTCAGCGTTGAGTTCAGCGTTGTTCGCAAGACCGAGAGAAACGTCCTCGTCAAGCCGGTTGACGAGGAAGTTAAGGAGTTGGTCCTCGTGGATTTCACTGTTTGCTAAGCACATTCGCAGCAAACAGACGTCTCAACTAACCGGCTTTGTGAGATACTGAGTATGTCGTGGACGACCTCCCGGAAGTACATCGATGTCGAGGTCGAAGCGACGTTTCAGCGACACGAGTACGCGGGCACGAATAGTAGGCGGTTTCGCGTCGTCAGCGTCCGCGACGGGAACGCCGACGGTTACCATTTGTATATCCTGCCGAAAGAAGAGTTCCTGCCGGCGGAGCTCGCAACGATCTATCGATATTGGTGGGAGGTAGAGCTGCTGCTTCGTGAGGTGAAGACGCAGTACAGCCTCGATGAGTGCGACACGAGTAAGAAGTATATTGCGGAAGTTCTGCCGTATACGGCGTTGTTGTCCCTGTTAGTGAGCCGTGACTTGTTAGATCTGGTCACCGAGCAGACTACTGTTGAGATTGTGTTCTGCTGGAGCGTTTGGCGTGCGGCCAGAAGGTCGCACGCCCAACTCACCCTCACGGCCTCGGCGAGTTTCTCGGCTACTCGCCACCGCCGCTGTTAAAGCGACTTATCGAGGACGGACAGAAAATCCATCAGCAGCGACCGATGCTGCAAGAGACGCTCGCTACCGTACGCAACCGTGGTGTGGGAACTAACTAAAGACGGATAGTCCAACAATAAACAGTATTGAACGAATCCACATTCAAAAAGACATATATGTGTGGCATCCGGCGAGTTCAATTAAGCTGGCATTCAGGATATGTGTTATATCTTGGTTCCAGCCACGAGATAAAAATGAAGCAAGACAGACGAACATATCTACAGAACGCATCGGCATTATTTGCATTAATAACAGGCACAAGTACAGCAGTATCGGCCTCTGATGACCCTCCTGAATGGGACTCAGAGACTGCATACAGCGGCGGCGACCGGGTGAAGTACGATGGTTACATTTGGGAGGCCAAATGGTGGACGAAGGGCACAGAACCGGCCACGGGGAAGGATGTCTGGAAACGCATTGGTCCGGTTGATGACGGAAATAGCGGTGATGACGGGAACTCTGATGACCCACCAGCCTGGGATGCAGAAGCCACCTATACTGGTGGAGACCGTGTTAGGCACGAGGGGTATATATGGGAGGCCAAGTGGTGGACCCGCGGTGACGAGCCCTCGGCTGACGCTAATATGTGGAAGCAGATCCGTGAAGTGGATGATAGTGATGGCGATGGCCTCACTGCAAACCTGGGAGTCAATGAGTCCGTTGTTGCACCCGGCGCGGAGATTGAATTCGATGCTAGCGGTTCTGACGGAGACATTGAGACGTACGAATGGAGCTTCGGTGATGGTTCGGACGCAAGCGGTGTAACAGTCACGCACACGTTCGATACCGCAGGAGAATACACCGTTGAGCTCGTTGTTACCGATGAGTCAGGCGAAACGTCGACTGATTCGGCAACGGTAACCGTTGCCGACATGCCTGACAAACGCGTGACTGGTTACTATATGCAGTGGTCTCAGTGGGATCGCGAGTACTATCCGGGAGATATCCCACTTGACCAGGTGACCCACGTCAACTATGCGTTTCTCACAGTCAACCAGAATGGGGCAGTCGATTACATTCAGCAGAACGCTGCGATGCGAGTTCTGGAACCCGAGTCGTGGCACGATCATACTGGTTTCGATGAACTGGTTGATGACCCGACAACGAAGTTCCTGTTCTCAATCGGTGGCTGGAACGATTCCAAGTACTTCTCTAATGCCGCTGAATCACAGGAAAGCCGTGAGCGGTTTGCGTCTACTGCCATCGAAATCATGCGTAAGCATAATTTTGACGGTCTTGATATTGACTGGGAGTATCCAGGTGGCGGTGGGAAATCAGATAACATCGTCCGCGATGGGGACAAAGAACGGTTTTCAAAGCTCTTGCGTGAAGTTCGGTCCCAGCTTGACGAAGCCGAATCGGAAGACGGGCAGGAGTATCTGCTGACCGCAGCCCTCTCAGCGGACCAGAAAAAAAACCAAGGGCTAAATCACGACGACAATGCCGAACTGCTTGATTACCTGAACGTCATGACGTATGACTATCACGGGGCCTTCGATGAGAATACTAACCATCAGTCCCCGTTGTATGGTACAGATGACGACCCATCGCCCAGAGCAGATGACTTCTACGTGGACGCATCAATGTCGTACTGGACAGACACTGCCTTTGACTCCAAGCAGCTCTCAATTGGGCTCCCCTTCTACGGCCGGAGCTTTGGGAACGTCGCGAGCAAAGACAATAACGGCCTGTATCAGCCCTTCGAGGGATCGCCCGACGGGACGTGGGGGCAGGATAATGGTATTATGGAGTTCTGGGATATCAAAAACAATCTTGCCCCCAGTGACAAGTATGCCGAATCCTGGGACGATACCGCGAAGGTACCATGGATCTATTCCGAGAGCGAAGACATTCTCGTCAGCTATGACAACGCCAGGTCAGTTGGGTTGAAAACGGAGTACGCCATCGAGAACGACTTCGGTGGTATGATGTTCTGGACATTCTCCGGCGACAAGAATGAAGTACTACTTGATGCGATTCACGAGAACCTATGAGACAAAATAGACGGTCATACCTGCAGACCACGTCGGCACTGATCGCAGCCCTCTGTGGTGCTGGTACAGCAGCGGCTGCTGATGAGGTACCGGTCTGGGACGAAGAGACGGCCTATACTGGCGGTGATCGAGTAAAACATGACGGGTATATCTGGGAGGCTAAGTGGTGGACAAAAGGAACGGAACCAGCACAGGATGAAAGCGTATGGAAACGAACCGGGCCTGTCGGCGATGGAGGCAATGGTGGGGGATCTGAGGAGCCACCGAAATGGAGTCGAGAGTCCACATACACCGAGGGCGATCGAGTGAGGCACGAGGGGTACATCTGGGAAGCCAAGTGGTGGACCCGCGGTGACGAGCCTACGACCGACGCCAATATGTGGAAGCAAATCCGTGAAGTTGAGGATGGTAGCGGCGACAACGGAAGTGAACTCACTGCAGTTATTGATCCGGAAGCGCCGACGACATCTGTGGATGAATCAGTAACTCTTAGTGCTTCGGACTCAAAGGGTGATATCACCACATATGAGTGGAATATCGACGAGAAAGAGCAGATTAGTGGAGTCGATGCAACGGTAACCTTCGAGAGTGCTGGCGATTACTCTGTATCACTCACTGTTACCGGTTCAGGTGGCTCTACTGCGACCGACGAGACAACGTTGACTGTTGAGTCTAGCTCAACTCAGCCAACTGAACTCACAGCAGAGACGACGATCAAAGATTTCCTTCCGACATACGAAGAACGGTACATCCCCGAAATCTTCCGCAATTACCTGCCTGGAGAAGTCGACGGTGGACACGGCGGACACGGTGGTGGAACAGTTGCATGGCCAGACGAGCAAAAGGCCAGTGAATTTGATGTTGATATCGATGCGATCCGCGACAACGCGGGCGACGGGTCTTTGAAATTCGGGTCGCTTGGCACTCAGGCACTGGACTGGGCAACACAGTTCCGGTCAGCAGGGCTTCCGGACCACGCTATTGCACAACTACTGCCTCGCTTGATGCTCCTTCCTGACAAGACTGAGGAGCCAACGTTCCAAGGAAAAGGCCGCTCAACGGGTTGGGACGAGACAGGAGGCCCGCTACCAGCGAGCAACGATCCGCCACTGTTCTATCAAGAAGAGTGGCCAACAGACGCCCGAAGCGAAGAAGACGAGGAAGTCAAAGAACGAGACCGCGTCTACTTTCAGGCCAAGAACGATTCTAACTGGTCGGATGACTTCAGCTATCTTGATAACTACGACAGCGCACTTATCGAGACGCTAAACAACAACACACATCCAGCAACTGGTGACCCACTTGGTGGGGATAGTTTCACCGCCAATGCACAGATGGAGATTTCCACCGAGATTCATGGGAGTGATTGGTTCTGGTATCAAGCGCTTCTATTTAAAAACACCAGCAAGCTCCCGTATCATCTTGACGGAACGGTGATCTGGTGGCTCGGACCAGCAAACTTCGGGAAGACGATGTCCGCCGGCTCGTATAACAATGAACAGCGCCCACGCCCCGGCCACGGCCATCCACAGCGTGATATCATAGAGATAACATTAGAAGAGGAACAGGTCCCAGAGAAGTACGCCGATATCGACTCAACGATATCAGCGTATGCAGTCCGGCTGGCATATCATGACTCGCCGTACAATATGCGGACCGCGTATCCAGACCAGTACTGGTCGATTGAGATCAGTGTCGGAGAGCCTCTGGATAAGAAGTTTGACACAGCGGAGAAACGCCAGCGGATCGTTGACATGATAGCCGAAACGGCACACGTTGAGCTTGAAACCGATATGGACCGCAATGACGACGTAGTTGACGCTATCGAACTGTACAATCGTGTTGGGAACTAGCCTTACAGAGCCTGTCATAGAAAGCGTCACGTGCGAAGCGGCAGGGTTTGGAGACTGTGTCCACCAGCTCCAAAGCCCTGCAGAATGTAGATTTGGTCAACGAGTTCTTGAATGCAGCGGCTACCGAGACAGTTCCGCTGTTTGAGCATCTTGATTTTGAGTTTCTGCTGGAGTACGACGTGTTCGCCCCCGCTGGCCGGGGGCGAACACGAGTCCACAAACCACCAGACCTCTTTTGCGGCTTTCTGCACTGCTACTACGAGAACGTCTACGGCACTCGTCCAGTCACACGAGAACTCCAACACAGCCTTGTCTGGTACTACTGCGGACTCGATAAACCGCCATCCAGAGATACTATTGACCGGTTCCTTACTGGTCTCGAACACGTCGTTGACGATGTCTTCGACAGACTCGTCGAGCAGGCCGCCGTCCGCGGCCTGCTCAACTCAATGTACTCCATCGACTCGACCCATGTCAAAGCGATCCAGCATAACGACTACGCCTCGTGGAACTATGATTCAACAGCCGAGGAACACTACTACGGCTTTGGCTGTACGCTCGTTTCAACGGGTCCGAAGATCCCGATAGCAGCAGAATTCACACAGGCCAAGCAAACAGATCAAGAGACGGCGATGCGCGTCACATGTGACGCGCTCGCCGTCGATACTCCGATATGGATGCTTGGCGACAGCGCCTACGATATCCTCGATTGGCACGACCACCTGCTGGCCGCAGGGGTCGTGCCAATCGCTCCGTACAACCCGCGAAACACCGATGATCCGCTAGACATCGAGTACAGAGTTGAAGACCACATCGAGGAACACAGCAAGGACGTTCAACTGAAACAATCTATCTTGGACGAGACGTACAACCGCCGGACAGGAATTGAGCGAACCAACGACGCGGTCAAGGACTGCGGCCTCGGGCGCGGACGTGCCCGAGGCCGCGTCCACGCACGAACAGAAGCGTTCCTTGCACTGTGTCTCCGACTCGTCATCGCAATCACCAATTTTGAGCGGGGCGACGACCCTGGCCGCGAGAGGCTCAAGCTATGAGATGGATTCTATGACAGGCTCTTACACACAATTCACGACCACAGAAGCTACCCGTTTGCTGAGGCTGTGTCTGGGCATCACCGGACGACTGCAGAAAATACGCTGCAATCCTGACCACTAGAAGGGGCCTGCAGTCCCGGAGGGAATCGATGAGATGCGCCTCCAAGTACAGGGACAGGACGGTCCCAGAGATGATAAGACGGGAGAATCCAGCAGACCTGAAACTGACGCTGTCCAGCGACTCGTCAGAGCCCACTCCAGCGTTCGCCCAGTCCCAGAAGTTACCGGATCGATACGTGTTACAAGTGTACGCCTGTTATATCATGATAAGTATGCTTAGGCTTGTAAATTAAAATAGTTTCTATAGGGCATTATCTAGTTCTGGACTACCTCAGCTGGCGTTCATCCGTCGAGTGCTTGGTTCGGTCGCCCGTGGTTGTAGTGGTGTCTGAAGCGTCGTAGCCACTGTTTCGCGTTGGATTGACTGCCCCCCAGAAGGAATGAAAGCGGTCGATTCGCATGGTCACAGTCTGGAACCACTTTTCGATGTGGTTCCGGATTCGGTAGTCAAGCCGACCGCTCAAATCGTTTTGTGAGAGGGCAGTCAGATAGCCGCCAGCATCGACGAGAAACTCTGTATCGGCGACATCGTGTTTCTGAGTGAGTCGGTGCAGGAACGCCGCCGCGGGGTCAGTCCCGCGGCGGCTGAACACGTCAACTTCGAGAAGCAGCTTTGATTCAGTGTCGACAGCGGCGTACAACCACTTTTTCTCCCCGTCGATCTCGATTTGTTTCTCATCGACCGTGACCCGCGACGGCTCTGCTGTCGGCGGGTCGCTCTGCGCTTCAGACAGTGTATGCACCCAACTCCACACTCCTCCGTGAGAACGATCGACACCCAGCAAGTCTAAGATAGCAACCGTCTCCCTGATCGACAGCCCCGCAGTATGGAGACGCACCCCAAACCGCCGGACGGGTGTCGGGGTGCGCTCATTCTCCCAAACATCTTGGCTGTCCTCATCTAACGTTTCTCTGAGGAGGTCTGCGAGTTGCATGGATACTTCTCGCTACGGCCTCTTCGTTTCTCAAACTCCCTCAACTAGACAGTGCTGACCAAACGGTATTGTCAGCAGTCTAGTGGTTGGTAGAATTTGAGATCCCGAAAACGTGTCTCCTGGCTCGCGCACAATAGTTGAGACTGGCAGTCTCAATGCATACGAAATGAGATTCAGGGGCATTTTGGCTGAATTAGCTGTTCAATCTGGATGCGAATTACTCGGGTATTTCTCTTCGATGGTGCGAAACATCTCCAACCTGCACTGCAACGAGCCGGGCTCCGATTTCAGACAGAACGCCACGGAAATCGAAACGCCATCGAACGTATTTTCCGAGAAGTAAAGGGTCGAACCTCTTCGTTTTCAAACTGCTTCAGCAACGTCGAACCGAGTACAGCTGAAAACTGGCTCTAGAGTTTCGCTCGCTGGCACAATGCTCCAAACTAAACACTGCCATTTGTGGTGTGTAACCAGTGTGCGGTAACAGTGTTCGTTATCCAACCGCCAATTCGACCAAAGATAACCCCGAGTACACATAATACACTCAATATAACCACGGAGAAGATAGTGAACATAAACGGTCCGCCCTTCCAGCTTGTAATATATGCCATATTAGGCGGGATAGATGAAATAAAGCTAATGATGGCACCAATAAATGCAGTGCGGAGTCCCGCGGCACCCGGATCTGCCGAACGAGCGACTGCGATACCCCCAGCAAGTACGGTCCCGAATAACAATATTGAACCAGAAGGGCCCTGTCCAGAGATGGACAGCGAATTTCCGACAACGTTGATAGCTAGCCCACCCAGCGCACCGAGAACTGCAATCCGCCATACCTGAGGAATACCGCGAATTCGAGGGGTATATACCATACCAAATATACCCATGTGTCTTTGTGGTAATATAGGTTCTGTTGAAATCCCATTCTTCAGACATAAATTGGGATGAAACACCCAGTCGCTGAAGGGTGCGAACTGAAGAGCAAACTATTCTCTCTATTCACACAGAAGGGGTTCAACCAGCCGCCCTCTGTGATTGAATTACATCTCGAAGTAGAAGGAAGCCACCGGCTACGGATAGTACACCACCGAGCAACAGTACTAATGACTGGGTGGGTACTGTAGACATCGGCCCTGAAACAGACGGTTTCAGTGCTATCAGTAAACTGCCACAGGCAATCATTCCAAGAGCTCTGTTGTCCATCTATCGGATAGAGAACTCACAACAATGTGTATTCTTGGATAGTAATTATATCACCTGTACTGAGCAGTAAACGGATTCTTGAGCCTGCCGTGGCCAGCATCTCGTAGTGGTTGCGAGCTGTGATTCTCAACGTACTGTCTTTCGGCGAATCGCACTACAGTCATACACAGAATGGCCAGCATATGGTTCGACGCCACTCTACGACCGGAGTTCCCTCGCCGGCCTGGAAGAAGACATCTGGACCGTTGCGTCCACATGGTTCGACCATGAGGACCACCACTCCGTCGACGAGTTCGTGTCTCACTANCTCGCCGGCCTGGAAGAAGACATCTGGACCGTTGCGTCCACATGGTTCGACCATGAGGACCACCACTCCGTCGACGAGTTCGTGTCTCACTATCCAGTAGCGTATGTCGAGTTTCGACCATACGACCGGTATTCGGGAGCAACCGAATACGAGATGGCCCAACTGTTCCGACTGTTTCTACTCAAAGAAATACACGGCTGGACCCACGAGACGGCACTCCTCACGTACCTCACACACCGCCCTGATCTCCGTGAGCAACTAGACCTAGAAACGGTTCCAGACCAGTCGACGCTGTGGCGCAGTTGGCACAAACGATTCACTACAGAGCTTCGCGAGACAATTGAGGCTGCTGCGCGGACGATTCTAATCAAAGCTCAGAACGCGGGCGTTGACATTCCGCGCGAGCCAGAACGGCACTGTCCATCTTACGGTGACGAAGCGGACGAAGCAGACCCAAACGATCAAGCCGTCCTCGACGAAGCGGGATCGGTTACGGACCAGGTCAGCCGTATCGTCTTCCCAGCCTTCTCACTGAATCGTGACGACAGCTCTGAGATCCACGAGAACGCTTACTGGGACTTACAAACGTATCTTGGCCTTCGAGAACGGTTGGCTGCTAACGAAGGAGCCCGGAGTTTCGTCTATGAATCGAACCGGGATCAGACGCCGTTGGGACACGCCCATCGTGATCAGATTCGTGATCTCTCGATCGAGCAAATTCGAGAGATGTATCGGCAGGCTGTGACTCGACTGTTGGGGGAAGCAGTGGAAACGGGAGAGTTCTTCCGAGCAGGGATCGTCGCTATCGATATCACTGAGGCGGACCCGTTTACAGGTGGCAGAACCGGGCACGAAGACGAGATTATTGGGACAAAGGAGAAAACCGATGAGTACGCTTATCAGTGGGCTACGGTCCAGTTAGTCGGCAATGCTGTCCCAATCGTGTTAGACGCACGTCCGGTTCGGAAAGGCGAGACTCGTAAAGAAATAGTCGAGGACCTGCTCAACTCTGCCGAGGAACTGGTTCATGTCGATAACGTATTGATGGATCGGGAGTTCGACAGCCAACATATTCTAGAGATGCTCAGCCAGCGCGGGCTGTCGTACGTCGTCCCGAAACGAATGCAGACGAGCGAGAAAGCACAGGCCAAGCGATTGCTCCAGCGCGGCCAGGATCGATACGAGACCGATAGGAAACTGCATCTTGGGAAGAACGAATGGCACGAGACGACGCTGATCTACCGCCGGAAAGAAGATGCAGAGCACAACGACCACCGGAAATACTCGGTGTTCATGTCCAATCGCGGTAGTAGCTTCCTCACTGAATACGGGTATCGGTGGGAGATCGAGAGTGGCTACAGGTCGATTAAGCGATTCATGGCCGCAACGACATCGAAGGATTTCGGGTTACGGTTCTTTTATTTCGCGTTCGCGTGTCTCCTGTACTCGATTTGGCGAGCAGTGGACCTGCTGGTACAGGTTGAGTTGACCGACGACTACGAGCATTCGCCAATTGTGACGGCCGATAACACGCTGACGCTGTTGAAGAAGGAAACGGGAATCGGATAGAGAGAGGTTTTACCCGTGTTAGCGTGGCGTCTGAGTGGCAATGCTGTCGGAAGTCGCCGAAATTCGCGCATGTCGTTGGAAGTTCAATAGGAATAGCCGTTTGGAGAACAATCTGAGCCAGTTCCCGATCACTGAAACAGCCGAAACCATGCATCATAGCCCCGCTAAACCCCTGTAGTCTCAACTTCACCTCGCGCAGATTTAGTATAGCATTATATAATTTATCAAAACCAAGATATACAGATATCTTCACTGTCAGTCTCTGAAACACGGATATTCTGGTTTTGAGATTAGGTTTGTATTATTTCCATAAGCACCACCAGTTTTAGGCGGGAGGCCGCTGTACGGGAAGCATGGATCGGCTTCCGCCTGCATACGACGCTACTCCTGGGGATGACGCCCTCGAAGCCGCCATCGAGAAACGACTCGTCGATATCGACTCCGGGCGCTACCGAACAAACGTCGCCAGCGTGCTGCGAAAGTTCGCAACGTGGGCTCGGGACCAGCATACCATCTCCAATCCAGAGGATATCGACGATGATCTCTGTCGGCAATACGCTCGTGACCTCGCCCGGGCTGACGGCAGAGACGATATCTCACCCGAGACCGCCCGACGCTACTTCGCCTACGTCCGCTCGTTTCTCACATGGGCCGTCTACGAGGGCCTGATCCCGACGAACCCAGCCAAGACCAACCACGCCGANCTCGTTTCTCACATGGGCCGTCTACGAGGGCCTGATCCCGACGAACCCAGCCAAGACCAACCACGCCGAAGGACCACTTCCCACCGACGAGACTGAAACAGACCAACAGTACTGGACGGCACGCGACCGCGATGCTATCTGCGCTACTGCGACCGCCCGCGTCGACGATGCCGGCGAAAGCGACGACGTCGACCGCACGGCGGCATACCGCGACCAGGCACTCGTCTTCCTACTTGCATACTCAGGAGCCCGGAGTGCAGAACTGGTTGCTGTCTCTGATGACGAAGAGCGGAACGGCCTGCGGTGGCGGCACGTCGACCTCGAAGCCGGCACAATGCAAGTATTCGGCAAGAACCGTTCCCGCGAGTCTGCGCCGATCCTCGACGATGCACTTCGCCCGCTTCGGCGCTGGAAGCAACTTCGAGAACCCGACGAGAACGAGGCCGTGTTCCCCAGACTCGACAACGCTGCGAAAGCGCTTGATCCCACGCCGTCGATCACCACGCAGTCGGCCCGGGATATCCTCACCAAACTCTGTGAGTGGTCCGAGTATGACTTTGATGAGCCGCTGAAGCCACACGGCGCTCGCCGTGGCCTTGGGCGAGAAATCTATCGCGAGAACCCGCAGCTGGCACAGGACGTGCTCCGACACAAGTCCATCGAGACGACCCACGAAGGCTACGCACAGGAGGCCGCAAAGCGGACACGCGATGAAGCGAACGAGATCATCTCAGACACAGAACGGCTGTTATAATACAGCAACTCCATTTATGGCTGCAACAGCCAGTACAGGTGGTCCATGTACGCCGAGATTCGTACGGACAGGGAGACTGCAAAAACGTTACCCGCCACACAAACACAGCTTCTTCATATGCCCTCCAGAGACCCTCCGAGTCAGTGGACAGACCCAGAATACGTATCAACTGTTGTCGGGGTGCTTGCTACTGGCGCTTTGATATTCTACAGTTCGCTCACGCAGTCCGGTCCGACTGTCGATGAGATCGCATTCGTGATTCTCACAATCACTGTTCCTACTACCGTCGCTTATGAACTCGCTCGTCGCTTCGGGTGAGGGATACACAGGCCACAGCGTAGCCATTTCACACTCTCTGAAAAAGCCCCATACCCACAGTAATCGATAGTGGCTGTGATGAACTCATATACTTGCTGACTTATCCATCACTCAACCAATGTTTCTGCAGCATAACTATCATTACTTAGCCACGACTGGACCATTCATGGGGGCAATAGTTCAGCGTGGCCAACGCGGAAATTCCGGGGCAATGTCCACAGTGTGGCTCCATCGACATCCGGGTAGTCAAGGTTGCACCGGTTGATCACAAGCACGGGGACGAGTGGCGTACCCGTGCCGAGTGTACCCACTGTGGCGAGTATACTGAATGGTTCTAATATCGCAGCGGTGAGGGTGACACTCCGGGCCTGCGTTGACACCGCACGCAGGTACCGTGACGGGCCCCTATTGTAATACTCAGTCAACCGTTGGTATGGACGCCAGTACGCTACTATCAACGGCTACAATTGTTGTTTCGGCCTCTGGATCTTCTCAAAACCTGCTACGCTGGGGCTAACCAACACCAGCGTACAATCCACTCTGAATGTTGGTTAGTCACTTCTCGAAGCCTCTCAGACTGAAGAACGCGAGTCTGGGAGTTCGGGACTACTCTGGTGCAACGACATCTTCACACATTGGACACTCGGCCCAGATACCCTCCGTACCATCGTCTTTCTCGTATTCAACCAGCAGCCACGGAGTTGTGATACGCTCGCCACAGTCTGGGCAGCGACCGAGACTTCGCGTGTCATCAGACATGGAAAGGGGATGGAAGGAGCGTGTGACAGTGTTCCTTCCACGCAAAAATTGCCTACCCTCGGATATAAGCGTTTAGCCACTGCCTCGCGCCAATCAACAGAACCGTGTGTTCCGCCGTCACGGTCACACTCACCCAACCGCTGGGCAGTATAATGGAGAGTCCTACTCGCCGTCTTACTCGCCTGCCTCGTCTGCCTCGGGCTGAACATCCCGAAGCCGACCACTGATCTCCTGGTCGTACTCTTCTAGGAGCTTGTAGAACTCCGCAATCGTCTCCGCAGCAGTCTCACCCTTCGATTTGATCGTCACTCTGTCTTGATCGCGAGTGTCAGTGCCTCGATCCAACCGTGCTTCCATACTGCACCCAAAGTCCGTTCGTTCGACCTTTTCAACTGAGTCTGGAGCCGTCTCTGGCTCTACATCTGGTTCACTTGACATGGGTCTTCTCGGGACGCTCTCACTGGACCGCCCCGCACCCGACTGGGGCACACAAAACAGCCGTCAATCGCTGCCCTCGAACGCACCCAGACTGGCCTGCTCACTCGGAACAGACATCCCGACGCGTGGTGTTCGCTCTTCCGCGCCCGTGTCTGTCCCCTGCGCTGGACTGGGCTGGTTGTCTCCTTCGACCGTGTTCTCGAAGGCATCGGTCACCCACTCGTGAAGCTCCTCGACCTCCTCGTCGTCGAGTTCGCGAACGCTCCCACCCAGCGAAGAGTACAAGGTCTGCCACGCTCGCTGGAACTCGACAGTCAGCGAGTCGCCCTGAATAACGTAGGCGTCCAGATTCAGGAAACAGCAGTTCGACGCCGTCATTCGGGCACACAGTGGGTCCTTATCTTGCCCGACAAACAGCGCGTCTGGCTGCTTTCGACCGGCGACCAGTAGCATCCGACTGCTCCCACAGGCCGGGTCAAGGACCGTCTGTCGGTCCTCGGTATCATTCTCGTCTCCGACGCCGGCGATCTTAGCCATTGTCTCGCAGACGGTGTGTGGTGTGAAGTGCTGGCCGAACGCATCGCTGGACAGTCCGTATTCCTCGTAGACAGCACCCAGAACGTCAGCATCGGTGGCCGCCATCCGTTCTTGGAGCTGGCCGAACGCCTTGGCGAAGAGGTCGACCGAGCGCTGTCCGTCTGGATGGGCCATGTCACCGCGCTCGCGATAGTCGTCGACAATCTCCAGATATGGATCGTCTCGGTCCTGCAGTGCGAACAGCATGAGGTTGACCCAGTCTCGGAAGACCGTGTGCGCGCTGTGTCCCCGCTGGCGAATTTGCTCAAGCGTTTCAACAATCTCGTCGACGTCGATCTGTGGCGAAGCCATGCTCTCTCGGCCACCAGAGAGTCACAAAATCTGGCCTGCCGGAGAACGTCGCTATAGAAGGACTGCCTGTCGAGTGTTCGATCACGAGTCTCCACTGGAGAAGACGGGGAACCACTCGCGGCACTCGGTACAGGTGGTTCCACGTCGTATTTCCCCATCATGAATCGGGTCTATTCCGTTCGGGGCATCGCAATGTGGACACGCAACCGTCTCAGCGTATTCACTCTCACTCATCCCTACCAGTACTCCGACTCGACACACCTGATTCTGTCGTACTCAGTAGCGAAAGAGACCTCATAGCAGCTACGACGGGTCGTACAGGTCTTCAACCCCCCGTCGGTAGTAGTCCTGGCTGGAGTCTGGAACGGGATCAGCCTCCTCTATGTCCTTCGCGATGACGCTGGTGAACTGCTTGGGTGGCTTCCAACTGCCGTCAATTTCGCGGGCTTCGGACTCTTTCAGGACTGCATACTCACCGTCAGCGGTGACGTACAGAACACGAATCCCCGGCTTCTCACTCAGTGGCCCTCTGAGTAGCTTTCCTGTTCGTGTATTCACTAGCCACTCAAGTAAGAGCCCGGCCCGACACTGGATTGCATACAGTTGCACTTCGTTCTCCTTGGGAGATTCTGTGCGCCCGTTGTCGGCCCACGATTGGGGCAGCGACCGATTCTCAGTTGCATCTTTCCATCGCCACTTCAACTTTTTCGGCCCCGTGTTCCCTCGTCGGTATCCACTACTCATTGTTGGATTCTCTCAGCCACTAGAGAAGCACAAAATACGCTCTGTATCGCCTCTATAGCAACTTTTTTGCTGTTTGAGGGTATATGTGTTAGTACGAGGACTCATCATGAAAACAGCCGAGTCCCCCACTACGACTAGCGAGTGTTCGCCCCCAGATCAGTGGATATCCCGCCAGCCCAGCGGGACCCGTGATCTTGACTTCCGGAAGATTCGTGACGACCGATCAGCAACGTGGAACGCCGCCCTCGATGCCAGTGTCGACGTAACGAAGGGCGGCCGTCCGGACCTGTTTCTCGTCTCCGTCGACGGCGACTGTCCTGTGAACTGCTCGCTGTCCGAGCATCCAAACGGGACCCACGCCGGCTGGTGCAGTTGCGAAGTCTTCCAGGCGACGACCGTCTGCCCGCATCTCTGCGTTCTCCGCCAGCACGCTGCCCTCGGCGATCTCGACCTGCCAATGCGAGACCAGACCTGAAGCACAGCTCAGTCGTCGCCCATCGAGACACCGGCCAGCGGCCGGACGTCGACGCGCCCAGTCCGATCGTGGTCAAGACACTGGCACAGTCGTTCTCGAACCGTCGCCTGCGAACACGGCTCGATATCAACACCCAATCGTGGGTCGTCTCGAATCTGGACGTACTCTGCGTCGACGTCCAGCGGCGTGTGCTCGACCCGGCACCAGATTGTCGTCGCTCCAGCCCGGTCTAGATCGGTCACGTACCGAGCAGCCACCGCTTCGTGACGAAGTTCGACGAGAACTCGTTCGACAAACGATGCGACTTTCGTTGGCGACCGTAGCGCTGGGACCGACGCAAGAACAGTCTCAGAGTCGTGCTGTGCCGCCGATTCTGGAGTATCAGTAACTGACATATGTCTCTCTCAGGACGTGCTTGCTGGCTCGCCCTGCACCCCACCAGGGCCCGTAAAACAGGCCGTCGCGAGAATTCATTCAACGATATGCTCCTCGATCTCCTGGAACCACTGCCGGGCCGTCGTAATATGCACATCCAGCGGCTCGCAGATCGTCGCTTGCGTGAGCCGGATGTCTGACTCTTTCCCGGCGAGATATAGAGCGCCAGCTGCGATACCGTCTGGTCGCCCGTTGACCGCTGTTGACTCGGTCGCCTGCTCTGCCAGTTCGAGTGCCCGCTGGCGAATCTCCGGGGAAACGGCGAATGGAAGGTCCGAACAAATCCGTGCCACCCAGTCCACCGGAAGCGACACTGGGATTGGGAGATCGAGTTCCACCAAGAACGTCCGGTAGCAGTTCCAGACGTGCGATGCAGAACACCGGGCAACATCGGCTACCGTCTCCATCGTCACGAGGCCGTTGCATCGGCAGGCAGCATACACAGCGGCCGCTGCACCGCCCTCGATTGAGCGCCCGATTAGGAGGTCCTTGTTCTGGGCTTCCCGGAAGAACGTAGATGCCTGCTCTTTCACCGCCTTGCTCTCAGACAGGGCACTCGCGATGCGTCGGATTTCGCCAAGCCCGTGAGCGAGATTCCGGTCGCGCTTGCTGGTGAACTTCGACCGGCCGTGGAGTTGTCGCTGGCGAGCAAGCCGTCGACGCCGTCTCGGAGAGATATCTGCACTCTCGACGCTCCCGATGTTCGTCGACAGGCCTTGGTCATGCCGAGTGGCCGTCCGAGGTGCGCCCGTCCGTTTCTGTTCCTCCTTGTCGTACGTCTGCCACGCTGGCCTGCGGTCAATCTGGTCTTGCTCGGTCACCAGGCCACAGTCCTCGCAGTGCGTTTCTCGGCTGGTGCTATCGAGTTCGCCGCCACACTCGGGACACCCCGGCGTAGCTGCAGACAACGCTGTCTGGACAGTTTGTGAAGACATATTTCGAGACATCCTCTCACCTGACCAGAGGGGCAGAAAACACACTGCGGCCCCCGGTTAGGCGTCTGGCAGTTTCCCATCCGGGCGGGGAACTCGGTCGGCTTCGATCTCGATCTCGACCCGGCGACGGTGCTTGCATCGCTCGGCCTCATCGGGACAACTGCACGTCTCCTCAAGCACATCCACCTCGTACCGGCTATCTGACGCTGAGTGGACCTCATAGCGACCGGGCTTTGCGAGGAAGGAAACGTCGATGTCTTCCTGCTTCGCTCGTTTCGTGCGTGGTTCATCCTCGGAGGTGACAGCCAAGGGGTCCTCAGCTGGACTCGTGACGGGGCCGTCGTCAAACCGAACCTGCATGACCCCGCCGTCAGCGACCGCTTTCCGTGGTTCGCCGTCAACGTGTAGTCCAAACTGGTCGTCGAGAGCGTCGTCGTCAACCCACTGTGGAATGGGTCGCTCGCCGGTCGCGAAGGCGACCCGCTTCTGGTGTTTGCACTCCTTGCCGGGGTTGAACTGTTTCCACTTGCACTCGCAACTCCCTGTTCGAGTATCGACAAGGTACTCTGAGCCGGAGCCAGAGTTGACCAGGAAGAGGTCGTCGGCGTTTCGTGCCTGACCAATTGAGTCTAACACGGTCATGACTTCGGTCAGCGCCCGAACGGTCCGGTTGTTCGGGTTAGCCTCCTCCAGTTCGCTCTCGTCGAT
>NZ_AOLW01000075.1 GCF_000336615.1 Haloarcula amylolytica JCM 13557
TGGGACGCCCCTCACCCCGCTGGGGCGCAGAAAATTCGGTGACTAGAGCTGGTTAAAGCGTGATTCTATTCCCAGACAGGAGTGGTCAGTACAGTAACTGTAACTTGCAGACGACAAAAGCTCTGGTGCTAATCAGAATTGGTCGTGAACGAGACCTGCGACCGAGCTGAAACAAGGCCGTAAAAAAGACACTCTACCGATCATCAGCTCTATGGAGCGTCAGCTTCCCTGCTTATCAGGCGATACACTCCGCTCAGTAGCAGGATGACCCCCGCGAGCCCAGCCACGATACTAAGTGGCTCCACGAGGGCACACACCCTGCATGGATTTGATCCAGTGCCTATAGTGTATATAGTCCCGTTTTTTTCGACGTAGGTATAGTCCATTGTATCATCTGGATAGTCGAAATCTGGCGGTGACTGATTCACTGTGGCAATCCCATCAGCACGGAGTGCTTGGTCGAACACGTCTTGGCCCGCTGCTGAAAGGTTATTGTAAC
>NZ_AOLW01000076.1 GCF_000336615.1 Haloarcula amylolytica JCM 13557
GTATAAATGGCGGTTTCTCTGTCCCGTGGACACTGCTCGCGAGCAGTCAACACTTGCACGGTGGTCTCGGTGACCGACGTCCAGCCCGGGGCAACGGCCGAGTGCTGTCGATTCTGTGGGGACAGAGCCGATATCTCTGGCGAGGCGTACACCTACGTCCGGTGGCCCGACGAAGTGGACCGAGAAGACGGCGTGTTTCGGTTCACGATTTGCCGGGCGTGTGCGCTTCAGGACCGCGATAACGTTGAGCAGGCCGCTTCGCTCTTCCACGAGGCAGATCGAGACCATCTCGTCACCTGCGATGTCTGTGGAGCTGTAGGGTGCCGGACCGCCAGCACTCGCCGGCCAGCGGCGGAGACGTATCGGCTCGCAAGTATCATCTCCTGGTCGGTGAGTATCAACGGCTTCGGCGGGGCAACGCACTCTTGTAGTGAATGTAGCCCTATCCTGCCGGTCGACTGTGTGAAACGTTCCGACCGGACATACGACGACGGAGTGCCGTGTCTTGTCGAGCCTCCGTTTGATGCAGTTGCGAGGACAGCAGGCGATGCTCCGGCAGACAGTACGCAGGTTGAGATCGGCGGGTGGACTGGGTAGCCAGTGGTAGTCCCCCCGAAGCTGGTGGGTCTGCTCCGCTAATGAGCAGTACAGGGAAGGCACTTACCGGAGCCGCCGGAGAGCTTAGTCATGAAGCGGCGGCAGTTCCTTCGTGTTACTGTGTGTGGGGGAATCGGAATTCTGGCGGGCTGTTCCTCTACTGGCAGTAAGGAGTATGCCACGATGCAGGAATTCAGTTTCGTAAACACAGAATCTACGGAGGTCCCAGTGGAATTACGAATAGAACGCACTGATACCGGTGAAGTAGTCCATACGGAGACCCGCGAATTGACGGTTGACCCTGATTGGATTATCGTTGATTGTGTCTGGCCAGATGCACCATTAACAGTAATGACCCGTCATGAACATGGGGAGTGGAATAGCTTCAATACAGAAGATAAAGACGGCTGTGTAAGTGTCATAGCTGAAGTACGGGACCAGGAAACATCATTTTACGCTCATAACACTGAGTGCCCGATTGATAGCCCGAGTTGCCATACTGATTAGGCAGTCTCATTGAGCAGGTAGTTCAGCCAGCACAGTAACCACAAACTCCGTTCACAGCGGCAGCAACCCCCCATTTTGTGTCCCTCTGGCGGGTGAGAGGATGTCTCGAAATATGTCCTGCCGTCGTTCGGAAGACCTGTCGCAGCCACTCACCGCACAGTTCGTCGAGTCCATCGCGACGACTGTTCGAGGGCAGTCCGGCAGCGCCGATGTTCAAGCGGTTGTCCTCCGTATGGTGGCCCGGCGATCAGACAGTATCGACCTCCCGGACGTACTCGAACTTCGCTCGCTTCTGGACGTCAACGGCGAGCAGGCAGACACGTTAGAGAAACAGGTCACAACCATCATCAGCGCCATCGACGCCGAACTCGCTGGCTGGGACCGCCGGGAGGTCGCTGCATGAACGCAGCAGGAACGGCCACGTTGGGTGATTTCGGCGCTGGTGGCCCGCGCTCGGATGCGCTGATTGACACGCAGAGCGCAGCACAGGAGGCCGCTGCGGGCGAATGGGAATTTTTCGCCGCTGGTAACGATACGATCGGGTGGCACATTCCCGACACCGGAGCAACACTCCTGCTCAAAGGTGGCGACGACGGCTGGACGCTCGAACGGGCGACCAAACTGGTCGGGACGCGGCAGTCACTCGATGCTGGGCTGGAGCTTGCCAGCTCGTACATGGCGGATCGACCGGAGGGAGCGTCGGCATGGCGATGATTGAGCGCGAGCAGTGGCGTCGTGAGGAACGCCAGCGAGTTGCGGCAGCACTGGCACGCGCCCGGTTCTGGCAGTCGGTTGCGCCGCACAAGGTCGGCTTCTGGGAGGCCGTCGACGAGACGCTTCTGGCTCACTACCCGGGCTGTCGGTACAAACGCAGGACGACACTCGATGACTTCCGAGAGGAGGATTCATGAGCGACACTCCTGACCCAATTCTCGACAAACTCCCGCCAGAGCGGTTGCTGGACGCCGATCATCTCCAGCCAATCGTCGCCGGCATCAACTGTATGCACTCAATGGAGACGGTCAAGCGGTATCTCGCCTACGAAAACAAGCACGAGAACCGGACGCCAGTCCAGTCTCGCCTTCGAGAGCGGGCACGCGAGATCCGTCGCGATGAATCGGATACCGAGGAGCAAGCCATCGTGTGATTTCTGTGCCCCAGCGGGACGAGGGGCGTCCCACAGAGGGCGTGCCGCCAACCGATCATGAGTAAGAACAAGACAGACGAGACGGCTGTACAGCAGTGCGACGACCTCGATATCGACCCTGATGCCGTGGATATCGGTGATGGACTGAAAACGACCGAGGGCACGTCTGCACTCGCCGTCGTCGGTGTTGACGCTGAAAAGGAGCGGGTGAAGGTGTACTCCCCGTCCGGCGAGCTGACGGTCAATCGCTGGGTGAGCATGGACCTGTTCAGCGTCCACTCCCCGAACGAGGATATCCAGACTGACGCCGACCGTGAAGCGTGGTTGAACGAGACGCTGCCGAAGAAGGCCACGCATATCGACGGCAACGTGTACCCACTCAGGTACGCCATCGACGAGGACGGGAACGTAATCGCGGAATAATCGAGGAGCCGTACCACCCTCTCTTTCGCTCACTCTCACGCTCACGGTTCCCGAGCGCTTGCGCTCGGGGGACACGCTCCACCTTGGACCGGCAGGCCGGTCCGGCGGTCCCGCTTCTGGAGGCAGGTAAGGCTCATCGCGATGAATCGGATACCGAGGAGCAAGCCATCGTGTGATTTCTGTGCCCCAGCGGGGTGAGGGGCGTTCCATAGAGGGCGCTCTGCCGACTGATTATGAGTGGAAACGAGACAGACAAGACGGCTGCACAGCAGTACGACAACTACCCCGATCCCGACGCCATCGTTCACTTTGGCGATGTCTCGGAGGAACTGGTCGAGTTGATCGAGGCAACGCTAGAGACGTCCGAGTTCCTGTCGACCTCTCGCGACGACCTGCCCGAAACGACGCTGCTCGTCGAGGCGGTCGAAAATGAGTGACGACCAGCTGTTCATCGTCGTGGAGGG
>NZ_AOLW01000077.1 GCF_000336615.1 Haloarcula amylolytica JCM 13557
GACGAGGAGACCGTCTACATCGGCGACGAGGACGAACTGGACTACGACGTGCTGGTCTGGACCGGCGGCATCACCGGCCGGGACTGCATGCAGGATGTCGACCTCGATAAAGACGACCGCAACCACCGCGTCCACGCGGAAGGGAACTTCCAGACCGACGACGAGCACGTCTTTGCGATCGGTGACTCGGCGCTGATTGACCAGCCGGGCGACCAGCCCGCACCGCCGACGGCCCAGGCCGCCTGGCAAGCCGCCGAGGTTGCCGGCGAGAACCTCGCTCGCGCCGTGCGGGGCCAGCCGCTCAAAACGTGGACCCACAAGGACAAGGGAACCGTCGTTTCGGTCGGCGAGAAGGCCGTTGCCCACGACGTTGTGAACATGCCCATCGAAACCTTCGGCGGGCTGCCCGCGAAACTGCTGAAGAAGGCGATTGCCGCCCGCTGGATCAAGGACGTTACTGGCGTCGGTCGGGCCGCCAAGGCCTGGCCTGACATGTAGTACCTTTTTACGTCACCCCCTCT
>NZ_AOLW01000078.1 GCF_000336615.1 Haloarcula amylolytica JCM 13557
CATTGTAGGAGCCAGTCATCAGGTGCGGACCAGAACGTGATTGTATCTTAGTCGCTTTTAAGGGCTTCCTCAGGGAGCAGTATCTCGGGTCGTTGGCGGCAATCTGCAGCCCGTGCGAACGCTCTAATTCGATCCCACTCGTCGGGTGTGAGGTTGCTATCCATAATTGACAACTACCTGTTTAGCGTTTTAATATTTTCTGTATTTATATGAAATAAAAGGCAGTTAGGGAAGGCAACGAGGACAAACTAACCTCAGGAGGGTCCCTACGACACCCCCTTGAGACCGGCTTTAGTCCCAGACTTAACACACCGTATTTCGAGTGAAAATACCATCGCTGTCTGGTGGTTTTCTCCGGAGACAGTGGTGTGTGCCAATTCTTCAGCGATTAGTCGACCAGACTGTGAGTTTTTGCACCCCCAGTCGGGTGCGGGGCGGTCCAGTGAGAGCGTCCCGACAGTACCCATGGCATCGAAGACCACCAACNCCCAGTCGGGTGCGGGGCGGTCCAGTGAGAGCGTCCCGACAGTACCCATGGCATCGAAGACCACCAACAGCGATCAGACCGGAGAACAGCACCCAGCATCTAGCGAAGCGCAGTTCCCAGACCTCACAGTCCACGCCGAAGGGACCGCAGATCGACTTCGACGAGTCAATGAACCCGGGAAGGCCGATTGTCTCGAAACAGTCGAGGTCGAGCTAGCTGTCGAGTACGATATCGCCTCCTACGACGAGTGGCGCAATCTCGTCGACCCAGACTACGCCATACACGGACGGACCGTTGAGAAGGGCACGATTATCGACGACTTGCTCGACAGACTTGAAGGCCACTACCGCCGGCAGTCGTCCTCTAGGTATGAAGCCCCGGACTGGAATCTCACGGTGACNGACAGACTTGAAGGCCACTACCGCCGGCAGTCGTCCTCTAGGTATGAAGCCCCGGACTGGAATCTCACGGTGACCGGCTCGGCGACTGCGTGGCGACGACTCTTCATGGAATTTTCCCAGATGCGAGGTTCAGATTCCGACCGTGCCGACAAAGGCTCTCTTCGTCTCAAACGGTTGCTCGCCGCAGACCTCGTAGACACAGGCGCAGCGCTGGCTGCCCTCGAACTCATCAACCAGTACGATCTGGACAGGGCCACGGACACGTTCATCGCAGAAGTGACGGACAGCACGGACGGCGAGTAGCCAACTCGTCCTGCCTTGGTCTCGGTTCTTACCGAAGACAGCAAAACACTGGTATCTGTCTCTAGGTTGGTAGATCAGGCTGTGCAAGATGCACAGCGCGTATTCAACAGCTACGGGACTACACTCCTATACGTTGATTATGGTCTAAACGTTTCCTCAAACAGGATAGCACTTGACTCAGTATCAGTATAGACGATAGTGACCTCAAGTTCGTTAGCTTCTGGCCCTGTTCTGTCCGGTGGTTCACGGAAATCGGCTCCACCAACCTTTATTCGGAATTGTATTGTATCCCCCGCAGCCCATGTGTTTGGATCTGCAGGAACGATAACTTGGTTCGGAGCTCCGTTACTGGTATCGATTATATCGTCGCCTTGAACATTTGTGGAGTCAATGGCATTCGAGAAGTAGCTATCAGCGGGTAAATTGACCAATCGTGCGTTGGAATCAAGATTTGGGCCAGATGCCTGAACGATAATCTCAATATTCTCAACGTGCACCCTATCACCTGCAATGTGAGTAATTCGAACAATCTGTTCATCAGAACTACTACCGGGTTCAAATTCACCGCTCGTTTGGCCTACAACTGGCGCAGTGTCGTTGAGGTCTTCTGTGAATCCAAGAACGAATATCGAGATAGTTGCGGTTAGTATGACTGCAATTGCGACCATCAAAATAACCGAAATAACAGGTGAGACGGCCCGGTTCGGTTCCACAGGTCCAAGATCCCTATTTGCAGAATGGACCACCGACTTGATAAATAACCGCCTTACTTCTCACAGCTCTCTGCTGACTTCAAGCTCTACATTTTGCACGGCAACCAGTGACAACATCATCAGGTCGACAACTGTTTCACTGTATCAGGCAAGACTCTCGCTCTCTGTTGGTTTGTGCTTCCCTCGGGGCTGGAGTTTAAATACGATGACGAACGCAACCAAGCGTGTGACTGACCGAAATCCTGAGTACGATCCCGCNGGTTTGTGCTTCCCTCGGGGCTGGAGTTTAAATACGATGACGAACGCAACCAAGCGTGTGACTGACCGAAATCCTGAGTACGATCCCGCGGATATCCTCGGTGCCGCGAGTTCCGACCCTGAAACGAGAGGGAACGGACGGGAACGAGTCCTCGAATCCACCAAGTATCCCGACCATACAGAGGATGATGCTCGTACCTGTACGACCTGTGGACAGGATATTCCCCGGGATGAACGCCAGTGTCCGTTCTGCGCTCAAACCGACATCTCAGAGACTTCGTCCGACGATCAGGATAGCAGCCCACTTGGGGAGTGGACGTTCGGGCGGGTTATTCTGGCACTCGTCGAAGCGAACACTGACTTCCATGCACGAGCCCTCGGCGCTGCGGCCTTCTCCGTGTCTGATAGCATCGCGAGCGGCGAGGGTGTCTCCCATGGAACCGTGAAGTGTCGAGCAGCCTTCGGCACCGAGCCAGCCGCCACTCTCACGCAGGGCTGGCCCGAGCTGCCGACCGAAACCACGATCGACGAGGAACCCGGACAGGCGCTCTTGGAGACAGCCGACAAACAGACTAACTGGGATGGAGACGACGTCCAGCCACGGATCTATCTCGAGGACGGGTCGCCGGTCACCGACCGCTCGGAGTTCCAGCAGCTCACGGATGAGTTCCGACAGAACGACGGCACGTACTGGCTTGTTCCCGGCGTCGTGCAGCGCCATCAGGCAAGAGCCGAACCGGAGATAATCGGTATCGGGTTCCACTGTCGGCAGTGTGGCGCCGTGACGGGACACGANGTGCAGCGCCATCAGGCAAGAGCCGAACCGGAGATAATCGGTATCGGGTTCCACTGTCGGCAGTGTGGCGCCGTGACGGGACACGAATCTCACGGACTCGATGGCTTCGAGTGCCACCCACATCTTGACCGCATGATCTGGACCTGCAGGGAGTGTGGGCAGCACCGACACGAACCTGAGCAGGAGGATGACACGGAGAATATCACGGGCTATGAGCATCTTCCCGACGGCGTCTCACCCGAAGACATCCACGGCGACGAGCCAGACTTCCAGGAACAAGAGTTTCAGGACCAGATCAGTGCCTATCGCGAGCGGAATGGCTTCTTTCCGTGGGAGCCAA
>NZ_AOLW01000079.1 GCF_000336615.1 Haloarcula amylolytica JCM 13557
CAGATTCCTCTACGGCTACCTTGTTACGACTTAAGCCCCCTTGCGGAGCCCAGATTCGACCGTCGCATGACGGCCTCATCCGGACCCCACTCGGGTGCTTTGACGGGCGGTGTGTGCAAGGAGCAGGGACGTATTCACCGCGCGCTTCTGACACGCGATTACTACCGAATCCAGCTTCATGCGGGCGGGTTTCAGCCCGCAATCCGAACTACGACTACGTTTGGAGATTAGCNTCGCCTCTCGGCGTTGCATCCCACTGTCATAGCCATTGTAGCCCGCGTGTTGCCCGGTCCATTCGGGGCATACTGACCTACCGTTGCCCGTTCCTTCCTCCGCTTTAGCAGCGGCAGTCCTCCTAGTGTACCCAACTACCTCAAGGGTATTGCTGGCAACTAGAAGTGCGGGTCTCGCTCGTTGCCTGACTTAACAGGACGCCTCACGGTACGAGCTGACGGCGGCCATGCACCTCCTCTCAGTAGCGTCGGGTAAAGTCGTCAACCTGACCGTCATTACTACTGTCGGGACCGGTGAGATGTCCGGCGTTGAGTCCAATTAAACCGCAGGCTCCTCCGGTTGTGGTGCTCCCCCGCCAATTCCTTTAAGTTTCATCCTTGCAGACGTACTTCCCAGGCGGCTCGCTTCTCGGCTTCCCTAGGGCGCAGCGCAGGCTCGTAGCCTACGGCACACCTAGCGAGCATCGTTTACAGCTAGGACTACCCGGGTATCTAATCCGGTTCGAGACCCTAGCTTTCGTCCCTCACCGTCGGGTCCGTCTTCCTGAGGTGGTTTCCCCATTGGTGGTCCGTCCAGGATTACAGGATTTCACTCCTACCCCGGACGTACCCCTCAGGTCTTCCGGCCCCAAGCCGGACAGTTTCCGCTGGACGCCGACGCGTTGAGCGCGTCGATTTCCCAACGGACTTGTCCGGCCGGCTACGGACGCTTTAGGCCCAATAATATCGGCCATCACTTGGACTGCCGGTATTACCGCGGCGGCTGGCACCGGTCTTGCCCAGTCCTT
>NZ_AOLW01000080.1 GCF_000336615.1 Haloarcula amylolytica JCM 13557
TAGCCCTGACACCACATTGCCCGTGAGGGCTTCGGTTTGGGCTGTATCGCGTTCACTCGCGGTTACTAACGACATCACGTTGCGTTTTCTTTTCCTCCCGATACTGAGATGTTTCAGTTCTCGGGGTTCCTCATTGCGCGAAGCAATTGTTAGAGAGATTCTCATTCGGAAATCCATGGTTCTTCGCCTCCGTGCGGCTCCCCATGGCTTATCGCAGCTTGGCACGTCCTTCATCAGCGCCTGAGCCGAGCAATCCACCAGCTGGCATAGTAGCCAACGTCGTTGTGACTCGTTCAA
>NZ_AOLW01000081.1 GCF_000336615.1 Haloarcula amylolytica JCM 13557
GGCGAATCGACCCTTCCCAGGCTCGGTTTCACCCGGCCTGGTGCATCTGTCGTCGTATCACATCCGAACGCCGTCCCACATTTAAGGGGACGGATTCGTCGGTGATACGAAGTACGGACCCGTCGGGAGTTGCACCCGACATCCCGATGAGGGGATATCCGCCTCGGATAGGTCTTTGTGAGCCCAGCGGGCCCATGCAGTAGTCGGCGCTTGCCGACTCGCGGTGACTTGTGGTCNTGAGGGGATATCCGCCTCGGATAGGTCTTTGTGAGCCCAGCGGGCCCATGCAGTAGTCGGCGCTTGCCGACTCGCGGTGACTTGTGGTCACCAGTCAATGTAGGTGGGTCAGGCCAGAGGCCTGATCCCGGTCAGTAGGAGGTGATCCAGCCGCAGATTCCTCTACGGCTACCTTGTTACGACTTAAGCCCCCTTGCGGAGCCCAGATTCGACCGTCGCATGACGGCCTCATCCGGACCCCA